>CAZWBR010000019.1:0-70452 GCA_964632305.1 uncultured Prolixibacteraceae bacterium
TCAGCGGAGAGAGAGGGATTCGAACCCTCGGTACAGTTACCCGTACAACGGTTTTCGAGACCGTCCCATTCGACCGCTCTGGCATCTCTCCTATTGGAAGGCGAAATTAACAAAAGATTTTACTGGTTATACCTGAGATTTCATTTTTGTCTTCATGCACTCAGGAAGAATGCTAATGCGGCTCATACTTTTTATTAGTTTTGCAGCCTTAAAAGTACAAATAATGAAAAATCCGGCTCTCATTTTATTAGTGATCATTTTATTGCTTGCCGTGTCGTGCAGCGGACCTAAAAACGTTGTTGCACCGGCTGATTCAGGCAAAGCGCTTGCCGAGCAGGCCGCTGCATCGGGCGATTTTGCAAAAGCGATGGAAGCATGGAGTCAATATATCAGTGCAACGTCTGTCGAAAAGGTTGCAGGAAGTGATTTTGCACAGGCCGCAAAGGCAGCGTTCAAGGTAGGTAATATCACCCAGTCGGTAAGCTGGTTCGATCAGGCCCGGTATAAGAATTTTGCCAGTGAAGAGATGTATCGTACGCTGGCGGAGATTTACAGGGGGCAGCAAAATATCTCTAAGGAGCTGGTTGCTCTTGAATATATTCAGACCAACTACCCTGCTGAGATGGGTACCATCAGCAAACGGCTTTTCGATATCTATACCGAGATCAAAGAACCCGAAAAAGCGTTGGGGATATGGAAACAGCTCAGCCCATCGCAGCAAGGCGAGATTCCGTTTATGGCCGGATATTTTGAATTGCAGAAAGAGTTGAAAGATACACTGGTCTGTGATTCCGTCTCGCTGATTTTGTTGAAAAAAGATCCCCGGAACGTGCCGGCGCTTGAATGGAATGCCTTTAAATATTACTGGAAAGGCGAGAATCGTTACCAGTCGGAGATGGACAAATATAACCGGAATAAGACCAATAAACAGTACAAGATACTGGTAGAGGAGCTTGCCAAATCTACCGGTGACTTTAAAAAATCGCTGGTTTATCTCGAAAAGCTATGGGTCATTGAACCCGGTAAAAAATATGCCGGCTACTTTGCCAATATCTATGCCCGGTTTGGCGACGGAGCCAAGGCAAAATCGTACGATAAATACATGAAATAAAACCCGATTACGAATTTCAAGCTGAGGAAAGTTATTTGAGAGCCGGAGATTTGTTTTCGCCGGATAAAATGAAACTCACTCTCAGCAAGGAGTGACGGCCTCAATTCATCATTGGATCCTGATCATGAAGCAGCTTCCTTGCCTGGTGAAACGATCATTGTCGCTTTGCTGTTGGTATTCAGCAATCTGTTTTCCTAATCGCCCGTAAAAGAGGAAAGAGGCCGGGTGACTGGAATTCACATAGAGATAACGATAGTTTTTTTGACGGTAGTGAGGAAGGATGACCGAATTGATCCAAAGTGTTCCATACCCCTTCCCTTTGTCTGCAACATGAAAGTATTTCAGCAATAAGGATTGATTCTCGTCGGCGATCTCGTACCTGTTTTCCAGTTTCCTTATTTTCCCACCTGTGATCAGGAGTACCCCTATGAGGGAGTCGTCCTTTAAAAGCAGGTGAGTGTCAAACCAGAGATCAGGATCCGACTGATACTGCGCGACGAGACGGGTCGCGTGATAAAATTCGTTGTAATCATCCCATCGGTAGTTTTCCAGTTTCCATCCGACGTACTGAAGTATCGGGGTGAGGTATTTTAAATTGAAGTCTTTATCGACTGTAAATTTCAGATTTTCTTTTTCGAGCAATATTTCCATTACTTAATGGGTATTTTACACTGAGACTGCTGACACGTTATACCAGCTTGTTGTTCTGCACGTCCGGTGTAACTAATGTCGGGTTACCGAAACAATGCTGACCGACCATTGATCTTTCTCCCGGAAGTGAGTTTTGCTTTATGCCGATCTTAATAATTGGATCTTTCTTAGAATTAGTTCATTTACCTTCTTTTCTTCTTCAAGGTCATAGTCGTCCTGCAGTCCGAGCCAAAATTTTGCAGAATTTCCGAAATAGGAACTCAGTCTTAATGCGGTATCGGCCGTAATCCGTCTTTTCCCTTTCAGGATCTGTGATATCCGTGTCTGCGGTATTTCCAGATCTTTTGAAAGTCGGTAGGCTGTAATCTCCATAGGGATCATAAATTCCTCTAAAAGAACTTCTCCCGGATGAATATTTGTCAGTCTTTCCATATCTCTATTCTATTTATGATAATCAATAATCTCTACTTCACCAGCGTGGCTTTTTTTCCATTTGAAAATGATCCTCCATTGGTCATTGATCCTGATACTGTAATACTCCTTCAGATTTCCGGAAAGTCGCTCCAATCTGTTTGATGGTGGGATCTTCAAATCTTCCATGTTTTGAGAGTTGTTCAGCATCCTTAATTTTCTCCTTCCGGCTTGTTGAATTTCCAACGGAATCCTTTTCGTCCGTTCCCCATTCCATATTTTTTCAGTATCCTTAGATCCGAATGAAATAATCATACCAATCTTTTGCGTTACTAACGCCAAAGATAACTAATTTTCATGACGATTAAAAGCTAAGGTTGCTGTTTTTTTCTGCAAATCAGTCTATGGCAGTAACCGCAATAAGGATTGGCTTTTAATTACCGGACAATTCAACGTTATGTTGGGAGTATAACACGTTACTATTGATATTCCATCAGCGTTACGTTTGTTTGAGATTTGAAAGATCCATTATCAGTCGCGATTTAATGCAAACATCCTCAGTGAATGCTTAGCTACTCACTCCTCTTTTTATTGAAAATTTGGCACTTTTCTGAAACAACAGGGTACACGGTATCCTCAATCTCCTCCATGTGTAATTTCGAAAGAAATGGTTGGTTTCCTGATTTTGGTTTCCTGAAAAATGATGGCTTACTCCGCTGTATTGCAAATAATCCGGTGTTCACGGCAGAAGCGTTGAACGATGGCCGACTGTTCGCGGTAGAACTCCCGGTAGCCGGGAACCTGTTTCACCGCGTTATTGTAGTTCCATCCGCTAAAGTAGATCTCATCGGCGAAGCTGACCTGTTGCAGGATAGGTTGCAGGTCCTGTACGATAAAGTT
Source organism: uncultured Prolixibacteraceae bacterium (assembly GCA_964632305.1). Taxonomy (GTDB): domain Bacteria; phylum Bacteroidota; class Bacteroidia; order Bacteroidales; family Prolixibacteraceae; genus CAZWBR01. The sequence goes on from CAZWBR010000019.1 coordinate 3,074, forward strand.
GGGAGTGGGATAAGGCTCCATATGGATCAGGGTTCGGCGGCCCGATTCGTGCAATTGTTTCAACGCCCCGATCCGATCGGCATAGGGTGCGGCACCAGGTTCCCAGTGACGGCGGAAAGATTCATCGAGTGAGACCAGGCTGATGCCGTGACTGTTTTCGACCGGGAAACGATGGCGGTCGGTCAGATCGGCCGGGATTAGTCCCTTGGTGAGCAGCGAACAGGGAATGCCGTAGGAATTGATCAGTTCGATCAGCGTCAGGCTCATTCCGGTGACCTCCGGAACGCCGTACATAAATGGATCGGTGGTGAGACAGAGATGGATGCTGTCAGGTTTGACCTTCATGCGTTTCAGCTCCTTAGCCAACAGTTCGTGGGCATTACTCACTAGTTTGGGCTCGCACCACTCGCCGAAAGAGTGGACCCTACCATGCGATTGAGCCATCAGAAAGGCATAACAGGGGTAACGGCAGCCGTGACTGCACCCCTGCACCGGATTGATACACCAGAAGCCGAGTCCGCTTTTGTAGAGTAACGATTTTCGGGTAAGGAATTCCATTTGTATTATCTTTCTTGCAGGAAGATATTAGATACTGGACTTATGACCTTAAAGATAAGATTTTGGAGTCTTCTAATTCGACTCCCGGTAGATTTTCTCCCCGATCTTTCCACTATCCCCCAGAACTCTGCCTTTAACCAGCCAGGATATTCCGAAGGTGGTTAGCGCCAACGCTTCAAAGAGTAGAGTCGAATAAGGAAAGAGATCCAGTGAGTCAAAGAGAGCGATCATGATGGTAAAAGCAAGGATCAGATAACCACATAGACGATAAATATGATTTTCGTTGAAAACACTTTTTGGAATGTCTGGATTATCTTGTTGACCAATGGTGAAAATGTTGATCGATATTGTTGCCAGGATAAAGAAGAAGAGAGCAGCAAAACCAATATGAAGGTAACCCAGCCACGGTTCGTTTAACGGAATCAGCGTGTATTGTTTATCATCCCAACATTCCGGATTGACCGGAAAAAGCGCAATGCCGATGGCCATGTAACCAGCTATATTGGTCAAAAGATTGTCGTTTTTCCACAATGAAGAACTTTTAAATCCCTGGTACCGGATCAAAAAGAGTCCTACAGCGCAAAGCACTCCGGTCATCAGCTCCCGAAGGTTGGTATAATAGTAATTGCTGATCGATTTCTGAACCGGGGTTTTAAAAAATGGAATCAGCGACAGCAGGATCAGCATTACCGGCAGCGAGATTCCGAGCCACCCGATGGTTTTGCGGATTCTTCGGTAGGTCTGAATACTATTTTCAGGTGTTTGCGGAACGTTCGGATCATTCATTTTGATGTAGTTTTGGCATTTCTGCCATGTTTATGCAAGATAAAAAACTGTCCGGTTTTTTTAGCAATATACGATTACAAAGTAGTGAAAGAAAGCGTGACGGGAATGGGCGCCCGGTGAATGATGATCCGACACTTATCGCTTTTTTCATCCCGGATGACATTTCAGCGGGAGCTGCTGATTGTAGATATATCGTAAAGTTAAGAATCTGTACTTCCCAATGTTTAAGTTGCTTTTCTTAATTGAAGGCTGATTTCCCTGAGTAATTAGCGTAAAACTGAAAATAGCCCATACTGTTTTGGACTGTTTTCTTTCCGTTCTGCTCGATGGTTTTATCATATTCGACACGGATAGTTTGTTTTCCGAAGGTGGGTGTTAATTGACGGATCTGAATCAAATAGGCGGGCATAGCCACCTCTTTACCGGTCTCATAATATTGCTGCAGGGAATAGATCTCAGCCGGCACACCGTTTATGGTTATCTTAAAATCCTTTATCTCCAGCTTAGGGGCAATATCCAATAAGTTAAACTTTTTATTATTAATGGTCAGTTCTGAAGCGGCATTATCCCGGTTACCCAATACCATAGGCCGGAAGGAAAACAAAAGAGAATTGAATCCCCCATTGTTGGGCCAAACATTTAAGTTGTACACTTCACCGGTTCCAATCTTATAATCCAGTTCCTGATCGTGATCAACAATCATATGCCACGACCAGGCCTCCAAGGTGGTTGATTTATAATTCCCGTCGTTTGCGTAAAAGCAATTGTATGTTCTTTCCGGAAGTGTTAATTCATAATACCCCTTGTGATCACTCCAAACGGCACTGACTTCCTCAAAGGCATCCGGTTTAATTAATATAAATGATCGTAACGGATTTTCTTTAAAATCCGTTATATTCCCATAAATTTTATGATATTTACAGTTGATCGTTTTTTCCAGTTGAGTAGTAGAAGAGGAGATTGTCAGTTTAATTTTATTTGGATCTGACTTTAACTGGTCAACAGAAGAGGTTATGCGGAAAAAATTATTCTTTACATCGACTTGATAACCCGTGTTGGGTCTGTTCTTTTCAATCAAAAAATTATTGGAATAGGCCATAACACTATCCGCGAGAAATACCTCAATACTCACCGAAAATGAATCTGTGATAACCGGGCCATAGATTTGAAGTGATGAAGTGAAATATGCAGTTTGATTCAGTGCGGCGATTGTGACTGAATCTGGTTTGCAGTTATACCAATAAGCCAGAATGGAAGATGAATCGTTTTCTGATTTAAATGGAAATTGACCCTGACCATTAACATGATTGCTAATCAATGAAAAAGCGATTAGCAACAGAAAAATAGTTTTTTTCATAATTGATCTTCATTTCACATAAGACGAATAAAAATCTCGGTGGTTACAGCCGAGATTTTTATCTCCTGTCCGATAGGTTGTAACGGTACCCTATGTGTACGGAATCAACTCTTTTCATCCATGTCTGTCATTTCGGCATGACAACTCAAAGGCAGAAAGTCGGATTGGATTTAAAAATGCAGACTTTGGTTAATATTTTTATCAGACAACCGTGATTTAATATCATACGATTTTTAACTTTGAAGGAATATATCAGTCTTCAATAACATTAAACTTAAAGTTTTGAAAAAATTATACCTCGCAATAGTTATGCTGGTGTATGGTTTAGCCAGTGCACAGGTGCCGGTTGTTAAACTGAAAAAAGATACCATAATCCTTCAGTCGTCGCCAGCTCAAACCATTCAATTGCAGTCTGCCGGTACCTTAACGAAGGAAGCAGTCTGGCCAGTATCCGCCGGTAACATGATCACAGATCCTCAAAGGATTGAACTGTTCACCCGCAACGATTTTCCACAACAGCTTACCGTCAAATTCAAGCCTGGTTATGCCGGTAACAAAACCATGGTATGGAACTCTGAGAATACGGAGGTGGCATCGGTATCGGGCAACGGACTGGTTACGGGCAAGAAGAAGGGCAGCACAAGAATTATGGTGATAACCTCTGATCATAAAGATACAGCCGTTTGTCATGTTGTGGTTACCGATCCCAACGAGTGGGGAAATTGCAGGGATGCCGGCGAAGGATTGATTGGATCACAGAATAACTGGATCTATTTTGCCAATCCAAAAGATGAATTTAAACTCTACAAAATGAATTTCAGCGGATTGGAACTAAAAAAGCTGAGTGAGGATTCGCCAAGCAAGATACAGGTGATGGGGCGTTGGATATATTTTAATTGTAAAGATGGTGTGGTTCAGATGACCATTGACGGTGGACAACGACGCGTGATTGACAACCGGGCCGAATTACTTCGGGTACATCACTCGGGAACTCTGTATTGTTCGAGGGAAAACAAAGTGTTTACGCTCAATCTGAATAAACCTAACCAGACAATGGAAGTGGCTTTTGAAGACAAGGATCCGGTATTCAATATAACGCCCGATCAATACTATATGGTTTATAACAAATATTGGGAAAATTACTCCGGAAATCATGAACTGGGAGGGGCATACCGCTACAACTGGGCAAGCAAAAAAAAGGAGGAACTTATTCCGGTGAAACACATAATCCGGAAGATTGCGGTCGAGGAGAACAGTACTGTTTTGTATTACTTTCAAGCCGGCAGTAATACCACAAAAGCTCCGGTAACAGCATTTGGCGTTGAATTAACCTCCGGCGGAGGAGATCCGGTTTCAACAGGTATGTACACCACCACCTATACCAACCATCAACGGAAAGAAATACCCCAGATAAAAGAACATACAACCTGGAGGCTGATTAATGATTGGGTCTACTATAATCATGGAAATGAATGGCGCAGGGTTAAAAGTGAAGGGGTTATGGATCAGGGTGTAGTTAATTTATCAAACGATTATGAACTGTATCCTTATGGCGATTTTCTTTTGGTTTATTCGCCTCGTGATAAAAAGATTTACCGAATGCTGCCCGATGGCAGAGATTTAATGCAAATTTTCTGAATCAGCCACCAACATATAGGGAAGGTTTTCCAATCAGGAAGGGTGTCAAATTTGAGATGGTTCTCGCAACGTGATTGTATTTCATCGTAGAAGTAGCTAACTTTGACAAGGCAGTAAAATGAAGAAACGATGATTACGGTTAAAATGACAGAGATGGAGTATAAAGCTTATCTTCTTTACCTGAAAAGTATTGAGGTGATGCGGAAAGCAGAAAAAGAGAGTGGCTCCTCTGCATTGGATAGATACCTTACTGATCCCGGAAACAGAGAGGATTTGGAGGCCGGTCTACGGGAGGTGCAGGAGGGACAGGTAACCTATGTCGATCCTGAAAAGCTATGGGAAAATATAAAATAGCCATCACCGAACGGGCTAAAGAACATCTCGCAGATTGGAAAAAAATCAGGTCAGTTGATTACTCTAAAGAAAATTGAAAGAATCTTTATTGAACTTTCGGTGACCCCTTACTCGGGAACAGGCTCACCCGAAAAGTTAAAATATGAGCTAACAGAATGTTGGTCACGTAAAATCGACAAGAAAAATCAAATTATTTACCTGGTCAATGATCAAACAGTAACCGTCTTCGTAGTTTCAGCCAAGGGTCATTATAGCGACAAATAAATACACTGCCAACGGCTCTGGATTTAATCTTTCTTACTCTCCTACCCCAGCCGTTCCCGGATGCCGGCCATCTCCTTCTTTAGGTTCTCCAGTTTTTGCTCGACGCGCGAAAGCGATGAGGCCTCCGGTATCTGCGACGAGATATAATGAATAAACTTCCAGATCTCTCTGATCTCGCTTGCCGGGGATCGTAAGGGGCATAGTCGGGGTTGGTCGAGATCATCCGCAGACACTGGCGACTCTTCAGCTCGTTCCTGACCTGTTTGAAAACCAGCCCGTCGTTTAGTGTCAGGACCACGTAACGCTCGTCATCTTTCACATCGTGCCAGTCCTGTACAAATTCACCCGTCACCCACGCCCCATTGGGGATCGGCAGCATCGAATCGCCGTTGATCTGGAACGTCCGGTATTTCCGCTCATGCGATAAAAAAGGGAGCTGAAAGACCGGCAACTCGGAAATATACTCCGGATCGGCATAGCCGTTCAGATAACCCGCTTTCGCCTTCTCCGACACCAGCTCAATATTATCGCGGTTCTGCCGGTCGACCGTGGTGGCCAGCACACGGAGCTGACTTCCCTTGATCAGTACATCCTGCCCGTGCTCCAGTTGGTAGAGCTGGCTCTCGCGCAACTGTCCCAGATCAACCCGTAGCAGGGTATCGACCGCCACCTGGAAATAGTCCGACAGGGCCAGCAGTCCCGGGATGGTGGGCCATGAAATTCCGTTCTCATAGTTGTTCAGTGTCGACCGCTTCAGTCCCAGGGCCGTAGCGATCTCGTCCTGGGTGCGACTGCGCCGTTTACGCAAAAATTTGAGGTTCGAAGCGAAATACATCTTGCTTTTTTGCTAAAAAATGATTATAATGTAATCCGAATAATGATTATATAATAATCAAATTTACGGATTATTCCTTAAATAGCAATACTGGAAGCGCATGATTTTACGAAAAAAATCAATTCGGGTCCTGAAGAAGGAGCATTAAACAGGGGAAAGGACAAAACGATGAACTTACAGAACCGCACCATAGTACACCTCGATCTCGACACCTTTTTCGTGTCGGTCGAGCGGCTGATGGACCCCGGGCTGGCGGGGCAGCCGGTGATCATCGGTGGTCTCTCCGACCGGGGCGTCGTGGCCAGTTGCAGCTACGAAGCCCGCAAGTTTGGCGTCCACTCGGCCATGCCGATGCGGATGGCGCTGAACCTTTGCCGCGACGCGAAAATCATCCGGGGCGATATGGACCTCTACACCAAATACTCCCGGCTGGTGACCGATGTGATAGCCGACCAGGCGCCGGTGTACGAGAAAGCCTCCATCGACGAGCATTACATCGACATCTCGGGAATGGATCGTTTCTTCGGTTCCTACCAGTGGAGCCACGAACTGCGCGACCGCATCATCCGCGAAACGGGGCTGCCCATCTCGTTCGGGCTCTCGGTCAATAAAACAGTCTCGAAGATCGCCACCGGCGAGGCCAAACCCAACGGCGAAAAGGAGGTGCCTGGCGATCTGGTGCAGCCCTTTCTGAACCCGTTGTCGATCCGCAAGATCCCGATGATCGGCGATAAGACCTACCAGTTGCTCCGCTCGATGGGTGTCTCCACCATCCAAACCCTTAGCGCCATTCCGCCCGAGATGATGGAGAATGTGCTGGGCAAGTCGGGTATTGAGATCTGGCGGCGTGCCAACGGCATCGATTTCAGCCCAGTAATCCCCTACTCCGAGGAAAAGTCAATCAGCACCGAGCGCACCTTCGAGACCGACACCATCGATGTACAGATGCTCGAGCGGCTCCTCACCGCGATGGTCGAAAAGCTGGCCTTCAAGATGCGGAAAAACCAGAAGCTGGCCTCGGTAGTCACCGTCAAGATTCGTTACGCCAACTACGACACCCATACCCTGCAAAAAAAGATCGCCTATACCTCGTTCGACCATGTGTTGATGGATACGGCCCGCGAACTGTTTCGCAGGCTCTACGAACGACGTATGCTGATCCGCCTGATCGGCGTCAAACTGGGAGGACTGATCAGCGGGGCTCAACAGCTCGACCTGTTCGACAATAACGAGAAGATGGTTAAGCTCTACCTCTCGATGGATAAGATCAGGCTCCGCTTCGGCTCCGGATCGGTCCGCCGTGCCTCCGGCTTCGAAAACCGCCCCCTCCCGATCCGTAACCCTCAAGCCTGATTGACACATCGTCAATCGTAAATAGTCAATAGTCAATCATCAAGATGTTCATCAACGCCCACTCCTATTACAGCCTCCGCTACGGAACCCTCAGCATCGACGACCTGCTCGGCATCGCCCTCGCCAATGGTGTGGAAACCCTGGCCCTGACCGATATCAACACCACGATGGGTATTCCTGAATTCATCAAAAAAGCCACGGAGAAAGGGATCAAACCGTTGGCCGGATGCGAGTTCCGCAATGGTGACCGGCTGCTTTACCTGGCGCTGGCCCGCGACCGTGAAGGGCTGAAAGAGATCAATGATTGGCTCACCCGGCATAACCTCGAAAAAAAAGAGTTTCCCGAAACGGCTCCCGACTTCAGCCAGGTTTTCGTCGTTTATCCTTTCGGGAAGAAGCTGAATACAGAACTATCGGACAACGAACGGATTGGCATTCGCCCCGACGAAGTAAATAAACTGCTCACCTCTCCCTGGCGCGATAAGCTGCATCGACTGGTGGCGCTGCAACCGGTCACCTTCCGCGATGACCGCGACTGGTTCCTGCACAAAAGCCTTCGGGCCATCGATCACAACACACTAATCAGTAAGCTGGAAGCCGATCAATTCTCTCCTCCCGCCGAACAGTTGCTCCCGCGGGAGCAACTCCGGCAACTCTTCGACCGTTACCCCGAAATCGCGGAAAACACCCGGCAGTTGCTTCAGTCCTGTTCCATCTCAATGGATTTTAAATCCGTTAAAAACAAAAAAGTATTCACCCAATCGGCCTACGACGATAAACTGTTGCTGGAAAAGCTGGCGCTCGACGGGATGATCTACCGCTACGGGCCCAATAACCCGGAGGCTTTGCGGCGCATCCGCCACGAGTTGGAGATTATCCACAACATGGGATTCTCTTCCTATTTCCTCATTGCCTGGGATATTATCCGTTACAGCCTGTCGCGCGGTTTCTACCACGTCGGGAGGGGCAGCGGGGCCAACAGCATCGTCGCTTACTGCCTGAAAATAACCGATGTCGACCCCATTCAACTCAACCTCTATTTCGAACGGTTTCTCAATCCCCGCCGCACCAGTCCTCCCGATTTCGATATCGACTATTCGTGGCGCGACCGCGAAGAGGTCCAGGACTACATCTTCAAACGGTATGGCCGCGAACACACCGCGCTGCTGGGGGCTACTTCCACCTTCCGCGACCGTTCCATCTACCGCGAGCTGGGCAAAGTCTTCGGTCTGCCAAAGAACGAGATCGACCTGCTGGTCAATTCGCCCGACGACGACCTGGTGAAAAACGATATCACCGCCCTGATCTGCTCGATGGCCAAACAGGTGACCGATTTTCCCAACCTGCGCAGCATCCACGCCGGAGGCATCCTGATCTCGGAAGAGCCGATCACCTACTATACCGCCCTCGATCTTCCCCCGAAAGGGTTCCCCACCACGCAATGGGACATGTATATGGCCGAAGAGCTGGGATTCGAAAAGCTCGATATCCTGAGCCAGCGGGGTATCGGCCACATCAAAGAGGCGGTCGATATCGTCCGCGCCAATTGCGGCGAAGTGATCGATATCCATCGCGTCGACCTGTTCTTTCAGGACGAACAGGTGAAGCATCAGCTCCGCACCGGAGAGACCAACGGCTGTTTCTACATCGAGAGCCCGGCCATGCGGGGACTGCTGAAAAAGCTGCATTGCGACAACTACCTTACTTTGGTGGCGGCCAGCTCCATCATCCGCCCCGGCGTAGCCAAATCGGGCATGATGCGCGAATATATCCAGCGGTTCCACCACCCCGACCGGATCAAGTACCTCCACCCGGTGATGAAGGAACAGTTGGAAGAAACCTACGGCGTGATGGTTTACCAGGAGGATGTGATCAAGGTGGCCCACCATTTTGCCGGGCTCGATCTGGCCGAAGCCGATGTGCTGCGCCGGGCCATGAGCGGTAAATTCCGCTCCAAAGCCGAGTTTCAGCGTATCGAAGAGAAATATTTCAGCAATTGCCGCGAGAAAGGTTATCCCGACGAGATCAGCCGCGAAGTATGGCGACAGATCGAATCGTTCGCCGGATACTCCTTCTCGAAAGCCCATTCGGCTTCCTATGCCGTCGAAAGCTTCCAGAGCCTCTACCTGAAGGCCCACTACCCGCGCGAATTCATGGTGGCCGTGATCAATAACTTCGGCGGCTTCTACCGTTCGTGGGTCTATTTCAACGAAGCCAAACGTTGCGGGGCGGAGATCGAACTGCCCTGCGTCAACTACAGCCTGAATGAAACCCGGATTATCGGTTCTAAAATCTATACAGGCTTTATTCACGTGCAAAACTTCGAGCAAAACATCACCAACCAGATAATTACTGAACGCGATCATAACGGCCCCTTCCGTTCGCTGCCCGATTTTGTCGATCGTGTACCCGTCACCAAAGAGCAACTGACCATCCTGATCCGGCTGGGCGCCTTCCGCTTCTGCGGGAAAAGTAAAGCCCAACTGCTTTGGGAAGCTTACTCGCTACTCATCAAGCCGGTGGCAACAATCCGAAGCAACGCCATCTTCGAGCCCGAGGCGAAGGAATACCGGCTGCCCCAGCTCGAAAATTCGGTACTGGGCGATGCCTACGACGAGATTGAGCTGTTAGGTTTCCCCGTCACCATCAGCCCTTTCGAGATGCTGGAAACCAGCTTCAGGGGCGAAGTTTTTGCCAAAGAGATGATGGCCAACGTGGGCCGGACCGTGCGGATGCTGGGGCGTCTGGTCACCATTAAATATGTCCCGACCGTTCGCAAAGAGATCATGCATTTCGGCACCTTCATCGATATTCACGGCGAATTTTTCGATACCGTACATTTTCCCCCTTCGCTAAAGAACTACCCCTTCCGCGGCGACGGCATTTATCTGCTTTTGGGGAAAATTGTCGAGGAGTTTGGCTTTCCTTCGCTCGAAGTGGTAAAAATGGCCAAAATGTCCTTCAAACCCAATCCCAAAGCGTGAGTAAACATATGACCGGAGCAATTCTCCCCTATTGAATCCCTGACGGTTCAAACAGGGGGCAAACCCGGGGTATCTGTACTGTTTCTGTACAGTTTCTGTATAGTTTCTGTATTATAGGGTACAGATACTACACAGAAATCACCTTGAAAATAAGCTTAAAGTCCGGTGATGGTCCGTTTCTGAAGAGGCGAAGAGAAAGATTTAACCGAAAGTAAAATTCCAGTACCAGGAAGAGGAAATGGTACAAGACAATCCGACGATCACGGCACATTGAGAGAGGAGAACTTAAGTAGCCGAAGGATAGTCCCCAGGCCAGGAGAACCGGAATCGGTTCTCTACTTTTTAGAGATGGTACGAAAGAGCAGATAAAGGGCCAGAAAGGCGGTCAGAAGGGTAAAGAGCAAGGTAAAAACGGGGAATTTCAATTGGAGCACCTTGTCGAGCCTGGCTCCACCAATCACCCCGAGCAGGACCATGACCACCATCTGAAGAATCAGATTGAAATACAACAGGTAAGTCTTATAAAAGGACAATCTGCCCGAATGGTCATCGGGTTTCTTTTTTATCATCGGGGGTAGTAAGTGGGCAAATAACAAAAATATGATCTATCCGAAGTAGAATCAAATAATTTGTTTCATCTCAGCCGTTTTGAATATCAGATCACAAATCTCATCAATACTCATATTCATACAATTAAAGACCAGATGATAATTGACCTGATCCTCCTCATTTCCTTTAAAATAATCCCGGAACCTGGCTCTTTGCTCATCGATTTTAAGCACATAATTTTTGGCATCGTCGAAGGAAATATTTCTCCTGCGACTGATAATCACGGTCTTCCAACTTAATGGGGCAACGAGTTTGATGTGCAGGGCTTTGGAGATATCCCCGGCAATGGACGCGCTTCCGCGCCCAACGATTACGGCATTTCCTTCAACGGCAATATTGCGGATCACATCGTGAATGACCTTTCGAACCTTATTGTTATTGATGTAATATTTTTCGGTAAAAGAGGCTACTATTTCCTGAATCAGGCTGTAATCGTCCGAAGCCATCAGCTCTTTCACCTTTTCCGGGTGAATCTTCAGTTCCTGTGAGGCGAGGTTAAGAATCTCCTTGTTAACCCACCTCCATTCATAATTTTTACCTGACTCTTTGAGCTTTTTATTGATCCTGTCGGTCAACATTTGGGCGATCAGACTGCCATGGCAGCCACATTCTCTGGAGATTGTGATTACAGGCCCTGGTTCAGCATGTTTTGAAACCGGCCTCTCCAGTCTCTCATTCATGTATTTAAGCAGAAGGTTATTCATAACAATTAAAGATAACTGTTAATACTGTATTAAAGTTAAGCAAAATATCATAAATCTATTGAATTATTCAAATTAATTTGTTGATTTATGTAATTTAATTGAGAATTTTCATTTTAAAAAATTGAGTTATGGCAGTATTCAAATTTGGAGAAATGCCTTCTGAAATTGTAAAGGAAGGGGTCAGTCGAAAGATTGTCCATCTTGACAGATTAATGACCGTATTAATAGAATTCACGAATGGACCATGGGAGAGTGCCGATCCGTTTCATTCTCATCCGCATGAACAGACCAGCTACATCGCTGAAGGAGAGATACTATTCTATTGTGAAGGGGAAGCGGAGGAGCATCTGGTTGCCGGGGATATGTTTTATGTTCCTTCCGGGAAAAAACACACCATCAAGGTTTTAACCCGAAAGGCTCGTCTGATCGATAATTTTTCGCCGATCAGGGAAGACTTTTTGAAATAAAAAAGAAGCCACAGGTTTTAACCATGTGGCTTCTTCCATTAATTTTTACCCCTCTTTCGATTGGTCGGGGTGACAGGATTTGAACCTGCGACCTCGTCGTCCCGAACGACGCGCGCTACCAAGCTGCGCTACACCCCGGTTATTATTTTTAATAACGGCGGCAAAGGTAACATCTTTTCAAAAAACGACAAATCCTTTGCCGCTAAATTTTAAAAATGTTTAATTAACGATTGGAGCAAGACCAGATTGCCCTTCCAAACTTAATCAATTCTCTAATTTACACGTTTCAGGGAGGTAAAACAGATTAGCAGCAGACCGGCCCCCATCAACATCCCGTTGATAAGGTAACTTGCAGGATCGCCGGGGCGAATGACCGTAAGGTTTTCAAGATCAGCACAATAAATAACAGACAGGTAAACCAGTCCATTATGAATGGCATGGCCGCCGATGCAAGCAAGGACAGATCCGGTTCGGATCCTCACCCACCCCAGGATCAACCCAAGCAGGAAGGTTGCCGGGAATTGCCACGGATTAAGATGGAATAATGCGAAGAGAAGAGCCGAAAAGAAAATGGCCCGGGAAGCTGTATAGTTATGACTAAACCCGGTCATTATGGCACCCCGGAAAATCAACTCTTCAACCACCGGTGCAATAACCACGATACGAACGACACCACTCCAGACTCCAAGATCGGAATCGAAAAGTCTGGCAAACATCTCCATAAACCATGTAGGGGGTGGGATTACCCGATCGAGTTGCAGGCTTATTTCGTTCAGAAAAAACTGAAGTCCGGCAAAAGTCAGCACCATCGAAGGAAGGATTAACAGGTTAAAGCTCCGAATGGGGAAAACCTTAGTTAACGGGAGGCCAGAAAAGCGATAGCCCAGAAAGAGGATAAAAATCGTCGAACCGAAGAAAACGGGTATTTTGATCCAAGGTTCGTAAAGCCAATCGGTCCCATGCTGATAATCGTATAATGCCAGCGGAAAATCGATGATTGTTTGAATGAAAATATAGACCACAATCAGGTTGGCCGCTTGCCAAAAAGTTGGATAGATCTTTTCTTGATCTTGATGATATAGTGCCAAAACAGTTTTTTTATTTTCAAAAGTAAATAATCGGGAGAATAATCTAATGTTCCCAATACAAAAAAATGTTTACGGATTAAAAATAAGTCATTGATTTATTGCATTCAATCCTCAAAAAAGGAGATAAAAGCGGGATCCGCAACTGTACATATGATTAAAATGATTATATTTGTCTGATTTTAAGCAAAAAAGAAATTTTAAGTTTTATCTTAAAATCTTCTGAGAAAATTAGATGCAAAGTTTGATTATTTAAAGTAAAAGTAGTTACTTTGCGAACTGTTTGAAAAATGTAGGTCAGAAGTTAAAAAATACTCAAAATGTCGAGAGTTTGTCAAATAACCGGTAAAAAAGTGATGGTTGGGAACAACGTATCCCACTCAAAACGAAGGACCAAAAGGAAGTTCATGGTGAACATCTTCACCAAGCGTTTTTATGTACCTGAAGAAGACAGGTGGATAAAACTCAATGTTTCAGCCGCAGGGTTGAGAACCATTAATAAAAACGGCCTTGCTGCTACGCTGAAAGATGCTAAAGCAAAAGGTTATATTGAAAATATTTAATTAGTTACTGAACCATGGCAAAGAAAGGTAACCGAGTACAAGTCATCTTGGAATGTACCGAGCATAAAGCAACAGGTATTCCCGGCACATCCCGTTATGTGACTAAGAAGAACCGGAAAAATACACCGGAACGTCTTGAACTGAAAAAATATAACCCGATTCTTAAAAGAGTAACCGTACACCGGGAAATTAAATAATTTGAACTATGGCAAAGAAAGTAGTTGCATCGCTTCAAAAAGGTGCCGGAAAAGGATATTCCAAAGTAATCAAAATGGTCAAGTCGGAAAAGACCGGCGCTTACACTTTTGTTGAGGAAGTTGTTCCTAATGACAATGTTAAGGACTATTTTGCAAAGAAGTAATTCATTTTTTTGAATAATTAGGGAAGCTTTCGTCAATTTTGATGAGAGCTTTCTTTTTGTGTTCAAATCAATTCAATCAGGTTAACGGACCATAGGATAACAGCAATTTTGAACGTGTAATTTTTTCGTTATGGGAATTTTCAGTTTTACCAGATCAAAAAAAGAGAGCCTCGACAAAGGGCTGGAGAAGACCAAGGAAAGTGTTTTCAAGAAGCTCTCCAGGGCTATTGTCGGAAAGACAAAGGTCGATGATGAGGTCCTCGACAATCTTGAAGAGGTGCTGATCTCCTCGGATGTTGGTGTAAAAACAACGCTGAAAATTATCGAACGTATCGAAAAACGGGTTTCCCAGGATAAATATCTCGGGACATCGGAGCTTAATAATATTCTGAAGAGTGAGATTTCCGCGCTATTGTCCGAAAACAATTCGGGAGAAGTGGCTGATTTTGATCTACCCCAAACCGGCAATCCATACGTGATTATGGTCGTTGGGGTGAATGGCGTTGGGAAGACCACCACGATTGGAAAACTGGCCCATCAGTTTAAGGCTGCCGGGAAAAAAGTTGTCTTGGGAGCTGCCGATACTTTCCGTGCCGCAGCCATCGATCAGCTTCAGATCTGGGCCGACCGGGTGGGAGTACCCATTGTTAAACAGAGCATGGGTGCTGATCCCGCTTCCGTAGCCTATGATACCCTGCAATCGGCCAAAGCTTCAGGAGCTGACGTGGTGATAATTGACACGGCTGGTCGTTTGCACAACAAGATCAACCTGATGAACGAGCTCTCGAAGATTAAGAAAGTGATGCAGAAGGTTTTCCCGGATGCTCCCGACGAAGTGTTGCTTGTTCTGGACGGTTCAACCGGACAAAATGCATTCGAACAGGCGAACCAATTTACCCTGGCTACTGAAGTTACCGCGATGGCCCTGACCAAACTCGACGGAACGGCAAAAGGAGGGGTTGTGATCGGGATCTCCGACCAGTTTAAGATCCCGGTTAAGTATATCGGTGTCGGAGAAGGATTAGACGATCTGCAGATTTTTCAAAAAAACGAATTTGTGGATTCACTCTTCAGTTAACTGAAAATTCCGAATCATTTTATAATATAAGGGGTGCTTTGAGCATCCTTTTCTGTTTTTCTGTTAATTTTGTAATTTGTAATAAGTGACGATGGCTAAGAAAATTAATGTAGTAACGTTGGGGTGTTCGAAAAACCTGGTGGACTCAGAGCTGTTTCTTTCTCAAATGAAAGCGAACGGATACCAGGTGAGTCATGACTCGGATGATTCGGATGCCCGGATTGTTGCCATCAATACCTGCGGTTTTATTCTTGATGCCAAAGAAGAATCGGTTGATACGATATTGGAATATGTCGACGCCAAGAACAAAGGTTTGATTGATAAGATATTTGTTTTTGGGTGCTTGACTGAACGATACAAGGAAGAGCTTTTAAAGGAGATTCCTGAGGTAGATGGCTTCTATGGCAAATTCCAGGTCAAAAAAATGGTAGAGGACCTGAAAGCGGAGTATAAGATGAGCCTTTCGCATGAACGTTACCTTACCACGCCTTCTCATTATGCCTATTTGAAAATATCAGAAGGCTGCAACCGCACCTGTTCCTATTGCGCCATTCCACGAATGACCGGGAAACATATTTCCATCCCGATGGAGGAACTGGTAAAAGAGGCTGAATCACTGACAAAAAAGGGGGTAAAGGAGTTATTGATCATCGCTCAAGATCTCTCTTTTTATGGGTTGGATCTGTATAAAGAACCGAAGTTAGCAGAATTAACACGACAGTTAGCTGATCTGCCCGGAATTGAGTGGATCAAACTCCATTATGCCTATCCGGCCAACTTCCCGTTCGAGGTACTGACGGTGATGAAAGAGAAGGAAAATGTGGCTAAGTACCTCGACATTGCCTTACAGCATTGCAGCGATAATGTTTTGAAAAAGATGAGGCGCAATATCACCAAGGCAGAAACCGTAGCCCTAATACAACGAATAAGGGAAGAAGTTCCCGGAATCCATCTTCGTACTACCCTACTGGTAGGCCATCCTGGAGAGACCGATGCGGATTTTGAAGAGTTGAAAGAGTTTGTTAAAACCATGCGTTTCGAACGATTAGGGGTATTTCCCTATTCGCATGAAGAGGATACTTATGCCGGAGAAAACTATGAAGATAATGTCCCGGAAGAGATAAAACAAGCCAGGGCCAATGAAATCATGGCCATCCAGCAGGAAATATCAGCAGAAATCAATACCGAGAAAGTCGGGACTATTCTCAAAGTAGTAATTGACCGTAAAGAAGGAGATTATTTTATCGGACGTACCGAATATGACTCTCCGGAGGTGGATGGAGAGGTATTAATAAATACGGATGACCTAATTCCGGGCAAATTCTACAGGGTTAAAATAACCTCATCGGAAGATTTTGATTTATATGGCGTGATCGCATAACCGAAAGCTTTTACAGAGGGAAAAACCTGGAGTCTAATGCGGAAGCATCTTTTTATGCTGTTCACCGGTCATAATCTTCCCGATTGTGTAATCATTCAGTTTCATCTTATCATTCACTGCAAATATTTTGGTCGATGAGTCGTAGATTGAATCCAGAATATTTTTTAATTCTTCGTTAGCTTGCGCATGTTCAATTTCAATCATATCACGCTTATGAACGGCTTCTGCATATTCGAGTTCCGCTCTGCGAAGATTCTCAGAGAACAGACGCAGATCGTCAAGGATTCGGTGAAATACTTCTTTCCCTGACAATTGATCCATATAAAATTCAATCTTCTTATTGAGCAACCGTGTAAAACGAAGTGTTTCCCATACCTTTCGTTTTCGCAAACATTCTCTCAACTCATTAATATAGAACTCAGAAGCATCGGCCTTTAATCCATTTTCGTCTATTGACTTATGGATCATTGCTTCTGTAATATTCAGAATAGGCCGGTAATGACTGATGTAGTTGTTGATTTTCTGTCTTCTGGAATCAACCTCATCATTCAACCGTTCAATTGGATCAAGATTTTCCATCTCCTGAATCCTGGATTGAAAATCGGCGATAAACTGGTCATCATACTGTAAAGAGTAATTTGCAAACAAGTATTTGTCGCGAATAAAACTCTCCAAAACTTTATGGGCAACGAGCGAGATTTCCTGCTCATTGATTCCACTGCTTGTTTCAATCATAATAAGGGACTTTTCAGCGTTTCGAATAGAATGCAACCGGATAATAATGCGATCATTCGCCGAAAACAACGGCACATAGTCCATACCTCCAACTATAAGAGGTCCTCCTCTGTTTTGTTCTTATTAAAATTACGTCATTTAATCGGTAAAAACAAGCTGATTCCCTTGTTGAAACATTGATATCAGCTTGATTTAACCGGTGTAACGGATGTTTTGGCAATAGTGACTGACGGTAATTATTCCATTCACTAATTGGGAGTATAACCTCCTCCCCACCCCTGCCAACGAATTGTTATAAACAGTAGTTTTCCCATAAGGATACTAAACTATTCAATCTTCCTAACAGAAAAAACTGTGGTCATTCAAGGAAACAAATCCGATGGGATATCGTTTAAATAAAAGAAATTCAATGAATGAGTTTATACGGAAATGAGTAAAACACTTCTATTGTTATCCTGGTTTATTATTTCATATCCTGAGTCTTTATCTATGATGAATTTTCAAAATAAGACAGAGCAAGAGCGCGATTCAACCTTAACGACCGCTACTTTTGGCGGCGGATGTTTTTGGTGCACGGAGGCTATATTCAAACAATTAAAGGGAGTCTGCGAAGTTACCTCAGGTTATTCGGGAGGTCATGTCAAAAATCCCACCTATCAGGAGGTTTGTGAGGGCAATACCGGCCATGCCGAGTGCATCAGAATAACCTACGATCCCAATCAAATCAATTATACCGAACTACTGGAAGTATTTTGGATGACCCATGATCCGACGACCTTAAATCGACAGGGGGCAGATATTGGCCCCCAATACCGTTCGGTGATCTTCTATCATGACGAAGAACAAAAAGAACTGGCGCTCCTCTATAAAAACAAACTTAATACACAAAAGATTTGGGATCGCCCCATCGTTACGGAGATCGCCAAATTTGAAAAGTTCTATCCGGCCGAAAAATATCATCAGAATTACTATTTTCTGAATAAAAATCAGGCATATTGCCGAATGGTGATTACCCCGAAACTGGATAAGTTTAAGAAAATATTTTCAGGGAAAATTGCCCGACCATAACAAAATAAATTGAGCCATTCTCCCTATTTCCTTATTTTATAAAAGAGACTTCCTTAGGTTGAATAGCTTAACTGGTCTTAAAAATTGTGCCCCAATCTTGATTTAAACAGTCTCTTTTGGTACTACACTGCAACTCAAAAACATCAAGGAGGCTGATCAGGAGTATTCTTACCAACGTTGCCACAACGTAGAATGCCTTTTTTGTATTTGCCATTTTCAGGATCACACTCCTTCGCAATTGGGCCATCAACGGCGACCAAACCTGTTATACTTACAACGCCAATTAAATTGATGACTTGTTTGAAAATCAGCAAAGCTATACCTTCAGGAGTAACTCCTTTCTTTTTTAGCCGTTCAGTAGTTAAGAATTATATCACCCCACTGGTTCAATGGAAAATCCTTTTATACAAACAATTCTTCCAGGAAACATGCTGAGGTATATTCCCACGCTGAACAAAAACTACGAGCCCCACCATTCCCGAATTGGTATCGGCCCCTCCTGATTTAATTCGTGCCAAAATTGAATATTGTTTTAAGAACTATTTCAATACTATTAATAAACTCTTTCTGTACCATTATAGTATAGAACAAGTACAGAAACAGTACAGAAACAGTACAAAAAGTCCGAGGATGGCCGGATTGAAATTCATCTTAACCAACTGACTTCAGGTCTGGTAACAATGTTTATCCATACATCTTCATTTTCCCAGATAAAGAATTGAATTACAAGGAATAGATTAAAGTATAGCATCATTTTGACAGAACCA
The DNA here is from genome assembly GCA_964632305.1 of uncultured Prolixibacteraceae bacterium. GTDB lineage: Bacteria > Bacteroidota > Bacteroidia > Bacteroidales > Prolixibacteraceae > CAZWBR01. The sequence continues at coordinate 22,021 of CAZWBR010000019.1, forward strand.
TACCAACAGAATAGCGTTCTTTTTTACGGGCAGTTATCCGTCAAAAATCGGACAAGGATTTACAATATTTGAGCGGACATTCAACTGAAAAAGTTACATTTGCTTCAAAATTAAAGATTATGAACACTTGGTTTGAATGTACTGCAAAATATACTAAAATGGATGAAAACGGCAGGGAGAAAAAGGCCAGCGAGACCTACCTCCTCGATGCTGTTTCATTTACTGAAGCTGAAAGTCGGATATATAAGGAGCTCCAGACCATGGTCAGCGGCGAGTTTACCGTCAGCAAGATTTCCAAGACCAATGTTTCTGAGATCATTCCTTCAGAAACCGGCGACCGTTGGTTTAAAGCGAAGGTCACCTTTATCACAGTCGACGAAGAGAGTGGAAAGGAAAAAAGAATCGGCCAGTTTGTCCTCGTATTTTCCAATACGATTAAGGAAGCTTACGATCAGATTATCGAGGCGATGAAAGGGATGATGGCTGATTTCGAGATTACCGGAATCACTGAAAGTTCCATAATGGATGTATTTCCATATTTTTCTGATTCACAGAAAATGCCAGAAAACCTCTCCCCTATTGCCAGCTCCTTTGAAGAAGCCATAGGGAATAATGATAATTACAAATTCGAGGATGAGGACATTGAAGAAGAAACCCCGGAAGATGAGAATGAGGATGAGGATGAAGATCTGGACCCGATTGAAGAATAAGTTAACCTTTAATAAATAAAAAAACGGTCAGTTGACCGTTTTTTTATTTTCAGGCATCCATTTTTTCAATGCAGAAAGCACAAACGCCCTTTATATAATAATGATGTTCATCTAACCGGAAACCATCAAGAGAAGGGGAAGGCAGATCTTCCTTTTTCAACCTAAAATCGATAATACTTCCACATATCTTGCATTTAAAATGCCCGTGTACAGAAGTATCGGCATCATAACGCACCTCATTATTCTCCACATTCAAGGCTAAGGCTACGCCCTCCTGGACAAAAAGATTCAATACATTGTAAACCGTAGTCTTTGAAAGCCCTTTCATCTCATGAATCAAATCGGAATAAATCATATCGACTGTAGGATGATTGCGCTTTGAAACGAGATACTGCATAATTTTTAACCGTTTCTGTAAAGGCCGGATACCACTTTTTTCCAAATAGGTTTTTATTTGCTGCTCTTCCATCACAACTTTCTGAATTCGTTACAAATATAGTATATTTTTATTTGAACAATTGATCATCATGGATTGTTATTTCCCATAAACCATTGGAGAATATTAACTAATAAATTAAATTTTTATTAAAAGACCTATACGGATCTATATTTTTCAAAATAAAACAGTATTATTGTAATCATTACATTTTAACTAAAATTATTTAAATATGAGTACATTAGTTGGGAAAAAAGCACCTTCTTTTAAGGCTACAGCGGTAATAAACGGGAATGATTTTGCAAATGATTTCTCTCTTGATCAGTATATTGGCAAGAAATATGTTCTGTTCTTTTTTTATCCCCTTGATTTTACATTTGTTTGTCCGACAGAGATAATTGCATTTCAAAATAAGCTGGGGGAGTTTGAAAAACGCGATGTGGCGGTTGTCGGTTGTTCTGTGGATTCGGAATACTCCCATTGGGCATGGTTAAACACAGAGAAAAAGAAAGGGGGCATCGAAGGTGTTAAATTTCCATTAGTAGCCGATATCTCCAAGACCATTTCTGAAAACTATGGAGTTTTAGCAGGAGAATACGATGTTGACGAAGAGGGTAAAGCTCTTTTCAACGGGGCTCCGGTAGCTTATCGCGGATTGTTTCTGATTGACAAGAAAGGAATTGTCAGGCACCAATTGGTCAATGATCTTCCGTTGGGACGCAGTGTTGATGAAGCCATAAGAATGGTCGATGCATTACGTCATTTTGAAGAATATGGTGAAGTATGCCCGGCCAACTGGCAGGAAGGTAAAGAAGCGATGAAAGCTTCAGCCGAGGGGGTTGCAAATTATTTATCGAACAATTAATTTGACAATATATTTCATTTTCTGACTTATTAAATACAACAACATGAAAATCAATCGTTACGAAGACATCTCTCAGATCGAACGTGAAGCCAAACGCGACTATATCGATCGGCATTCGGCATTTGTATATTGCGATGACAAGGCCAGTAAGGGAGAAAAATTTAAGGTGAAAGTTAAAGTTGGTGATGAATACAAACATCCGGATGATTTTGATCACTACATCAGCTGGATACAACTATGGGATGGGGAGCGGATGTTAGCCCAGACTTCCTTTCAAGCCGGTACATTGGGTAATGCGCCAGGACAGACAGAGGTGGATTTTTATATCGTTCCCACCAGAAATCTTAAATTAATGGCTCATGCTTTTTGTACCAAACATGGTCTGTGGCAAAGCGACGAAAAAGCAGTGGAGGTTCCTGAATAAATTATTATTAAATATTTATTTCAGAATTCCTGCTCAAGATGATTTTAACCGGACTATTTGCTCAACGAGGAGAAAATTAATAAAAAATGCATTGTTTAATACAAAAGTTAAGCAACAAAGTCAAGAGCAAAAAGTTGTTTTTTTAAAACAACTTCGAGTTTTAACTTTATTTAACATTGGTTAAGCTACATTTAGGCAAGTTGATCGTATCTTTGTATCATTGCTGAAAAGCAGGTTTTTTCATAGGATTTAGGTTAGTTAGGTTAGGTTAAAAAGGGTGTCGCTCGACACCCTTTTTTTATTGTTCCAATTCAGAGATCATTCCAGAACCAATTATTCCAAAGAATAAGATTAAGATGGATATGTATGACGATTTTTTGTTGGACTCTTTCCTGACTGCTTATATTACCGGACAATGCTCAACTAAGAATCCCATCAGGGAACTGCATCGTCACACAATGGAGAGAACCATGCTGTTTGATGAGAGGGAGGCAATTTATACTGATGATATCCCTATCAGGGAATGCGGCTTTTAACTGATCAACAGCCAATTGGTCTTTTATAGAATTATAGGTAGGGAGCAACACCGCATCATTCAAAATCAGAAAGTTTGCATACGTGGCAGGAATACGGCAACCCTCTTCATATACGGGATCGGCCATTGGGAGAGGTATTAACCGATAGGGATCACCGGTTATCGTCTTAAACGATCTCAATTCCTCCTCCATAATCATTAAAGCCTGATAATGCTCATCCGAAGGGTCCTCACACCGGACATAAGCAATAGTATTCTCATCACATAATCTGGCTAACGTGTCGATATGACTGTCGGTATCGTCGCCGGCAAGGTATCCCGAACTAAGCCAAAGGACTTGTTTTGCCCCAAAAGTTTCTTTCAGATAGAATTCAATCTCCTTTTCTGAAAGGTGATCGTTTCTGTTTGGTGAAAGCAGACAATCTTTGGTGGTCATTAGTGTTCCATTCCCGTCCGATTCGATACTCCCTCCTTCAAAAACAAAACCGAGTTTATTATCGTACGAAACTTCAGGTCTAAATATCTTTCTCTTATATAGTTCCCGGGTAATTTGGTTATCCAGATTGGCCGCAAATTTCATTCCCCACCCGTTGAAGCAGAAATCATAAAGCACCGGTTGTCCATCCATAAAAACTGTAATGGCACCATGATCACGTGCCCAGGTATCGTTGGCAGGTATTTCTTCCAGGATTAAATTTTCTGATCGGCAATTGATCAGTCTGGGAAGTAATTTCTTCTTATCAGGACAAACGATCAGTAACTTTTCCCTTTTGGATATTTCCGCGGCAATTTCGAGAAAACATCCTTCTACCTCTTCAAGCATATAAAACCAATCACTCTTTTCGTGAGGCCACGTTAACATTACTCCGCTTTGAGGATACCATTCAGCAGGAAAAACAATGTTTCTATTCATCTCTATTTTTAGTATGACGAGTTATGATTATTTTGACGTAAAAAATTAACCCTTCATTAATCGGATCAAACCACCTTGAACTCTATAAATTTAATTCTTTATCGCCGATAGAATATTTTTCAGGAAACCATTATGATCGAATGATTCTTCCGAAAAGCCTAACCGGACGACAACCAATTTTCGTGAAGGAATAATAAAAATCCTTTGCCCTCTGTGTCCCTGGCAGGAAAACATATCTTTGGGTGCATCGGGCAATCCGGAAGATTGATTAAGCCAAAACTGAGCTCCATACTTACCTTCAGATGATGGGGCAATTGTTCGTGAATAGTCCACCCAACCTTTCGGTAAGATTGTATCCCCTTTCCAGACCCCATCGTAATAATAAAGCAGGCCAAAACGTGCCCAATCACGTGCCGTGCCATATCCGTAAGAGGATCCGACAAAATTTCCGGAAGCATCTGTTTCAAACAGGAAACTGTTCATCCCAATCTTTTGAAACAGGTATTGGTAAGGGAAAAGATGATACTGCTGGTCAATCTTAATGGTTGATCGTACAATCCCCGAAAGAATATTTGAGGTTCCGGAGGAGTATTTCCAATCTGTTCCAGGCTTCTTGCCATAGGGCGCAGAAATCGCAGTTTGAAAAGTATTGCTTTCACGATAGAGCATTTTGGTTGCATCCGATACATCCCCATAATTCTCATCCCATTTCAATCCACTGCTCATCTGCATCAGGTTATTCAAGGTAATATCGCGTCGTTTGTCGTTTAACCATTCAGGGACAGGTGCAAGTGAATTTACATTCAGCTTCCCCTGTTTTACCAGAATCCCAACCATTGCATTGACTATACTTTTGTTCATCGACCAACCCCAAAGTTTGGTGTTGGCGGTAATATCACGTTCTGTCCAGTACTTCTCGCCTACGATTACCCCATCATAGACAACAACAACAGCGGCTGTTTGTTTTGATTTATTTCCCGGCAGATCGAAAGCAAGATTGATCGAGGAATTCAACTGTTTTTGATCGATCTCCGGGAAAACGGTATCTTTCATCCGGTCACCTTCCGGCCAAGGGCGGTTCCAGATGCCAGGAACAGGGGCAGGAAGTTGAACGCTGTTTTTCTGAAGATCTCCTATTTGCTGCTCACCAACCAAACAGCAACCATATCCCTCCCGATAAACAGCAGTTTGTCCGGCCAAACCAAAAAAAGAGGTCGTAACGGATTTATTTTGATAATCAATGGTGCTTTTGGTATATTTTACGATTGAATAGTTTAAATCAAGATCTTGGACGGACTGTGCATCACGACCTGCAACAAATATTCCGGAAGCGAGACATTTCGCCCCGTATCCGGTAGCTATATAAAGCTTAGGATATTGAGATGCTCCAATAACGGATAAGGTTATCACAACAATTATGGAAATTATGATTCTTTTACTCATTGTTCTATTTTAGTTTGTTCTTAAGAAACGATGAACGAAAATAGTTAAAAACTTGGGGATTTTGTCTTTAATAATGGCCAAAAACTCAAATCGAAAATTTTATAAATTCTTTTTTTCTAAATTTGGCTTGCTTGAAGAGAACCTGTAAACAGATAATTTGGAATGCATCATACAGATAAGTTTAAAATAATTCAGGTAAACGACCGTCAGACGATTACAAAATTCAATGATTTTCCCGTCTCGCTTTATCAAAACGAAAAAAATTGGTTTCAACCGATTACGGCTGAAGTTGAAGCAATATTTGATCGTGTAAGGAACAAGCACCTGGCAAATGGTGCCATTACCCGCTGGATATTGTTGGGACAACAAGAAATTACAGTAGGCCGTATTGCCGCATTTTTCTCTAAAGAATCAGCTCAAAGCCATGAACAGCCAACCGGAGGTATAGGCTTTTTCGATTGCATTAATGATCAGCAAGCCGCGAACATCCTTTTTGACACGGCAAAAGAATGGTTAAAATTGAATGGAATGGAGGCTATGGATGGACCTACCAATCCAGGCATGCGTGACTCTTTTTGGGGCTGTCTGGTAGATGGATTCCATGAACCCGTCTACAATATGCCCTTTAATTATTCTTATTATCAGGAGTTATATGAGAATTACGGATTTAAAAACTACTTCAATCAATATACTTACCGACGAGAATTGGAAGGAGGAGGGCAACTGCATCCGGTTGTTCGCCGAACAGCAGAACGGATATTGAAAAATCCTGATTACGAATTTCGTTTAATCGAGAAAGGCAATAAGCGTTATGCCAGCGATTTCAAGATCATTTACAATAAAGCCTGGGATAGTTTTTCCGGAATCAAAGAGATTTCTGATTCCGAAGCGCTCAATTTATTGAAGGAGATGGAAACCATCCTGGACGAAAGGCTGGTCATTTATGGCTATCATAAAGACGAACCCATCGCATTTTTTATCATGATGCCTGATATTGGACAGATTACCAGAAAATTCAAAGGGAGATGGAATATTTGGTCTAAGCTGTGTTTTATGTGGCATTTAAAAGTCACTCATAGTGTGGACCGGGTAATTGGCCGCATTTTCGGAGTTATTCCTGAATATCAAGGGAAAGGTATTGAAGGAGCTATGGTTATCCGATTTGAGGAAGAAGTTGTAAAACCCCGATTCCCGTACAAATCATTGGAATTAAACTGGATTGGAGACTTTAATCCGGTCATGATGAAAGTGGCCGGGTTTATCGGAGGTGAGATTTACAAGACTCATGTGACTTACCGATTCATTTTCGACCGTACGAAAGAATTCATGCGAGCCCCAATGGTAAATCTGCCAGGAAAGCATTAATCATTGGTCATGAATAATAAAGTTCTTTTGGCCATGAGCGGCGGCACTGATAGTTCAGTATCTGCCATATTATTAAAAGAACAGGGGTATGAGGTCGTCGGAATTACTTTTGTAATGTCGGGAAACGAGATCGATCCTCCCTATCTCCAAAAAGCTCGCGAATTAGCCCGCAAGCTAAATATCACCCATCATTCGTTTGATGTTCGGCCATTATTTAAAGAACAGATAATCAATTATTTTGTTGATGAGTACCTTCATGGACGAACCCCTCATCCATGTGTTCGATGCAATAACCTGATTAAATGGCCTATCTTATTCGAACAGGCCGAAAAATTTGAATGCTTTTATATTGCTACAGGTCATTATGTTCAAATCAAACAGCATGACGGAATATTTTATATCGCCCAAGGTGTCGATCCAGACAAAGATCAATCTTTCTTTCTCTGGGGCATCCCCCAGGCTCTGCTCTGTCGGACCATTTTCCCTCTGGGCAACTATCTGAAAAATGATGTTCGCCGTCTCGCGGAGGATAGGAATTTTACTGAGGTTGCCAGGACAAGTGACAGTATGGGAATATGCTTCTTGCCAAAAGATTACCGTCCCTTTTTGAAAAAAGAACTTGAAGCCAGAAATATGGTTATAGGAAAAGGTAATTACTATGATGAGAATGGTCAGGTAATAGGTTCACATCCTGGGTATCCCTATTTTACCATTGGGCAAAGACGAGGTTTAGGAATAAATCAGAACAGGCAACTTTACGTGACAGGCATTGATCCGGAAACGAATGCCGTGGTTCTTGGCCCGCGTGATCACTTATTGATTAACCGGATATTAGTGACCGGGTATCATTTTTCAAAAAAGGCCGGTTGTGAGTTTCCGGAATATATTGTTAGAATACGTTACCGGAAACAAGCTACTCCAGGGGTGGTAAAGATTATAGACAAGGATCAACTGATCGTTTCTTTGGCCGAGCCGGTCCACTGTGAAGCAAGTGGACAGACAGCCACTTTTTATCTGGACGATCGGGTAGCAGGAGGTGGCTGGATCGAGAAATCATGGCTCGTATAAACAAACCATTTGTTTATATAACAGATGTAACAGACAGTCTGTTTTATAAGTGCTACAATTTAACACTATCCATTCTGAAAAATTAATTATTTTCAGTTCTATCATCAGACTATTATCTTAATTTTGTTTTAATAATCATCATCCAAATTGAATTTATGCTTCTTCAATTTGCATTAGTACTGGCAATGCTCCTGCAGATATTTGCCGCGGGAATTTCGATCAAACTGACGCGTGTAACCAAATACAACGTTTCCTGGATTCTGATAAGTCTTGGTTTTATCATAATGGCAGTCAGGTGTTTTGTTGAATTTTTACCCACAATCTCTGATTATCAGCCACAAACTTTCCGCGAAATTTTTGTTTGGCTGGGAGTAACTGTTTCCTTCTTTTTCGCAGCCGGAGTCTTCTGGATTCAAAAGATTTTTAAGTACATGAAAAAGGTTGAAGAGGAGAAACGAGATATGGAAAAAGCCTTCCTGAATGGCATAATACAAGCTGAAGAAACCGAAAGAAAACGTTTTGCCAAGGATTTACACGATGGATTGGGCCCAATTCTCTCCACAGTCAAAATGTCGGTCTCCACTGTCTCGCGAATAGAAAAAGATGATTCAGTAAAAAAGATCCTTCGCAATACCGATGTAGCTATTGATGAGGCAATTAAAAGCATAAGAGAAATATCCAACAATTTGAGCCCCCACATCCTTAATAATTTCGGGCTGACTAAGGCCATGCGTAATTTTATCAACAAAATCAATCTTTCCGACACCATTCGAATTAATTTCTCAAGCAACCTTTCCAATCAAAGATTTGACAATAATATCGAAGTAGTCCTTTACCGGGTCCTGTGCGAGTTAATTAACAACACCATCAAGCATGCCCAGGCAAAGTCGATCGATATTGTGTTAAAAATGGCTGAAGAACGGATCTTTTGCTTTTATCATGACGATGGAATAGGTTTTAACCCGGATGAGTTACAGGTGATTAATCAATCGGGAATGGGCTATTCAAATATGGTTAGCCGCATCAATTCCCTGAATGGTCATTTTGATATTTCTTCGGAAATTGGAGAAGGTACCACGGCCAAGTTCTCTATCCCATTATATACTAACAAGATATAGTAATGAAAATATTATTGGTCGATGACCATACCTTATTCAGGAACGGATTAAAGATGTTGCTGGCCACTATCCCGGATTATGAAGTTGCGGGAGAAGCTTCCAATGGACGTGAGTTTCTGGAACTTGTTAAGAAAGAGCATTATGATATTGTCTTTCTCGATATCGAAATGCCTGAAATTAATGGAATTGAAGCTGCAAAAATTGCCACCACCTTAGATCCCGATCTGAAAATAATTACCTTGTCCATGTACGGGGATGAAGAATATTATGATCAAATGATAGAAGCGGGAGCAAAAGGTTTTCTTCTTAAAAATACGGATTTGCAGGAAGTAAAGACGGCGATAGAAGTCATCATCAATGGCGGCTCCTACTTCTCACAGGAATTAATGCAAAACCTACTGAAGAACCTGAAATTTGCAAAAGAGCAAAAAGAGATTGGTTGCGAATTTTCTGAACGTGAAATTGAGATCCTGTTATTAATCTGCGAAGGACTTTCCAATCAGGAGATTGGCGATCGTCTTTTTATCAGCAAAAGAACCGTTGAAAAGCACAGGGCTAATATTCTCACAAAATCCAACTGTAGAAATACAGCCGGACTAGTGATTTACGCTATTAAAAATCAGTTTATTGTACCCTAAACATATCCTGATTCCAACTAAATATAAGTATTAATACCCATGTAGAAATGAGATAAATACTGTTTTTATCGAACAATTCAATGAATAGTTTTACTAATTGAAAAATTGTTGATTCTGCATTAGTAAACTATTGTTGAATAATGGGTAAGTTATTAGATCAGCTAAATAAAGATATTCGATTTATCGAAGGGCTAAAGGCTTGCATGAATTGCGGGGTTTGCACGGCAATTTGTCCTGCTGCCGAGTTCTATCAGTATGATCCCCGGATTATTTGTGATACCGTGCAAAGTGGTGATGATGAGCTGATCGAGGCGCTTCTTCGCAGCGATACGATCTGGTATTGCGGGGAATGTTTGTCCTGTAAAACGCGCTGTCCGCGCGGTAATACTCCGGGATTTGTTATAATGGCTCTTCGTAAACTTTCTCAACAGTTAGGTTATTTTACGGATTCAGAGAAAGGACGTCAACAGTTTGCCATTAAACGTGTCGTTGGTCAAAGTATCCTTTCGACAGGCTATTGCGTCCATCCCGATGTAGTCACTCCGCAAAATCATCCTGAACAGGGTCCTGTATGGGAATGGGTATGTAATAATCTACCAGAGGTTATGGAAAAAACAGGCGCCAATTATAAACAACCTGGCGCCGGAGGTCTGAGAACCATTGCCCCCGAAGTGATGGATGAATTAAATAAAATATTCGAGGTGACCGGCGGGATAGAAATGCTGGAAACAATTGAAAGTTACTCTCAGCATAAAGCGGCTGAGATGAACTTGGATGCCTCTCAGAATGGCAGCGACAACGAATATTTTGCTGCAACTTATTCCGAAAACAGCGGCAACCACAATCACAAATAGTATAATCATAAAGTGTTAACTGTGAAAGAGTCAGGTAAAAAAAGGATTTGGGCCGATTACCAGAAAGAAATTGCTGATGACCATTATTTCTATGTAAGGAGTTGTATTCGGCAAACATTTTTCCCCGGATCGGAGACTGCTTTTTTGAAAATACTACGAAACGATCTGTCTAAAGATGTTTTTGAAGATGCTCGTCAGACAACCTGTACAGGGATTGGATATCACTCGGACATTGTTCCGTTTGAAACCATAATGACAGTGGTTGCGAGGCATTTTTCCTTAATGACTGAAGCCGGATATAAAAATTTTGTCCCTTCCTGCGTCACCTCTTTCGGAATCTATACCGAGATCCTTGATACATGGAAACACTTCCCCGAAACAGAAGAAAAGACACGCGACTATTTATGGAAAGCTACGCGCAGGGAATTTAAGGTACCTGAAAATTTAGCCCACACCTCTGATGTCATTTTTAAGTTTAAAAATAATATCGCTGATTTATCCAAATACAGGCTGGTCAATACTAAAACAGGGGAACCCTTAAAAGTCGTTGAACATATTGGTTGTCATTATGCCAAGATGTTTCCGACAAGCGGTGTTGGCGGGGCTGAATTCCCGGCAGTATTATCAGGGATGATCGAATCCTGGGGAGGTAATGTTATTGATTATCCCGAACGCCGTCATTGCTGCGGTTTTGGATTCCGGCAATATTTAGTTAAAGCCAACCGGGGATATTCATTATCCAATTCCAAAAAGAAATTTGAGTCGATGCAACCCTATAAACCAGATTTTATCGTTGCCAATTGCCCGGGATGCGCTATGTTCCTTGATCGTTGGCAATATACTATTGCTGAAATGGAAGGGGTCACCTATGACAACAACGGGATGGGTATTCCAGTCTTGACATATGAAGAGATGGCTGGTCTCCTCCTGGGTTATTCGCCCTGGGATCTTGGGTTACAAATGCATCAAATCTCAGTTGATCCGTTATTGGACAAATTAGGGATCTCTTACAATAAAAGTGAAAAATTCAAGGGAGCTAAAGGTCAGGATCTAGGCGAACCACAAAAACCTCATTTCTTAATCGTATGAGCCACAGAAAAAATATAGTAATTATTGGAGGTGGTCCAGCCGGGTTGGAAGCTGCATCTTATTTGGGGCACTCCGAACATCAGGTTATCTTACTGGAAAAAGAGAATCAAATAGGCGGAAAGCTGAATAAATGGCATAATCTCTTTCCCGATTTATCTCCTGCTGCAAATGTATTGAACCATCTCAACAGAGAAGTGGAATCAACCAATATTGAAATCCGCACCAACACAGAGGCCAAATCCCTGGAAAAAAACAACGGGACTTATCGGATCAGGCTCTCTGACAACAAAACTTTAGATGCTGATGCTGTATTAATCTCCTCCGGTTTTAACCTTTTTAATGCTGAAAGAAAAGAAGAATATGGGTACGGCATCTATAAACATGTGATGACCTCTGCAGAATTGGAAGAGAACCTTTCCTCAGGGAAAGAAATACCTGCCCTGAAAGGAAAGAAAAATGCAAGGGTTGGCTTTATTCACTGCGTAGGTTCAAGAGATAAGAAATGCGGTAACATCCATTGTTCAAAAGTTTGCTGCATCACCGGCGTGAAACAGGCCATCGAAATTAAACAACTATATCCCAATTTTCAGGTGTTTAATTTTTATATGGACATGCGTATGTACGGCCAAAAGTTTGAAGAGCTCTATCTCGAAGCACAACAAACATATGGAGTTACATTCATCCGTGGACGGGTATCAGAAATAGCTGAAAACATCGACGATACACTTCAGATTAAAGCTGAAGACACATTATCGGGTCGCCCGATCAAAATGAATTTCGACTTAGTCGTTCTTCTGATTGGCATAGAGCCTGCTCCTGCCACGGCCACGCTTGCGGCTTCGTTAAATCTGACTGTAAACAGTTCGGGGTTTCTTTCAGCAAAAAACGCCCATTATCACCCGCAGGAAACGGAATTACCCGGAATTTTTATTGCCGGCGCTTGTCGTGAACCGCTCTCAATCCAGGAGACCTTAACTGATGCCAGGGCAGCTTCTTCAAGATTATTGTCTTATTTGGAACTAGAAAAGAAATAAAAGGATAAATAAATGATAGATTGGGGATTTTCAATATTAAAGGGGGGGCATATCGATTTTGATAAAAATGATTTTTCGCTGGCCGATAAATTAAAGACAGTTGAACCATCATTTTTATGGTGTATCGGTTGTGGAAGCTGCACTGCTACCTGTACCGCCGCACAATTCACCAACTTTAATCCAAGAAAAGTCAATCTTCTGATTCAGCGTGGTGAAACGAACGGTTTAGCCACGGAAATTTCCAAATGTATGTTATGCGGTAAATGCCAGTTAGTCTGTCCGCGTAATGTCAATACAAGAAATGTTATTCAGAATCTGAAACGATTAATGTTATGATGATCACACATTTCAATCTATTCGTGCTTCCGTTTTGCCTTGGCTTTAGCTTTCTTATTGCCGCACTACTGTTTTTGTATTTTAAATGGATGAGAAGTATAGGTGATAATTCCTCCAAAACCATCCTGCATTCTCTTTTTTCAATTAAATCCGTTTATGCCGTAAAGGAAGTTTTCCTCGAATGCCTTATCCACCGTAAGATTTTCAAAATAAATCCGCTATTGGGATATATGCATATGAGTCTTGCTTTTGGCTGGTTTATGCTGATTGTAATCGGAAAGATCGAGACTTTTTATTACACCGGTCAATTTGCAAACGAATTCTACTATCCCATATTTTTTAGATTCTTTGAACCCGCACCACATCCAACGGGGTTACTAATGGTTTTTAATTTCATAATGGACTTTCTGTTGTTGGTCATTCTATCCGGGGTCTTATTAGCCATTGTTAAACGTTTCAGATCCAAGATTACCGGAATTAAGCAGGCAACGAAACACACAACCGGCGACCGGTTAGCCCTGACATTTCTATGGCTGATCTTTCCTTTACGCTTATTAGCAGAGAGCACTACGGCATCCTATACAGGAAACGGAAGTTTTCTCACTCAGCCACTCGGTGATCTTTTCGGGACTTTTTTACCCGCCAAACAGGCATCCTATGTCTTATGGTGGGCTTACTCGTTTACTCTCGGAGGGTTTATGACCGCACTTCCTTTTTCCAGATACATGCACATTCCTACTGAAATTCTCCTGATATTTTTGCGGCATTATGGTTTCGACACCAAAAAAGTCTATACCGGATTTTCAGATTTTGAACTTCATTCCTGTTCAAGATGCGGAATCTGTATCGATGTTTGCCAGATGAATTCTCAGGGGGGAAACAGATCAACTCAAATGGTCTATTTCCTGCGAAATCTAAGAGAAGGAAAACTCACTCCTGCCCTGTCAGATAATTGTCTGATGTGCGGACGATGTGAGACAGTCTGTCCGGTCGGCATCTCTCTTAAGGAACATCGTTTAATCCAACGTCATACGAACACTGTTTTAAATGCCAGTAGTTTCTCGTATTTACCAAAAGAGACCAGGAGTCATGCCAATCAGGCAGAGGTGATTTATTTTGCCGGGTGTATGAGTCATCTCACCCCCTCAATCAAAAAATCGATGGTCCGAATCTTCGATACCGCTAAGGTTAATTATCTTTTCCTTGATGAGAATGCTTCCGTTTGTTGTGGTCGCCCTTTAAAGCTTGCCGGAAAATTTGAAGAGGCAGAGAAACTTGTCGAGAATAACCGTCAGCGGATTCTCCAATCCGGAGCGAAGATCCTGGTCACCTCTTGCCCTATTTGTTACAAAAGCTTTAAAGAAGATTATCACCTAAATATTCGGGTCGTTCATCACAGCGAGTATATTTATGAGCTGATCGGAAAAAAACTAATCCATGTCGACATTGGTCTGGACAAAGTAGTTTACCATGATCCCTGCGAGTTGGGTCGTGGTGCGGGAATCTATAACCAACCAAGGGCCGTGATTAATAGCGTGGCTCACCTGGTCCCGTTATCTGAGGAGAAGGAGAAATCGTTATGTTGCGGAGGCAGTTTGGGAAATTTGTCAATCGCACAGGACCAACGGGAGGCTATTCAGAAGAAAACTGCAAGTTATTTATGCAATAACGATGCAAATATCATAGCCACAGCCTGTCCTCTGTGCAAGAAAAGTATTGGCAAATATGCTGAAAAACCGGTAAAGGACATCGCTGAATTAGTCGTCAACCACCTGATTTACAACAATACCAAACAGTCTAAAACCACAAAATTGCATAGAGAGTTTGCCGGTTGCGATCCGGCTTAGTTTAGTGTCATAAATTTGAAGCGGTAATGGCCAACATTTGTCCTTCATTCTTTATTTCCGCATGACGGCAACCAACCCGGTTACAAAAACCGACACAATTATTGAAGTCAGGCGCAGGTAATGTAAAGGTCACCTTAAGATCACCGCCACATTCACATTTGCCATAAACTGGTAGTCCAACATTGCATTCCGGACACAATATTTCGATTAATTCACCCTCAGGCAAATCCACATCCAGTGAGATTCTTGATTTATCGCCAAAGACCGGGCTTAACGCGATATAGCCATCCCCGTTACTGGTCCTCACCTTCAAAAATATGCCATTATAATTCCCGAAACGAACCCTTGATGAAATCAGACTATGGCCTTGGGGACAATAACAATCTGTTACAACGATTATTTTCTTTGCCTTCTCTTCGTCACTCTTCTTCGGACGTGGGATAAACAAAATCCCGCTCTTATCAAATATTTTCATCATGGCTTCAGGTTTTAATTTGAAATAATACAAAGTCAATACCTGCTAATTTATAAAATATTTCGATAATACAAAAATAATATATAAGTAAAACACTGAATTATATATTAAAAAACAATCCGGCACTATCCGTGTGAATTCAACATTTCAGTTGAATCGATCAAGAGATATTCCTATCAGGGAATAATCCGTTTATCTCTTTTAATCCATCATTTCCGGCATCGGATTCTCACCTAATCCGGATTGTCATTGTTTTGCTTCGGTCATCTGTAGAAGATATATTGCTGTTTCATTACAGAATAAAAGATTGCCAATTTGGCATTTATAGTCATCTGATTTCCGATCCCCCGTATTTTCAAATAAAAAAGAGGCGCTCTTTTCAGAAAGCCTCTCTCAATAGTCTGACCTTTTAATCTTAATCTCTTCTTCCAAGGAAGATCATGATGTAATAAAGCAATGTAGCCAACGAACCAAGCGCAGCAACAATATAGGTATATCCAGCCCATCTCAAAGCATCTTCGGCTTTTTCCTGAGTTTGATAGGTGGTAATTCCTGCGCTTCTCAGCCAAACCAATGCCCGATTACTGGCATTTATCTCTACCGGAAGGGTGATAAAACTAAACAAGGTGGTGGTTGCAAAAAGAATGATACCAAACAAAAGGATTGCCGGAAATTTCTCTACCATAAAGATTCCTGCCAACAACACCCATTGCATCCATTTGGAACTAAAACTGACCACCGGCACCAGACTTGAACGCATTCCCAGCCACTGATAAGCCTGGGCATGCTGAACTGCATGGCCACATTCGTGGGCGGCAACCGCCGCGGCAGCCACATTCTTCCCGTAATAAACTTCCTCACTAAGATTTATCGTCTTCTTCGTGGGATCGTAATGATCAGTCAATTGACCCGATACTGATCCGATACTCACTCCCTGTATCCTATTGTCGCGCAACATTTTTTCAGCCACATCCCGTCCCGACATCCCATTTGCTGTAGGGATACTCGAGTATTCAACGAACCGACGTTTTAATTGATTACTTATCAACCAACTGATAATGGCAAAAACGATGAAAATAATCCAGATACCACTCATTTTATTTACTATTTAATTTTACCTATTCACATCAAATTTATGGCCAAATTTTTAAAAATGCTAAATTGGCAGCTATATCCATGTTTTTTAACAAAGATTTATCATCCCTGATCAGGTTGAAGTCGATTTTTCAACAGCAATCTTCCTTAGATTTTCAACATTCGAAATTAATTACTTATGTTTGAATTAAAGGAAAAAAAACGTTATTTTTAGGATAATGAATTAACGTATTATTTAAAGTTGAAAATATGAAAAAGTTATTAGCATTATTTATCGTTGCAGCTTTCTTGTTTGCATCAGCTGCATCAGCCCAGGAAAATCCGGCTAAGCGGAAGGCAAAACCGAAGACGGAGCAAAGAGGCGAGAAAGGAAAATCTGAAGCTGCTCAGGCTGAACACAAAGGAACAAAGGGTAAATCGGAAGAAGCAAAGGCAAAACACAAAAAAATCAGAAAGGGAAAGAAACAAAACCAGAACATCAAAGATGATCGGGTGCCAAGTGTGATTCGCGACCGTAATATCCCTTAATGATTTAAGTCTTTATATTCCTTCAAGATCTGAGACCCCGCCCGATACGACAAACTTCATCGCTTCGGCAGGTGGCACCATCAGTGGTTTTATTCGATGAACAGGTACAATATAGAGTTCACCGGAAAAATTATAAGAATGAGGGAAGTAGACAGCCACTTTGTTACTCAATCCAAGATTTTCCAAATTGTTCTGAGTAACGAACCCCATTTTCCACAGGTCGTTTTCTTCGTTAAAAAGAACCAAAACGGGACTGTGGAATTTTTTTTCCTTTCCCACAAAAGCAGAAAAGAGATCATTTATCGAGGTATAGATTAACCGAACGAGTGGCGCTTTATTGAGTATTCGGTTGATTAATTTTTTGACAGGTCGCGCAACAATTGTCTCCCCGATTATCCCTAAAAAAATCAGGAAAATGATGATCAACAAAATTCCCATCCCCGGGGCTTTTACTTCAAAAAACTTCTCAAGATAATCGCTTAATAGTCCATCGGCAAACTGGAATGCCTTAAAAACAATATATCCCGTTATAACCAAAGGGGCAATCAGCAATAAGCCCTGCAAAAAGTATGTTCCAAGCCTTTTCATCCTATTGTAGTTTTCAGTTTCAGGACTGCAAAGATAAAAAAACAAATATCCATAACTTGAACTACCGGCCCCAACGGCTATTTATTGGATTTGATCATGGTTAGAAGCATTTTAAACGCTGTAGATGACTCAACGGCATGAACCTCTCCGGTAGGAAGCATCAAAACATCTCCCTTTTTCATGCGATTTTTCTCTTCGCCTACCATGAAAACACACTCCCCATCAACAATCTGCACCATTGCATCAAACGGGGCAACATGAGGGCTCAAGCCCTGTCCCTTGTCAAAGGCAAAGAGGGTGACGGTCCCGGTTTCCTTCTTTATAATAGTTTTACTCACGACGGCTCCCTCTGAATAGTCGATATAATTCTCAAGCTGAAAAACTTTATTATTGTTCATATTTTACTCGTTAATAAGTTATTTGTATTGATCAGATTTAAGTTTTAAAAACCGGAACATATCAGCTTTTGACATGCTCCGGCTTCTTAACAGATTTTACGCAAGAAATACTTTCAGATCTTCATCAACCGTTGTAATACCGCTGATACCGAAGTTTTCAACCAATACCCTCGCCACATTCGGCGAAAGGAAGGCAGGTAAAGTTGGTCCCAGATGGATATTTTTTACCCCGAGGTAAAGAAGAGCCAACAAAACGATCACCGCTTTTTGTTCGTACCAGGCAATATTATAGGCGATAGGCAACTCATTAATATCATTAAGATTAAACACCTGCTTGAGGGTTAATGCAATCACAGCCAACGAATAGGAATCGTTACATTGTCCGGCATCCAATACTCTCGGAATCCCGTTAATATCACCTAACGGAAGTTTATTATAACGATATTTAGCACATCCGGCCGTCAAAATAACAGTGTCCTGCGGAAGTTTTGAAGCGAACTCCGTGTAATAATTACGGTCCTTCATACGGCCATCGCAGCCTGCCATCACGAAAAATTTCCTGATCGCACCACTCTTAACGGCATCCACAACTTTATCTGCCAACTGCAAGACCTGGTTATGGGCAAACCCACCCACGATAGTCCCTTTTTCAATCTCAACCGGAGGAGCACATCGTTTGGCATGTTCGATGATCACACTAAAATCTTTCGGATTCCCGTCTTTCCGGTCGGCAATATGGGTGCAACCCTCAAAACCGGAAGCTCCTGTCGTGTAAATACGATCGATATAGGATGTTTTGGGAGGAACGATACAATTGGTGGTAAACAAAACAGGGCCATTGAAGCTCTCAAATTCTGTGGTTTGTTGCCACCACGCGCTGCCGTAATTGCCGACAAAATGAGTATACTTCTTAAATGCCGGATAATAATGGGCAGGCAACATCTCACTGTGAGTATATACATCAACGCCGGTACCGTCAGTCTGTTTCAACAACTCTTCGAGATCTTTCAGGTCATGTCCGCTTACCAGGATAGCCGGATTGTTGCGAACCCCAATATTTACAGCGGTGATTTCAGGATTACCATAGCTCTCGGTATTGGCTTTATCCAGCAACGCCATAACATCAACACCATATTTGCCGGTCTCAAGGGTTAAGGCCACTAACTGGTCGATGGTTAATGAATCATCCGTGGTCGCAGCCAATGCTCTTTGCATAAAGGCAAAGATCTCGTTGTTTTTGTACCCAAGATTAAAGGCGTGCTCTGCATAAGCGGCCATACCCTTCACTCCATAAGTAATCAACTCACGAAGCGACCTGATGTCCGGGTTAACCGTTGACAGAATGCCAATCTTCGTCGATTTTTCGAGATACTCTTCAATCGTTTCAGCCTCCCATGTGGCCGAAGGATGTAATTCAGCCGGAAGCTTTCCGCCTTCCGACAGGAACCTGTTTTTCAATTCATTCCGCAAGTTGATCCCTTTGCGAATTTGTGCTTCAATCTTATTTTTATCAAAATTCGCATTGGTGATGGTCATGAAGAGCGAATCGAAGACAAATCGGTTTGCATCGTCCCATTCGATTGATAGTTTACGGGCAGTTGTGGTGTAAATGGAGATCCCTTTGGTTATCCAAACCAGTAAATCCTGAAGATTTGCCACATCATCGGTCTTACCGCAAACCCCCTTAACCGTACATCCGGTGCCTTTTGAGGCTTCCTGACATTGAAAACAAAACATTTCCATAATGACTAAATTTTACTTTTTGTTTTTAAATCCGAGTATACTGTCCTTAGTGTCTATGAACAGTATTTTTATTGACTTTTAAATTATTACATCCACTCTTCGGAGAGAATTTCTCCTTTGATGGAGACAGTAACAGCTTTAACCGGGACTTTTCTCCCGGCTCGCTGCATTGCCATTTGAGCCAGGTGGAGTAATCCTCCGCAACATGGCACCTCCATAACCAAAACCGTTATGGTATTTATTTTTGAATTGTCGATCAACTGGATCAGTTTCTGCAGATAGATTTCTTTCCCCTGGTCAAGTTTTGGGCAGGCGATAACCAAAGACTTGTTTTTTAACCAGTTTTGATGAAAATCGCCCAACGCGAAGGCTGTACAATCAGCCGCGACAAGAAGGTCCGATCCCTGAAAATAGGCAGCACCAGGATTAATTAGGTGCAACTGAACAGGCCATTGCCTGAGTTGTGAACCCGCTGAAACGGTAGAGGCATCCTGAACTGGTCGCAGGGAGGCCGGATCAAACACTACCGTCTGCGAACCAGGGCAACCACCCCCGCAGGCAGAGCCCTTCGCTGCCTGAGCCTCTTGATGAACGGCATTTTTGACATCCTGAACCTTAAAACTCAACTTTGAGTCGTTCTCCACCAGATAACCCATCCCCTGTTTCAGGTACCCGGTCTCATTATGATCTTTCAGATGCTTCAAATGAGCCACAACAGTATTAAAACCTTTATCGACCATATATTCCATCACTTTGACCTCATCGTAAGGCTCTGCCTCCCTTTGTTCGATGGTAATCGCCCCTTCAGGGCAATGCCCTATACAGGCTCCAAGTCCGTCACACATCAGTTCACTGACTAATCTGACTTTTCCATCAATAACCTGAAGAGCCCCCTCATGACAATTGGGAACACACAATCCACATCCGTTGCATAAATCCTCGTCTATCTTTATTATATCTCTTTTCATATTTTTTATCTGTACTTAGATTCTTAATCCATCTTCCTACACAACAAAAATATGATGCCTCTCCGCCAAAAAGTGTAACAGTGGTTACACTCTTGATTATATTTGCAAAAAAAAGTATGTTTCAGGTATTATTGAGTTCGCCGTTATTCAGAGGATTGTCAACAAATGAAATAGAATCGCTCATTACAAACACAGCCCATCAGGTAAAACACTTTAACGCCAGGGATTTGCTTGCCTTATCCGGAGAACGGGTCGACAAAGCCATCCTCCTGTTGGAAGGCCGGCTTCAGGGGGAGATGGTCGATTTTGCAGGGAATAGTTTGAAAATAGAAGAACTGGAACCACCTCATATGGTGGCAGCCGCATTCCTTTACGGCCCCCAAAGTGTATTCCCGGTCAATCTGTCTGCAAAAACCGACGGCAGGATCCTGATCATCTACAAACCCGATTTTACATTGATGCTTTCCAAAGAACCACGTGTGTTGAATAATTATCTGAACATAGTCTCGAGTAAAGCACAATTTTTATCAGGAAAAATCACCTTCCTGAATTTTAAAACCATTAAGGAAAAGATAGCGTTTTTTTTGTTACAAAACATCAAAAAGGACGAACCAATTGTACCGGTTAATCAAACTCAAAAGGGGTTATCCGAACTTTTCGGCGTTGCACGCCCCTCTCTGGCCCGTTCAATCGGTGAAATGGAAGAAGCCGGCATTCTAAAATGGGAACGCGACCGGGTCATCGTCATAAATACCAAAGAACTTAATTCAATCCTTGGAAGATAAACTATCAGAGAATGCCCGTCAAAATGAATCTACCGCACAATGAAAGCTTGATATTCGATATGAATGAGATGGGGCGCCGAAGGGAACCCTTTCTCTTCGTGTTTGATTTTTTATTGAAGGAACCTGTTCTTCTTCCACTACGAAAGGCGGCCAAACATGATATTTGGTATTCCATAAACGGGGAGACCAATTATCAGCAGGATGACCGGCCTTCCGAGACCTATTATTTCAAAAAAAATCCGGTGAGCTTCGAGTCGTTCAGGAAGTCGTACGACGTGGTTCAGAAGAACCTGAAATACGGCAACTCATTCCTGACGAACCTAACCTTTCCGACTGATATTGAGACCGATCTGTCGCTGGAGGATATTTTCCGCAGGAGCGAAGCCCCCTACAAACTGCTTTTCAAGGATAAATTCGCAGTCTTTTCGCCCGAAATCTTCATTCGGATCGACGGACAAAAGATCTCATCATATCCCATGAAAGGGACGATCGACGCGTCAATACCCAATGCCCTTGAAAAAATTCTCAGTAGTCCGAAAGAACGGGCCGAGCATCATACCATTGTCGATCTGATCAGGAACGACCTCTCGATGGTGGCCAGCAATGTTCGGGTTGAACGGTTCCGGTATGTGGATGAAATCGTTACCCACGAGAAGAAATTACTGCAGGTAAGCTCCGAAATAACCGGCCTGTTACCCGATAATTTTCATGAAAACATCGGCGATATCCTCTGTAAACTATTGCCCGCCGGCTCAATCAGCGGAGCCCCCAAAGCCAAAACACTTGACATTATCAATCAGGCGGAAACTTACCAGAGAGGCTATTACACCGGCATCTTCGGCATTTATGACGGGAAGGGCGTCGAATCGGCCGTCATGATCCGGTTCATCGAACAGATGGACGGGAAAATGGTCTTTAAAAGCGGTGGCGGGATCACCGTATTCAGCAATCCCGAGGATGAATACCAGGAAATGATCGATAAAGTTTATGTCGCTATTAATTGAAACAATATGCATTGAGAACGGGGTGGCCCAACGACTGGAGTTGCACCAGGAAAGGATGGACCGGTCACAGTGTGAACTGTTCAACCACCGTGATAAGCTCGATTTGCATTCATCCATTCATATTCCGCAGGAGTACACGACCGGGAAAGTGAAATGCAGAGTGATCTACGACCGCACCATCCGCTCGGTAGAATTTGAACCTTACACCTTAAAGCCAATTGGCTCTTTACAATTGGTGACTGACGACCTGATTGACTATTCCTATAAATACCGGGACAGAAGTCAACTGAATTCCCTCCTCCGATTAAAAGGCTCCGCCGACGATGTGCTCATCATAAAAAACGGCCGGATCACCGATACCAGCTTTGGCAATATTGTTTTTTGCAGGCAGGAGAAATGGTTCACCCCCTTGCATCCGCTCCTTGCCGGAACAAGAAGAGAATTCTACCTGCAGAATGGGGTTATTGAAACAAGTGAGGTCACCCTTAATGATTTAGGCTCCTTCGATCAGGCCCGGATGATTAATGCCATGATTTCTCTGAAGGACTCCTCTCCTATTCCGATTGACCGGATTTACAAACCGTAACGTCAAACCAATCAGCCCGCCACGAATCCTGAACCACGACCCTCTCTTCCTATCTTCATCGCCGGGGTTTTAACCTGGTTTCTGATTGGTTTCTCCAAGGTTTCTGTAACCGAGCTTACAGGAACCTTGGAGAAACCTTAGAGCAACCTTAGAGCAACCCCGGCCTTGGTACGGCTTTGACCCTTGCTAAACCTGTGGTTGCAATTATTCATCAACCACAATAATATTTTTCGGATTCAATGAAATTCGCCCGTTCCGATTTCCAGGATTATTGAGGATCGCCATTTTTCGGCGAGCTCATATTTCCGTAGGCTGCATTCAACGAAATTCGCTGAAAGGCAGGCTATCTTTCGGGGTTTCACCAATTGCAAGTCGAATAACAGCTATTTGGCCTAATTCAAGAATCTCAAACTTCAGCCTTATAAAATAACAAAGTCATCAATTTCGGGTAACTGATGACTTTGTTATAAAGAATGTTTTACCGGGCCTTAACTGATGATCTCGCCAAAACGGTCGACCAGCAGGTAATCGCCCCAAAAGCTAAAGGCCTGGCTTCCTTTCAGATTATGGATGCCCGATTGGGATAAGTCCCTGGCGGGAAGCCAACCAAGAGAAGCCGAGCTCGCTAAAAGCTGTTCCGCGGAATAGGAACGCTCATTAGGACAAGTTTCAGAGAACAAAAGAAGCGACAAATAGAACTGGGCAATTTCGTCCTCTTCACGCAATTGATTTAACCGGGACCAGGCTTCCTGATATTCACCATTCTTAACCAACCGGGTCACCTCATTCAGTCTGGCGGCCCTCGAACCCGATGCAGTTGCCTTGGATATCAAGTCCTTCGCCATGCCGGTTTTTACTTCATCGTTGAAATTTTGAAGGTATCTGACCGCGAGATTATTCATAGCAGGTTCGAATCCCAGGGTGGCAGCTTTTTCAAGCCAGGATAATGCTCGTTCAGCATCGGATTGTTGCAGCATTTGCGACAGGATAAAAGCGGCTTCAGCGTTGTTGGCATCGGCGGCCTTAGTGAAAGCTTCGATTGCTTTTTGTTCATCCTTGTCAGTTCCCTCTCCTTCGAGATAGAGCTCGCCCAGGTGCAGCCAGGCCTCTGACACGCCGTTTTCAGCCGATACTTTATACCAGTTAAAGGCCTGGAAATAATCTCTTGGGATCCCTTCCCCGAAATAGTACATCCCGGCCAGATTAAACTGAGCCTGTGGATTCCCTTTGTCGGATGCTTTCTGAAAACAGAGGAATGCTTTTTTCAGGTTTTTCTCCCCGGCATCGCCGATATACCAAAGCACCCCTAAGTTATAGGATCCCAGGGCATAACCGGCATCATCGGCCCTTGAATACCATTTAAAGGCTTCGTTGGCATCGGCGGGCTTGCCACAGCCCCGGTGCCAGCAGTTACCCAGATTGTTCATGGCTTCGGGAATCCCTGCGCCGGCAGCAAATTCATAGCATTCTACCGCTTTATCGAGATCGGTGGCAACACCTCTCCCTGTCTCGTAAAGTACCCCAAGATTGAACCGGGCTTTTGCGTACCCTGCTTCAGCAGCCTTGCTGTACCATTCGAACGCTTTGTGATCATCCTTTTCAACAGTGATCCCGTTTTCATAATAGATGCCCACCCGGAACATTGCACCGGGGACGCCTGTATTGGCTGCATTTTGGAAGTATTCAAAAGCCTTGTTCCGATCGGACCAGTAATGGATTTCTCTTTCATGAAGGATTCCCATCAAATAGTTGGCACGGGGATGGCCCTTCTCCGCCGCACGGCTGAAATAGTCGCCGGCGGCATACAGATCTTTCTCGATCCATATCCCTTCGAAACAATAACTGGCATATTTATATTGTGCTTCGGTATGTCCTTTCTCGGCAGCCTTTCTAAAGTAATCGACCGCCATTTTCAGATTTTTTTCAACTTCATCACCTGTTTCGTAGCACACCGCCAGCTTGTACATCCCTTCGGCGCTACCGTTCAGGGCAGCTTTTTTCAGGTAGTCAATGCCTTTGGCGTCAGACTCCTTCAAATAGATCTCGGCCAACGCGGATTGTGCCTCTAAGTTTCCGCGGTCGGCGGCCCGATGAAACCAATTCTCATAATCCGGATCACCGGTCTCCTGCAATAGTTTACCCATTAAAAAGATGGCTTCAACATGATCGGCATGTTCGGCCTGCTGAAGATAATCTTTTGCCTTGGTCAGGTCTTTCGCGGTGACTAAGCCTTCGAGGTAGAAACGGCCCAGACATAACGCCACCTCGGAAGAGATTTCTCCTTCGATCCGGGATAGCCATTCGAAGGCGCGTTCATCGTTTTTATCTGTTCCTTTTCCTTCATGATAAAGCAGTCCGATCTTCGCGCAGGCAGGGAGAAAGCCCTCTTCCGCAGCTTTAAGATACCATTCAAAAGCTTTTTCCGGTTTCACGGGAACGGTCAATCCTTTCTCGAAGATCTCTCCCACCTTGAACCGGGCCGGGGGATAGCCCGCTTTGGCCGATTCGTACCAGTTATCGACCGCTTCTTCAACATCCCTGTATCCGCCCTCTCCGGTTTTTAGCAACCGCCCGTAATTATATTTCGCGATACGATCGCCCCGTTTGGCCCCGCGCTGATACCATTCAAAGGCTTTCTCCATATTGACCGGTAATCCTGTGCCATTTTCGCGCATCTCACCAATATAATTGCATGCTTCGCACCCGCCTTCGCGGGCTGACTCAAGGAACCATTTCACGGATTCGGCCGCTGAGAGTTGCCGCCCCGTACCGGTGTAGTATTTCTTTCCTATAATAAAAAAGGCTTCTGACAAGCCATTACCAACCAACGCATTGTAATCCGCAACAGCCTCCAGGGTATTGGGATTGGCAGATAGCGCATCGAGCAGTATCATAGCCGCTTTGAAGCCGGATTCCAATGCCGACTCTATTTTTTTGATCCCTTTTCCGGTTTTTCCCTGTTGCAGAAGCTCAACCCCAACCCTGAAACTCTTGGGTTCCTGTATAGCCGAATTTTCCATTCACCATTTATTTAGACTGAATATCAGACACTTCAATCAACTACAAATAAAATATTCATGTTAATTAAGGTTGGTTAAAAATACTCTTTTTACAAACCTTTTCTGCTGATTTCATGAAGGATTAGATTCAAACGGGAGAATATTTACTGAAAGGGCCTAAACCTTAAGCCCGTTTCTCCGTTAACAGAAGGTCGAAAAGATGAATCACACATAAGATAAACTTATTGAAAGTGGTTTTGAGATTCATTCGATTTGCTCTATATTTACTCTAAATCACGAATTATGGATCCATACTCTATTCTCAATAAATATTACCAGCCTAACTCGAAGGGTTATAAGATCCTGGCAGATCACAGCCGGATGGTTGCGGAGAAAGCCTTATTGATTGCCTCGAACCATCCGGAACTGAATCCTGATCTGAAATTTATTGAAGAAGCAGCAATGCTTCATGATATTGGGATCTTTAAGACAAACGCGGCCAACTTGTTCTGTTACGGTGAATACCCATACCTCTGTCACGGTTATCTTGGCAATGAGATACTGATCAGGGAGGGATATCCTGATCACGCATTGGTATGTGAACGTCACACAGGAGTCGGGATAACCGTTAAAGATATAATTGCCAATAATTTACCTCTACCTCACAGGGATTATGTACCGGTAAGCATCGAAGAGCAGATCATCTGTTTTGCCGACAAGTTTTATTCCAAGGGAGCCGGTGAGATCCTTAGGGAAAAGTCGCTGGAGGAAGTCAGAAAATCGATTGGCCGCTTCGGAGATAAAGGAGTTAACCGCTTTAATGAGTGGTGCGAAATATTCCTTTAATGATTTAATAATTGGCGTTATCGTAGAAGCTTTGGCGTTTGCTTAATTTCAAATCCTGCAGCATGGAAGCCGTGGCCCTGATGGTGAAGCTATAGCTCTGCCGGTAGCCGAAAGGAATAAGGTTAAGCGACATTTGGAAACAATGCAGGTCGCGGAAGATATTAAACTGGGTAAAGGATACATCCATCTTTTGGATATCGAGGCCTGAGGAGAATCCTACTTTCCAATTTTTAGTCAGATTAATATTACCATTAAAGTCGACCGTTTGAGTAATCGAAGCGGAAGTCTTCGGGTTAGGCTTATTATACCTGAAAGAGTAATCGAAGCGTATATCCCACGGGACACTGAAATCGGCGTATTCAGGTATTTCGGTATAAGTATTTCTCAAGTTTTCGATCAAGGCCTGCTCTTCCTGCTCAGAAGATGTTCCTTCGGCAGATCCCTCCGGATTGGCGCCTTCTTTTTTCTCCTTCGATTTAAAGGCATAGCCAAAAGAGAGGTTTGCACTGGTAAGCCGGGCCAGTTTTCCGGATTGACTAATCTCGAATTTATTAATCAGGTGGCCGTCTTCGAAAGCATAAGGATCGAGTATCGCGCCCATATTAACATCGATTCCGCCGACTTTTGTCCGTGCCGAGACATTAATATTGGAGAGATTGAGCGAATCAGCAGCCAGATTGTAGGAAGTATTGAAGGAGAGCTGATCGAGCAGTCTTATTTTCTTGTATTTCTCATTCCCGGTTGTATCCTGTGAATTCAGTTTTTTCATCTCAAGGGTATTGTTCAGGCTGAAACCGATAGAGCCTGAACGACCTGAAGAAGCGGTGCCATACAATGCGCCTTCGTGATGAGGATATCGCAAACTAACCGGGAATCCGTCCTCGTCGTAATATTCAATCGTTTCGTACATCCCGTAGCGTGCGTTACTGAAATCGGGGCGCATACTAAAGCTAAGACTCGGCGTCATCACGTGACGGATGCCCACGATTTTTGAATTCTTGCTTAGCGGCAAATAATCGCCGTATATTATTGTTGAAGCACCAACGCTGAAGGAATAATCGTAATCGCGGGTAAATCCGTTGATGGTATCGGTAATTTCAACCTGTTTGGTCGTTTCATTATAGGCCTTGCGGATTTGCTGGGTATACCATCTTTCGTTATAATTAAAGGCCGGACTTATGGTGATATATTTTAATGCCCTGAAAGAAGTACTCAACGGGATGCTGTGCTTTACCCCGTTTCTCCAATCGGAGGTCAGGGATGAGTGCATCAGTTTATATTCTTTAGTATTGATGGTATTCTGCATATCCATCGAATAACTCAACCCGATCTTCTCGTACCAATGCTCCTCCCCGCTCCTGTTCTTGGATTTAAACGGATAAACTCTTGACATATTAAATGTCATTTGAGGGAGCGTTAAACTGATAGTGGTATCACGGCTATTCTGCGAATGGCGTAAAGAAGCGGAAAGGGTGAATGGCGAGTTTTCCCACCGTTTGGAATAGGAAATGCTCGATTGTTTGGTATTGGTCAAATAGTTCTGTGTGGTATAGGCATTATTCTGATCGTATTGACTGGTCGAGAAATTCACACTCGCGCTAAACGTTTGATTGGGACTGGCTTTAGCATCCATGGCGTGGGTCCATGTAATGGCAAAATCGTTCTGGGTCTGGTAATCCGGCAATCCTTTATCGCCAAAAACGTTCTTGTAATACTTCAGATCGAAGGAGCCGTTAAACTTGTATTTGACCCGATAGTTGGTATGCATCTTAACCCCACGGGAACCTTTTGAATAAAGATCGCCCCGCAAAGCCAAATCGAAATAATCGTTGGCTGCCCAATAGTATCCAAAATCGCGAAGGAAAAATCCCCGGTTAATTTCATCTCCATACGAAGGCATAAGGAAACCGGATGAGAAGGATGGCGAATTAGGGAAAAATCCAAACGGAACAAATACAAAGTAGATGGGTAAATCTTCCAACACTAAATAAGCAGGACCAGTCACAATTTTTTTGTTGGATAATACTTTGGCTTTAGTCATTTCCAGATAGAAATGAGGGTGATCAGCATCGCAGGTCGTGTATTTTCCATTTTTCAAACAATACGTTGAATCGTTGAGCAATTTTGTCCGTGCGCTATGGACATAGCCCCCCTCCTGTTCAGTCACGACTCCAAAAACAATCCCTTTTTTCGTTTTAAAGTTGTATTTTATTTCATCAGCCTCAAATTCCTGATCTCCCTGTTTGAATACGGGTTTTCCGACAATAGTTCCGGTAGAATCGGGTTTTCCGACCGCATAAATCAGATTACTGTCGCGGTTCAATTCGATGTACTGAGCTTTTAATTCAATATCTTTATAATTGACCTGAGCGTTCTCATACATATAGATTTTATCGGAAGTATTGCTGAAGGTGATGTAACCATCGGCTTTATATTCGACCTCGGCATCAAAGCCGGAGGATTCATCTGTTGTTTCGACAGTATCGATAACCAAAGTATCTTTAACCAGTTCTGGCATCGCAGATATCGGTGTTCCACCGTTTAACGGGGTCTGCGAATTACGTCGTAAAGACCTGACTGTCTGCTCTTGTCCTGAAATAGAGGAATAGCAAACAGTAAACAAAACAATAATCACTATAAAAATTCGAAACTTGCCCAAAATCAACAATTTCAAGGGTTAAGTCAATCTAACATAACAGAGATAGAATCTCTCCGGCAAAAGTAAAAAATCCAACCGGACTAACCGACAACCTTGAAAAATAATTTATTCTTCTATTTTTGTAGTAATCTTAAATTCACCAGAATTTTTGATTGATAATTATAAAAATGGCCAACGATCATTTAAGAATATCGAAATGAAATGGAACTCTGCACTATTAATTTTAATAATGATGGTCTGTCATTCATCCCTGTTTGCAAAAAATGCCACTACGGGGATCAGAACCGTCATTATTGATCCCGGACATGGAGGGAAAGATCCCGGAGCAGTCGTTGGTAAAGCCAGAGAAAAAGCGATAGTGCTGGATATCAGCTTAAAATTGGGTAACCTCATCAAAAAAAACCTCCCGGATGTTAAAGTGGTTTACACCAGAGACAAAGACGTATTTGTACCACTATATGAACGGGCCCAGATCGCCAATAAGAACAATGCAGACCTTTTTATTTCCGTTCATGCCAACTATTGCGGAACTCCATCAGTAAAGGGAACAGAAACATACGTGCTTGGCCTGCACCGTACTCAGGACAATCTCGATGTGGCCAAGAAAGAGAATAGTGTCATTCTTCTTGAAGATGATTATACCACGCGATATGAAGGTTTTGATCCTAATCATTCTGAATCCTATATCATGTTTGAACTTATTCAGGATAATTATATTGAACAGAGCGTCACGTTTGCCGGGATGATCCAGGATCAGTTCAGGGTTCAGGCCCAGCGTTCGGACCGGGATGTCAGGCAGGCCGGTTTTTTGGTTCTTCGCGAGACAGCCATGCCCAGTGTTTTGGTTGAAGCAGGTTATCTGAGTAATAAAGATGAAAATGCTTATTTGATTACCGAAAAAGGGCGTGAAGAGATTGCTTACGCGATATATCAATCATTGTTCAACTATAAGACCAAATTTGAATCCAGATTAAGCCATACTGCTCCTAATAAATCGGATTCTGTTAAAGAGAATAAAAAAGGGGAAAAAAGTACAAAGGAAGAGGCAAGAAGAGATACCCTCAATCCTCCGTCAAATCGAAATGGTCAAGCTGCAACAAATGAATACAATCCTAAAGGAACAAATTCATTGAAGGGAGATTCATTCATCTACGCTATCCAGATTGCCTCTTCCAAAGTCAAAATCCCTTTAAATTCAGCCTCTTTCAAAGGCATCAATGATATAAAGGAATTATCCGTCAAAGGAACATTCAAATATCTTTGTTATGAAGCAGAAGATATTGCTATAGCCAAAAGTCACTTAAGGGAGATTCAGGGAAAAATCCCGGGAGCTTTTATCGTGGCCATTAAAGATGGGATTACTCAACCTGCGAATGAGGTTTTGAAAAAGAAGTAAAAACGAAATGAATTTTTATTTCATTTAAATCCTGAGTAATTTTGCAATATCATTTAACTTGTATTCTTACAATAATAGGATAAGCGTTGTTAAAGTAAATTAATCCATTTGGGGATTACAACAAAACTTAAATATTAAGCAGTGAAAATTTCAAAGACTTCCAAAATAGGCATTGTCGTAATCTGTAGCTTAACAATTCTCATATGGGGAATAAACTATTTGAAAGGGAGAGATCTTTTTAAAACAGAAAAGGTCTTTTATGCCAGATACAAAAATGTTGGTGGCCTTGAGCCATCCACGGTAGTACTCTTAAATGGATTAAAAATTGGCTATGTCAGGGACATCTATTTTGCGGAAGATTATTCAGGAGATCTGATTGTAAAAATTGCAGTCCACAACAAGTTTCCTTTACCAGTAGGAACGGAAGCTGAAATTGCGAGCAGCGATTTGCTTGGTTCAAGGATTGTTAAACTCAATTTGGGGGTATCCAACCAGTATTACGAGAATAATGACACCCTTAAGACCAAAGTTGAAGCGGATCTGATGCAGCAGGTCAGTGAACAGCTTGCCCCGATCAAAGCAAAAGCGGAGAATCTGATGGTCTCTCTCGATTCAATTGTCTCGTCAGTTTCCCTAATCCTCGATGGGGAGTCGCGTAAGAATATTACACAAAGTATTCAGCAGATCAGTTACACGATGACCAATCTGGAACACATCTCCAGAGATTTAAGCGATGTTGTAGGGGAACAGAAGAACAATCTATCCTCGACCATTACCAATTTCAAAGATATTTCGCAGAACCTGAGCAATAATTCACAAAAGCTTGACCGGATCATGGAGAATTTCTCGTCGGTCAGTGATTCGTTGAAATCGGCCGAAATTAAGACGACAATTGAAAATCTCAACAAATCGTTTGAGGATATTCAGTTAGTATTAGGAAAAATCAATAATTCAGAAGGGACCCTTGGTCTTTTAGTTAATGATCCCCGTTTATATCAAAATTTGAATTACACCAGCGAAAACCTCAATCGATTGATGATTGATTTGAAACAGAATCCAAAACGTTATATCAATTTCTCCGCGATTGATCTTGGACGTGAAGTATATATCAATCCGGGACTCAAAAATGAAGTGAAAGGAGATCTGACATACAAGGTACTGCTATTTACTTCAAGCTCGCCGATCAGCAATTTTTCAACTGTATTTCAAGGCATTAACAACATTGAAGAGATTAGGAAAGGTAATTCATACTATTATTATACCGGTCAAGAAAAGGATTATGAAGAAATTAGAGTAATTCTAAATAATGTTCAATTAGCTTTCCCACAAGCTACTTTGAAAGCATTTCGTAACGGGAATGAAATATCTTTGAAAAAAGCATTAAAATCTGTCCAAAAATAGTTTTTTTCCACCCATTTTTTTATTTACTTTAACCGACTGAAAGAAAAATCGCAGTTGCTAATTAACCTTTTTCGGAAATTAATATTTGTTTAAAATATGTTTGCTAATAAGTTTTGTCAAAACTCTTGATATCAACTGTTTGCAAATTAATCAACAATAAATATCTGGGAATGAGGCAATTGTAATTAAAGTATTTTTTTCATTTTTTAAAAATCTGAATTATAAAAGAATAGAAAAATGCAACATTTAGATAAATTTTTTTCAAACTAAATTTTTTCAACCTTTGTCAGGAAATTTTTAAAACAATAAAAGTTCAACAAAATTGAACCTTTAGCCTAAATGAATAAGGATCATAATAAAATATGGGAAAATTGTCTTAAAATCATTAAAGACAATGTGCCGTTTATCAGTTACAGGACTTGGTTTGAGCCTATTGTTCCAGTCAAGCTTGACAGCAATATTCTCACGATTCAGGTTCCGAGTCCTTTTTTTTACGAGTATCTGGAGGAGCAATACATTGATATTCTCAGGAAGACACTTCGGAAAGAGTTAGGGACCGGAGCCAAATTGGAGTATAGTGTTGTGGTCGACAACAATCACAGCTTAAACAATAAGCCATACACGGTTAAGCTCCCTACCAATCAGAATGGGAATCTTAAAAACAAACCGGTTTCAGCTCCGCTACTGGAGGAGGACAACTCCATCAGAAATCCGTTTGTAATTCCTGGTATTCAGAAATTGCAGATTGATCCTCAATTAAAACAGGACAATACATTCGAGAATTTTGTCGAAGGAGAGTGCAACAGACTGGCCCGCAGTGCAGGCTTTGCTGTGGCACAAAAGCCGGGAGGCACGGCCTTCAATCCATTAATGCTTTATGGTAACTCCGGACTTGGGAAAACACATTTGGCACAGGCCATAGGAATTGAAGTTAAAGAGCGGTTCCCCGATAAGATTGTTTTATATGTCAATGCCACGAAGTTTCAAATGCAATTTGCGGAAGCGACGCGTAATAATACTCGTAACGATTTCCTCCACTTCTATCAAATGATTGATGTATTAATTATTGATGACGTGCAGGAATTCGCCGGGAAAGAAAAGACGCAGGAAACTTTCTTCCACATATTTAACCATTTACATCAGTCGGGCAAACAATTGATATTAACCTCAGACAAACCGCCAATTGAGCTCAAGGGACTGGAGCAAAGACTCTTATCAAGGTTCAAGTGGGGTTTGACCGCTGACTTACAGGTGCCCGATTTTGAAACCAGGATGAATATTCTTCGGAAAAAAGTCTACAAAGATGGTATTGAAATTCCGGATGAAGTTCTTGAGTATATTGCCTCACATATCAACAGTAACGTTCGCGAACTTGAAGGAGCATTAATTTCGTTACTTGCACAAGCCACTCTAAACAAGAAAGAGATCACGCTTGATTTGGCTATCCGAATGATTAACAAGTTGGTGAATAATACCAAGCGCGAGATTACTATCGATTTTATTGCCAAAGTGGTATGCGATTATTTCAGTATTCCGGTTGATTCGCTCAGCATTAAGACCAGAAAACGGGAAACCGTACAGGCCCGACAAATTGCGATGTATTTTTCCAAGAATTTGACAAAATCATCTTTAGCTGCGATCGGGGCACAAATTGGAGGTAAAGATCATGCCACGGTTCTCCATGCATGCAGGACTGTTGCAAATCTCAAGGAGACGGATCGAAGTTTTAAAGTTTGTTTGGATGAAATTGAAAACAAGTTGAAAATTTAGCTATCCATGAAAAAGGCAGACTTCCAGTCTGCCTTTTTCATGGATCCTTTGATAAACATCCACAACCATGGGAATTGATACTGATACATATTTTACGATTGCATATCCAACTGAAGGGATCTATAAAGATAAAGGCAGTAAATTTTTGGCTTTTGCCTACCCCATCAGCCAGGAGGATCAGATTAAAGAGATTGTATCAGGTATAAAAAAGGAACATCATAGTGCCCGCCACCATTGCTTTGCCTGGAAATTGGGAACAACAGGCGAAAATTTCAGGGTTAATGATGATGGAGAACCATCAGGAACAGCTGGAAGGCCGATTCTGGGTCAAATCCAATCCAAAGGATTAACCAACGTATTGATAGTTGTGGTCCGTTATTTTGGAGGCTCCCTACTCGGGGTTAGTGGATTGATCAATGCATATAAACAGGCCGCCCTGGAAACCCTTAACAATGCCGAGATAATTGAACGAGTTGTAGAAGAAGTCATTACAATTGACTTTAATTACTTAGCCATGAACGATATCATGCAATTAATCAAGGAAATGCAATTACAGATTATTTCTTCCGATTTTGGGATGAAATGTTCTGTATCCATCACAGTTCGGGCTAACCGCGCAGAAACTGTATTAAACAAATTAAATAAGATTGAAGGAATTACTGTTATTGAACATACAAATCAATAATTCATATTGAAATCAAAATAATAACTTTGATGTATTACCTTTGAAATAATGATGGACATAAATAAACAGGGACAACTTTGCTGCAGTCATTTGTTGATTGGTTTTCTCATGATAAGCCATGCTGCAAGATGACCAATTAATTGTTTTCAACAGCAGATATCTGCCCTGGGAAGTATTTATCTTTTTCACCGGAGTACATAGAGTCTAATTATAAAAAATGCAACCAACGCAAAATCGTGCGACCATGAATACAAAAAGTTTAATTTCAATTACCGATTTTAACAAAGATGAGTATTTGAAAATAATGGATCTGGCCAGATTTTATGAAGCCAATCCGAATCAAAGGTTATTAAAAGGAAAGGTAATTGCCACACTGTTCTTTGAACCCTCCACCAGAACCCGTTTGAGTTTCGAAACTGCAATTAACAGGCTTGGAGGTAGGGTAATCGGGTTTTCCGACTCTTCATCGAGTAGTGTATCTAAGGGTGAAACTCTTCATGACACTATCAAGATGGTAAGTAATTATGCTGATATGATAGTTATGCGTCATCCATTGGAGGGAAGCGCCCGATATGCCTCTGAAGTTTCGAGTGTTCCTGTGATAAATGCCGGTGACGGGGCTAACCAGCATCCGACTCAAACATTGCTCGATATGTATTCGATCCAAAAGACGCAGGGCAGATTGGATAATATAAACCTTTTCCTTGTTGGAGATTTAAAATACGGACGAACTGTACATAGCCTGATAATGGCCATGTCGCAATTCGAGAATCCGATCTTTAATTTTGTTGCGCCTCCGGAACTGGCAATGCCCGATGAATATAAATCATTTCTATCCGAAAAAGGCATCCGGTATTTTGAACATCTCGAGATTAATGACATAGTCAATCAAGCCGACATAATCTACATGACCAGGGTTCAACGCGAACGGTTTATTGATCCAGTTGAATATGAAAAGGTAAAAAATGTTTATATACTGCGGAATGAAATGCTGGCCAATACAAAACCGACCGTCCGAATTCTGCATCCCCTACCAAGAATTAATGAAATTGATACGGATGTCGACTGTAATGAAAAAGCCTATTATTTTGATCAAGCCAGAAATGGAGTCTATGCAAGAATGGCTATAATTTCCCATTTACTTAACCTTCAATAAAATCCACTAATTATCATGGAAAAGCAGTTAAAAGTCAGCGCGATAAAGGATGGAACAGTCATCGATCATATTCCAACCCAGGCACTTTTTAAAGTGATCAAAATATTAATGCTTGACGAATGTTCAAATATGGTCACCTTTGGCAATAACTTGGATAGCAAAGCGATGGGAAATAAAGCGATTATTAAAATTGCCAACCGGTATTTCAAAGATGAAGAGATAAACAAAATTTCGTTGGTGGCTCCCCGCGCAAAGCTAAACATCATCAAAAATTATGAGGTGATTGAAAAGCGGGTGGTTGAAATTCCCAAACAAGTGAATGGAATTGTCCGTTGTTTCAATCCAAAATGCATTACCAATAGTGAGAAGATTTCCACTAAATTCCAGGTCATTTCAGACAAACCACTTGAATTGAAATGTCATTATTGTGAGAAGATTACGAATGAAAATCATATTACAGTTATTTAGTTTATAAAATGACGACTGATTTTAATCGATTGTACGATGAGTTTCTGGCATGGTTTGATCCTAAAAGCAACAGGGATGAACTATTAGCTCAGACAGCCCAATTTTTAAAAGAGAGAGTATATCATTACGATTGGGTTGGATTTTATATCCTTAACCAAGAGAAAAATGAACTTGTATTGGGTCCTTTCAGTGGAAAACCAACTGAGCACACTCATATCCCGGTGGGGAAAGGGGTTTGCGGTCAGGTCGCAGAGAGTAAATCACCGAAAATAGTTCAGGATGTGAATCAGGAAGCCAATTATATCTCCTGCAGTATCGATGTCCAGAGTGAGATTGTCGTTCCTGTGATTAAAGATGGAATCTTTATTGCCGAGATAGATATTGATTCACACTCCCCTTCCCCGTTTAATCAAGCCGATGTACAGTTTTTAGAGTCTGTATGTAAAGATATTGCAAATTTATTCTGACAATAAAAAAACCGGATTTCACTCCGGTTTTTTTATTGTCATTAAACTATTTCTATCTGATCCTATCAATCGAACGAACCAGTACTTCATCTTTTGCTATGGCCCTTATTGCCAGATATACTAATATTGCAGAAACTATTGGGAATGCAGTAAAAAGAGACATGGAGTAGGTTCCATCAATTACCTGGGCACTTTTTATAGTGTAAAATATTATTAAGCCAAACAATCCAAGCAGTAAGAATATACTGATCGTAGCCAAACGCATCTGACGTACCCGATTTTTAAATTGAACGATTACCGAGAATAAAAATACCAAAATCAAAATACTCAAAAGAAATACCGGTAAACTGCCATAGATCATCGCTGCATTTTCTACCCCTTCAGGATAAATGCCCCGAATGTTAAACCGAAAGATCGTTCCGTCTTTACCAGCAATCTCGGCTAAGGGAGAAAAAAACAAGGCAGCAACAAGTAACTCGGAAAGAATCAAATAAAGAGTTTGAATACGTTGAATCATTTTTATTCGTTTTTTAACTTTATACAAAAATACAATTTTCAAGGTTTGCCGGGCAACCCTATTTATCTTTTCGCAAATAAAAGTATCTGAATGGTTGGATTTTTATTGATTGGCCAGCTTTGAAAAGTCATAGATTTTCGATAGTTTTGATAAATACAATCAGAACCACCAGTTACGATGAGAATAATAGAACCCTCAGAATTAATTATTAATCCGGATGGATCCGTTTTCCACCTCCATCTTAAACCCGAACAATTGGCAAGAGACATAATTCTTGTGGGGGATCCGGGAAGGGTAAATATGATCGCCGACTATTTCGATCACATTGAAGCACAGGCTGAGAATCGTGAATTTGTTTCGGTTACAGGAATATATAATGACAAAAGGATTACAGTCCTTTCGACAGGAATCGGAACTGACAACATCGATATTGTGATGAATGAATTGGATGCGCTGGTTAATATTGATTTGGATAATCGGACCATAAAACCTGAACATACCAGTCTTAATATCATAAGAATAGGCACATCCGGCGGACTCCAGTCCGATATCCCCATCGATTCATTTTTAGCGTCCAAAGTGGCTATCGGGTTTGATGGATTACTCAATTTCTATCAAGGACGGAATGAAATCAGCAATATAGAGTTTGAGGATTCATTCAAGAATCATGTGAATTGGAATCCGCTTCTTGCCTCTCCTTATATTGTAGATGCAAACAAAGAGCTGTTTGAGAGAATCTGCAAAGATGGATTTATCTCAGGGGTAACTATTTCATCTCCCGGCTTCTATGGCCCTCAGGGCAGACAATTGCGCCTTTCTGTTATGGATCCGAAATTAAACGATAAGATTGAAAGTTTCAGATACAACGATCTTCGGATCACCAATTATGAGATGGAGTGTTCGGCGATATATGGATTGAGCAAACTGCTCGGTCACCACGCTTTGACTATATGTGTTATTATTGCCAACAGAATAACCAAGAAGGCGAGCAAGGATTACAAACCTGCCATGAAGAAACTGGTTCAACAGATTTTGAATAGTATGACTTAATGAATAATGAGCATATAAATATAGATGTCTTAATTAACCTGCTTGAAGATCCGGACAATGAGATCTACAATGCAGTCAGTCAAAAATTAATCAGCCTTGGCTCAGACCAACTGTACAATCTGGAACAGGCTCTGAATTCAGCCGACACATTGCTTCAGCACGAGAGGCTGGATAAAATAATCACTGAAATAAAAAACAACACATTAGGGGAAAGAATCATAAAATGGGTCAAATCGGAGAACAGATCATTGATCGATGGGTGGATTTTAGTAAGTTCCATTCAGCATCCTGATATTTCGCCCGAGAAAATCAATAAATATATCTTTCAACTTGTCAATGATGTGTGGTTGGAATTCAATGACTCACTGACCTCACTTGAAAAAACATCGGTTATCAACCATATTTTTTTCGACCTTCATCACTTTGAAACCAACATTTCCGATCCCGGGGCCCCGGAAAATTGCTTTATTGACAATTTACTGATCACCAAGCGAGGCAATTATATTTCTCTTGTATTACTTTATTATATTATAGGGAAACAGCTTCAATTACCGGTCGTACCGATCAGTTTTAAACAATATTTATTGTTAGGGTATTATGACCCCTCGGTCGCTTACGAAGCTTTTGGACAGGAATCGGACCCTTATCTTTTTTACATCAATCCGGAACACAAAGGCGCTATTATTGGAACCCGGGAGTTGGAACATTTTCTTCAAAAGGAGAAAAAAGAATTAAAACAACTAAGGATAATTGAAGACGAGCTAAGTTTGATAAAGAAACTACTGTCTTTCATTAAACAGACCTACAGATCCAAAGGCGATCTTAGCAAGGAAGTCCTGGCAGGGAAAATTCTTACTTTACTTGATGAATTATAATTGTTAAAAAAAGGATGTCCCAAAAGTCATCCGGAACGCCCCCTCATTTCAAATCTGAAACAATTTTCACCGGAACACCCAAGTCAACACGGAGATCTACGTGAAGATCTTCGTGTTCTGCGGGTATTTTTTCATGCTGTTTTTAATTCTGCAGTCAATTAAAAAAACAACGGTCTTAATTAAAAATCACCTGCGAGCTATTGGAAAAGATTCTCCTAATCATCTCAATATAATACTGATGACAAACTTAGTGACCGGTCGACCTGGAGTCACCCGATCACTTTATCCTGATCTCGGGAAACCAACCCCTGAAATTCTGTTCGTCACAAGGCCAAGGCTGGGGATACACCATCCTTTTTCTTACGTTCTTCTATGGTTTCTCTATGTTAGCATACTGGAACCTTGGAGAAACCATACAGAAACCATACAGATACTATGGTTAAAACCAAAGTTTGAACCCTCTTTTTTTTATCTTTGTCGTGACCAAAAGAAGGCTTCAGTCGATTCATTCAGCCGAAGTCTATCTAGTGCGGGGCTTAGTCCCCGTTTTTTTTGCTCCGCAAAATGACCAAAAGAAGGTCTTCGTCTAATCATTACCCGAAGTATTACGGTTGCCATACATAGTCAGGGTTATATATAACCGCCAAAACGATTTGTACAAAAATCTAAAACGGTTTGTACAAAATTACACAAAAAACGCACAAATTAAAGGCGGGGCCATCGCCCCGCCTTCTTCATCACAGCTTCGCGTCATAATTAAACACTATTAAAACTGTCATTAAAGGCAATTCTAATGATATTGCCTATTCAATGTTTAAATTCCCAGCGCCTCCCTCGCCGCACTCTTCGCCGCATGTCGGTAATCCTGGTACGCCTGATACTCCGCAACACTCTCCGCCGTCTGACCCTCTGTGTCAAGGAAGTTGTTGATCAGCGCGATCTCAGCCGCAACGCTGTACCGCTCCCTGATCAGTGCCTCCACTATGGCCTCGTAAGTCAGCACGCTCACGACTACCGTATCGGCTTCATAATAAGCGTTGCCCTCATCATCCACCTTCTCGGTGATGTTCGTGTGAATGTAATACCTGCCCCCGCCGATGGCCTGCACCGGTGCGATAGGGTCCTTCGATTGTGTTTTTAACATAGCTCAAACTTTTTATGTAAATTCAAAATACTCTCCGTTCTTTATTATCGTCGCTGTAAAAGGAAGATCCTCATGCGGCACCTGTACGATCTGACCCAGCAGCACATCCGATCCGGTAAATATCACCCGCTTCTCGCCGTCAATCTCCACCTGAAGGAATAAGCACTTTCCGCTTTTGTTTTTCGGAAACTTGCTCTCGTCCACCCGGTAATCCAAAACGGCCAGCTCCCTGTTCAGCACCCGTGTAATATTGATCTTGCTTCCCGTCATTCGCGCCTGGGTCTTCACCCCAAGCTCTGCAAACTTTTTCATTCCTCAGTTTATTCAGTAATTTATAACTATTACAATGTTTCGCCCATCCGTAATAAGCCACCCACTTCTGTTTTAAAACCTCGCCGTCGCAAGCCGCCACGCTTCGCGCAAAGCTCTGTTTAATCGACTTTCTTAACAATGTGTGCGAGTGAAAAAACCGGTATCCCAGAAAATCAATCCCCCGGCTATCCACCGGGAACACCTGCCAGTTCTCTTTTAGCTTCAGCTTCAGGTTAACCGACAAGTAATTCTCAATCTCCCGCCTCAGTGCGTGAAGCTTTTCCTTATTATCCGATACAATCACCATATCGTCGCAGTAGCGGAAGTAATATTTCACCCCGCATACCTCCTTGATCCAGTGGTCGAAATATGCCAGGTAAAGGTTAGCGAAGTACTGGCTCAGGTAATTCCCTATCGGGACACCTTCTGCCGAGTCAATAATCTCATCTAAAAGCCACAGCAGGTCACGGTCTTTAATTCTCCTGCGAATAATCCCTTTCAGTACCTCCCGGTCCACGCTCGGGTAAAACTTCGTCACATCCATCTTTAAACAATACTTCGTTCCCTGCGGATCGGCAGCCAGGCATAACTTCAGCTTCTGCGCTGCCGCATGAATCCCCCGCCCCTTGATGCACGAATAAGTATCTTCCGTGAAGATGCCAACCCACACCGGTTCAAGCACATTCATCACCGCGTGATGCACAATCCGGTCCGGGAAATAAGGTAATCGAGAAATCTCCCTCACCTTGCCGTTATCGCAATGAAGCTGAAAATTATCGTACCGGCTCGTCCTGAACTCCCGGTTACGCAGTATCACGCTCAACCGGGCAATATTCTCATCCCTCGTCCTGTCGTGAAGGATTACGCCATACGATCGCCGCTTGCCACGTCTCGCCCTTTCGTCGGCAAGCCGCAGGTTATCCTCGCTGCAAATCTGTTCATATATCCCTCCAACTCTCTTCATCTCTTTTTTGTTGTGCTGTCCGTGCAGGGTCTTCGCCCCCTTTCGGGAACTACCAACTCCGCTGGCTTTTTTCCATTTTTTGCCAAGAGGCAAGGTCCGGTCTCCTTCTTAATTTTTCCGACAGCTAAGCTGAGAACCGATATTCGTATTCGTATTCGACGCGGCGTTATTCGTATTCACGTACACGGGACCTGCATTCGAACCATTATTCGCATTCCCGCCCACGATAGGCGCACGCCGGAAACCGCAACCTCCAATATCTCAAAATTTTTCGACTGCCTGCGGCAGGGCCCTCGGGGTGCTACGCACCCAAAAAGCACAGCCGAGAACCGATATACGTATACGTAGACGACGCGGCGTTAATCGAAATCACGCACACGGGACCCGCACTCGAACCACGATTCGCAATCCCGCCCACGAGAGGCGCACACCACCCGGCATTGGCTACCACATTGGCATAGTAGTAGTCGCACCAGTATGTCGTTGATCCTGTCCCGGCTCCGCCTGTAGCGCTTGGAAACAGGTGCTTGGCCATCATCGTCTTCACCCACGACTCTACCCGGCTCAGGTTATTCCCCGCCAGTTCGTAACCTGTCGAAGAACCATCCAATAGGCCGGTCGTCAGATCCCTGAAGTAAAGCAGCGACTTGCCACCCTCCACGTCAGTCTGATGGTAAATATTGTAACCGTCTAACCACTTCCAAATGTGCCCGAACGGATTCTCGATCCCCCGGTACGAGGGCACGCTGAAGGTTTTATTCACCCCCGCCCCGTCGAAGTTGGCGATCGTCACATCCACCACCCCG
The DNA here is from genome assembly GCA_964632305.1 of uncultured Prolixibacteraceae bacterium. Lineage (GTDB taxonomy): Bacteria > Bacteroidota > Bacteroidia > Bacteroidales > Prolixibacteraceae > CAZWBR01. The sequence continues at coordinate 64,381 of CAZWBR010000019.1, forward strand.
CTCGCGTTGCCCAGCGAGGCTGTGGCCCCGCAATTGATAAAGGGATATTTGCTGTTGTAAGTAGTCCAATTTGCGTCTACTGTATTTGTCACCCCTACACCTAATCCTCCCTGCCTGAAGCCGTCAGCGTTCAGGCAGGGAGTAAACGACTGCTGAATATTCCGCGTTGCAAACTCGGCAAACAGCAGCCGCCGCCACGCGTTGTAGGTAGTAGGGATATCCAGGCACCACCCGGCCCCCCTGGCTTGTGCGTAGGTCCTGAACTGCGTCCTGCTCAGTAGGGTCGCCGGCTTGCCCAACAGCGTGCGCCCCTCGGCATCCCACGCCGCGTTGTTATTGCCTCCCCGGTAGTCAGCCGTAGCGTTAATCACCGAGGCCAACTTATTTGCTGAACGCTGAACTGTCGCCTCTGCCACGCTCACGTAATGCTTCGGTATCAGCGTGAAATCGGGCAGCGGGTATTGCGAGAACATCCACCTGCACTTCGTATTCACGAACTCCTCGCGGAAATAATGCTCCGGCACCTCCACCATCCACTGGCCGTCAGTACCATCGAGCACCGCAGCCGTCTCGTCGTTCTTCAGCAATCCGTTCGTCGGGTGAGTGTAATACACCACCACCCCCGCGTCGTTCAGCACGCACCGCCGCATCAGGCTCGCGATAGGCTGCTGGCGGTGCAGCACCATATTACCGATCCGCGCCATCTCGGGCGTAGCCATCGCCACGTCCCACTCCACACCGTACCACTTGTCAGTCCAGTGTTTCGATTTATTAATACCGATATACAGTCCCATCTTAGTAGCCGTATTTCAGGTTAATATCTGCGCTCACGTTCGTCCGTACTGCCTGCACCAGTTCGGGGTTCCATCCCGGATCGAACTTAGTAGCGATCCACGCCGTCCCCTTCATCATCTTCACCTCCAGCTCCACCTGTGCCGGCCCGTCGTTCTTGATCAGGAAGAACAACGGTGCCCCATCGTCCTTCACCGGTGCAAAATCCTGTGTTGCCAGGTTTGTTACTTCTTCTAATACCGCGATCTGTATCGACGGCCTCACTTCTGCTCTTGTTTCCATAACCATTTTATTTAAATTAAACAATCATTTACATACCATTAAAACACCATTTAATAGCCATCACCCCGTCACTGTCCACCCCTTCGCCGTCGCGATGCTTCGGTCACACGCCGCCGCTCCTACCGCCCCGGTAATATCGATCGTCTTGCCCGTCAATACTGGCAAATCACCAAAAAGCGTATTAAGGGCAGCGGCATCAAGCATTGTATATCTACAGCTCACTTGCGGCGAATAACCGGAAAACGTGCTGTTAGGATTAAGAAGCCGCATCGAGGTAAGCCTGTTGCGCACAGTCGTATTCCCAGCGCCGGCGCCAATAGCCTTTAGCTTTGCATTAATCGTAAGGCTTTCCAATTGTTCAGAGTACATTGTCAGCCCCCCCATATCCACTTCCGCTGTAGTCGATCCAAACCCCTCTATATTTTCAATCATCTTAAGCGTATAGCAATTTTGCACAGCAGCCGCTGCGGAGGTAGCCTTGGGCGCAGATGTAGGTAACGTCAGCTTATTTAGCGCACTGCAATTGTAACACAGGCTGCTTAAAGTTGTCAGTTCAGGAAGACTGGCTGGTAATATTATACTCGGAAGCGAAAAACAATAGCCAAACGCGTTGTTAAGATTAGTCAATAATGGCATACTTTCAGGTAATACCAATTCCGACAACGCGTAGCAGCTATAACACATCTGATTAGCCGAAGTCAGCAATGGCAGGCTCAACGGGAATACAAGCCCGCGCAAATTAAAACACCCTTGTACGAACATGCTTAGAGAAGTCAGATTATCAAGCGTCTGCGGAAGTGTTACAAACGTAAGCATCGGGCATGTAGCCCACAACTGGCCCGATCCGCCGTAAAACGCGTATGCCAGACTAGTTAATTCAGATGCGCCGATAACTGCACCAAGTATCGGGGTCGCTTGACTCGCCATAGCCAGGCTATGCGGCTTCATTCCAAAATATAAGATCGAAGTGCCGGCCCATATCCTCACTTTAAAAGTAGTGTACCCGAACGAACACGTCTTCCCTGAGCCTACAGTATAGGTATGTTGCGCGGTAGCACAATTGGCATACGTGTCCGATGTTCCGTCACCCCAGTCTACATTGTATTGTCCGCTATCGTATGTAGCCACGTAAAACGCCACGGTCGCCAAACACAGGTCGCACACAAGCAGGTTAATCTCATTGTCACCCACCGCGCCAATATCTTCCCAGTCCGGCGGCGGCATATATCCGCCGTTACTTCCGGTAGATCCTCCCGTCTCTATCGCCCTAATCTTATCCCCATACCCCGAGAACGGCAGCTCCGCAGGCACATCAACCCCTTTCTCCTCGATAGCAGCATGGATATCCGCCTTCGTCGAGTCCAGTAAGAGCAATTTGTCAGCAATCGTCGTCATAGCTATTCTCCGTTTATTATATCCAGCGCCGCGGCAATATCGCCCAGCCCGTTATCAATCTCCTGCACCTCCACCACCTTGCCCTGGCTGTTCGTCGTCAGCACCAGGCTCTTGGTAGCGCTCCCGTAGGTACCCTGTGTTATCGCTTCCAGTGCCTGCCCGCTGTCATGCTGTAGCCGTATCCGGTCCAGGCTCAGCGTCACCCCGTTCGGCCAGCTCCCCAGCAGTGTCAGCTTCACCTTATCAATCTGCGCCGCCGTAACCCCAAAGCTGCTCAGCCGTATCGCTACCTTCTGCCAAAGTTCGTCCTGGTCGTTCCACCCCCACAGCGACACCTGCTTGCTCAGCTGCAGGCTCCCCGCCAGCGTTGCCCCGTTGTACAGCTCTATCCGCAGCGCGGTGTTCTGCAGCCATGCGCCCGAGGTGCGTAAATCAAAACTCAGTATCCCCCCTCCGGTAGCCACCGGCGCCGGTGCCGTAAAGGTTAGTGTCGTCGCCGTCGGTGTGTACACCTCCACCGGCACCCCCGTAGGTATCGTGCTGTCATCAAACTTACGTATCGGCACCACCTTCATCCGGTTATTCTTATCCCTTATGTAGCTCCCCTGGGTGCTTAGGTCCACGCAGTATGCCCGTTTCCAGTTATAGCGCCCGGTTACCTCGCTGCTTGTCCAGGCCGCCCCCATCAACCGCGGGAAATAACCGCGCCTGAACACCAGCTCTTTCATCTCGTCCAGGCTACCCATAAACCAGTCATCATATCCACCGCCGCGATAATTGGCCGCCAGTGCCGCCGCGAAGTTCTTCGCGTTATCGTGTGCCATCAGCAGTGCGGTATTATCATCCCCCGTGCCGATTATAGTGCCGTTCGCGCCGGTGGTATAAGGATCCCAGTCGCTCGATAACCGCTCGTACACCTCCTCACCGGCATAATCCTCTGCCGCAATCAATCCCCACGCGCCGCCCCGGGGCAGGTAAAAGATCCGCCCCCCCTGGTATAGCTCGCCCATCGAGTGCGTCGGTGTCGCCGGTGTCGTGTCCGGTATCGCCAGCGCGATGTCAATATTTTTCAACCCGCTGGTCGGATCGTTCGCCGCGTTAAAGTCAACGCTGATATCCGTGTCCGCCGTCTGTGCTGTCGTCCACTCTGCATTCTCGTCATAGATCGTTTCCACATCCACCTCCGGTGTCGTCGCCCCTGCGGGCACATACACCTGCGTCACCTCAAGCTGCCCGGCACTGACGGTCGGCTTCACCGGGTTCTCTGCCTGGGTACCCTTCAGCACACCCAACTCACTGCTCCCGTCAACGAAAAACACATCAATCCTCGGCAGCAATGGGTCAGCCGCGTCCAGCGTTTTCGGCTGTGGCGACAGCTCATTACGCTGCCCGCTCAGCAGGTAAGTGATCATCGTCGACTCAAACTTCATCCCTGTCACCCACACCACCGCGCCGCTCAGTATCACCGACCGCGTGTCCGGTATCACCGAGTCAGTGATCTTATCCAAATATTCCTTTAAGGCGTTATTATCTGCCGGGTTCCCCCCAATTTGGTCAAACGAGTTCCCCAAATTATAGTTATTCGTCACCGTCGTCACCCCGCCTCGGCTGCCCCAGCGCCGTCCCGCGCTCGACCGCTTCGCCGCGTCGGTAGTCACCGTGCACGCCTCCGGATCATAGGCCGTCAGCTCGGCCCATTGTCCTTCAAAACTGTCCGGCTTCACGTTCCAGTCGCCTGACAGCAACACATAATCAATACCCGGCTGGTTCAGCTCGTTATAGACTACTCCTGGGCCATAGCCGCCCACTACCGTACCGGCCATCATCGCCAGGTGTTTGCGCCGCAGGCTCATCGCCATCCGGGCCATCAGCACCGAGTAGCCATAGGTCTGCACCGTGTTATCCACATACCATCCGGTCGACTGGTGCCTCGGGTCACTGTCGTAACCGGTGCCGCCGATCCACAGCAGGGGGGCATTATTGTTCGGCACCAGCGTCCCGTGCTTCATAGCGATCAGCTCACCCTTCTCCAGGTAACTACCGTTATTGCGCGCCGTCAGTTTCAGCTTCTCCTCCAGCTCATTTTTCTCGAAGGCCACCACCTCCGTGTAGGCCACCCCGTCGTAATATTGCGTCGGGCCCAGGATAAAGTTTGGCGTCTGCCGCAGCGTCACCGTAAGCGTCCCGTCGCCGGGCAGGCTGTCCGTGTCAACGCTCACCTCCGTCCATTTCAGTTCGCCCGGTATCGAGCTCTCCGCCGTCTTCTCCATCCAGTACTGCCCCTCTTTCCAACCCTCGTCACCGTGCAGATAATAGGTCGCCGTGTCTGTCTGCAGCCTCAGCTCATACTTGATCAGCACACTCAGCGGCTTCCTCACGCTCTTCACCGCATCCGAGCTGGGGCTATACCATCCCAGCGGCGACAGCTTCAACGCAAACTGGAACGTCCCCGCAAAGGCTTTCACCTCCACGCTCTGTCTCACGCCCAGCGCCGTGCCGCTCGCGCCTATTCCTTCAATAATGCAGTACTGCTCATCCTCCAGGTCCACATGCCGCACCGTCAGCCCGCTATCCACGGTCCACCCGTCGCCGGTCGCCAGCTTATGATTCTTAAAGAACGACTCCTGAAGCCCATATTCCTGCTCCGTCTCCAGCTTCTCCCATGCCGGCAGATATTCCAGCGTCGGGGTTCCCTCGTTCCAGGTCGCAGCCTGATCGATCGCCTTGCGCGGTGTCACCACCGTGGTGGCAGGGGTCAGTGCCGTGCCCGTGTAGTCATAATTGTATTGGGTGTAGCTGGTCAACTTCAGCGCCGTGTAAGCCTCGGCATACCATGCCCCGTCCCGCTGCATAATGCGGCAATTGGTCAGCAGCTGCTCCAGCACCTCGCGGCAGTTCATCCCATCATAGATCGCGCAGTCATCCCATGCCTGGGCCAGCGGATTGCCCGCGCCCATCTCCAGCGCCCTGAAGTTAACCGCCGTGTGTATGTTCAGTCCAAGGTCAAGCTTGCCCAGGATAATAGTCAGCAGCTCCAGCCAGCTCTTACGTCCAGTGTAGGCGCTGCCGTCCGGCTGTGCAAAAGCCGTCTCCTTCAGCTCGCCCAGCCCGCACCGGGCGCTCAGCGTAACCTCCGGTTCCCACCGCATCGGCTGCTGCAGCTCCTGCACCATCAGCCATCCGGTCCACACCATCGCCCCCGTCACCGGGTCATCCTTGCGGATCTCCACCTTATACTTTCGCAGGTCCGAGGTATACAGGAAGCTCAGGTCGTCGCTCGCCTCCGCATAGAAGCTCCACTCCGCCATCGACCCAACCAGCAAAGGCAGCCCTTCCGAACCACCGTCTCCCAGCTTAATGCGCAGCGCCTCGCCCGTCAGCTCCCGCTCCAGCATCGTCCCGGCATAGTCCCGCTCCAGCAAGTCAATCGCATAATACTGATCCTGCCAGTCCCGCATCTCCCATCGTATCCTCACCCCGTAGCTCATATCAATCGTAAATAGTAAATAGTCAATCGTCAATAGTCAATGGTCAACAGCAAATGGTCATCCCGATAGCTTCTATGTTGTAATCCAAATAAAAACGCACAAATTTCCCATGATG
>CAZWBR010000020.1:0-69355 GCA_964632305.1 uncultured Prolixibacteraceae bacterium
TATGCATCTAAGTTATTCTTTTTGATGTTCTGTTGAAAACGGTGGGGGACTTAGTTACAGGTAAGTCAATCCTGCTGATCGATGAATTGTTTGACTTATCTGCTGAATTATTAGCTGTTATTGTAATTTCCTGAATCCGGGCATTTGTTTGTAAAGCAATATTAAGCTGAATATCCTGATTTAGTTCAAATTCTTTCCAGACTGTTTCATATCCAATGTATGACCAGGCTAACCGGGTTTTACCATGAGGAAGGGTAATGCTGTAAAATCCGAAATTATTGGATACTGACCCATTCTTAGTGATTGTATCATAGACATTAGCGTTGATCAAATCTTCCCCTGTTTCACTATCGGTAATTCTCCCACTAATGGTGAAATTTTGTTGGGCTATTGACTTTAAACATAAGCAAAACAGTATTGTTGATAATAAGATCTTGACCATTATCTGTATATTTACCAATCAAAAGAAAAAATATTCGCTAATTTTTTAATGGTTTCTCCATAATTATTGAAGTTAAAGGAGAAAGAAGGGATTTCTTGTTTCGAAACCCCTTTAGTTTATTTCGAACTTATTTGGTCAAAAACGGATAACTTAAAGTCAGGCTTAAGTTTCGGTTACGGCCACCTAAAAACTCTCCGATTGCACCATCTTTTAATCCGTTGGAATAGCCAAGGCGAAATTTAAACTGGTCTATTTTATAGAACAATCCAATATTTACAAATGGCTCATTATCTTTTGCATCAATATAAGAATTTACTTTTTTCCCGGTAGCAAATCTGTATCCAAATCCCCCGAAAAAACCAAAATTACTGTAAAGGTTGTATGAAAGATTAAGTGGTAAATTAATGTAGTTGAAAGAGCTATTTATACTTTCCCTTTCTCCTGTCGCATATCCGGTTCCACTTTGACTGTATGGATATACATACTGACCTATTCGGATTTTTTCGTAAAAGAGACCTGATTCAACAGCAATTTTACTATTGATATTATAGACAATATTTGCTCCGGATATTATTCCTGGGTACCAATTCCGATTTTCCTCTATTCTTGGATCGTTTTTCAGAATGGCATAGTTCGTTCCGATTAAACCGGAAACTTCCAATTTCTCCTGCCCATATAGATTTGAATAAGTATGCAAAACAAACAGAACGAAAACACCTTTGAGGATAAAATTTTTGAGATTCATAATAATTTAATTTTCAATTATAGATGCAAAAATCTTGTTGGTTTAATGGGTATTGTTTCCCAATTCTAAACTAACTAATTTTCTATATTAATATGTTTGATTTGAGTTTTGTTACCAAATTCAATATTAAATTATTATTAATTAGGTTTTGTATTGAATATATTTTGCAAAAAAAGAAGCGGAGTGAAATTCACCCCGCTTCTTTTATATTGCTTTATTTTTTGGAATAATTACCACGCGAAGATCGGGTAGTTTCCCATCAGTTTATTGACTTTGGCACGAACATTAGCGATAGTAGCTTCGCTGTCGACATCGTTCAGCACTTCGTCGATCAGATCAACAATAACGCTCATCTGTTCTTCTTTCAGCCCGCGGGTGGTGATGGCCGGCGTACCGACGCGCAATCCGGAGGTGAGGAAAGGAGAACGGGAATCGAACGGAACCATATTCTTGTTGATGGTGATATCGGCCAATACCAGCGCGTTCTCGGCTTTCTTACCGGTCAGCTCGGGGAACTTGGTGCGCAGGTCGATCAGCATTGAGTGGTTGTCGGTGCCGCCGGAAACGACTTTATACCCTTTAGCCACGAAGGCTTCGGCCATGACTTTGGCATTCTTTTGTACCTGTTGCTGATAGATCTTATATTCGGGTTGGAGCGCTTCGCCGAACGATACGGCTTTGGCCGCGATCACATGTTCGAGCGGTCCGCCCTGGATACCCGGGAAAACAGCCGAATCAAGCAGTGATGACATCATTCGTACTTCGCCTTTCTTGGTGGTGATGCCCCATGGGTTTTCGAAATCTTTTCCCAACAGGATGATACCACCACGGGGACCGCGAAGGGTCTTGTGGGTAGTGGAGGTGACGATATGGGCATATTTCACCGGGTTGTCGAGCAAACCAGCGGCGATCAGACCGGCCGGGTGGGCCATATCGACCATGAAGAGAGCACCGATCTTATCGGCCAGGTTACGCATCCGCTGGTAGTCCCATTCGCGGGAGTAAGCAGAAGCGCCGGCGATAATCAGTTTAGGCATCTCTTTCAGGGCTACTTTTTCCATCATGTCGTAATCGACGAGGCCGGTTTCCTGGTCAACGCCGTAAGCTACCGGGCGGTAAAGCAGACCGGAGGAGTTGACCGGTGAGCCGTGTGAGAGGTGGCCGCCGTGCGAGAGGTCGAGCCCCATGAAGGTGTCGCCAGGTTTCAGGACGGTCATCAGAACGGCCATATTGGCCTGAGCGCCGGAGTGGGGTTGAACGTTGGCATACTCGGCCCCGAAGAGCTGTTTCAACCGGTCGATGGCCAACTGCTCGGCTTCGTCGACAAACTGGCAACCACCATAGTAGCGGTGACCGGGATAACCTTCGGCATATTTGTTGGTCAGGCAGGAGCCCATGGCCTGCATTACTTCTTCGGAAACGAAATTTTCCGAGGCGATCAACTCAATTCCGTGCAACTGACGTTGTTTCTCTTTTTCGATGATCTCAAAAATCTGAGTGTCTTTCTTCATCTGTTTATAATTTGCTTTTTTTAATGGTAAACAGTTTTGAATGCGACCGGTATGGTCCGATCCCCAAAAGGACCTGAAATTTACTGAGCAGCTGGTGCTTTAAATTCCGGTTCAAAATTAAAACTTTCATTCTACAAATTAGCTTAAATCAAAATGGTTACGAAAGATTTTTTCAACCATTGTTGATAAAAGTCAGTTTCTCAATCTTCCGAGAAGTGGACCAGTACGGTCCGGTAAGCACTGAAGATGGTCGATTTTGATATAAAGCCGACGTATTTCCCGTTACGTACTACCGGCAGGTTCCAGGCCCCGCTGTCGTTGAATTTTTTCATCACACTTTCCATCTTTTCGTCGGGGGCCACCGTTTCGGGAGGCAAAACCATGATGTCGGAGATTTTGACTTTATGGTAAAGCTCTTTCTCGAACATGATCTGGCGGATGTCGTCGAGCAGGACAATCCCCTTGAAGCTGTTGTTCTTGTCGACAACCGGAAAGACATTACGTTTCGATTTTGAAATGATTTTAACCAGTTCGCCCAGGTTGGCGGTAGGCTGGATGGTTAAAAGATCGGTTTCGATCACGTTACGCAATTTGAGCAAAGTCAAAACGGCTTTGTCTTTGTTATGGGTGATCAGTTCTCCTTTTTGGGCTAACCGTATATGATAAATGGAGTGAGGCTGGAGTGGCATGATGGTCAGATAGGAGGCGGCCGAGGTGATCATCAGCGGGATCAGCAGCCCGAAGCCTCCGGTGATTTCGGCGATCAGGAAGATGGCCGTCATGGGGGAGTGCATCACCCCTGCCATCATGCCGGCCATCCCCACGAGAGCAAAATTGCGGGCCGGGACCAATTCTCCGTCAATATTCAGGAGGGAGGAGATAAAGAATCCCGCCAGTCCGCCCAGGAAGAGGGAAGGGGCAAAGATTCCGCCGCTGCCGCCTGCCCCGTTGGTGGTGGCCGAGGCGACAATCTTCACCAGCATGATCACCAGAATCAGAACGATCAGCATGATTTTATCCTCCTTAAAGACGACGAAAAGGGAGTTATTTAAAATATTGTACCCGGTATCGTTGAGGATCTGGTTGATGGTGAAATAGCCTTCGCCCCAAAGCGACGGAAAGAGAAAGATCAGGATGCCGAGTAATGGGCCTCCGATCAGGATCCGCTTATAAGGGTTATTTATTTTTTTGAATTTTCCTTCAATAAAGAGGTTGCCCTTGATAAAGAGCCAGGAGAATAATCCGCAGAAGATGCCTAATACGATATACCAATGAATATTGGTTACCTTAAAAGCCTGATCGATCTGGAAATCGAACTGGTAGGCGCTACCCATCAGGAAATAGGTTAAAGAGGCGGCGGTTGATGCAGAGATCATCAGGGGGAGGAGTGAGGCCATGGTCAGGTCGAGCATCAGCACTTCGATGGCGAACAACATACCTGCCAGGGGAGCCTTGAAGATGCCGGAGATGGCTCCCGCGGCCCCGCATCCGATCAATACCGTCATCGTCCGGTAATTCAGGTTAAAGGTACGGGCAATGTTGGAACCGATCGACGAGCCGGTCAACACTACCGGGGCTTCCGCTCCGACCGATCCTCCAAACCCGATGGTGATCGTACTTGAGATCATTGAAGTGAACATGTTATGTGCCCGCAGCAATCCTTTCTTATTGGCTATTGATTCCAATACTTTGGTCACCCCGTGACTGATATCGTCTTTAACCATATAACGTACGAACAGGACAGTGATCAGGATGCCGATGCCGGGATAGAGGAGATATTGGTAGCTTTCGCTCAGGGAGGTGAAATCATCGGTCAGGAACTTACTGGCGATATGGATAATATTTTTCAGAATGATTGCTGCAAACCCACTCAGAAGACCCACAACGAAACTTAGGATAAGGATAAGCTCCCGTTCCGAAAGACTATTTATCCTCCATTTCCTGAACTTTACGGATAGTTTTGCCAATTTTTTCATCACAGCACAAAGTTAGGCTAATTTCACCAATGGTTCCTTTTTTATGAAGATATTCTATATTATTAAATCGTTAAAGGAATTATTGTTCATATTGTCATAAATATATAAAAAATATTGCAGAGTTCTCGTTGGGGGAAGGAGGAGTGGCTTGAGAATGGATCAATCGTATAATTCACTATTGGAATCTGAACCTGTGTTGACATTTTTTCTTTTGTTTAGGAGACAAAACGGGGCTTTGTAGCCCTTGTTTTTGATGCTGAAGCGGCGTTGTCGGGGATAATTCTTGCCGATTTGGCCCCGTGGTGGATTGTAATATTCAGAATCTGAGGAAGGTGAAAGGGTCTTAAAAATTTTTCGGCAGAGAGGGGATAATTTTTTCTTCTGTTTTCGGAGTAAAAAAAATGTTTTTATATTTGCATCCGCTTAGCCGGAACAACGACGCTCTTTCAGGAGCGGTTTCGCAAAGCAAAGTTCATTGATCACTTATGCGGGAATAGCTCAGTTGGTAGAGCACAACCTTGCCAAGGTTGGGGTCGCGAGTTCGAGTCTCGTTTCCCGCTCCAGTTCGCAATTATGCGTTAATTGAAATTTTGATCCACTCATGCGGGAATAGCTCAGTTGGTAGAGCACAACCTTGCCAAGGTTGGGGTCGCGAGTTCGAGTCTCGTTTCCCGCTCAGAAAAATGCCCAGGTGGTGGAATGGTAGACACGTTGGACTTAAAATCCAATAGCCATTATGGCTGTGCGGGTTCAAGTCCCGCCCCGGGTACTTTTAAAAAATAGAACCTGCTGATTCTCGGCGGGTTTTGTTGTTTACAGACGGATCCTTTCTTCTGAACCCCGGAGATTAATCATTGCTTTTTGTTGTTATCGAATCGGCTGTACCCAATAAAACAGGGTACCCGGAATCCAGGTACCCTGTTTTTGATATAAAGTAATGAAAAGAGGATTTCCGTTAATGCCTGATGCTGAATGAAACTCCCGCGTAAAACATAGTCCCGTAAACGGGGGCATACATAAATGCCGCGTCGTCGAGGTGTTTCTCATCCTGGAGATAATTGAAGATATTATTGATCCCCCCGTAGAATTTGATCTGGTTCACCTGTTTTGAAATACGGGCATTGAATGTCATATAGGGATCCGTCTTTTTGATCCGGGACTGATCGCCCAGCAATGGATCAATATCAGTATTGTAATAATCAATATACATTGGTCCCTGGAAATTGCCTGTCAGCACGAAGTCCCAGTCTTTTATATCATAATCGAGCTGGATATTCCCGGTAGTGGTGGGGAAACGGGAGATATATTTACTGATTTCGGCATAAGGGGTGTCGGCCCAATCATCCCTGACTTTTTTGTATTTGCCGTAGTTCCAGGTAAAGTCGATCCCGAAATTAAGGTTTCTCGTCACATTCGACAAAAACGATAGTTCCATTCCCTGAACGGTGGCATCATCGATGTTTTTCCACTGGTAGTCGTAACCCAGTGCCGCCACAAGTTCATCGGCATCGGTAAAACCAATCTTGTCCTTCAGGTCGGTATGAAAAAGATTGGCGCTGATCTTGACCGTTTTGCCGTAATAATCGGCCGATAAGTTATAGCTGGCCGCTGTTTCGGGTTTCAGTTCCGATGATTTCCATACCCTTGGCGATCCGCTGCAAAGATGCAGATCTTCGGAAAAACCATACGGGGCCCTGAATCCGGTTCCGGCATTAGCCCGGATGGTGATCCGGCGCGTCAGGTCATACTTTACGGCCAACCGGGGATTGATACTGGTCTCATTAAAGCTGGTTTTCGGGAAATGGGTTGAAGCAAAAACCTGCTTGTCGGAGAGGTATTCTTCCTCGGAATGATGCAGGTCGATCCTTACCCCGGGAACCACTTCAAGCTTGTCGCTGATCTTCCATTCGTCCTGAATAAAGGCCCCGAATTCGTGTGCGCTTTTATGGCTCTCCGATTGGTACGGTTCACCAAGGAAGCTGCTTTCAGGATCAACGACCACGTACATCCCTGATTCGTTAAGCCGGTCATTAAACCCCTGAATGCCGGTTAATAAGGCGTGATTTCCCAGTCTGGCGCCGTAGGTCAGGGTGGAAGTCCAGGAGTTTTCTTTCGCCAGGTAGGGCCGCATGATCCTTAAGTCGGGGACCTGTCCGTCGTGAGTATCCATGTAATCGCCCAGGAATGAATCGTTCGTGGCATCGCGGTTATGGTTGACATAAGCGACCGAGAAATTAATCTCTGAACTATTGTTGATCTTGACGTTATAGTTGATGTCTGCCTCGTAGCGATCGGTAAAGATCGATTCTGTGCCATCGGTCAGGGGATTTTTGTAGTAGTCGTCGGTCATGGTTCCTCCCTGGCGTTTTTCGATAACCGATTTCCCGCGTACCGTCAGCTTATCTTTTTCAAAGAAGGGATGGTCGATAAAGAGGCCGAAACCGAGGTTGTTCAGGTTGGTTGCCACGCGGTCCGATATCCCGTCTTTTTTCTTAATCTCCGACAGAGAGTTTCCTTCTCCGGTCTGATCAATGGCATCGCCGGTCAGTTTTTGGGCGAAAACATTCAGGCCGATATTCCCTTTTTCATTCCTGAGCGAAGAGGAGATATCGTATTTATTGGTGTTGTAATTTCCAAATTGGATGTCTGCGGTGGTTTGTGGTTCGAACGAGGGTTCGCGGGTGATAATGTTTATCGCCCCGGCCACGGCGCTACTGCCGTATAAAGCCGATCCGGCCCCTTTCACCACCTCGATCCGGTCAATATCCACGGTGCTGATCTGCTGAAGGCCGTAAACTCCGGCAAGTCCCGAATAGATCGGTTGCCCGTTGATCAGTGTCTGGGTATGTTCGGCCCCAAGCCCCTGCATCCGGACCATTGCAAAATTGCAGAACTGACACTGCTGTTCGACCCTGACCCCGGGGATCCCTTCCAGCGCCTGGTAGAGGTTTGAGGCATTTTTGGCCACGATTTGTTTTGAGGTTAAAACCTCGGTCCTGACCGGGACATCCTTTACAAACCGGTCGGTCCGTGTTCCGGTAACGACCACCTGTTCCAGGTTCAGTACATCCTCTTCAAGGTAAAAGAAGAGCTCGGTCGCTTTACCCCGTTCCGTAGTTATCTCAACCTCTTTCGATCGGTAGCCCAATGATTGCGCCACTATTGTGATTTTTCCCACAGGGAGATTGGCCAGTTTGAAATGACCTGAAGCATCAGTGGAGGTCCCAATATTGGTCCCTTTGACAAGGATGGTGGCAAAAGGAAGATGCTCTTTACTGATTTCCGATTTGACATCCCCGAATAGCATTACATCAGTCTTTTTTTCATCTCCCATACTGCTGTACGTTATGACCAGGAATGATAAAAGAATTAGAATTACTCTCATTTTATCGTAGTTTTTTTAAGATTTTGATTGATGCAAAGCTATGTTGCTAATATTGGTGGGGCAATCCCAAAAAATTAGGATTGTTTTAGCGGTGACCTCCTTATTATTGGGGAGGGGAAAAGGTTTTAGATGTTGTCCGCAGTTTTAGGGATAACCATTTATTAACAGCCGAATAATCAGAAACGATCAGAATTAAGTATTTTTACAGCGAAGTTGCTTTAACAGTTTTGTTAATTAGTCGATTCTCAAAAGGTTTTTTGAATAGTATTCGCTGAAAGAATCTCTTTAGAGAATAGACTGGCGGGGGTGTTTAAGCGCTGAAAAATAATGATTTATTTAACTACGTTGTGTTTGTCGAAGTAGTAACTGATAAATGGGAAACGTTTCCGAACATATGAGATATCGGGTGCTGCTGCTGTTGGCGGTTTTTACTTTCCCCCTGCTTGTAAAGAGTACCCACTTTCATCACTATAACCATGATTCTGCCCATTATGGAACCGGAAAATACATCCATGAGTTTCATGAAAAATGTGCGGTCTGTAATTACGAGTTTTCGGTGTTCTATCCGGGTGAGGAGTTCGAGGATTCTCTCCAATTAGAACCCCCTTATATTAATATTCAATGTATTTTGCCGGTTCACTTTCCCGGCACATTACCTTATACCTTTCTGTTACGGTCTCCCCCTTCGCTTATCTGATTTCCTTTGTTAATGTGTTAGATTTCTGATTTTTAATACCGTAATAGAATGAAAAAACTATATATTTTATTGTTTTTAGGCTTGTCGTGTGTTTATGGCACTGCCCAAAACCAGATCAGCGGAAGGGTGACCGATCCGCAAAACCTCCCGTTAGCCGGAGCTTCTGTATTTTTACCTGAAATAAATAAAGGGACGATGACCGATAAGGATGGTCATTACGAGATTAATAACCTTCCCAATGGAGAACTTAGGATGCGGTTTTCATTTCTTGGTTATGCCAATGTGGTTCAGATACTTCAGTTGTCGGGAAGGAAAGTTGAACTGAATATTACACTGCATCCGACTGTGATTGAAGCGGAAGAGATTGTTGTAACCGGAGGTTATAATTCTACCCAGCACGAGAATGCTGTCAAAATTGAGGTCTTGAAGATGAGCCCTTCGGAGCTGAAAGCAACTCCAAATTTTACCGAGAAACTGTCGCGGATCCCGGGAGTGGATATGATCTCGAAGGGTGGGGGAGTGTCCAAACCGGTTATTCGGGGCCTCTCGATGAACGATATCCTGGTCCTGAACAATGGGGTGCGCTTCGAGAATTACCAGTATTCGAGCCACCATCCGCTGGGGATCGATGAGTTTGGCATCGAGGATGTCGAAGTTGTCAAAGGGCCGGCTTCCCTGCTTTATGGCTCCGATGCCATTGGCGGGGTACTCAATTTTATTAAGGAAAAACCAGCCCCGATAGGCAGCCTGGTCGGCGATTATAACCTGCAACTGTTTTCCAATACCCTGGGAGTGGTACAGAATCTGGGGATCAAAGGAGCGGCCAAAAAATTTTCCTGCGGCTTGCGTATCGGTCAGAAGACGAATGCCGACTTCCTGCAAGGGGGAGGGGAGTATGTTCCCAATTCCCGTTTTAACGAGCACTCGGTAAAGACCAACCTGGGTTATACCGCTAAAGGGGGGACCTTTAAATTGTATTACGACTATAACCGCCAAAATCTGGGTCTGGTCGAAGAGGAGGCCATTGATATGATTAGTGAACGGGGACGGAAAGTTAACCTTTTTTTTCAGCAGCTTAATACCCATTTATTGTCCTCACAAAACAAATTGTATCTGGGCCGATACAGGTTGGATGTAAACTCCGCTCTTCAGAATACCGAGCTGATTCACTTCGGCGAGATCGATACCTACGAGATTCAGATGAAACTGGCAACTTTGACCTATGAGACCAAGCTCTATCTTCCTTCGGATGAAAAGACCGATTATATACTCGGCTTTCAGGGAATGAATCAATTGAATACGAATCTGAACGATCGTGAGACAATGATTCTGCCTGATGCAACGGTCAATAATTACTCCGCTTTTGGTCTTTTTCAACGTGAGGTGATTGACAAACTGAAGATACAGGCCGGAATTCGTTATGACTTCAAAACACTTGTTTCTGATGCTGTCGGGACTCCCGGATCGGAGGGTTTCCGCAACGCGCTGGATAAAGAGTATAGTAGTTTTAGCGGTTCATTGGGTGGAACCTATCATTTTTCTGACGCGTTTCTTCTCAGGACCAATGTGGCGGCCGCCTACCGTACCCCTAATCTGGCCGAGCTCTCCTCCAACGGGCAGCATGAGGCCCGCTATGAATTGGGGAATAGCGATCTCGTTCCTGAAAACTCATTTGAATTTGACGTCAGCACACATTATCATAAAGATAATTTCTCCTTCGATCTGGCCGGGTTTTACAACCTGATCAACCATTATATTTTTATTGCCCCGACCGGGGAAACCACGGCCTCAGGGATTCCGGTATATCATTACCGGCAGAACAATTCTTCCTTGTACGGGGTCGAAGCCGGGATTCATTTTCACCCGAAAACCATTGAGTGGCTGCATGTTCTGACTACTTTCTCCTCGGTTGTCGGGAAACAAGACGACGGGGTTTATTTGCCTTTTATCCCTGCCAATAAGCTGAATCTTGAAGTCAGGGCCGAGAAAGAGAAATTCTTATTGTTCAAGGATGCTTATTTCTCGGTGAATTGCAGCAACTCGGCGGACCAGGATCACGCGGCCCCCGATGAAACCTCCACCGAAGGCTATTCCCTGTTCGACCTTTCGGTTGGCGGTAAGGTAAAAACGGGATCCAATGCTGTTATCGTCGGACTAAGTGTTACCAATATTTTCGACAAGAAATATGTTGATCATCTCTCGCTGTTAAAAGAGGTGAACTATTTTAATCCGGGAAGAAATATCGCCTTTACCCTGAAAATTCCTTTCGGGACGATGTTGTATTGATGAACGATCGGAAAACCCGGGTTGATCGGGTGGCCCGACCATCGGGATAAATACTCCTGGTAAGGGTAATTAGATCATTATTAAGAAGAAAGCCGCAATAATCTGCGGCTTTTCTCTTTGATAGGTCTTAATCCGAAAGTTCGCCAAGGTTGACCAACCCGTTGATGACCGCAAAAATGGTCAGGCCTGAAACCGATTTAATCCCCGTCTTTAGGGTGATATTTTTCCGGTGCGAAATAACCGTGTGGATGCTGATATTTAGCTTGTCGGCAATTTCTTTGTTGGCCAAACCTTTAGCTAATAGTTTCAAGACCTCGGTTTCCCGTTGGCTCAGCGCCTCCTGATGTTGTGGCTGATCACTGTTCTCTTCTTCTCTGGCCAATCGCTCAATCAGTTCACTGATCACCTTGGGCGAGTCATTGATATAAATATTGCCATCGAACTGTAAAAGCAATTGAGGGTCATAAAAAGAGTAGACCAGCCCGATCCATTTCGCAGAGCCCATCTCCCCCCTGACCGATTGAAGCGTTTTCCCGTTTTGAAGAATATGTCCCGGATTTACCATCACCAGGTCTATCGGTCTGCGGAGGCTGACCTGCATCAAATCGTTCAGGCTCTCGGCCCGCTCAATATGGCAGTTCCCGATATTCTTGCCCAGAAAGGTGGCCAACCCTTCGAAGATCAGATAGGAAGGCTCGAGAATCGCTATGTTGATATTTCGCTTAATCATGATTTTTATCGACAACGCGTTCCATTTTTTCGACCAGCGGCACTAAGATTTTATCTTCAATCCGTGAATGGATATTCAGCTCGTGCTCCAGTTCAAAGAGGATGAACAGAAGTTCCCGCCTGACCTTTTGATCGTCCTTGGATGGCAGATGCTTGAGCAGGAGATTTTTAAGATCATTCAGTTTTTCCTCGATATCGTCGTGGTGTTCCCGGTATTCAGTCACCGAATAATTGACCGACTCGAACGAGACCTCTTCATTTTGTACCCTGGACAGTAAAATCTTGATATAAGGGAAGACTGTCTTGTCTTCATACCCGAAATGATCGGACACTTCACGGTAGTAATCGTTAAAGAATTTCTCCACCAAGGCCGTTTCTTTCAGGTTATTGTGTTCGTGCATCTTCCTGATCTTTTTCCTGATTTTAGGGAAGACCTCTTCGCGGTAATAATGGTGGCTGTTTTTTAAGAAACTCAGGATGGTGTCGATATCTTCAATCTTGTAAAGTTCGGTTTCCAAGGGAGAATACCCGTTGAACAGATTGGCAAACGAGAGGAAGACATTCTCGCTCACCGGTGTTTCGTGACAAACCTGCGCCACAGTTTTATCGCGGACCACCAGGTCAATTCCGAAATGCTCAATCAGTAACATCAGATTTGGATTCTCATTGATGATATCGGCCATTTTCATCCCTGGAGTAATGTACCGGTATTGGTTCTGGTGGATCATTCTTTCTTTTTTTTCTGATATAACACTTTGTTATTTATAATCGTTCAAAATTAACAGAAGAATCGGTTTGTTTATGTTTCCGGCGATGAAATTGTATTGATTATCTGAAAAATGTACCATTCAACCTTCCGATTGCTGATGATATTTTCCTTACCCCATAAATAAGCTATACCAGGATCTCGTTTTCACCGTCCTTTCTGTATGGTATCTCTATGGTTTCTGCAAGGTTCTTCTATGGTAGGTAACAGGAACCTAGGAGGAACCTAAGAGCAACCTAGGAGGAACTATGGATTTGATCCGGTGTTTTCCCCGACAGGATAGGGGGAGTATGAATTGGAGTTGTTTTCGGAGGACAGGGTGAGTCCTGAAAGCCACATGGCGTTTGATAATTCTTTCGAAGCCGGATCTGTCTCCCTCAGATTGCGCGGATCAACGCGGAGTCTTCCGCGAAAATCTGTTAAATCTGCGGGAAATTATCATACCCCTTTTAATTTGTAAGTCATCTGAATAACCAAAAAACATTTTAAATTCCTCCACTGTGTTGTCACCAGGAATCGTCCACGATGGCTGTCGTACCGATAGCAATCGGTACGGGGACACACGGAATTTCAGTAAAACAAAGAAGGGTAAAGATTTCTCTCTACCCTTCTTTTGTGGTGCCACCAGGAATCGAACCGGGGACACACGGATTTTCAGTCCGTTGCTCTACCTACTGAGCTATGGCACCAATAACCATTGTTGTTTTTGGTGCGACAAAAATACACTTTTTGAACAAGCTGAAAAGGGGGGAAAGCCATCCTGGGGCAAATTTTTGTTTAATTAAATTCTTTCTAAATAGTTCAAGTGGCAAAGCCTGTCCGATTATTTTCACGGTCAGGCTTTTATCTGTCTGTGTCGGGTTTTCGGATTGATCGTTGAAAAGTTGTTCTGACGAAAGTTCTTCGTTATGGACAATGTTTTGGGGGGATTTATTCCGGTTACCGGTACTTATAATACAAAAAAGAGCCTGCCGGAACAACATGCGGCAGGCTGGTTTGAAGGATGGACTGCAGGGTTTGCAGCCAGGAGAAACTGTAACTATAGTAAATCTGTGCTCTTCAACAGGGATGGGTAATAACTGGCGATCAGGCCCAATGCATTTTCGGGGGTGATGCCTCCCTCCGAGATTCTCGACTGGTTGGTCAGTTCGTCGGTGGCAATGAAATAGGAATTGACCTTAGGATCGTACTTCACATATTTCCCGGATAGGAGCTGTGCCCCGAAGCCGTTTTTTTTGCAGACGTACTTGATCTCCATGTTTTTTGAGCGGACGATATAGTCCCTGCAATTTTCTTTTTCATCGAGGTAAATCGTTACCGGATTCTTTGCGTTTTGGTAGACCAGTTCAAATTTGCGTAGTGTCTTACCCTCAATATTTTCTGCTGGTTGTTCTTTGATTTGGTAAGTGCCCATTTTGGTGTTGGAATCTCCCTGAAGGTTGATGGCCTCATTTTCGGCGGCGTTGACATTGAATCCGGTAATAACGATCATCATCGTAATCACTAAAGGTAGAAAATAGGTTCGTTTCATAGTGTTTGTTTTTTAATTGTCGTATGAAACCTGCACGATGGTAAGTAATCATTCCGATTGGAGACTCTTCAGATCATGCCCGTTTCATTGTTTGTGAATTATTAATGATTAAGTACATAATGATTATCAATATCTGTGCCGTTTGTTTTATATGGCAGATATGCAATAGGTTATGGTGTTATAGATGTTGATGAAAGTGTCCGTTTTCGGATAGTTTATGTTCGTTTGTGAACGAAAAGAGACCATGGGGGATTGATCCATCCGGTTAGAATAGACAATAAATTTCGGATAATCGTATATTTGTAATTCCTGTAAACGACCGATCATGAAAAAGCATTATTTTTCAGGAAAAATCAAAGATGGGGGAGGTTTTTTCTTCCCGATCCTGTTAATCTCTTTATTGATTACTGCCGGTTGTGCCGCCCTTCGGACTCCCTGTCCCTGCGATGCCCCGGAAGCAATGATCCTGGAGGGGAAAGAGATCACGGTCAACGCGGAGGTGGAGCGTCACGAGTCGGATGGAACAGGACGGCTAACGATCCGGGCGATGCTGGTCACGGCCGACAGTAGCGCTTTCCCGGCGACAATCAAGGTGGGTAACTTCTATATTCGTCCTTCCGACCTTTCGCACGACGCTTATGAGGGGAGTTTCGAGCGGCAGAGCTCCGATCGTGAAGACGGGGTATGGGTTGGTGAGACCAATCATGGTCCCGACTGGCGACAGGGCGAGCTGACCGATGTGGCCGTGCAACTGACTGATAGAAAAGGGAAAGTTTTCTTTTTGAAAAAGGATAATGTGGTCGTTAAATAGTTCCCGGGATGATTTTTTCGGAACAATGGCTCTTTTGGTCTGTTTTTTTTTGAAGAACAAAAAAATCTCCTACTTTTGTGGCTCGTTCAAAAACCGAAAGGAGAGATGCAAGAGTGGTTGAATTGGCACGCCTGGAAAGCGTGTGTACCTCTAAAGGGTACCGCGGGTTCGAATCCCGCTCTCTCCGCGTAGAAGCATTGATAATAAAGCAGTTAAGAGTAATCATAGCTGCTTTTTTTATTGTTCAAACTGTACGTTTTTTGTTTTCAATTTCACTGGTTTTTGATTGGTTATGACCCCAAAGTTAAACCGAGAGTTAAACCAGAAAACAGCATGAATGCAACAGTTAATGTACTCTGTTACAAGTCAAAAACTCTCTCCAATGGCGAACATCCTTTGATGTTGCGCATATGCAAAGACGGCAAAAAGAAATATCAAAGCCTAAAACTTTCCATGAATCCTAAATTTTGGGACTTTGAAAAGGAAAAACCTAAGCGAAATTGTCCAAATCGAGAATACATTGAAAACATAATTGGCACTAATTTAGACAAGTTCAACAAACAAATAATTGAGTTAAAATCAGACGGAAAAGATTATTCAGCTCAAACTTTAATAGCTAAAGACAAGCGTAAAATTCAGCAAAAAACGGTTGGCGACTTTTATAAAGGATTACTTAGCGACATGGAGCAATTAGGGCAATATGGCAATTGGCGATTTTACAAAAGCTCTTACAACTCAGTAAATGAATTTACAAATGGGAAAATGGATTTTCTATTTTCTGAAATTGATCTTACTTGGCTGAATAATTATGAGCAATGGTTAAAGAAAAGAGGAAATAAAGGGACTACAATTAGTGTTCAGTTTCGTACTTTAAGAGCAGTTTATAACAAAGCGATTCAGGCTTTATTAGCTAAAAAGAGTAATTACCCTTTTGATGATTTTAAGTTTAATAGGTTTGATACAAGCACAAATAAACGTGCAATAAGCAAAGATGATATTGCAAAAATTATGAAATTGGATTTGACTGATTCAAGATTAATTTTTGCAAGAGATATTTTTGTTTTCAGCTATTTGTGTGGAGGCATTAACTTTGTTGATATTGCGAACCTGAAGGCTGAAAATGTGAATAGTGGTAGGCTTTCTTATTATAGGCAGAAAACCCATAAAACAATAAATATCACACTGTTAAAAGAATCAATAGACATATTAAAGCGATATTCAGAAAATCGTTTTGATAATTACTTGTTTCCAATACTTGATATTAATTCGCATAAAACACCCAAACAAAAGCAACTTAGAATTCACAATATGACTTTTCAGATTGATAAGCGGCTAAAACAGATAGCGGAACTTTGCGAAATCAAAACCAATTTGACTACCTATGTCGCCAGACATTCATTTGCGACAGTTTTAAAAAAATCTGGAATAAATATCGCCTTGATTAGTGAAGTCCTGGGACATTCAGACATGAATACAACACAAATTTATTTAGACAGTTTCGAAAATTCGCAGGTAGACGAAGCAATGAAATGCCTTATTTAGACTTATTTTCAAATTTTTAAATTTCGCCTGAAGCTTCGCTATCAGGCATTTTTATTTTTTACCTGGGACATTTTATTGATTTTATAAACCAAAATGATTCTTGTCCCATAATCAGAAAGTCAAAACTTCTATTTTAGCGAAAGATAAAAACAAGATTATTTAAGATGGAAACTGAGTCTTATAAGATAAAACAAGGTCAATACCTTTCAGATATTTGGGAGTTTTTACCTGAAAACGCAATAATTGCAAAAACATTGCCCGGATTAGGTGCAACTTCTCTCGAAATAACTTCTAAACGCAATTCGATCATTATTGAGCCAAACGTCCCGGTAATTGAAGGGAAAATGAAGAAGTTCCCGGATATTTTAGGGGTAAAAGAATCAGTAACCACAAAAAACGTTGTTGATTACCTTTCAAGTTCAGTTGAATACAAAAAAATTATAGTTACGCCCGAATCTTATTTTAAGGTTCAAAATGCGTTTAAACAACTTAGGATTAATTATTTCGAAGAATATTTCCTGCTATTTGACGAATGTGAGCGGATCACACAGGATATTGATTACCGGGAGAGCATTGATGCTCCAATGGTAGATTTCTGGAAATTCAAAAACCGGTCTTTTGTTTCGGCAACGCCTATAAGGCCCACATCAAAAGAGTTTACAAAGCAAGGGTTTAAATTTGTTATTATTGATCCTGATTTTGAATACAAGCAACCGATTGAAATTTTCTCAACTTATAATGTGCTGGCAACTGTTAAAGACATATTAATCCCTGTCCTAAAGGACAAGGATAATATCCAAGATCACCATTGCTATTTTATTAACTCAGTAGACATGATCCACTGCATTATAAAAGATTTGAACATTAAAGAAATCAGTAATATCTATTGTTCCGTTGATGCTGCAAAAAAGCTGAAAGAGCTTCAATATGTAAATGTTTACAGCAATTTGAACGATCTGAACAAGTTCAATTTTTTTACAAGCCGGTTCTTTTCGGCAGTAGATATTGAGGTTGATTTTAAGCCACATATCACAATTGTAACCGATGTTAAGTTTGCATCTCATAGCATGGTAATACCACAAACAGAATCAATTCAGATAGCTGGAAGGTTCAGGAATGGGGTGAAATCAATTACACACATTACGAATACAGATAATACGATTGAAATAAAAACTGTGGGAGAGGTTATATCGGAAATCAGAGATGGCAAAAAAGCTTACGATAAACTTTTGACCTTATATAATACGTTTAAAAAAGATGCATATAAAACAATTTTTAAAGAAGCGTTGGAGCGTGTAGAATTTGCGAAATTATTAACTCCTGATGGTGAATTGAACTGGTTTAAATATGAAAATGTGTTGATGGATCAACTTATCAAAAATGCTTACCATGATTCAGAACGCTTACTTGGTGCATATCGTGATGCCGGATTTTTTAATCTCAAGCACCTTGATTTTAAAAATCATAGGTTCGATGACAATAAATATTTCCGAAGGGCTGGAATTACAAAGAATGCACTACGCAGAGAAATTGTTGCAGAATTGGATACCATCGACTTGTCCGAAATTGATGAAAATATATTCGGTATTGCACAACTTGAAAAGGAAGATCCATTAATTGTTAAGGCATATTTTGAACTTGGCAAAGAATTTATTGAAAAGATAAAATATAAAGAAAAGGATTTATGGATTGCATTAGTAAAAAAAGCAGTAGAAAGGGGCGAGTCAAACCATCCAATATTGGATGCGGTACTCAATATATTTAATGTTGATTGGGAATATACAGAAGATGAAATAAGAACTGCTTTGCAAAAAATTTATGACGAATTTGAAATGGAAATCAAAGCAAAAGCAACTGATTTAGAGGAATATTTTGAATTATCTGCCAGAAAAACGGTTCGTAAAAACGGAAGTGAATCAAAAGGATATAAGATAATAAAGGCAAAGTTCACAAAAAGAAAGTTGGGACAAAATTGATGTTATATGCACTAAATAAAAAAATGTCCCAAAAATAGATTCCAAAATATTATTGTCGTTTTCCTTACTTTCCTGTAAATGAATGAAAATATTATTACTATAAACAATACTACAACTATGAAGACAAGTGGATTAATTAAAGTTGGAAACGAATATCGAGTAGTTTTTTATGAGATAGATGATCGTCCGGAAAATGTGGTTTTATCAAGTCCTGGTCCGTTGCCAATGAATTGTAGTTGCGAATCAAAACTTGTTTTGCCTAAAAAATTAATCCTAACCTGGAAGGTACAGGAAGGATCATATTACAGTTGTGGTTCAAGTGTCGCTTTAATTGAGTGGAATGGAATAGTTATCAATAGAGTCGATTCTCGTTCAATTGAAGCCGTAGCCAGCTTGATCAATACAACAATGGAGATGAGCAACGAAGACCTAGGTAAAATCTACATAAACGAATTGGAGAAAAAGAATCATGAATTAGAACTTACCAATATGCAACTCAAAACGGAAGTTGAAAGACTTAATTGTGAAATAACAAATTTGAAAAATAAGTAGTCTCCTATTTTTTACGCTTGATTTTGAAAAAATAGCAATTCAAAACTAATTGGGACAAAACGGTAATCTATATGCTACATTCAAAAAATGTCCCAAATATTTTTTGAAGAATTGCGAGGTCTCACGCCCTTTATACCAATAAGCCCCCTCATCATTATTTTGATAAATTAGCCAGACATTGAGAATAAATAGAGTAATTATTAAAAAATCTGACAAACAGATTTTTTTCTCAAATAATTGCATTGCTTTTAATAATATTATTCTTTAGTTTTGTTTAACATTCAAACAAAAGATGCCTATGATTTGATCAAATATTAAAGGAACAATTAAATAAAATATATAGAGGCGTTAGCTTTTATTCCTGCTTCTGAAAACCGCCAAATTTCAAAAGCCATGCATGAGTAATAAGTCAAACGTCCACGCCACGGCGTGGGCTTAACTTATTTGCATGGCGGGTGCTTGGCGGTACCTCAGGGGCGAATGGCTAAGTTTTACGCTCCTTTTTTTATATCAATTTGATCTTTAGTAATATATAACAAATTTATGTGTAAAATGAAAATGAAAAATTCCATTCTCAGGTTATCTATACTTTTTGCTTGGGTAACACTTGCAATTTTGATCTTCTCCTGTACGAAACAGGAAAAAGCTGTTTTACCTTCTATTTCAACAATTGCTGTAAGTAATATCACAAAATCAACAGCTATCACTGGTGGAAAAATTTCATCAGATGGCGGAGACCCAATTACAGCTTGCGGTGTGTGTTGGGGTACTACCCCAGCTCCTACAATCTCAAATAATAAGACAAATGAAGATATTGCTAATTTGAATTATGCTAGTAATATTAACAAATTGAATGCAGGAACAACTTATTATGTAAGAGCTTATGCGATTAATTCTTTAGGAACGGCTTATGGAGATGAAATTAGCTTTAAGACACTTGGAAATTCTGTAGCTGAGAAATTAGTCTTTGGATCTGAATCTGGGAAAATTTATATAGTTAATATAGATGGAACAAGCTTGAAGATGCTTACAGATTATAAATACAACTATAGTCCAAATTGGTTTCCCGATGGGAAAAAAGTTGCATTTGTTAGAAATTTATATCCCACTGATGATGGTAATGTTTATATTATGAACTCTGATGGAACCAATATTGTTAAACTTACTAACGAAAGTAAGTTGGAGGTTAATGATGTTTCAGTTTCTCCGGATGGAACAAAAATTTTATATGATTTAGGTCAAGATATTTATTGCATCAATGTAGATGGAACTAATAATGTGAAATTAACAAATAAAATTGACAATTTATCTTTTTCCGATCCAAATTGGTCACCTGATGGAAAACAGATTATCTTTTCTTCACACCTTGATAATCCAAACGGAACAATTAATACAAGTTTGATTGTTATGAATCTTGATGGAACAAATAAGTTTGAAATGGCTAAATTCTCAAAAAGCTCTAATAGTAATGGAAGCATTACTATTAATAATCCTTCTTTTTCGCCGTCAGGCGAAAAAATAATTTTTCAAACCTATGATGATGAATACTCCACCATTTTATGTGTCATAAACGCCGATGGAACAAATTTAAAAAGGATTTTAAAATTAGAGGGAAATGATGAAACTAGACCATGTTGGCTTCCTGATGGAAACAAAATTATAGGTAGTCAATATAATGAGATTTTTATTTGTGATAGTAATGGCGGGAATATAAATTTTATTTTCACCATGACTGATAACATCGATAAAATTAGTATTTATTAAAAACACTGAGTGCAGAGTGTAATAATTATTTTGATGGGATATCTATTTAATCGGAGCAGGAAGATTTTATAGTGAAATTCAGATTGGATTGCCAATTACTTCAAGAGATTTGGTGATTTTCATTTCGATGAATATTTGCAGTCTCAAAATATCCCCTATCGACAAGTTCGGGGATTCAATGAAGAACTCACTTTTGGTAATAAAGGCTATGCAGTAAAATTTCTGGGGAAACAAGAAGCATTTATTAATTGTGAATGGAGTGAAGGTAGTGTTGGATTGAATTTTACTCTTTATATTTATTTTAGAGAAGACGGATTAAGTAATTTTGAATATCAGGCTAATAACGATTAGGTTAATATTAATAAATTTGGTTAGGACAAATTATAGTGATATTTAATGATTTTCAAACCGTCGCTTATGAAAAATTTCAGATTCTTATTGTTTTTCATCATTTTCATATTAAACTCAGGATATAGAGATTATTATGATTATGATGACCCATACAGTGAGCCTTATAGCGGAATTGGTTATATTTATTTAATTGGAATTATTCTTGTTATTGCAATTGGATTATTGATTGTTAAAAATATTTCAAGAATTTTAGCATCGATTCTTGGGGCAACTTTTGCTATATTTAAAGGCCTAATTCCAATATTATTAATCTGTATGGAAATTATTTTAAAAATAGGGGCTGGGATGGCGTTTGCAATAGGATTATCCAACTTTGGCCAATATTGGAATATAGTTGGAGTAATATTATTTATACTATGTGCATATTCAATGAAATTTTCATTGGCGAAAAAAATAAATGAAAAATATTTTTATGATTAACAAATGTTAGATATCTATGAAAACAAATGTAACTCAAAATTTTGGAGATCCTTTAAAAGCTCGTGAAAAAAAACAGTCATTTTGGAAGAAGAGCTTTATTTATGATCTAATAATCCTATTCATCTTAATTAGCCTTTTTTCTTGGATTTATATTTTTAATCCAAAAAATGTGTTACAAAATTTGGGTTTAAAGCCGAATCCTAAGATTTTATATTCTCATATAGAGTTTAAAGAAAATTTGGAATATCTTGAAAAGAGGAATATGGCGTATGTCGAATACAAATCTTCTGATATGCTTGGCATAAATAATACTATAAAATGGTACGAATTCTTGGCTATAGAGGAAAAGCAAAAAAAGGAAGGTTGGGATGGTGAAATTGAAGTGAAGATTAAGAATGAAGGAAAATCTGGATTGATTTTAGTGCAAGCATTTTATGGGGAAAAAAAGGAGAAAAGCCTAATGTTAAAAAGAAATGAATATGCGACTTTACACTTCATTTTTGCAAAAACGAATAATGGAGGAAAATATGTTGTGCAGATTCAATCACTAGAGTAAAATCAAATATGACTTTTACCTACATATAGACATATTGTTCCATTTTTTATTTAAAAATATTTCAGAATATCAAGAATTATAAATTAAAACAACAGGAAATAAGGCACTCGCTAAGGATGCTCACATTTTTTGTTTGTTGCTTTGCAATGTCAAGCCCTTCGGGTTTTGTTCCGGTAATTAGGGAGTAAATGCTTCAAAGGAGTTTCGCTCACATCATTCCATTACGGTCTTAAAGCCTTTGCGCTTCGCTTAAGACATTTACTCCCGACATTCCATTCGATCACTCAACACCTTATAGAAGCAAGTCCGGCAAGATTTGCTCATGCTTCGCAACACTTGCCCTTGTAGAGTGCACTGCTAAATTACCGTAACAAAAACTTGCAAAGCAGACACTCCTCATTCCGCTGAAGCTGCATTCGTCATTCAAATCAAAAAACTGATCCGCTCCTTAGCTCGTAAGCATTCCCGTCAATCCCTAAAGCCCTTTCAAGGAATTCGCTCTGCTCATTGGTTTTTAATAGGGATTGACTTTATGCTTTATTGTTTGGCTCGCCTGCAAAAGGCAATTATACCGCTCACAGTTCCTTGTGTCTAAAGTCGGCACTTCGTCAACAGTTCGCTCAGGTCGAACT
Source organism: uncultured Prolixibacteraceae bacterium (assembly GCA_964632305.1). Taxonomy (GTDB): domain Bacteria; phylum Bacteroidota; class Bacteroidia; order Bacteroidales; family Prolixibacteraceae; genus CAZWBR01. The sequence continues at coordinate 22,733 of CAZWBR010000020.1, forward strand.
GCTATTTTGCCTTACAGGCTACAATAGCTCTTAGTCCTCCCACCATTGCCTAACTCGCAGACGGCTCGCGCCAGTGCCAAGATTGCAAAACTGTTAAACAAAGGTTGATGGCGGCAAGAAGAATGTCTGTCAAGGTCATGCCTACGGTTGAAGCTATTTATCCCACCCAATAACCCACGCACATAAACCGCTTCAAACCTTGACAACCATTAGCCGCCATTCATAAAGGTGCTTAACAGTTTTACAATCTTTTTGGTGTTTGAAGTCACATATTAAAAAGCGAGAGTACAAATCTGCAATATTACCAAAGATTATGGACGATATATAATGTTAATTTTAAATTTCATATTACTTTAGTCAAGACAAAGAATTAATTATGGAATACAAATATGATGTCGCATTATCATTTGCTGGAGAAGAGAGGGAATATGTTGAAGAAGTTGCACAAATTCTTAAAAATAACGATGTGCGAGTTTTCTATGACAAATTTGAGGAAATAGACTTGTGGGGTAAAGATCTGAGTTTACATTTCGACTACGTTTATAGAAGACAATCAAAATACTTCATCCCATTCATCTCAGCAAATTATCAACAAAAGATATGGACAAATTACGAGGTAAGAACGGCTATTGCTCGAGCGATTGAAAACAAGGAGGAGTATATATTACCTGCAAAATTTGATAAAACTGAATTAGATGGAATTCGTTCAACCTTGGGTTATATTGACATAAGCAAAATGCCCCCTGAAGAACTTGCTGATAAAATTATAAGGAAATTAGGGAGTGAAGCAAATGTTCCTGCTCCAGAAAAAGAGAAACTTAGGGGTAAGGTTTATCTTTCGACATATTTGGAGATAGATAGAGATTACGGCTTGATTGGAGTGATGATTGGAGTGACTGTTACAAATACAATTAACGAATACAGATATTTTGGAGCACCATATTTCAAATTAAGTCAAACTCTTGATGGAAAATCAGATACATTTCAATTAATGGATACAATAGAACAATTAAGTTTTCCTAAGCGTATGGAATATGGAGAACAATATCGTATGATGTACAAGCTAAAAGATGGGTTCTTGAAAAAGATGGAAGCATTAATCGGTAAAGAAGTAACTTTAACAGCTATTGTTTCAACAACTGTTGGAGAAAAATTCAAGTCAAATTCTATGAATATTGACATGCTATTTGAATCGAATAAATAGTTTCAATTGTATAATAAAAAACATTAATCGCATTACATATAATCAGTTACGAAAAGATTTTTTTATTTTTTTTTGAGACAAGCGCAAACAGCCTCTCCCTCACAAGCCCCCCTCATACTTTTTTCTGGAAAAGAAAATTTACCACTATCATATATAGACAGAATTCCTAAAAAAAATGGAGTGGCTTGCCACTCCTAATTTTTATGCCTTCTGTTTGGGACAAAAAGGTGAATTTATTATACCGTAAGAGAAAATGTCCCGGAAATATCTGGAAATTTGAAAGGATTGGGTGATTATATTTTCTATTTTCGTACAGGTTTATACAGATGAATTTTGCTGATGCAAATTTATTAAAAACCGCAATTTGAAATAATCTTTATAAAAACAATAATCGTAAAACCATTTCTCGTTTTAACGAACAAAGTTAAACCAACGGTTAAACCAGAATAAAAGAGACAAAAAACAGTTCTTACAATCGTTTGAATAACTGCATATTAAGAGATGCAAGAGTGGTTGAATTGGCACGCCTGGAAAGCGTGTGTACCTCTAAAGGGTACCGCGGGTTCGAATCCCGCTCTCTCCGCTTAGAAGATTAGATTTTAATGAATTAGCGTACCTGTTTTGAGCCTCTTTGGCTGCTGGCAGGTGCGTTTTTTATTGATGGTAAGATCTGTTGGTTCGTAATCCCGCCAGCGAAGGATGGAGCTTTATTTGAAAAGACTGCCCATAAAAGAAGGCAGCCTTTTCAGTCAGAATATAAAAATTCCCAATTACCTCAATGCTTCCCCTTATTGAATAATAATGTTAAGTCAGGATTTTTTCCGGGAATGGGTATTTGAGATCTGACTCTTTTTCTTTGCTGAGCGAACCGGTCATGATTGCAGGCCTTTCGTGGATATCAGTTATCTGCATTTTTTCGGACGTTTGAAGTTTAATCACGAATTAATCTGAATATGGTCTTTAATATAAGGGTTAAGTTGCCAATTACCTTTGTGTCTTAACACAGGTACTTTTCTTAGGTAAAGCAATGAGCAATAATAAATGCCCTCAATCAAAACCTGATTCATCTCATGCAAAGAAAATTTCCCCTTTATAGGAATGCCACCTATTTTGTTACCACTTTTTCCCAACTTTTTTTATTTTTTTTTACCGTGGTCCGCTAAAGAGCCTTATGGTGTTGATTATCAATGGTAAATTCTACTCTGCAAAATCGTTCTTTTATGGGCTGATTCATTTGGTATTGAATTCTGTATGGAGAGATTCCTCGCTTCGCGTCGGATTGACAGATCGCTTGATAATCAACGGGGAAGTAGGGGGTGGGGTATGGCGGCGGAGCCGCCATACCCCACCCCCTACTTCCCTAAAACGTTCCTGGAGCCCTGTCATTCCGATTGTAGCGAAGCGGAAAGAGGAATCTCAACCTTATCGCACAAATTCCTTCAATAAGCTGATATTCTATCCAATATGAGCATTTTCTGAAGAAACCGGATTATATGTGATAATCTCAGTTGCAATTCTGTCAGTGGTATTGCAGCAATGCATGAGCCCTGTGAAGAGGAGAGATAGAAGAAGCCGGAGGTCTGAAAGACCGGTATGTGCTGGCCGGATTTGATAAACTGGTTTTGTGTCGATACAATACATGCCGGCTTTACAGGCCTTTGAGGCACTATCGTTGATCCTTTCCACAGGCCTGGCGCCCTGTGCTTTCACCTGTCGGATCTTCGGCCCTTTGACCGCTATTATTATTTTATTGCTACTTTCCCCATTGACCCTAACGCAGAGAACAATTTCCCAAAAAGATGCAGTGCCGTAGGGCCCTCTCATCGGTCGTTCCGTCCCTGTTTTATCCGGCACAATGCGTCGGAAACAGAATCATCCCGTCAGGGATTTTACCTGGGGAGTAAGTTGTTTCCGAAAATGGGGCGATTGTCCGGTATGGGGCAAAACCACAGAGGTTTGGCCTCTTTCAATTCCTGCCTGTTTTTCTTAAGGCAGATCCGGTCATTGGCTGCGAAGCGAAAAATCCTGTTGAACAACCGGACGATAATTATTTGTTAACAATAATTATAATAATTATATTTCGGTGATGTTCCGTTTGTTATATTTGAACGGGGGAACGGTGTTAAAAAAAGGTTGTTGCCGCATTTTTTTCCAAAAAAGCGGTAACAAATTGGCACTGATCCCTATTAATTCCTGTATTTATTTAACATTTATTCTTATGAAAAGAGAACTTCTAAAAATGGTTGAACAGCGTTTTGCGACTGACAAGCGCTCGAGCCTGCAACCGGTGAATTGTGAAAACCGGGGTGATGATGATCCTCCAACTGGTGGCGGTGGTGGGAATCCTCCGCCCCCGGGGAAATAATCCCAGATTGAATCTTAAATTCAATCAGACTGGATTTTTTTCTTTTTGCCCGAAAGAGGGATCACGGTTAGTGAACCCTCTTTTTTTTTAAACATAGTTGAAAAAAAATGCGCACACTCGCCATATCTTTCATTTTTTTTTTTTTTGATGAATGTTTTTAAACAGTATTAATATTCATTAAAAAACTTAAACTTGTTATGAAAAAGCTAATTGTTTTAATAGCTGTTTTTGGCATGTTTGGTTTTGTGATTAACAAAGCTCAAGCACAAAAAACGGTTAAGGCCACAGAAAGCTTTATTGCAAGCTCACTAATTGTGAGTGATGATTGCCCCAATGATGACGATCCTCCCGGTCCAAATCCTCCTCCTCCACCCCCGAAGGAATAATTCCTGGTTGAGCCTTAATTCAAGCAGGCTGAATTTTTTTTGCCCGAAAGAGGGATCATTAACCGTGACCCTCTTTTTTCTTTTTCCACAGGAAGTCGCGTGATTACGGCTCCCCGGGGTTGTATCAGCCGGTTTGCCGGTGTCTTGTTTATTGTAAAGTTCAATGATGAAGTATTTTGAGAATTCGCGTGATAATATTTCGTGTCTGAATAACAATTGTTAAATTAGCCCGTTAATTGGGTTAATCAACGTCGGGTCATGAAATTTAGCATCGTGATATTTTTTCTGAATCTCTTTTTTTACGGGTCGCTTTATTCGGCTTCGGCCATTTCGTGCGATTCCGTACAGGGCGTTTATTCCCGGTGCATGGACAAAATTAAAGCCGGTGATACCCGGAATTTAACAGATACACTTCACTCCCTGCTACAACCGGGTCTCCCGGTCACCCCGATCCAACGAGCCATTATCTTTACCAGACTGGGTTGGATCAGTTCTTCAACGAGTCGGTACGAGGAAAGCCTTGGATACTTTAATAAAGCTGAAAATATCTATGATTCAGAAGGATTAAATGATAAGGACCAACTGGCCATTTTGTATTTTTATAAGGGGAATTCCCTTCATTATATCGGATATTTCAGCAAAGCGTTGGAGTACTATGAAAAAGTTTTACGGATGGTATTATATGAATATCATCCGTCAGACCGAATCGTTCGGAATTGGTATGTTGCAGATCTGCATAGCAAGATAGGCGCTATTTATCTCGATCAGAAGAATTATACCGAAGCGATTGAAATGTTCCAAAAGAGCCTGTCGTTGAGAGATTCGTATGGTTTAAAGGATAAAGGTTGGGTATTTTATGTGATGGCCAAGGCCTATGAAGAAATGGGAAACAAGTCGGAAGCCCTAAACTATTACGAACTAGCCATCGGGGATGAGATCGGACAAAAAGGAGCGAATTCGGCAAGGTTGGGGGAGATGTACCGTTATTGCGGGAGGTTGCTGCTTTCGTTAGGCGAGGTGGAAAAAGGATTATTGTTTTATCAAAAAGCTGTCCAGAACCTCCGGATGAACAAAGGGGAAAAGGGGGGGATGCTTTCGTCCACTTACCTGTTGCAGGGCAATTATTACCGTTCGATCGGCGATTTTCAGGGGGCGCTGGATTATTACCAGAAAGCGCTGATCGCCGTTTCACCTTCGTTCAATAATCCCGATGTAAAGGCCAACCCGCCTATCGACAATTCGCTGCTCGATTTCAGCCTCCTATATGCGCTGCGGCGAAAATCGGAAGCGCTGAAGCTCTATGCTGAGACAACCGGCGATAAGCAACTGAAATATGCCCGTCTGACCCAGGCGCTTCAAACCATTGAACCCGCGGTAGAGCTGATCAACAACATGCGGGTTGATTTTGAGAGCGCCGGAAACCGGATGTTTTTTACCGGAACGCATAAATATATCATTGTGAATGCCATCGAAAATGCCTTGGCGCTCTTCGATCTGACCCGTGACGGGCAATATCTTGAAAAGGCTTACACTTTTGCGCGGCAATGCAAATCGAACGAACTTAAATATGAGATGGCCCGTGAAGCCGGGTTGAGCGGGCAAGATATCCCCGATTCGCTGAAGGCCAAAGTGAATAGCGTGGAAAAAGAGATTGCCGATATCGAATACTTTATCCGCAACAGCCAAAGCAACGGCGCTCCCGATTCCCAAAGAATTGATAGCTGGAAAGACCGTCTTTTTGACCTGAACCGTGAACGTGAAAAGATACTGCAACAGATCGAAAAAAAGGATCCGGTTTTCAATAAAAGGTTATTGAGCAACGATAGTGAATCGTTGAAAAAGATACAACGTCAGCTGAGACCCGACGAGAGTGTGCTGGAGTATGTCTTCTCGAAAAATGAAGAGGATGGGAACGCGAAACTTTTCACCTTCGTAGTGACCGCTGATAAGCTTTATTCTACCACTTCCTCGCTTGACAGTACGGCATTGGCCGGGTTCGATTTTATCAGCCGGGAGCTGTCGCGACCCTCTTCGGACGGGAATGCCCTGGCCACCTATAACCGGTTGGGAAGTGAGCTGTACCGTGCTTACCGGATATTGATCGAGCCGGTTGAGAAACAGTTGGCCGGTAAAAAACTGGTGGTTATCCCCGATGAAAAGATTGGCTATTTACCTTTCGATGCTTTCGTAACCTCTTTTCAAAAAACGGTAAATGTCGATTATGCAGGATTGGATTACCTGGTCAATCATTATACTATTTCGTATGCCTGCCTGGCCAATAACCGGCTGAAAGAGGGTGGCCGGAATAACCGGGTTCCCGGGGTGGCCGGTTTCGCCCCCGACTATAAGAACATCAAAGTATTGGATGGTCCCGGTTTCCAACCCTTGAAAGAATCGGCAAATGAGGTCCGTAATATTCTGAAATGGTTCGATGGCAAGGTCTATGAGGGACCGGAGGCCACGCGGTCGAATTTTAACCTGGTAAGAGAAAAGAATAAAATCCTCCATTTCGCGATGCATGCCGTGGCGGATCACGAGAATGCCGGATCGTCATACCTTGTTTTTACCCCGGAGAAGGATGCCCTGACCGGATCGAAGCTCTTTAATTATGAGATTGGCCAGATGCGGATCGTCTCGCCCATGGTGGTGCTGAGCGCCTGCGATACGGGCAACGGGATTCTTTACAGTGGCGAAGGGGTGCTTAGCCTGGCCCGTAATTTTATCCTTGCGGGCGTCCCGTCTGTCGTGGAGAGCTTATGGCCGGTCGAAGATGTTGCCGGATCGAAAATAATGGATAGCTTCTATCAATATCTTTCACAGGGAAAACCCAAAGATGAAGCGTTGCAGTTGGCCAAGCTCGATTACCTGAACAATACCTCGCCTTCGTTTGTCCATCCCCATTATTGGGCCTCGTATGCCCTGCTGGGCGATCATTCCGTCCTGGTTAAACCCTGGTGGAGCCGGGGAGTGGTCTTATATGGCGCCGCGGCGCTGTTGTTACTGCTCGTCGGGTTCCTGATCCGTCACTTCAGATCGTTCAGGATGTTTTGAGCCTTTTTCATGTAAAACTTCTGATCGGCCAGTTCTTCAAGGATTGGCTTTGCCTTTTGGGTATCGCCGCTCTTCAGGTAACAGAGCCCCAGGTACCATTTAGCTTCCTGGTTGAACTGGTCGGAGCTGCTGAGCAACGATTTAAAGAGTTCGATCGCCTGGGGATAATCGCCGTTGGCGGTTTTGGTCAAACCCGAGTAAAGCAAAACTTCGGGAGCTAATGGTCCCTCATTTTGTTGTCTTAGCTGATCGAACTTAAGGTTCGCCTCGTTGTAGTTTGCAGCAAGGTAGAGATCTATCCCTTCCCTGAAAAGCTGATCAGTCTCCTGATTATTGCCCCTGGCCTGGAACGAATTGTCAGTCAGCGGCTGATAGTAGGTTTCGAATAACTCGTCAGGGGTATAGGTGGGCTTGGCCGCATTATTAAAAAGTAGTGCTATGGCGAAAAGGATGACGATTAATCCCAATCCGGCGCCAATCAATCTGCCGGATCTGGAGAATCTTTCTTTTGGCCTTGCCGGCGGGAGATCTTTTCTGCGTCGTTCCGAAGCCTCTATAATTGCAGCAATATCAATGGCATCGTTGGCGTGGATAGCCGCTTTTTTCCGGGGTTGCCATTCTCTTACCCAATCACCGGTAACCTGATCGATTTTATTGACGATCATCTCGATCTCTGCTTTTTGCAGTTGTTCGTCGAATTCTTCTTCAAGGGTATCGACACTCTTGGGGGTCTCTTTCTTATTCTGATGCAATTTCCCCAGGAACTCCCGGATATCATCTTTCGACATAGCCTCAGCTAATTTGAGATCAGGATCCCGTTCGGCTTCGTCGAGGCCGATCCTCATCTTCATATAGCTATCGAGCCGAAGTTGCAGGTTATACTCCAAACGCAACTGATGATTGAATTCCAGTTCCGACTCAAACTGCTCCCTCTCCGCCTGGGTAAGTTCTCCAAGCAGGTAACTTAAAATAAGATTGGTATAATTTGTCATCTTCCAGAAGATTAGGTTATTGCTTAATATTCAGGTTTTTTTCCAATTCTTTATAGTCGGGATGGCTCATGATCCGCCTTTTCAGTTCTTTCATACACTGGCTTTTCTTCTTGCGCAGAAAAGCATAACTGCAATCGAGCACCATGGCGATTTTTTCCGGGGGGATTTCCTTCCAGTACATCTTCAGGATCGTCCGGCATTGATCGTCGATGCCCTGGTAGCTCAACATGAAAATGTTCTCGTAGAATTGTTGGTCGGCCCGTTCGGTGAAGTCTTCATTTTTATGAAACGCCCCCGATTGGGACTTGTAATTTTTGGCAGCCTTACGTTTGTCCAAAACTATCATCCAGAGGTTTTTACATATGGCATAGAGATAGGTGGAAAGCGAGCTGACCAGAATTAAATTACCCGCCCTGACTTTTTCAATCAGAATAAACAGGGCATCCTGGAACAGATCTTTGGCATCTTCTTCATTTCCGCCATTCTTAATAACAAAATAGCTTATTATTGGAAGCTGCTCTTTGACAAGATATTTGATGACTTTACCGTCTCCAGCCTTCAATCGGCTGAGGATCTCTTCATCACTGTATTTCCGGTTCATAGTTGATTATGTGGTACTACAAATATAAGAAATATAGGCGAGAAAGAGGTGGAAAATATTCGTTGAATCATGAAATGATCCCTCAAACCATGAAGAATTTTTACGGCCAAATATCTTACTGCCCTGTCCCGGATGGAACCATACCCGATAATATCAAAGAACAATTACAATAATCGCCATTCCGACCTCCATAATCTTTTGATTATCTCCGTCGTTCTGGTTTTATTATTAATAGGAATCATTCCATTTTTGTTACCGCTTTTTCCCTGTTTTTTTTGCTTAATCCGGAAAATATTTTTCCGGGAGTTGTTTCTTAAATGGTAAGTATCAGTTAATGTGGACGGTAAGCGTGTTTGTGGGGTTGATGCAATAATGCCATGTCCTGCCGGGAAACTACCCTGAAAATTGCCATAATGATAATTCATATTTTACGGTATTCACCTGATCATTAAATATCAAATAATATCCTTACTGTCCGATAAAATGCAGGAGATTCTTCGTTTCGCTGTCAATGAAAGAGCCCTACTCCATTAATCGCCCCTCATTGCGTTTCATCATTTTGGGGAGTTATATTCTATGTTATGGTATAAGAAGAAGTCCTTATTATGAGCATTAAGCCGATCAAAGGGCCGAAGGTCCGATAGGTGAAAGCACAGGCCGAAAGGCCTGTGGAAACGGTCAACGTTAGTACCTCAAAGGCCTGTAAGGCCGGCATGTATTTTATCAATATAAAACCATTTCATCAAATTAGGTCAACACATGCCGGTCCTTCAGACCTCCAATTTCCTCTATATCCCCATTTCACAGGGCTTACGCCCTGTGCTGCCACATGTCGACCCTACAGGTCTGGCGTAATAAATCGTTATTCAGATAGAGCTTTTCCAAAGTTCCAAACTTTGGAAAAGCTTTACAGATTCTTTGTGTTAACAATCAGGAAAACAGCCCGGATTTGTGCCTCACAATCTCATCTGAATCAATTTCATCGGTTCGTAGAATTAAAACCATAAACTTTTAGAATGTCCAATAAAATTTGTCTTTGAGATTGCTCTTTCCACTTCGCATCTGAATCCAAAAGCACTAATAACTATAAACATTTTAGAAAAATTTGATAGTCGTGTCATGACCTGGAGTCGCACTCCGACTTACTTTATCACTATTTCTGTGATTAGTCCCGCAATGCTAAATCTCAACCCAAAATCATTAACCGATATTTTATCGGGAAGTAATCATAAAATATCACCGAAGCAGCCCATCGCGGGCCAAATGAAGAATCTCGGGCAATTTACCGGGCATCCTTATTTTACTTTGATTATTTCGGTATTTTTAGCCCTGATGAGAAGGGAAATATTAAAAGGCTATATTCTGACTTTGCTCGCAACCGTTGCGTTCAGCAATGTATATGTTTTCAGTAAAGCGGCGCTGAACGAAATGTTGTTGCCGGTCTTTCTGTTCTATCTCTTTTCGATCGGTTTCGTGGTGAACCTGGCCGTTTTTATCTATAACGGAAAATTCAGGGCCATTAGCCAGGCGATCAGGAAGATGTGGTGGGTGTTCCCGACTCTGGGCCTGATTGAGATATTTACCGTTACCACTTTCTATGCCGGGGTAAATGCCATTAAAGAACCTGCCGTAACCGGTTTCCTTGGGAATCTTTATCCTCTGTTTACCACCATCCTTGGGGTCATCTTTTTGAAAGAGCGTTTTTCGCCCATCGAAAGTGTGGGCATCGTCCTGGTCTTTGCCGGAGCTTTGCTTACCGGCTACTCGGGCGATCTGGGGTGGAGCGATTTCTTTATCCCTGGAATCAGTCTGGTGGCGCTGAATTGTTTAGGGGCCGCTGTGGCCACCGTGATTGTTCGCTCGAAGGTGGGTAACCTCCCTCCCGAATTACTGAGCCTGAACCGGACGGCCTGGTTAGTGCTTTACTCCGCGATTTGGGTCTTAATTGAAGGCCGTTCTTTGAATATCTCCTCCATGGCCCTAACCAATACCGCCATAGCGGCTTTGATGGAACCTGTATTGTCGATCCTTCTCTTATATAAGGCTTTCCAATATATTGAAGCCTCGCGTGGGACGATTATCCAGTCTTTAAAAGGCCTGATCGTTATTCCGGTGGCCTGGCTCTATTTCGGAACTTTGCCTTATAACTATCAAATAGTCGGGGGGGTGATTGCGACCGTGGGTGTCATGGTTATGGCCCTGGGGCAACATGCGGTGAGTTATGTGAGACGAAATCATTTCCAAAGATAACTTTCCCAATGTCCGGTTATTTTGGAAAAGTTATCTTCATTTCCCTTAAATCAGCTTCTTTCTTATACAAAAATCGCGGATTATCGAATCCAGTTTTGGTTGCCCGATCTCTTCCAGCTCGTAGGATACCCTGACCGTTGGTTTATTGATGCGGATCACCCTTCCCAAATCGATGGGGGTTCCGATAATCACCGCGTCACAATCGATGTGATTGATGGTCATCTCCAGATCGTGAACCTGTTGTGCCCCGTAGCCCATGGCCGGTAACACCGAACCTATTTCGGGATAAATCGTGAAGGTCTCGCCGATCTTCCCGACCACGAAAGGTCGCGGATCGATAATTTCGGCCGCGCCAAACTTACGGGCTGCCACCACTCCTGCGCCGATCTTCATCTCACCATGGGTGAGGGTAGGACCGTCCTCCACGATCAGGACCCGTTTCCCCCGGATTAGTTCCGAATCCGAAGCCGTGACCGGAGAGGCGGCATCGACCACCATCGCCCGGGGATTAAGTTTCCCGATGTTTCGCCTGACCAGTTCCACACTGTCGGGATCGGCCGAATCGATCTTGTTAATCACGATCACGTCGGCCATCCGGATATTTACTTCGCCGGGATAGTAGGTCATCTCGGCCCCGGCCCTCAGCGGATCGGCAATGGTAATAGCCAGATCGGAATGGTAGAACGGAAAATCGTTATTCCCGCCATCCCAGACGATCACGTCGCAACTGTTGGGATCACTTTCGGCGGCCCTGAGAATAGCCTCATAATCGACCCCGGCATAGATCACGTTACCCCGCACCACGTGAGGTTCGTACTCCTCCATCTCTTCAATGGTGCAGCGGTGAAGCTCCAGATCTTTGATCGTGGCAAAACGTTGAACCTTTTGGGCATTCAGATCGCCGTAGGGCATGGGGTGACGGATGGCAATTACTTTTAACCCCAGCTTCATCAGTATTTCGATGACCTTACGCGATGTCTGGCTTTTCCCGGCCCCGGTCCGTACGGCGCAGACCGAGATGACCGGTTTGGTGCTCTTCAGCATCGTCTCCGCCGGACCGGGCAACAGGAACGAAGCTCCGGCAGCATTCACCTCCGCCCCGAGGTTCATCACCTTCTGGTAAGAGGTGTCGCTGTAGGAGAAGATGCAGTCCTGAACCCCCTCTGCCTTAATCAGGGACGATAATTCTTTCTGCGCGTAGATAGGGATCCCATCCGGATAGAGATCGGCCCCGGCCAATTCGGACGGATACCTGCGCCCGTCGATATCAGGGATCTGGTTGGCCGTAAAAGCGATGACCTGAAACTGCTGTTTCCCCCGGAACAGGGTATTGAAGTTATGGAAATCACGGCCTGCAGCGCCAATGATAATAACCTTTCTTCGGTCCATACGTATTAATTTAAGTTAGTTGACATGGTATAATATACAAAATTATTTTTGAAATAAAACTGACAAAATAGATTAGTTTTGAGCCGATAAACAGGTGATCCGTTTAGGTTTAAACCTGAATATTCCTGTTGTTAAGAATGAAGTAGTATTTGATGAGTTTTACGATCTGATGAATTATCTCGCGCACATCTATCTCTCCGGCGAATCGGAACAAATCCAGTTGGGTAATTTCATTGGGGATTACGTGAAAGGAAACCGGTATGCCGATTATCCGGATGGAATACGACAAGGCATTCTCCTTCATCGGCACATTGATCATTTTACCGACCATCACCCCGTCGTGCAGGATTGTAACTCTTTATTGAGGAGTGGTTACGGGAAACATGCCGGGATTGTTACCGATATCTTTTTTGACCATTTCCTGGCTTCAAAGTGGAGCGATTATTCCAACGATCAGTTACTCTCTTTTACCCGGCGGTTTCATGCCGTATTGCTTCATCATTTTACCCTTCTCCCCACGAGGGTGAAATTGTTTCTGCCGTTTATGATCCAGCACAAACGGCTCTATTCCTATGCTGAACTTTCGGGGATCGAACGGTCGCTGCTGATCATGGGGCAACGCACCTCCCTGCCTGAGAATTCTGCCTATGCCATCGATCTCCTGAAAAGGGAATACGCTTTCTTATCATCGGCTTTCGGAGAGTTCTTTTCCGAATTGATAGAGTATGTCGAGGCTGAAGGCGGTTATCGGATTAGCCGCCCCCATTCGAATCATCGGGACGGAGATTTATAAAACGTAAAACAACCTTCTTTACCCTTCAGGTTAAATCCCTGATCTGCCCGTACCAACACCTTCCTATGAACATGGTTTCTCTTACATTTCTCTAAGGTTTCTGTAACCGAGCATACAGGAACCTTGGAGGAACCTAAGAGAAACCATAGAGATACCCCGACGCAAACCCGGTGTTGAAGCGAAGATGGTTTGGGTATTATCAGATTTCACGGGCCGGACGGAACCGATTTGCCGGCACCTGAAAAGAGGCTATTCCTGGAAGAAAAACTTCTCTTCGCCAAAGGCTGGTTTCAGGTCGGAGATCCAGATCGCATCGGGGTTGTAACGGGCGAAGAAGGGGCGGTTGGTCCAGTCGGGATTTCGGCCCTGGATCATATTGAGCACGAAGACCTTTTCGCCGTATATTTCAGTGATGCCGATAATGCGAACCTTGCCCGGTTCGCACGACATGCTTGGGCCGCGGACGGTCCGGCAAATACCGCTGACCTGCATGTAAGCCTCGCGGAAGATATGCCATGCCTTCTCCAGTTTAATTGCGAAGTAATCCTGGGCTCCGGTATCCCTCGCGATAAACATATAGTAAGGGATGATCCGCATATTGACCTGGAGGCGCCACATTTGTGCCCATACATTTGGGTCATCGTTGATATTACGCAGCAGGGGCGACTGTGAACGGATTTGTGCCCCAACGGACAAGAGGTTGGCCACGGCTTCCCGCACTGCTTCGGTTTTCAGTGCGTTGGGATGATTGAAATGGGCCATGATGCTGAGGTTGATCCCTTTGGAGGTCACTTTTTTAAAGAGGGCGAGCAGTTCGGGAGCGTCGGGGTCAGAGGTGAAGCGATAGGGCCAGTAAGTCAGGGCTTTGGTGCCTATGCGAATGGTTTGAATGTTTTTCAGTCCGGCATCCAGGATGGTGTTGATGTACATCTCGAAATGGTGGGTTTTCATTACCGCCGGATCGCCTCCTGTGATGAGAATATCGGTGATTTCGGGGTGTTCCCTGAGGTAGTCGATCATGAGTCCCGTTTCTTTCAGGGCGAATTTCAGGTCGTGGAGGGTGAATTGGGGCCAGCGAAAACAGAAGGTACAAAAGGCATGGCAGGTTTGGCCCTGGTTGGGGAAGAAGAGCAGTGTCTCCCGGTATTTGTGCTGCAAACCCTTAAGTTTTAATCCGCATAATTCAGGAACATTGGCTTCCTGGTTGGCCGGGTTAGGATTAAGTTCCCGTCGGATATGGTCGACCACCACCTTTAATTCATTAGGGTTAGCTCCGTTTTTCAGCAAGCCGGCTACCTGGTTGAAATATTCTGTTTTCAGCATTCCTTTTTGGGGAAAGGTGAGGATAAAAAAGGGATCCTTTTCAAAATTGGTCCAGTCAATTAATTGGTCTATTACGTAATTACTGACCTTGAAGGGAAGGACGTGGCCTACCACTTCGATGTCGAATTTTTGTTCTTCCGTCAGGTAATCCATTTGGGGAATGGTTCGGAAATTGGATAATGTAAATGCTTGATACTTCATGCAATAATAATTTTTGGCCCAATGGCGGGCGGATTTTGAAATGGCATTTGAAAAACAAGGATCCTGTAAGGTGCAGGATATTAGCCATTTGTAACTAAAACTAACCTTTGCATGTAAATATAGTGATTTTGAACCCCTTCACCAAAAGTTCAGACCGAAAAATCAGTTCGGAATCAAATATGTCACCACTTCCGGCCAATGTTGATTGGTGGATAGTGGTTTGATATTTAATCCTTTAAATGGAATATTTGTGCTGATCTTATTGTTACCTCAGATTTTCCGACCGGCTGGCATCCAGACGGAGGAAGATAAAGAGAAGGATGGTAAAGGCCCATAACGAAGAGCCACCATAGCTGAAGAAGGGGAGGGGGATCCCGATTACGGGGGCCAGCCCTATGGTCATCGAGATATTGACCGCGAAGTGGAAGAAGAGGATCCCGGCTACTCCGTAACCATAAACCCGGCTGAAGGTCGATCGTTGCCGTTCGGCCAGACTGATCAGGCGGATCAATAACCCCAGGAAAAGAAGGACCACGACCGTGGTTCCGACGAAGCCCCACTCTTCGCCAACGGTACAGAAAATAAAGTCGGTACTCTGTTCGGGAACGAAATTATACTTGGTTTGGGTTCCTTTCAGGAAACCTTTTCCCAGCAAGCCACCCGAGCCAATGGCGATTTTCGATTGGTTGACATTATACCCGGCTCCCAGAGGGTCAGAACTGATTCCCAGCAGCTCATCGATACGCTCGCGTTGGTGCGATTCCAGTATGTTGGAATAGAAATAGTTGACCGACATGGTGATCCCGATGGAGAAGATGAAAAACAGGATAATCATCAATACCTGCCGGATATGGTTTTTTAGACCGTAGATGATGAAAATCAATGAGGTGATCACGGTAACGATCAGCAACAGATGAAAATTGGAGGCGCCCATGCTGAAGAGATGGTTGGCTCCCCAGAGTAATCCGTATAATACCCCGACAATCAAAGATCCGCGGATTGCTTCTCTGCTGCTTTGACGCAGCACTCCAAATGCCAGGACCGATACGGCAACAAGGAACAACAGGATTTTAAAGGGATCCCAGACCAGGGCCAAAACAAAGAGTACGGCTGCTGCAAACCCCCAGAAAAGCACCATTCCGGTTAATCCTTCGCGGTAGAAGATCAGGATAAAGACTGAATAGACCAGGGCGGAACCGGTATCGTTCTGGAATATAATCAGTATGGCAGGAAAAGCAATCAGGGCTCCCAGGACAAGAAAAGACCTGGGTTCATTCATCTTGAAGTTAAACTGGCTAATGTATTTGGCTATCGCCAGGTTGGTGGCAAATTTACCCAACTCGGCGGGCTGCAAGGCCACACTCCCGACTTCGAACCAGGCGCGGGCCCCGTTGACCTCTTTCCCCAGGAAGAGGACCAGGATCAGTAACAGGATGGTTAATCCGTAAAAATGGAAGGCAAAAGCAACAAAGAATTTACTGTCGACCAGCAGGACCGCGACGGCTAAAAATAACCCGGCAATCAGAAAGATCATCTGTTTCCCGTAGCGTTGCGTAAGGTCAAAAATACTTTGATGCTCCTCGTCGAAAACCGCGGCATAGATGTTGATCCATCCCATAAAGATCATCACCAGATAAATGGCTACGGTGATCCAATCCAGGTTCAGTAATATGTTATCCCTGCTTTTCAATCTCCTCCCTCCAAATTTATAGAGTTCAACAGGTCTGAATTCAACATGCTGTCCTCAAGATATTTTCTTCTTGGCGCGATAGAATCGCACAAATATTTTTCAATGATCAGGCTGGCGATCGGGGCGGCATATCTCGATCCCCAGACTCCCTGCTCAACATATACGGCTATCGCGATTTTCGGGTTGTATTTCGGGGCGAAAGCGACAAAGGCGGAGTGGGCCTCGCCATGGGGGTTCTGAACGGTACCGGTCTTCCCGCAGACGATCACGCTGTCGAGTTTCGCCGTGGCCCGGGCTGTTCCCGATTGAACCACCTGCTCCATCCCGTTGACCACGATCTCAGCCATATCGCTCCTGATCTGGGTGACATGTTTTTCAAACTCCAGCGGTTGTTCAGTACGGTCGTAATTCTGTATTTTTTTTACAACATGAGGGGCGATGTAATAACCCCGGTTGGCGATGAGAGAGACCATGTTTGCCAGTTGGAGCGGAGTGAGCAACAGTTCGCCCTGCCCGATGGACAACGATCGGATCGTCATTACGTTCCAATGGTTTTTTCCAAAATAACGGTCGTAATAGGAGGCTTTGGGAATGCTTCCGGATGTTTCAGCCGCCAGATCCCCTCCGATTTTTTTCCCGAACCCCAAATCGAGAATATGATTGCGCCAGGCTTCGAACCCTTCTTCCGAAGTAGGGTATTTGTTGATGGTTGCCCTGAAAGCCTGAAAGAAATAGGCATTGCAGGATTCCCGAATAGCGGCGGTCAAACCGAGCGGAGTCTCATGATTATGAGTGCACTTGATAGGCGAAGAAGCCGGTCCGTGGCATGAGAAGCGGATGTAATCGCTGATTACCCCCTCTTCAAGACCCACTAAGGCATTTGCCAGTTTGAAGGTTGATCCTGGGGGATAGGAGGAAGAGATGGCCCTGTTCAACATCGGTTTTAACGGATCATTGAGCAGAGTCCTGTAGTTTTTTGTTCGTTCGCGACCGATAAACATGCCCGGGTCGAACGATGGGGCACTGGCTAAAACCAGGATCTCCCCGGTGGCTGGTTCAATGGCTACGATACTTCCCACTTTTCCGGCAAGGAGTCGCTCAGCATAACGTTGTAAGTCGGCATCGAGGGTCGAGATCAGGTTTTTCCCGATCATGGCCGCCGTATCCAGTTTCCCGTTTTCAAACGATCCTTTCTCCCGGTTATGCACATCAACCATCCTGTAGTTGATCCCTTTAATCCCGCGCAGTTCTTCTTCGTAGGATTGTTCGATACCTATCTTCCCGATATAGTCGCCACTCTCGTAATAGGGGTTCTTATCAATTTGATTTTGATCAACCTCACCAACATAACCCAGAATGTGCGCGGCAATCAGGTCGGGATACTGACGCAGGGTACGGGCCTGGATGTAGAATCCGGGGTATTTAAAGAGTTGCTCCTGAAGGATGGCGTATCGCTGGGAGGAGAGCTGTTTGATGATGGCGCTGGGCTTATATTTCGAATAGGCCCGTGCTTTCTTCAATTCGGTCACCAATTCTTCTTTCTCTACTCCGACAATGCGGCAGAAAGCCAGGGTATCGAAGGGCTTCATCTCTCTGGGGATGACCTGAACGTCGTAAGCCGCCTGGTTATAAACCAGAAGTTTGCCGTTACGGTCATAGATCAGTCCCCGGGCCGGATAGTTTACTACCCTTCGCAGCACGTTACTGGCTGCAGAGATCTTATAGGAGGGGTCGAGCACCTGGATAAAGAAGAGGCGTAACACGATGATCAGGGCGGTCACGCTGAAGATGCCCATCAATAAGTATTTCCGTTTGGTATATGTATCCACCTCTTTCCCAGGTTATAAGATTATTTTCTGAAAAACAGAAACTGGCTCAAAACTATTAAAATAATAGTAAAAACAGAACTTAAAACGGCACGAAGTAATGTGAATAATATGCCCTGAAATGTAAAGGCTTCGACCATGAAGAGGAAGAGATGGTGGATCACGACCATGATCGCGGTATAGCCGGTAAACCATTGCAGGCTCATATTGGCCACGCGTGGTTCGGCTGCCGATTCCAGCGTTTCACGGGAGGAGATCAGCGAAAGGATCCCGGGCCGGATATAGGCCAACAGAACCGAAGCTGCCGCATGGACCCCCAGGGTATTATTGAAGGCGTCGATCGTGAGTCCCAAGAGGAAAGCCAGCAGTAACAGGACCGACCGATTGGTTTCGAAAGGCAATAACAGGATAAAGAGGATGTAGAAGAACGGGGAAATTGTCCGTAATATCAGGATATTGTTGAATACGAGAACCTGAAGGACCACCGCAACGACAAAGACCAACGAATATTTCAGTGCATTAATTATCATTGCTATTTTGCGATTCAAGTTGAATAATTTCCTGCCTGTGTTTATTTTCCACCAGGGAAACTTCTACCAAACTCTTAAAATCGGCTGCCAGGGTCACTTCTATCTTGTAGAAGTTGCTCCCGCTCCCGATCGAAAAATCAGAGATGGTCCCAATCATCAACCCTTCCGGGAAACTGGAAGAGAAACCGGTTGTAATAATGGTATCCCCATTCTGAACCGGGACATGATAAGGAATCTCGTTAAGCTGAACTTTTCGGTAGTCCTTCCCGTCCCACGAAAGGGAGCCGAAAAAATCGTTGCTCTTGATCTTGGCACTGATTTTCCAGCGATCGTTCAGCATCGAAATGGCGGTACTGTAATTGTCGGAAACATTGGTAATCAATCCTACGATCTTACCTGCCGAGATAACCCCCATATCGGGTCTTACCCCATGTCTGCGACCTTTGTTGATCGTGATAAAATTGTGCCGCTGGTTAACTGAATTATTGATAACCCGCGCCGTGGTAAAGGCATAGACCATCTTTCTCAGCGAATCCCCTTTCAGCGTGTCGATAGGAGTCATGTCCAGTGGTACTTCAAGGTTTCCAACGGTCATGTTGTTCCGGTGGATATAGTGTTGAAGCGTGGTGCGAAGTCGTACATTTTCCTGGATCAACTCACTGTTTGCCGCCTTAAGGTCAAAAAACTGGGTCGCCGTTGAGAATTGTTCGTAAATCGAACCGGTAAGAAAATTACTCGATGTTAGGAAACGGGCACGCTGATAATTGTTGTAGCTAACAACCATCGACAGCGAAATGAGCTCCAGTATCAGGAATATAAAAACATAATGATACCTGAGTATTATTCTTATTAAGTTCCTCATAAGCGATAGGAAAGAGACAGATGCCTTACCTGGTTATGGTGTTAACGAAGCAGGAATGAGAATTTATCAACGTTCTTCAGGGCAACACCTGTTCCTCGGGCTACTGCCCTGAGCGGATCTTCGGCAATCCTGAACGGGATATTGATCTTATCATATAATCTCTTGTCCAATCCGCGAAGCAACGCTCCGCCACCTGCCAGCCAGATACCGCGGTTCACAATATCGGCATAGAGCTCAGGCGGGGTCTGTTCCAACGCACTCAAGATGGCGGTTTCAATCTTGGAGATCGATTTATCGAGGCAGTGGGCAATTTCCTGATAGGATACCGGTACTTCTACCGGAAGCGCTGTCATCTGGTTTGGCCCCTGAACGATAAAATCAGCCGGTGGCTCATCCAGTTCAGATATTGCAGCCCCTACATTGATTTTGATCTCCTCGGCTGTTCTCTCACCGATCTTGATATTATGCTGATGACGCATATATTCCATGATGTCATTGGTCAGGTCATCGCCGGCGATGCGGATCGATTTGTTGGTCACGATACCTCCAAGGGAGATAACCGCGATTTCAGTGGTTCCCCCACCGATATCGACCACCATGTTGCCTTCCGGCGCTTCGACATCCAACCCAATCCCGATGGCGGCTGCCATTGGTTCATAGATCATGTAAACATCGCGGCCACCGGCATGTTCTGATGAGTCGCGTACCGCACGGATCTCAACTTCTGTCGATCCTGAAGGGATACAGACCACCATTTTAAGCGCGGGCGAAAAGAACTTGCTCTTGGGATTGATCATTTTAATCATCCCGCGGATCATCTGTTCTGCCGCGTTGAAGTCAGCGATCACTCCATCGCGCAATGGACGGATCGTCTTCAGGTTGGCATGTGTCTTGCCCTGCATCTGGCGGGCTTTTTCACCGATAGCCACCAGCTTCTCTGTCTTCATATCGATGGTTACAACCGATGGCTCATCAACCACTACTTTCCCGTTGTGTATGATGATGGTATTGGCTGTTCCAAGATCAATAGCAATCTCCTGTGTGAGAAATGAAAATAAACCCATCTGTTTTTATTTCTTTAATTCGATTATGATCTGTTAATGTTTAAAATGTCTGAAACCGGTCGTAACCATCGACATTTTATTATTGTCGCAATACTCAATCGAGAGTTTGTCACGGATAGAACCTCCGGGCTGAATCACCACGTCGATTCCTTCACCGTGGGCGATTTCAACACAGTCAGGGAACGGGAAGAAGGCGTCGGAAGCCATTACCGCACCTTTCAGTTCGAAACCGAAAGCTTTAGCTTTATCTATGGCTTGTTTCAGCGCGTCTACTCTCGATGTTTGACCAACTCCGCTCGCGAGCAATTGCTTGCCCTTAGCCAGTACAATAGTATTGGATTTTGATTGTTTCACCAAACGGTTGGCAAATAATAAATCAACCACCTGATCAGCAGCAGGCGATAATTTCGTCACTGCGGTTAAATCTTCCGGGGTCTCCTTTTTCAGGTCACGATCCTGAACAATAACCCCGTTAAGGACGGTACGGTATTGATTCTTCGGTAATTCAACCTCTTTTCTGACCAACACCATCAGGTTTTTCTTGGCCTTGAATACTTCAAGAGCATCAGCGTCGTAACCGGGAGCAATAAATACTTCGAAAAATATCTTGGCTGCCTCTTCGGCGGTGGCTTTATCCACCACTTTGTTGGTTACGAAGATTCCACCATAGGCCGAAACCGGATCACCTGCCAGTGCAGCATTGTAAGCATCGATAAGTTTCTCCCTCGAAGCACAACCACAGGCATTGTTATGTTTCAGAATGGCAAAGGTGGTGTCGGTGAATTCATCGATCAGGTTGACGGCAGCATCGATGTCAAGCAAATTGTTGTAGGAGATTTCCTTACCCTGAATCTGCGTGAACATGGCTTCGAAATTGCCGTAGAATACCCCTTTCTGATGAGGGTTCTCGCCATAACGTAAGCTTTTAACCCCGTTAAGGCTCTGACAGAATTCATTTGGAGCCTCTCCTGCAAAATAGTTGTAGATAGCCGAATCGTAATGCGATGAGGTAGCAAATGCTTCCCTGGCAAAAGCCCGGCGGTCTTCCAGGGTAGTAGCCCCGTCTTGAGCCTGAAGAAGACCCAGCAGATGGCTGTATTGACCCTGGTGAGAGACAATAACTACATCGTTATAGTTTTTAGCAGCTCCGCGAATCAGCGAAATACCACCTATATCAATCTTTTCAATAATATCTTCGTCCGATGCGCCCGATGCAACAGTGGCCTCAAATGGATAAAGGTCAACAATCACCAGGTCAATTTCGGGAATCTCATATTGCGCAATTTGTTTCAGGTCGCCTTCATTCTCCCGGCGGGCCAGGATGCCACCAAACACTTTTGGATGCAGTGTTTTAACGCGTCCCCCCAAAATCGAGGGATAACCTGTCAGATCTTCCACTGCAGTGACCGGGACGTTTAATTCTTCAATAAACTGCTTGGTTCCACCCGTGGAATAGAATTTTACCCCGAGCTGGTTTAATTTATTGATGATTTCATCCAATCCTTCCTTATGGTAAACTGAAATAAGGGCTGATTTTATATTTTTTAAATCGCTCATTTTAAATTTCTTAATAATTTCGTGCAAAAGTAATAAAAAGGATTAAGTTATAAAGTAGTTTGGCGGGGTGATTTTTTCGTTTTAACAAAAGTTTTATTTGAGGGAGAGTTCCGAAAAAAGTCATAACTTTCGATATAATTCTCCGTTACCATGCTTCTCCTGCGCCTGATCATCGAGAGTTTTCGGTTTGCCTACAATTCTTTAGTGGTAAATCAGCTGAGGACCTTTCTTTCTTTGCTCGGGATCACCATTGGCATTTTTTGCATCATATCTATCTTTACTATTTTCGATTCGATGGAGCGGACAGTCCGGAACAGCATGGAGAAACTGGGGAGTAATATTGTCTATATTCAAAAATGGCCATGGACCCCACCTCCCGGCGAAACGGAATATCCCTGGTGGAAATACCTTAACCGTCCTGTCCCGAAACTGGCCGAGGCCAATGAAATTGACCGTCGTTCGGTCCTGAGCCAGTATGTGGTCTATAATCTGGGATTTAGCCGGACCCTCCAGTCGGGGCGCAATAAGGCTGAGGAGGTAGAGGTGATCGGTTCCTCCTCCGGTCTGATCGAAGCATGGGACTTGAAAATCGCTGCCGGTCGTGCTTTCTCCGACGAGGAGATAAATGGCGCTCCAAATCTGTCCATGATCGGCGCGTCGCTGTCCGAGGAGCTTTTTCCCGGGGTATCCCCCGTGGGACGGACCCTGAAAGCACAGGGTTTTTCGCTCTATATCATTGGGGTCTTTGAAAAGATGGGAGAGGATATGTTCGGGACCAGTATGGATCAACGCATCCTGATCCCCATCCGGTTTGCCTCAAAAATGGTCGATATTCGGATGGATATAGGCCAAACCATCATCATTAAAGGGAAACCCGAGATTACGGCCTCCCGCCTTCAGGAAGAACTGGAAGGTATTATGAGGGCGGTCAGGCGGATAAAACCCGGCGAAGAAAACGATTTTGCCCTTAACGAGGTTAGTCTGATCTCGGGCCAGATCGAGAGTCTCTTCCAGGTCTTTAATATGGCTGGCTGGATCATTGGTGGCTTTTCAATCCTGGTGGGCGGTTTTGGTATTGCCAATATCATGTTTGTCTCGGTTCGCGAACGGACCAAGATCATCGGCATCCAGAAGGCCCTTGGCGCTAAGAGCAAGTTCATATTGCTTGAGTTTCTCTTCGAGGCCAGTGTCCTCTCTCTGATCGGCGGCGCCCTGGGCTTGCTGATTATTTACCTCGGAACAATTATTGCCAGGCAGGCCTTCGATTTCGAGTTCGTTCTGACTATCGGTAATATCGCGGTGGGGCTGATTGTCAGCGCCGTGATCGGCCTGATTGCCGGGACCATTCCTGCCCGAAAGGCGGCAAGCCTCGATCCCGTCACGGCAATGAATACCATATAATAGATGGAGAATGAAACCGTGAAGCCGGTACTTCGTCTATTGAGGCAAGGAGGTAGGGGCCCGATCCGGCATCCCGAAAGAATTCCAACCCTGTACTACCGGTTTTTTCCCTTCTATTCCGCTCTCAACGCTTCAATAATATTGGTCAGCTCAACAAATTCAGCGACCGAGAGTTGCTCGGGACGTTTGGTCAATATTGCCGGATCGATCTCATCCACCCGGGGGGTGAATGCTTTCAGCGTGTTCCTTAACATCTTTCGCCGTTGGTTGAACGATTGTTTGATGATTTCGGTGAAGAGTTTCTCGTTACAACCCAACTGCCCGACCTTGTTACGTCTTAACCGGATGACCGCCGATTTCACCTTGGGCGGGGGATTGAATACATGTTCATGGACGGTGAACAGATAATCAATATCATACCAGGCTTGAAGCAGTACGCTCAGGATCCCGTAAACTTTCGACCCCGGACCTGAACAAATCCGTTCGGCCACCTCTTTTTGAAGCATACATACCACTTCGGGAACCAACTCTCTCGAAGATAGTATTTTAAAGAATATCTGCGACGATATGTTGTAAGGGAAATTCCCGATGACCGCGAAAGGCGTGGAAGAAAACGTCTTCGCCAGATCAAGTTTCAAAAAATCGCCTTCGATGATCCGGTCGGTCAAATTCGGAAAATGTTTCTTCAGATAGGCGACCGATTCCCGGTCAATCTCAATCACCGAGGTCTCATAATGACTGTTTTCGAGCAGATAACCGGTAAGGACGCCCATGCCCGGTCCTATTTCCAAAACCTTATCAATCCCTTCAGCTTTCAGGCTTTCGACGATTCCCTTCGCAATGTTCTGGTCGGTCAGAAAGTGCTGTCCGAGATTCTTTTTGGCTCTTACAATCATCCTTGATTTTTAAATGTGTTTGAATATTTTCAGAGTGAATCATCAAAACCCCAGAGCAGTAGACCGGATTGATCGCTCAAATCCTTGTCTTCACGTTTCACTGGCCCTGACCGTTTTCCCTCTTTTTCTGCGATTAACGATTCTGATACAAAAGTAGAAAAAACATAGTTCTTTGAACGGTTAAAATTTTGGCTATTTTTACCCAAAAGAAATTATCGTGTCGCGCATTAACCTTGAACTATTTATCGCACGGCGAATCTTCACCGATAGCGGGAGCCGAAAAAGGTTCTCTCAGTCCATTATTTCGTTTGCCGTATTCGGTATCGCTTTCGGACTCCTGGTGATGATCGTGTCGGTGGCTATCGTTACCGGTTTCAAGAAAGAGGTAAGAAACAAAGTGATAGGTTTTGGTGCACATATCCAGATCGTCAATTTCGACTCCAACTCCTCATACGAAACCATCCCGGTCTCGGCTTCCCAACCGTGGCTCGATCAACTGAAATCATTGGAAGGGGTTAAGCATGTCGAAGTCTTCGCCACAAAACCTGGTATCGTCAAGACCGATGAGGAGATGATGGGGATGGTCCTGAAAGGGATCGGCCCCGATTTCGATTGGTCGTTCTTTAAGGATAATCTGGTAGAAGGAGAGATCTTTGCTGTTGCCGATACGGGTAGGAGCGAGGCGGTGCTGATTTCGCAACAGATGGCCGCCGCGCTGAAACTGAAAGTGGGAGACCCCCTCTTCAGCTATTTCCTTAACGAAGCGGCTACCGCGCAACGGATGCGCCGTTTCCGGATTTCGGGTATTTATAAGACCAGCCTCGAGGAGTTCGACCGGCTCTTTGTCCTGGCCGATATCAACCAGGTTAAACGGCTCAACGATTGGCAACCCGACCAGATTAGTGGTTTTGAAGTAACCATCAACGACTTTGACCAGATCGGTCAAATGACCGACCGGATCCGCGAAACCACGGTTAACTATTCCGAAAATGACGCGAATGTCCTTCGACCGGTAAGCATTACCTCAAAATATCCCCAGATCTTCGATTGGCTGAATCTTCTGGATATGAATGTCTGGATTATCCTTACCCTTATCATCCTGGTGGCCGGATTTAATATGGTCTCCGGCCTGCTGATCCTTATCCTTGAACGGACCACTATGATAGGTGTTTTAAAAGCGGTTGGAACCGAAAACCGCAGTATCCGCAAAATCTTCCTCTACCTGTCGGCCATGCTCATTGGCAGGGGTATGTTCTGGGGAAATGTCGCGGGCCTTTCCTTCTTTCTGATCCAATCTCATTTTGGAATATTTAAACTCGATCCGGCTTCCTATTACCTCGATACCGTGCCGGTCAGTCTTAAATTGACTCATCTGCTGATGCTTAACATCGGGACACTCGCGGTCACGATGTTAATGCTGATCGTACCATCGTGGTATATCTCAAGAATTTCGCCCGATAAAGCTATTCGTTTCGATTAAAATTGAATGAGAAGTCAAGAATTGTTTTGATAATCTCAGAATACTTTTATTACTTTACATGTCGTTTTTGTTGCGGCCATCCCGTTAACGTAAACGATGATTTGTTACTTTTTAGAAATATTATATAATTCTGACTTTCAATCAATTTAAAACACACTTATGGAACCAAAAGATTCATCCCGTCGGTCGTTTTTAAAGAATGCGCTGGCCCTCTCGGCTGTCGCTGCTGTACCGACCATCCTGACGAAGAGCGTTTCAGGGATTACCCCACCCACCTCAAAAATGGCCAGCGCCAACGATCGCGTTAACCTTGCCTGCTGTGGTATCGGCAACCAGGGCGGCAGCGATGTCTTCTCACTCTACAATACCGGTTTGTGTAACATCGTCGCCCTTTGCGATACCGATATGGGCGCTTCCCAGACTAAACGGGTCCTGGATAAATTTCCTGATGTGCCCCGCTTCCAGGATTTCCGGGTGATGTTCGACAAGATGGCCAACCAGATCGATGCCGTATTGGTTGGAACCCCCGACCACTCGCATTTCCCCATTGCCATGCTGGCCATGTCGCTTGGTAAGGCTGTGTTTGTTGAGAAACCAATGGGCCGTACCTTCAACGAGGTCGAACTGATGATGAAGGCCGCCAAAAAATATAAGGTGGTGACTCAGATGGGAAACCAGGGCCACTCCGAAGCCAACTATTTCCAGTTCAAAGCCTGGACCGAAGCCGGTATTATTAAAGATGTCACGGCCATCACTGCCCACATGAACTCGGCCCGCCGCTGGCACGGTTGGGACACGAAAATCACCAAATTCCCCGATGCCGAACCCATTCCTTCAACCCTGGATTGGAACACCTGGCTGATGGCGGTTAAAGAGCACGATTATAACCACGATTTCATCAACGGACAATGGCGTTGCTGGTACGATTTCGGCATGGGAGCCCTGGGCGATTGGGGAGCTCACATCATCGACACCGCCCACCAATTCCTTAACCTGGGCTTACCTTACGAAGTCGACCCGGTTAAACTGGTTGGTCACAACCCCTTCTTCTTCCCGATGTCGTCTACACTGTCATTCAAATTCCCTAAACGCGGCAATATGCCGGCCTGCAATATCACCTGGTACGACGGTTTGGACAACATCCCGCAGGTGCCCGAAGGTTACGGCGTCTCCGAACTCGATCCGAACATCCCGCCCACAAGTGTTGGCGCTATCCAACCGGTCAAATTGAACCCCGGTAAGATTATTTACAGTAAGGACCTGATCTTTAAAGGCGGAACACACGGGGCTACCCTCTCGATCATCCCGCCCGAAAAAGCAAAAGAGATGGAATCGAAACTGCCTGCAGTGCCGGAGTCTACTTCGAACCACTATGCCAACTTCCTCAAAGGCGTCCAGGGTGTAGAAACGACCCGTTCACCATTCGAGATTGCCGGTCCGTTAAGCCAGGTCTTCAATCTGGGAGTGTTAGCCCAGCAGCTTAACACCAAGATTGAGTTCGACCGTGAGAAAAAACAGATCACCAACAATAAAATGGCGAATGAAATGCTGGTTGGAGCCCCTCCGCGTAAAGGATGGGAACAATACTACAAATTGTAGGATCATTCCAAATAGCTTAAAGAGGCTGTCCCGCATCGGGCAGCCTCTTTTTTATTGTTACGTTGCAGCCCGGTAAACAGATCCGGGAGCGTATCATTTATATAATCCTTTCGTTATAGCTGAAAGCACTGGTCGGGCGAGAAGCCCTTCCCGTCTGTAGCAGCGAAATAGAGATAGACCTCGGTGGGCTCGGCTGCCGCCTCGGGGATTTGCCAGGTCGCGCTTCCCGCGGCCCGTGTGCTTCCGGTCACGATCGGTGCGGAGGCCACGCCGTTAATCCCCGCGATCAGCATCAGCTGGTCCGATAAACGTGACCGCTGAATCTTCGGATCGTTCTCCCAGGTGATTTCGATCAGCCGCTGATCATCGCTGCCGCGACTTACCTGAAGGTGATAGGGCAGGGGCAGCTTCCCTTCCGAGAAGCGGAGTTTCGTGGCATCGGCCAGCGTCCCGTCGGCCCCGAAAGCGGGCATGTTGGACTTAAGAAAGAGATGGTACCCGCTGTATTTAAGGCCCTCGGCGGCAGGGTTCCAGATTTGGGGGATCAGCGTCTTTTTGAAGGCGATACAGTATTGACTGATCAGTTGAAACCGCTTTTGATTCAGAAGCTGTTTTTCAGTCCAGGAGTTTTTCTGTCGTTGAGGCCGGGTCCTGACATAAGTCTCCCCGTTCATTTGTACAAAAACTAGTCCTCCCACGTTTCCCGTGATACTGGTGTGAAGGCCTCCGGTAATTCTTCCCATGGTTAAGTTAAGATTATATTGTTAGTAACTACGTAGCTAATATATACTTTATTCGTATAATATACAAATAAAGTACGAACAAACTACGAACAAAGTACGAACAAACCATTGTTTTGGTATAGCGAGGTCCTTATGAAAAGAAGGAACAATTATAGCTTTCTAATTTGTCATCGGATTTTTTTAAAAACCTGAAAAAATGGTTGGTAATTCTGATTAATAGTGGAATGACCTTCTTAAAAGTATTTACCTGGAAGAGCTTTTCTTGGTTGAGAATTGGGTCTTTGAACTATTGAAAAACGGTGGGGAAAAATTTAGAATCCAACAAAAAAATCTCAAGGAATACAGTAAACAAAAAAAGTAGTAACTTTGAATTGTTATAATTCAATTCAATGGAAACAATTATTATTAAGGTAAATACAAAATCGAGTAAGGCAAAACAACTTTTCAGCCTTATTCGGGATATGGTCAATGATGGTGATGTTAAGGTTGAAAAATCAAGCATTTTCAATGAGGTAAAAAAGGGAGTTAAGGAAATAAAAGATGGGAAAGTAAAACCAATAGAAGAGCTTTTTAAATGAGTGTATCTGTTTTCTATACTCAAGTATTTGAATCGAAGTATAAACGGTTTAAAAAGAAATTTCAATCAATTGAGACCGATCTGAAAATGTTTATAGATCGGTTGCCACAAACTACAGGAACGGACCTGGGCAACGGCATTTATAAATACAGATTATCGGTAAAATCAAAAAATAAAGGGAAAAGTGGCGGATTTAGGATAATTAGCTTTGAAATCCTTTTATCTGAAAATCATAAAAAAATAAACCTGATCACCATTTACGATAAAAGCGAACAGGCCACTATCACCAAAAAGGAAATTTCGGAAATATTGAAACTTGAGGGCTTAATATAAATTCTTTAATTTCCGGCTTATTCTTTTACCAACATTACTCTACTCCTGCCTACTGTTTATTGTGATTCGCTTAAAAATCGGATCTTTGAACTATTGAATAACAGCTGTTCCGTTTACTGTAATTTTAATCTCTTTGTTGTGATTCGCTTAAAAATTGGATCTTTGAACTATTGAATAACAGCCATCCCGGATTTGATGCCAAAACCAATAATGTTGTGATTCGCTTAAAAATTGGATCTTTGAACTATTGAATAACAGCAGGTATTCGTAAATGGTAAATAGTCTAATAGTTGTGATTCGCTTAAAAATTGGATCTTTGAACTATTGAATAACAGCGATGTGACTGAATCGAGCCATTTTGATGCAGTTGTGATTCGCTTAAAAATTGGATCTTTGAACTATTGAATAACAGCAAACGTTCTTGGTTTATTAAATGATTACAAGTTGTGATTCGCTTAAAAATTGGATCTTTGAACTATTGAATAACAGCGATATTTCACACCGCAATAATTGCAGCTGCGTTGTGATTCGCTTAAAAATTGGATCTTTGAACTATTGAATAACAGCATCCTTTTTGCGCCCATGGTAAGGCGCTTGGTTGTGATTCGCTTAAAAATTGGATCTTTGAACTATTGAATAACAGCCCTCGGTCGAGATACGATCTTAAACGCTTTGTTGTGATTCGCTTAAAAATTGGATCTTTGAACTATTGAATAACAGCGTTGTTCGCCAAGATTTGCGAATTCAGGCCGTTGTGATTCGCTTAAAAATTGGATCTTTGAACTATTGAATAACAGCAATGTTTTTTTAAAACTTTGTAAATTACTGGTTGTGATTCGCTTAAAAATTGGTTCTTTGAACTATTGAATAACAGCGTCAAACGATTCTTCTTTGTCCTACTTCATGTTGTGATTCGCTTAAAAATTGGATCTTTGAACTATTGAATAACAGCTATGCAATTTTTGCAAATACAGGGCAAGGTGTTGTGATTCGCTTAAAAATTGGATCTTTGAACTATTGAATAACAACTTTGATAAGTTCGACCGCTACCAATTAGCTGTTGTGATTCGCTTAAAAATTGGATCTTTGAACTATTGAATAACAACCTTATTTGGGTGACCTGACGGCCAAAAAGGGTTGTGATTCGCTTAAAAATTGGATCTTTGAACTATTGAATAACAACATTGAGTCATTGGGTTATTACGACAGCGCAGTTGTGATTCGCTTAAAAATTGGATCTTTGAACTATTGAATAACAGCAGTTTTCATATCATTTAACGTTTTAATCCTGTTGTGATTCGCTTAAAAATTGGATCTTTGAACTATTGAATAACAGCCAATAACCTCCGAAAAGCATAAGGCCTATTGTTGTGATTCGCTTAAAAATTGGATCTTTGAACTATTGAATAACAGCTCCTGCTTAAAACAGTAGCTAACCCTTACAGTTGTGATTCGCTTAAAAATTGGATCTTTGAACTATTGAATAACAGCGTCAAACGATTCTTCTTTGTCCTACTTCATGTTGTGATTCGCTTAAAAATTGGATCTTTGAACTATTGAATAACAGCTCCTGCTTAAAACAGTAGCTAACCCTTACAGTTGTGATTCGCTTAAAAATTGGATCTTTGAACTATTGAATAACAGCTCTCTAGCGTTAGTTAGAATTTCATGTTTTGTTGTGATTCGCTTAAAAATTGGATCTTTGAACTATTGAATAACAGCAGCCAAACAACGAATTGTTTGCCACTCCCGGTTGTGATTCGCTTAAAAATTGGATCTTTGAACTATTGAATAACAGCCCTGATATTGAAATAGTAGGACATAACGATGTTGTGATTCGCTTAAAAATTGGATCTTTGAACTATTGAATAACAGCAAACTTTTTTTCTTGTCCGCGCAGCTAATAGTTGTGATTCGCTTAAAAATTGGATCTTTGAACTATTGAATAACAGCGGTTCTTCGGTTCAGGCGCACGCTCCAGCTGTTGTGATTCGCTTAAAAATTGGATCTTTGAACTATTGAATAACAACTGGCCGTCCTGGGACTAAAAAGATGGGGTTGTTGTGATTCGCTTAAAAATTGGATCTTTGAACTATTGAATAACAACCAAGCTGGTAAAAGGTCGCAGCCTGTTTGAGTTGTGATTCGCTTAAAAATTGGATCTTTGAACTATTGAATAACAACTGGCCGTCCTGGGACTAAAAAGATGGGGTTGTTGTGATTCGCTTAAAAATTGGATCTTTGAACTATTGAATAACAACGTCTTAGCTTCCGCATCAGTACAGCTCACAGTTGTGATTCGCTTAAAAATTGGATCTTTGAACTATTGAATAACAACTGCTGTATAGATTTTTGCTGCCATAATCAAGTTGTGATTCGCTTAAAAATTGGATCTTTGAACTATTGAATAACAACCGACTGTTTTAATTCAGTCAGATCGTTAATGTTGTGATTCGCTTAAAAATTGGATCTTTGAACTATTGAATAACAACAGCAGTCCGTGGAAGAACCGACACAATACCGTTGTGATTCGCTTAAAAATTGGATCTTTGAACTATTGAATAACAACAGCAATCGAATAAACCGTAACAATCATGTTGTTGTGATTCGCTTAAAAATTGGATCTTTGAACTATTGAATAACAACGACGAATCGCCTGAATATCGTTATAAATCTGTTGTGATTCGCTTAAAAATTGGATCTTTGAACTATTGAATAACAACGAACAATGACCTATTGTTAACACCAGTACTGTTGTGATTCGCTTAAAAATTGGATCTTTGAACTATTGAATAACAACGCACAGGATTGGTACCATTTCATCACTCGGGTTGTGATTCGCTTAAAAATTGGATCTTTGAACTATTGAATAACAACGATGTTGGAAGATGATACCTTTTGCCTGGTGTTGTGATTCGCTTAAAAATTGGATCTTTGAACTATTGAATAACAACGAATAAACGACACCGCCCAAGACGGGCAGGGTTGTGATTCGCTTAAAAATTGGATCTTTGAACTATTGAATAACAACTATGCGCCAAGCATGTCCATAACATTGGGTGTTGTGATTCGCTTAAAAATTGGATCTTTGAACTATTGAATAACAACTCCAATGTTTATTTTCAAATGAGTAAACATGTTGTGATTCGCTTAAAAATTGGATCTTTGAACTATTGAATAACAACACCGCCATGATAAACCACCAATGGCCTACCGTTGTGATTCGCTTAAAAATTGGATCTTTGAACTATTGAATAACAACAAGAGCAGTTTGTAGTCAGCACCATCCAAAGTTGTGATTCGCTTAAAAATTGGATCTTTGAACTATTGAATAACAACGCTATAATAGCAGAGAGTCTCTAACTCTTAGTTGTGATTCGCTTAAAAATTGGATCTTTGAACTATTGAATAACAACTGTTGAATTGTGTTGAACACATGTTGAATTGTTGTGATTCGCTTAAAAATTGGATCTTTGAACTATTGAATAACAACTCAAGCTACTTCCGAAGTGATTGGTCACAAGTTGTGATTCGCTTAAAAATTGGATCTTTGAACTATTGAATAACAACCCGGGATACTTATAAGCCATAGCTGAATCAGTTGTGATTCGCTTAAAAATTGGATCTTTGAACTATTGAATAACAACGAGTTCACTATCTTCAAATTACCGTGCAGGGTTGTGATTCGCTTAAAAATTGGATCTTTGAACTATTGAATAACAACGTCACATCAAAAGCCTCTTTAAAGAAATCAGTTGTGATTCGCTTAAAAATTGGATCTTTGAACTATTGAATAACAACCACCGCAGCCTTGACGCCCTGCCTTATCTTGTTGTGATTCGCTTAAAAATTGGATCTTTGAACTATTGAATAACAACAACATGGTTAATTGTCCGTTTTGCTCAATTGTTGTGATTCGCTTAAAAATTGGATCTTTGAACTATTGAATAACAACCAGTTGTTTTATGCCTAACTTCACCAATTAGTTGTGATTCGCTTAAAAATTGGATCTTTGAACTATTGAATAACAACCCTGATGTATTGCCTGTTACGCTTCCAGTAGTTGTGATTCGCTTAAAAATTGGATCTTTGAACTATTGAATAACAACCCACTACTCAATCCGTTGCCGAAGGGTTAGGTTGTGATTCGCTTAAAAATTGGATCTTTGAACTATTGAATAACAACCGGTTCTTATCCTGTCCTACTGTACCAGTAGTTGTGATTCGCTTAAAAATTGGATCTTTGAACTATTGAATAACAACAATGTCGAATACCTGAACTAAACAACGCTTGTTGTGATTCGCTTAAAAATTGGATCTTTGAACTATTGAATAACAACTTTGGAAGGCTGAACTACAGGAGAATCAAAGTTGTGATTCGCTTAAAAATTGGATCTTTGAACTATTGAATAACAACTGTTTTTTTGGACTGCGAGCCGTAAGGTAATGTTGTGATTCGCTTAAAAATTGGATCTTTGAACTATTGAATAACAACTTGTGGGACCGCTTTGCGATCCATATGTCCGTTGTGATTCGCTTAAAAATTGGATCTTTGAACTATTGAATAACAACAAAACCTTTTTTAACAAGGCTATTTTCAAAGTTGTGATTCGCTTAAAAATTGGATCTTTGAACTATTGAATAACAACAAACTATTGTAATCGGTCGTATGCTGAACAGTTGTGATTCGCTTAAAAATTGGATCTTTGAACTATTGAATAACAACCGCAAGTAGGGGGCAACATCGTAATCAACGGTTGTGATTCGCTTAAAAATTGGATCTTTGAACTATTGAATAACAACATATTTTAAAATCTTTTGTCCGAACTCATTGTTGTGATTCGCTTAAAAATTGGATCTTTGAACTATTGAATAACAACTCCTGCACACATCCAGGCTAACGAATCCCTGTTGTGATTCGCTTAAAAATTGGATCTTTGAACTATTGAATAACAACCACATCGTTTTTTCATAGCATATTCTATAGGTTGTGATTCGCTTAAAAATTGGATCTTTGAACTATTGAATAACAACTGTTGTTTTCATTATATACTTTGTAACATAGTTGTGATTCGCTTAAAAATTGGATCTTTGAACTATTGAATAACAACTCCGTAATGGACTTCCATAGTTAAAACAGGGTTGTGATTCGCTTAAAAATTGGATCTTTGAACTATTGAATAACAACCCCAATGCCAGGGCCATATACCTGGTTGGTGTTGTGATTCGCTTAAAAATTGGATCTTTGAACTATTGAATAACAACAGCGATGAACTGTTTGTTCCCTGAAAACTTGTTGTGATTCGCTTAAAAATTGGATCTTTGAACTATTGAATAACAACGTTTTTACCATGATTAACAAGATCGTTTATGTTGTGATTCGCTTAAAAATTGGATCTTTGAACTATTGAATAACAACTGTATCACATCAACGGCGGAGTTGAGCAGTGTTGTGATTCGCTTAAAAATTGGATCTTTGAACTATTGAATAACAACCTTTCCCAGATCAGTGTCACGAACTTCGAAGTTGTGATTCGCTTAAAAATTGGATCTTTGAACTATTGAATAACAACAGCGCGACCAGAAAACATCAACAGCCGTGTCGTTGTGATTCGCTTAAAAATTGGATCTTTGAACTATTGAATAACAACTTATGGGCAAGGCTGCCGAGCTGCTCGACCGTTGTGATTCGCTTAAAAATTGGATCTTTGAACTATTGAATAACAACTTACATATGATTTTCCATTTGATGTGAACTGTTGTGATTCGCTTAAAAATTGGATCTTTGAACTATTGAATAACAACTTAAGAACTCTATAAGCCTTTGCTTGACAGGTTGTGATTCGCTTAAAAATTGGATCTTTGAACTATTGAATAACAACTGTTTGTTTGTCGTTGTCAGGGACTTCCCAGTTGTGATTCGCTTAAAAATTGGATCTTTGAACTATTGAATAACAACCGATGAAAATTCGACCGATGAACCCACAGGGTTGTGATTCGCTTAAAAATTGGATCTTTGAACTATTGAATAACAACCGCGGACGGCCTGACCTACAAATTACGCTTGTTGTGATTCGCTTAAAAATTGGATCTTTGAACTATTGAATAACAACATAGACAGCCGTATCTTTTGGAGCGCGTGTGTTGTGATTCGCTTAAAAATTGGATCTTTGAACTATTGAATAACAACACACTTTTAAACTACCTACTTCTTCTAATAGTTGTGATTCGCTTAAAAATTGGATCTTTGAACTATTGAATAACAACAACCTGATAAAAGTCATACCCCCAGCCTTGGTTGTGATTCGCTTAAAAATTGGATCTTTGAACTATTGAATAACAACAATCTTCTCAGTATTAGAAGAATTGAAAAAGTTGTGATTCGCTTAAAAATTGGATCTTTGAACTATTGAATAACAACTACTCAATCGTTTTTCTAACAATGGTTGCTGTTGTGATTCGCTTAAAAATTGGATCTTTGAACTATTGAATAACAACATACCCTTGGTTAATCGGTTGGATGTTTGTTGTTTAAGTCGGAAAATGGAATCAAAAAACGGGCTGTTATTCGATAAAAAACCGGAGCTTGCTCCGGTTTTTTTGTTTCCTGAAGGATGGAAAGGCATTAAAAAAGTTGCAGTTGCTGGACCTGAGGTTGTTTCTCGGCAGGTTTTTTCCCGTAAAAAAGTTCCATATCCCC
The DNA here is from genome assembly GCA_964632305.1 of uncultured Prolixibacteraceae bacterium. Taxonomy (GTDB): domain Bacteria; phylum Bacteroidota; class Bacteroidia; order Bacteroidales; family Prolixibacteraceae; genus CAZWBR01. The sequence continues at coordinate 58,546 of CAZWBR010000020.1, forward strand.
GAATTGCTTATCCGTAATAGCCAATATTCCGATTTGACCAAGAGGCGGAAGATCAAGTTTTACCCGCTTGATATGTACATCTGCATTTTCACGGCTGGGACAGTGACGAAGGTAGATGCTGAACTGGAACATAGAAAACCCATCCTTGATCAGTTTCTTCCGAAAATCAGCATATATTTTCCGATCCTTTTTGGTTTCGGTCGGAAGGTCAAAGAATACCATTACCCACATAATCCGATATTCGCTTAATCGTTCCATTTCTTAATTTAACTCCGGGTATTCAATTTTTCGTTGTTCTCCCAAAAAACATTTTGCCAGTGAAGCGGTAGTTTGTTGAGTGGCCAGCATCAGTGGGCTTCGCCGGTTGTTGATGTTCACGTCCAATACCGGTATTTGCAATAGTTTGGATTTATGTTCTTTGGTCAGTTCTTCCGGGATCTCATCCTTAGCGAACATGTTCAAAACCAACTGATCGACGAACGGGCGGTAGGGCTCCATAATATCGTCGGCCAGACAGTAGGCGTTGTAACGGTTTCGGTGATGGATCCCGAAGGTGGGCAGTAACCCGGAAGCCACGAGCGAACGGGCCACGGTGGCCCTGAGAATGGCATAACCGTAATTGAGCAGGTTATTGGGGGCAGCCCCGTCGGGATCGCGTCTGAAGGCAAGCTCAGAATCAAAAATCTCGCTCCAGTAATAGGCAGCAGCGCGTCCCTCGTGGTTTTCGGTATCCCCGCTTTTCACCTGGTCGGCCCAATACTTCATATTATCTGTTTTTCGTCCTCGCTGTTGGAGCAGGCGGGCCTGGTTCAATATTTTTTGCCGTACCGTTTGTTGCCAAAGCTGTTTGCGCAAAGGTTCCGAGGCCCCGATCTGGCTGGTAAACCTTTCCTGTTGAGTGGTATTCCCCTCCAGTGGCAATAGTAGACCTGAGGGCATGTGTCGGTTGTCGCAGGTGATAATGGCCACATTGTTTTCCAACAGCGCCCCAATCAGGAAATGGGTTAGCGTAATTTGGGGATGATCGATGACCAGTACCCCGATATCCTCGATCGGGATGGTGACGGTCCGATCTTTTTCCGGGAGCATGGAGGATTCCGGAAGACTGACGACCAGTTGTTCGTCCTTATATTTCAGGTAAGCCGGGTTGCCAAAATAGAGGGTGCGTTTGATCATAGAATATTTGTTTAGGTCGATTTTGATTGATTATAATAATCGAGATTTTTTTGATGTAACTCGATAAATCCTTTTTTTCCACCGGTTATTTTCAGAAGATCATTGTATTCAACAATTCCAGATTCGTTACTTAAAATTGAGTGATATGAACTGTATTCCCAATCCTGAAAAGCTTTCCTGAATCCATGGTGAATCGGATTTCTGTGGGTATAAATAATAGCGTCTATTAGCTCTTGGTTGGTAATCAGGGTTTTTCGTTTAAAGTTTTTTATAAAGAGTGATCCGCTGCGGTTGTGGAGTTTATTAAATGCCTGGGTATAACTACTGAAAAGGTTGGCAAATTGTTTTGAAAGAAATTTTTCGATTTCAGAATTAGTGGGTTGGTCAGTAGGTGCTAAAGCTTTTCCAAAGTTTGGAACTTTGGAAAAGCTATTTAATCGGATAATTGCCTTTTGTTCTTTTATGCGAAGAACAAAATGAAAATGGTTTGGCATCAGGCACCATGCGTAAGTTTCGGCAATCGGTCCAATATGAAACTGGTATTTATCCAAAAAATACCGGAAATTGTCCGGTTCACGGAATAGATTCTCAAATTCATTGGCATGAATGGAAATGAACAAGGGAATTAAGGTAAATAATATTAATTCATTATTATAGAAACTCGATTCTGCCATCTGGTGTAATTTGAAAATCTCTCTCCTCAATGAAACAATTAAAATTATTTGCAACCATTGTTAATCTGGGTTGATAAATTCGACTGTCAAATAAGGTATAATCCTCATCAATATCTGAATCATTTCTAGCTTCCAAATGGTTTTGTAAGTAAATGCAATCCTGACCTTTTAAGTTAAATTTGTAAACATTAAATAATCTTTTGGATAAATCACAATCTAAAAGTTCGTCAGGAGTTTCTTGCCACATAATTACCCGTGTTCCAACTTTAATTACAGCAGAAAGTGAAAATTTCTTTTTGTTTTCTTCAATTTCCCGATAATATGGTTCATTCCATAAATTACTGATATTTGAAATTTTTCTTTTTGTAATATCAAAAAAATTGAGTAATCTAAATTTTCGATCTAGTTTACCTTTGTTTATTCCTTCATACAATAGACAGATATAGTTTCCATCATTTTGAGCATAAAAGTTTTGTTTATAATTCCTGTTGTGAAGATGGATTGTCTTCTTTTTTGAAAAATAGGTCTGATTCTTAACTACAAGTGCTTTATCTTTCGTAAAGAAACCTCTTCCTGCAGCAACTTTACACCGTACATGCCTAATTGGACATAAAGGTTTCCCATTTTTATCAAATATTTTTTCTTTCCCATTTTTATCAAGCATCCAAATCGGTTCGTTGATTGCTATTGTGAAGGATTTAGTATTACTAATTCTTTTTTGTACAGCATCTTCAATTGAATTCCTAACTTTGGGATCGATAATTTTTTCAAAATCCTTTTCGGATTTGAAACTAGTGATTGATTCTCTTTTTACCATTAACATCACATCATTCCCTTCCTTATCTTTGGGATATATAAATTGACCTTCTTCATTCTTTTTAAGAATACCTTTTTCATCTTTTAGTGGATATTTAATGGCTCCGAACCATGAATCTTTGTGTAACTGGGCTCGGATACAATCTCCTTTTTTAACTATAGGTATAGGTATTGAAATCGGAATCTTCTCTCCATTTTCAAAAATAAACTCACCTTTTTCATCCCTCTTATATAGCAATTCTCCATTTCTGTTTGTTCTGTATTTGATAGAACCATCTTCCTTGGTTTGGTATAAAATTTCACCCATTTTATTTTTTAGAGGAACAATTTTCCCTTTTACACGAACAAACTTTTTAGCTGGAGTCAGTGTTTGATCCTTTGAAATGTGGTTTATCAAGATGTGTTCTTCAATAAATTCAGAAATATTGGATACATTACCTAAGTTGCAACTTTTTCTTTCATTCTCTAGCTCATATCTGAGATGTTCAACATTTTCAAATCGTTTTTTCTCTTCAATTTCATAAAATAGGTTTAACATTTTATCTCGTTTGGAGGAAGATGGAATTAATGTAAGAATAGCTGCATCAATAGCATGATGCGAATGTTTATCACGACACTTTTTTTCATCAATACTTTGCACACCAAGCATCTTTCTAAAATCAGCAGTAACAGAACCTTTTTGAACATCAACACTATTAAAAACTGATTTTAAATATAGCGTAGCATACTTTGTAATGATTCTTGTATCTACCAATTGGCTGTTTTTGAATCCACTATTGACTTCCTCCATTTTAAAACGGTTAAGTTTATTTTGCCAGTAGTCTAATTCCATTTGCCATAAATGACGCTGTCTTATTGCCCTATCCTTAATTTCTTTTGTTTGTGCTTGTTTTGCTTTGGTTTTCCAAAAATTGACATTGTCAATTAACCGATCAACCTTTTCTTCCCAAGGTTGTAATCTATCTAAAATCTCTTTGTAGTTAGCAAGTTGAGAAGGAATCTTATTTTTCTTAATCTGTCGGTTGAAATGGAAATCACAAACGGTGAGATTAGCAAGTGAATTATCAAAAGAAATGCTTCTTGGTATGGTATGTTCGAAGTCTATCTTGCTTTCAGTGAATAGGTCAGAAATTTTAATCAATTTTCCGGTATATATACATCGACAACCTTGTTCTAACCAAAGACGATATTTAGTAACGTCTTTACTGTAAGCTATTCCTCTTTCTTTTGATTTCTTTTTTTGTTTAGTTTCAGGATCTGAAATTCTAATTTCCCCAGTTTCAGGAATTTCATATTGTTCCAGAAGAATTCTTGCCTTATCAATTTCATCGTTGGAAATTGTTCTTTCAGTATTTCCATATAGCTCTTTAATAGCTTCTTCAAAAATTCTGTTTTCTTTTTCTCTTTCCTTTTGGTAGGTTTCAATTGCCCATCGCATATTTGCATCATTCAAATCTTTGGCAGTTTCAATAACAATTCGGGTATATTCATTAATAGTCCCTTCTTTTAGTAGATGATTAATCACTTTTCTCAATTCATGGAGAGTCCGCATAGCCATTGGGTTTTTGAATGCTCCAATTTTGGGGGATGCCAATAATTTAAGAGATAAAATAGCGTTTTTCCATTCTATCGTTTGTTCCCTGGCTGGACTATAGAATTCAATTTGAGAGGGATGGTACAATTTATTCAATTTCTTACAAGCAGGACATTGACATGGCAATTCAGTTAAAGGATCAATTGAGTGATTGGGACAATGCAGAAAATCAAATCTGGAATCATTGGCTAGAAAACTCTTTAGGGTTTCTCCCAATTTAGGTACTCGATAAAAATCACGTTTGGAAGAGGCGAAGAATTGCTGGTAATAATCATTCACTTCTTTTAATAGGTTTACTTTTATGTCTTGAGTCATTTTTTCCCATGATTTTTCCCCAAAACTTTCAATAGCTGTTTTTTCAATTTCCAATAAATCAGATTGGTCTAACTGATAGTCCGTATTTTTATGTCCAAATTGTTCATCAAGCTCCAGTGATTTGTAGTTGGCAATTAAGTTATTGACGATACTTAAAATCTTTTTTTCATTGCGGTTATCTACTGTAATTTCAGCTATTTTTGTTAAAAAGTATTCTTCATTTTTCAGCCATAACTCTTCTCCTACCATTTCGGGAATTTTAGCAAGAAGAACTGCATCTGAATAAATTAAACCGTTGTATCCTTTTTTTATGTTTTCATCTACCGGAATTAAAAACTTATTTATATTTCTGATAGCTTTTAGGCTTAGCATTGAATAACCTTGTGGAATTACAGACCAAAGCTTTACAAGAGAATCAACACTCTTCTTATCAAATTCCAATTGGTTTTTTGCAAACTCCTCCACTAGCTCTTGATCATCAAATGAAAAGCAAACATGCCAAATATCTTCCATTGAATAAGAGATTGTGTGGATTTCACCGGTCATTTTATTTAGGCGGGTTTTAGATGTTACTTTTTTGAAATTCAACCAATTTTCACCGAGTAGATTTTTTAATCGTGCTGAAATGGGACATCCGGATATATTATTGTTATCCTTGTAATTAATAGTTTTTGAATTTGGTTTGGATGATAGATAAATACCAATTTTCTTTTCAAGCCAATCTCTTATTTCTTCAAACTTGAAATTATTCTTTATGCGTAGAAATTTGTCTTCATATAATCTCTGTTTTAGGTTTATTGAGAGATTCTGCCAATTCTCTGAAGGATTCATCCGGTATTGAATGGTGTTAATAAAAGACCATGCACGGAATGCTTCAAATTCTGGATGACTAATTGGACATCTTGATTTTGTTGGTTCTAATGTACATTTACCTACTAATCCTTTTTGAGAGCGTAAAGGTCTTCTATAAAAGATTGCTTTGTTAATAGCTTGGTAAAACTCACTTTCTACATCAAGATCAGGCTGAAAAATAAAAATATAATTTATTTCTTCTTCGTAATGAGAGCGAACAGCTTGATATTTGCTGGCGCGAACACGAATGCCCTCTTTTTCTAACTGATAAAAACAACAACCGACTGTAGGAAGTTGATGTTCTGATTTGTATTCTGCTAAGTCTTTGGATTTTTTCTCCTCAGATTTTTTTAAATCAATTTGAATTTCAAAATCAGTGTTAATGTTACTTTCTTCGGCTTCTTTTTCTTGTTCTGAAATCGTTTCGCCTTTACTGCTTTTAAAACCTCGACGTTGGGCAATGTGATATAATGCTCTTCCTAACTTAAACTTATTTGTTTCAACAGAGAAGTCAAGTTTTTGAGTTGCAATCTCGGAACGTAATTGATATGGACTACTAAAATCCGCAATACCATCTCCATTAAAATCTAAACGTACCCATTGTTCAAATCGGATCGCATCGATAGGATATTGTCTTTTAAAGCCTTTTGATTTATCATATTTTCGCCACTGATTTAATTCATTTTCAGTAATTGGGCAAAACCCATATTTCATTAGCACATCTAATGTTTCCCAAATGCGATATTTTCTTGCTTGGTATAATCTACGAGAAGAACGATGTTTAGTACGTTCTGCAGCAAAGGAGAATTCACCAGTTTTTCCATTGCCAACACCTTTTTGAAAAATAATTGAACTGAAATACTCCAACTGATCAACAACATTATTCCCTAAATCAGTATTACGTTTGGTTAATCCTATTGAATTTGTTCCTAAATCAATTCCTAAAATTTCAGACATTGTTTTGGTATTTTGAGTTATTAAGTTTATATTTGTTTCCAGATACAATTTTTAAGACTTATCACAATAAGGCTATAAGCCGAAGAAAATTCTTTACCCCGCGTACTTCCGTGGGGTTTTATTTTAAGAAAACAGTAAATTAAATAAGTTGTGAAAACATTTAAAGCGGCCTTCACGGGTCGCTTTCTTTTTATGCTCAATAATTGTGTATCCTGGGAAAGTATTGGTTTCGGAGGTCGCTGAAAAGGTAAAGGCTTTACTGAAAACCTTTGAAGGTTATTCGTATAATCTATCATTTTGTTGAGGTCGTAGGTTTAACAAAAGGGTAACCGGATCTTCATCCAATTATCGTATTTAAAAATAAATAATATTTTTATAATTGGCAATGAAATATTTGCCTAATTCTGTTGATCAATTTTTATTTTGTTGGAACACTTGTAACAGCGGGGGGATTTCATAATACTGGTTTAGGTTAATTGTTCCAACTTCTATTCCATTAAGGATTTCATTACTGTACGATAACCTACATGAGATTCTTCGCTTCGCTCATAAATAACTAGCTGACTTTCATTTCGAGAGCCTACCCAAAAATGTGGCATGATGCGATAATGACAGAGGAAAAAATTGATAGTCGGGGTGCGACTTGGAGTCGCACTCCGACTTACTTCATCACTATTTCTGTCATTGGTTACGAAGTGAGGAATCTCTGTTCGATTTTAAATATATAGACTTTGACGGACAACAATGAAAGGCTTTATTGAAATTAAAAGTCCAACCGGGGAAAAAGGGAAGGGGATGAAAGAATTAAATTTTCCATCCCCTTCCGGTATATTTTAAGTGAAAGCTTGTCTAAAGAAGATCTTTTTCTTTATTTCTTTTTCAGCGCATCCCTGATCTTGTTCCAGATTCCGGGTCGTTCCTCTTCTTTTTTTGGTTTTGGGGCCGTTTTGGCCGGTTCTTTTTTGGTGGCATTAACCTTGGGTTCAGTCTTGCTTTCCACCTTGGGTTTATCGCTGCGGAAGATATCCCAGAAACTGCCACTCTTCTTCTGTTTCACCACTTCGGCAAAGCGGGGGATATCGAGCAGGGCGAGGGTCTCTTCATCGGGCATCGCGAAAGTGTGGTTCTGCCAGCCCGAGAAGGCGCCATCGCTGTATAGACGGCGGAAGAATCCCCCGGCGATGGGAAGGGCCATATAGGAGCCCGAGCCGTAAGCGATCGATCGGAAGTGGATGGCCGGATCTTCGGCGCCTACCCAGCTTCCGGTGACCAGATCGGGGGTGTAACCCACGAACCAGCCGTCGGCAAAGTTTTGCGTGGTGCCGGTCTTCCCGGCAAACGTGCCCTGTACCCCGAATTTGGTGCGGATGGCGGCGCCGGTCCCCTCGTTGACCACCGACTGCAGGAACTTATTCATGATACGGGTATTCTCGGGTGAGATGGCTTCGCGACTTTCCGACCCGTTATTGAATTTCTTCAACACTTTTCCGCTTCCGTCCTCGATACGCACCAGGTAATAGGGCTCAACGGTCATGCCGTTGTTGGCAAAGCAGCAATAGGCTTTTGCCAACTGGTACAGCGGAATATTGGCAGCCCCAAGGGCCAGGGAGGGATAATTAGGCAGGTCCACTTCGATCCCCATCTTGTGGGCCAGGCTGACGGCTTCGGAGATTCCGCCTTCCATCAGGACCTGTACCGACACGGTGTTTACTGATTTGCAAAGCGCTCCTTCGAGCGAATAATAGCCGCCGTACTTCTCGTCGGAATTGCCGGGAGTCCAGTCCTGGTAATCGGAATAAGTAATCTTCTCGTTAGCGAAATATTTATCGGGGGAGAGGCCGTTTTCCAGCGCCGAGGCATAGACGATCGGTTTGAAAACGGAGCCTACCTGTCGCGATGAGCGGATATTATCGTATTGATAATAACGGAAGTCGTTACCTCCAACCCAGACCTTTACCGCCCCGTTTTTGGGATTGATGGCGATAAACGCGGCGTGCAGGAATTTCAATGAATATTTGACCGAATCGAGCGGGGTCATCTTTACCGTTTTATCTCCTTCCCACGAAAAGAGCTTCATATTGACGGGGGTATTGAAGGCCTTGTCAATTTCCTTCTGGGTTTTATCGGCCTTTTTCATTCTCTGATAGCGGACCGAACGTCGCATGGCTCTAACCACCACGCTATTATCCTTGCCCCAAGGATTTTTCTTGCCCCATTGTTCGTTGAAGGTCGCCTGGAGTTGGGACATATGTTCTTTCAATGCAGCCTCAGCATAACGTTGCATCCGCGAATCGATGGTGGTGATGACCTTTAACCCGTCGGTGTAGAGGTTGTAGGGAGTCCCGTCGGCTTTCTTGTTCTCGCTGCACCATTTTTCGATTTGGGGACGTATCATTTCCCTGAAATAGGCAGCTGATCCGGTGTTGTAAACCAGGTAGTTGTATTTTAATCCAAGCGGTTGGTCGCAAAATTTATCGGCTTCCTCCTTGGAAAGGTATTTGTATTTTTCCATCTGCCGGATCACTGTGTTGCGCCGTTGCAACGATCTTTCCGGGTTTAGTCGGGGATTATAGGCGTTGTTGGCTTTGAGCATTCCCACCAGGGTGGCAGCCTGCGGGACGGTTAGCCTGGTAGGGGAGGTGCTGAAAAATCGTTCGGCAGCCGTTTCAATTCCGAAGGTGTTTTCCCCGAAAGGGACCGTATTGAGGTAGAGGGTGAGGATATCTTCTTTGGAATAGAGTTTCTCGAAACGGTAGGCAATAATCGATTCGCGGATCTTACTGACCGGCAGGGTGAGGGGGCCATAATTTTCCCTACCGAAGATATTTTTGGCGATCTGTTGCGAGAGGGTAGACCCGCCGCCTGAACTCCGGTCGGCCAGGAAGATGGTCTTGATAAAGACCCGCAGAACGGCCCACTCGTCGATGCCGCGGTGTTCATAGAAACGGGAGTCTTCGGTAGCTACCAGGGCATTGACCACGTTGGGCGATATCTCTTTGAAGTTGACATTACTTCTGTTTTCAACATAATAACGGCCTAATAGCTTACCATCCTGAGAGAAGATTTCGGTGGCCACCGGTTCCTTGATCTTGAGCAGGGTTTCAGACGTCGGCAGTTGGCCAAATGTTCCGATATAGACCAGACCAAATAACAAGCTCATCAGGAACAATCCGAAGATAGCCAGTTGAGCCAGCCAGATAAGGGCTGTTTTCCAGAAAGGACGTTTGCCGCCTGAACGAAATCCAGAAAAAAATGATCCTTTTTTCTTTTTCGGCTTCGGCGTAGTTGTTTTCTTGTCAGACATTTATTATCTTACTAAAACATAAATTTATGATGCAAAAATGTTATTATTTACGGAACAATCATACAAAAAAACGGATAAATCGGGTTGCAAGAAGCTGAAATAACATTCAGGAAACAGATATCCGGCATTGTGATGGTTGAATCCTAAGTTTCAGTCCACAAGAATTATACCTAAAACGATTCAGACGTGAAGATTGCAATAAGCGGAGGGACGGGATTTATTGGCCGTCATTTAGCGGGTTTTCTCACTGAGAAAAAGCATGAAGTTGTGTTGATTGGCCGGGGAGATTTTGCGAAAGGAATTGATCGGCTGGCGACGGTGCTAAGTGGCGTTGACGCGGTGGTTAACCTGGCAGGCGCCCCTGTCATCAAACGATGGAGCGACTCCGGCAAGAAAGAGATCCTTTCAAGTAGAATAAAGACTACGGCCGCGATTGTTGAGGCTATCGGATCAATAAATCCTTCTGAAAGACCTAAAGTAATGATTTCAGCCTCCGCGATAGGTATCTATAATAATGAAAACTATCATGACGAGTTCTCGCGGGAATACGGGCAGGGATTTTTAACAGAAGTGTGCCAAAAATGGGAGAGTTGCCTGGAACCTCTGGACAATAAAAATGTTCGTGCCTGCATAACCCGTTTAGGATTGGTTCTTGGAATTGATGGTGGATCATTGAAAAAGATGGTGCCGATTTTTAAGAGTTGCCTGGGTGGAAAAATTGGCAAAGGACGGCAAGGTTTTTCATTTATACACATCAATGATCTGTGCAGGGCGATCGAATTTCTTCTGATAAATGAGTCCTGCCAGGGTATTTATAATTTGGTTTCACCGGATATTACGACCAATACAGGCTTTACAAAAACGTTGGCAAGAATTCTTCACCGTCCGTCAATTTTTACCGTACCGCCTTTTATCCTGAGGTTAATCTATGGTGAAGGGGCGGAAGCGATTTTAAGCGGTCAGTTTGTCTATCCCAAGAGGCTTTTGGATGAAGGCTTCCGGTTTGATTTTCCCGATATCCAACAGGCTTTGGCAGACCTGCTGAAGAAGAAATAACAAAAGATTTACCATTTACTATTTACCATTTACTATTTACCATTTACTATTTACCATTTACTATTT
>CAZWBR010000021.1:0-65192 GCA_964632305.1 uncultured Prolixibacteraceae bacterium
TTATGCATCTAAGTTATTCTTTTTGATGTTCTGTTGAAAACGGTGGGGGACTTAGAAGGCATGTCAATGCAAAGAAAGGACATGTTTTTAAAATGGCTGATAAACTTGGTGCCAGGATACTTACTCATGATGAAGCCTTAGCCCTTGGAGTAATAGATTATGACTACAGGCGCAATCCAACATATAACTAACGAAAGGGTTAGTCCGATCATGACTTGAACATGCACATGTATAACAGCAATATAAAGGATTAAAAAGAACGTTTTGCAAGCCGGGTGCAAGACAGAAGCGATAAATAACAGTTCAAACACTAAAAAAAGGACATATGAACAATACTGATGGAGCACTTGAATTTGATGTTTATTTCGATACTGACAAAATGAATGCCTTGCTAAATGAAGCTGAAAAAAGGATAAAGGGCTTTTCTGATTCGACAGTGAGACATGTTGAAGGCATAGACAATGCTTTTTCTAATGCGGGAAAGGCAGTTGCCGGTTATTTCAGCATTCAGGCATTGACAGCGTTCTCCCGGTCTCTTATCGATGTCCGGGGCGAATTTCAACAGCTTGAAGTAGCTTTCGAGACCATGTTAGGCAGCAAGGAAAAGGCTGATGGTTTGATGGCCCAGATCGTTGATACAGCAGCAAAGACGCCATTCACACTGACTCAGGTAGCAGCAGGGGCAAAGCAGCTTTTAGCCTATCAGGTAGCAGCGGAAGATGTGAATGATACGATCATTCGTCTTGGAAATATTGCAGCTGGTGTTTCTGTTCCTCTGGACCGGCTTATCATGGCCTATGGTCAGGTAAAAGCGAAAGGCAAACTTATGGGGGATGACATGCGTCAGTTCACTGAAGCAGGGATCCCCATGATTCATGAGCTTGCCAAGATCATGGGGGTTGCAGACAATCAGATATCGAAGCTTGTTGAGGATGGAAAGGTAGGGTTTCCACAGGTTCAACAGGTGATCAGCAACCTGACCAATGAAAGCGGGATGTTTTTTAACCTGATGGAAAAGCAGTCTCACACGCTGACCGGCCAAATCAGCAACCTTCAGGACGCATGGAGCCAGATGCTAAACGATATCGGCCAAGACAGTGAGGGTTTTATTTCAAATGTCATTTCCGGCACCACTTCAGCTGTAAATTCCTTTAAAGGGATCCTGGATGTAATCATCCCTCTGGTGAAGGTTTACGGAGGTTATAAAGCGGCGGTTATCCTGGTAAATATCGCAAACAAGGAAGCTGCTGCAATAAATGCGATGGTGGCAGCCTCTAACGGAGTTTTTAGCAAGGGGCTTGCTTCGCAGTGGCTATGGACTGAAAGGGTTCAAAAAGCTCAGGCCCTTCTCAATAAAACGATGCTTACAAATCCATTTGTTCTGACAGTGACGGCCATCACTGCTCTTATCATCATCCTGAACAAACTCACCAGTGCATCAAGTGAAGCGGCAAAAGCCAAAGAGCGTCTTAACGGTGCAATGGAGGAGGCAAACGACCAGTTCCAGGAGGAAAAGAGTAAATCAGAATCTTTGATTGCCGTAATCAATGACGAAGCGAACAGCCGGGAATACAGAAACCAGAAGCTAAAGGAGCTTATTGCTTTGAGTCCTGAGCACCTCAACGGCTTAACTCTTGAAAATATCAGAACCATCGAAGGGAAAGCCGCGATTGATGATTATGTGAAGTCTTTGGAGAAGAAAATAAAGCTTCAGAGACTTGAATCTGAGCTGAACGAAAGCATCAAAAGACTGCAAGATGCTCAGGAAGGCGATATCGAACAATCCTTTTTTGAAAATGCTATGATTGGTTTGTCCTCATCGCTTAGCAGTATTGGTATGGGGCGAAAAGCTGAAATAGTTGCCGAATATGCTTCAGTCAAAAGTCAGGAAATTATTGATGCAGAAAGGAAGCTGCAAGAGCAGATTAAAAAGGAGATCGCTGAATTTTCCAATGAGGTCAAGGACACCGGAAAGAATGATGCCGATGTAATTATCAATGCAAAATATTGGGAGGATCAGGTAAAAACCGCAAAGGAAGCACTTGACAACCTGGACACGAATTCGAAAAACTATGCTGCTGATCACAGGAAACTCATAGAGCAAATCATCAAAGGTGAAGCAGAGCTCGATAAGATCAGAAGCTACAAGAAAAAGCAGGCCAAACCCAGGGAGAAAAACAATCTTTCTTTGATGACCGGTCGTTCTGCCTCAACAGTAACCGAATCGGATCAGGATGAGGATTACAATAAGCTTCTTAAAGAATTTGGATCCTTTCAGCAGAAAAAGCTCCAGATATCAGAAGAATTTGACAATAAGAGAGCCATTGCCACCAAGAACAACGATCTGAAGATGATCAATGAGCTCAACAAAGCCCAGGCAGATGCAATGTCGGGCCTGTCTCTGTCTGAACTGGAAAACTCTGATATGTTCAAAGAGCTTTTTGGCAACCTGGATCAGCTCACCGTTGACCGAATGATCTATCTGAGGGATAAGATAGAGGCAGAATGGGAAAAGCTAAAACTATCCCCAGAAGCGCTCTCTGCTTTGAGGGATCGGTTAGACGAAGTCACTAAGGAGGTTGAAACTAAAAACCCTTTCACGGCGCTCTCAGAAGCTATTAAAAAATACAATAAGGACCAGTCAAAGGAAAACTTTAAAGAAATTGCCAGGGGCGCGGCTGCTGCGATTGATCTTGTCAGCGGTTCATTCGATGCAGTTGTAGGAGGTCTTGACAAAATGGGTGTTAAAATGGATGAAGGCACCCAGCAGGTCATTAACGATATCTCCGGGGTTATGAAAGGGGCTTCTGACCTGGCTATGGGAATTGCCACCGGCAACCCTTTACAGATCGTACAAGGCACCATCGCCGTATTATCAAACGGAATTGACCTGATTTTTGGAGGGAAGGACCGGAGAAGACAGAGGCAGATCGAGCAACATGCAGAGGTCGTAAATCAGCTCACAGAGGCCTATAATGACCTTGAAAGAGCAATCGGTAAGGCTCTGGGTGGGGACACATACAAGAACCAGCAGCAGATGATTGACAATCTTGAAAACCAACGTGCCGAATACCTTCAAATGATCGAACTGGAAAAAGGCAAGAAGAAAAGCGATGGGGACAAGATCAAAGAGTATGAGCAAGCCTATAAAGATGCCGGGTTAAAGATTGAAGATGTCATTGACTCCATCAAACTGGATATTCTTCAAACCAATGCTAAAGACTTTGCGGACCAGCTGGGGGATGCTCTTGTGGAAGCCTTCGGAAAGGGCGAAAATGCTGCTGAAGCATTTGGGAGCACTGTTGATTCAATCCTTAAAAATGCAATCTTAAATCAGCTTAAAAAGAACTTTCTCGAAAAGCAGTTGGAGGGAGCTTTAAAAGGGCTTGAGTCTTCTATGGGTTATTGGTCCGGTGACGAATTTATTTTTGATGGCCTAACCGATGCTGAGGAAAGCGCCTTCAGGGACAAGATATCTCAAATTAGCAAGAACTTCAGCGGCGCCTTGGATCAATATGCTAAGAGTATCCCTGGAATGACTGACGTGTCACAGAAATCAATGTCCGGTGCAATCAAGGGGGTATCGGAAGAAACAGCAAGCATCATTTCCGGCCAGATGAATGCAATGCGAATCAACCAGATGGAATCTATCGATGTTCTGAGGAATCAACTTTTAGCCCTCAACCGGATCCAGGAAAATACGTCTTACAATAAGTTCCTAACCTATCTCAAAAGTATTGATGAGAAGCTTTCATCAAATGACAGCTTGCGGGCTAAGGGGCTTTAAAAAATCAATAATCAATAACCAAATTTCACAAAAATGAAAAGCACTATTTCACAAACACTGGCAGCCGGCGCCAAGAAAAAAGGCATCTGCAAAAACGGTTTAGAGCAGCTGTTGAAAACCCAATACACGGCTGATTTTGTTCAGCTTTATGTTGACGGTTTAGAGTTCTGTTTGGTGAACGATTTCCCGTCAAATGACTTCATCCGGGAACATTTTAAAGGTAAAATGGAGGCCCAGGGCGTTCACCTGGATGAGGTTTTTAGGGTTAAGAATGACAGAAAGGTAATTGCCCTCGGTAACTGTGAAGGCATTATTGAGCTTGACGGTTTCTCCGTCTGTGAGGTCTTCGTTAAGCACAATTCAGAAATCAGTCTCCGAACCTATGGACACGCATTCGCGATGATTGATGTATTTGATGACTCGAAGCTAAAAGTAACGGCTTTTGAAAGCTCAACCGTTATTGTCAATCGATATGGCGGGGAGGTGACTATCAAAGAATTCGACTCCTCAAAAGTGAAGTTAAACGAAAAACAGTTATCCACAATTAAAAAACAGTAAGTTATGACAGAAGAACAAAAAGAAGCCCTTGATCAGGCAGAGGAATCAGCACAAAATTCAATCAACGAAATGATTGAAGCACGAAAAAACAGGGTTCCCGATGAAACGGAAGCATCTGAGGCCGTCAAAGAATGGCTCAGCGAAAAGGCAGCTGACAGATTTAGCGGTAAAAAGATTTAAGTGTTAACAATATAATGTTATTTGAAAATGAAAAACAAAGAAAAAATTCTGGTAAAAGAAAACGCGGCCCAATCATCTGCATTTATTGAGGATTTTGAAAAGAAGTACATTTCAGCCATCAACGGCGTATTTGATGGGATTGTAGAACTTGGCATTGAGAGCCCGACAAGATCAATGGTTTTGGACGCGGTAAAGGGTAATTTTGATGAAATTCGGAGTGCTTATAACGAATTCACCCGGGGGGATCTTGAAAGCGTAAAAACCAGAGCCGCGAAGGAGAATTTAAAGGAGTTATTTGCCAGGGAGTTGCAAAATTTCATCAACAAAGTGAACAACTTATTTGCCCGAACTATTGGGAACACTGATTCCCCTGAGTTCCCAGACTTCGACACGCAAAGCAGAAACGCTGAAAGCCTTGCCGAACTTGCAGAATCAACATGGGGACAGATACCGGCAAGGAGTGAAGATCTGATCGGGTTTGTTGACTTTGATGAAACCGGCCGGGCGTTCCTCTCCGATGTGAATAAAGATAAGATCCGGGATCTTTTCAGCGAATTCATAGAGGACCCTAATGAGATCCTGATTCTTAAAACTCAAAAAGAGGTAGCAGGATCACTCCAAACGTTGATCAATGCCTGTGAAGATTTTGGGATTAAAACTCGTGCTGATGTGAATATAGTCGCATTTATGCGGTTTTTCTTCGATGTCAGTATTGAGGATGGACATTACAAAGTCACCCCAAAAGAACTCAGCCGCTTAACATGGTTTAAGGAGGACAAAGAGTAAATCAAGTTGATTTTAATGTAAAATCTCGGAAACATGGATAGAATTCTTTACAATCAAAATGCAGCCCAGGCGGCTTCATTTATCGAGTCTTTAGAGACTCAATTTGCACCAACTGTAAACAGTCTTGTCGATCTGATTGTTGCACTAGGTATAACAGAACCGACAGATCAAATGATCTCCGGCGCTATTGTGGGTGATTTCACCGCTATTGACGATGCTTATGTCTTGTTGACGGCCAGCATTGTTGATGCTCTGGCGACACCGGAAGAAAAGGCGGCAATGACCAAATCAATGGGGGCTAGTTTTGAACACTTCAAAATCGATTCCCGGGCGCTTTTTGCCGGTACTGTCGGGAACACCAATGATTCGGTTTGTCCTGTTGATCACATTCGCCTCGAACCGTATCAGCGTCTTAATGATTTGCTGATTGCTGAAGGAAAATGGGGCCTATTGAATGCTAATAGCCAGGATTTGTTTCAGTTTGTGAGCCTGGATGGAGTAACCAGTCAATATATTATTTCGGATCCTCAAAAAGCAGCTATCGGAGAATTATTCTGCGAATATGTTGAGGACGCGAAAGAAATACTGGCCCATCAAACCCAACAGGTAGCAGCTGAAGCAATCCAGAATTTTGCCAACGCTCTGGAGGATCTTGGAGTAGATACAAGCCTGAAATTTAGCCCGATTGACTTCTTTCATAGATATTTCAAAATCGA
Organism: uncultured Prolixibacteraceae bacterium; assembly: GCA_964632305.1. Taxonomy (GTDB): domain Bacteria; phylum Bacteroidota; class Bacteroidia; order Bacteroidales; family Prolixibacteraceae; genus CAZWBR01. The sequence goes on from CAZWBR010000021.1 coordinate 6,028, forward strand.
AACGGCTGAACCGGGTGTTTACGCTGTCACTCAAAGAAAGCTGAGCCGGTTAATTGTCTAAATTTGGGATGTGAATTATTGAACTGGCCGGCCCGCAACACGGCCTTTTCAAGATACATTACAAGTTGAATGAATCAATTGATGAATATGACAGATTAAGGAAAATGAGAGTTTTTAATATAGTAAAAATCAAAATGAAAAATGTAATTAAAACAGTAACCGGCATTGTAATCTATGAAACAGAATCATTGTCACTCAAAGAGTGCATTGAAGAAGCCGTTTCAAATGGTGTAAAACTTGATAATGCAGACTTTACCGGTATTGATCTGGAAGGGATAAACTTATCAGGTGCTTCTCTTAAGTGGGCTGATTTTGAAGGTGTGAATCTTTCCTTTGCTAATATGAACGGTTGTGATTTTACAGGTTCAAACCTGCGAAAAGGCAACTACTTTGGGGCAAATTTCCAAGGGAGTTATCTTAGATTGGTTGATATGAACGGCGCAAATTTCTCAAACGCTATTTTGCGAAATGCGGACTTCAGAAACCAAACTGAGAATAAAAGGACTTTTCGAAATGTTGTATTCGTAAATGCAGACATGACAAATGCCTTTTTTAACCATGCTGAATTTACGGACTGTAATTTTTCAGGTGCCAAACTTCCCAAGTCAACAATGAAGCATGTTTGGATAATAAATTCAGACCTGAAGAAAATTGACCTGGAGGGAGCAAATCTGTATGATTTCCACTTAAGTAACTGTGATTTTAAAGGATCAAACCTGAAAGGAACTGACTTCACAAAGACTGAATTCTTTAAATGTGATGTATCTGATTCATATTTTGGTTATGGCACACTGCCTGTTTTATGTGGTAATAGGCAGATTAAAACATCCAAAAATCAACGGGTAATCATTGCAAATTTTCTTCTGAATTGGTTGAATGAATCTGATAGTTTGGACGAATATGAAAAGGAACTTATACCCTCTATTGAAAAGTACGCATCTGATGTTGATTATATTTCAGCGTTAAGCGGTAAGAATCCCTAACAACAGCGTCAACAGTTGAGGTTTTTTGCCCAAAGTAACCAGCCGCAACCTGGTTATACTTATCATCAAAAAATAAATACAAATATTATTAAAGGTTTTAATGATAACAATTCGAAACTCCCCCCTCAGTGTTACATTTGGATAGTTTCATTTATATTCCAGTATCAAAATAAAGGCGAAGAAATTTGTCCTCTTCGGACTGATACTTTTCAGGAAGATGGACCATTAGTAGGTTATGAAGCCACAACCTGAACAGTTCTTCCTTGTTAATTGGTTTAGCTAAAAGAACATTGTGCCATTCGTTTGTATCAGGCGCATTGGTGGGGATCCATTTCAATTCTGAGAAGTCACCTTCATTAAAATCATTTTCAAACAGCTGTTCATATCCCCAGAAGTTAAAGGCCGCGTTCTGCCTCTCCTTATCGAATGGGTTGTCTTTTTCTCCGTTATAGTACCGGTACATATGAACTCTTTTTTTATTCTATGGGTTCATAAATGATATTATTCCCTTGTTGTGGCAGTGGTTTTTGATGCTTGCTTTCGCCACTTGTAATCTCTTCAGGTATTCCATCCGGGAAAGCATCACAGCCCCCTTCAATTCGTCTGAAATGCTTGCATTTTGAACAAATAAGCTCAACAGATTCCATATTATTCTAATAATTTGACAAGCTTCTCCATTTTCATTATAACGAAGAATTAAAGCTCATAATCAGGCAATGCGTTAACTGCTTGCTTTTTCAAATCATCCACCACATGAAGATAAACCTCCGTTGTTTTGGTTGATGTGTGTCCAAGAATGCTGCTAACGGTCTTTACGTCCGGTCGGGCCGGACTGGTCAATAAGTTAACGGCAAGGCTGTGTCTGGCACAATGCCAAGTGATATGTTTATTTACCCCTGCCTTTTTTACCAGATTACTAATTGTTTTGGTTGCCCATTTCCTGCCGGGTAAGTCAAAAACAAGGCTGTCTGAGGGTCCAATTTCACCTATCAGTTTAAGGGCTGTTTGGTTAAGATCAACAATGACAGGCTTTCCGGTTTTTTGCTGCTCTATCTTTATCTGAGCCATTGAAAGGTCAATATTTGAATAGCGAAGCGCCTTAACATCAACAAACCTCAACCCGGTACAGAGGCAAAACAAAAAGGCCTTTTTTATTTCCGGGCGTGTGCTGTTTGTCTTTGCAATCAGTTGTATTTCCTCATTGGTTAATATTTGCTTTCTCAATCCAGTAGGCTTTTTGCAGATCAATTCCATATCTCCAGGCTCCCTTTTTTGAGCCGGACTTTTAGTGATAATGTTTTTGGCCACTGCATGATTGAGGATCTTTTTAAACCGGCTGAAATAAGAACTAGCACCTTCGCCGGTGTGATTCTCTTGCAAATAATCAATAAGTTTTACAACCATTGGCCTATCTATTTGCACGAATTTTAGTGTTTCAGGCATCAGGGATGGATATTCGTCTTTGATGAATCGTTTGAAATCATTTACCGCTCCTTTAATCATGTGGATGTCCTTCTTTGGGTAAACATCTATGTAGTTTTGAGCGAACTCGAAGAAAAGGACTTTTTGCCTTGTGGCTGGGATGTAGTTAAACGAAAGGTCATTCAATTCCTTTTCTCTGTCAGTTCTGATCCTGTTAGCCAGTTCCAAATTTGCTTTATTCTGCTCCTTATCAATCGGGTTCCTGGCTTTGGGGTTTAAGTACAGCTTTAAGAATTCATATGAACGTTGACCGTCTCTGTAAATGTCCAAATAGAGTGAAAGATTGCCATTTGCTAACTCCTTTTCTCGGAGAGTCACATTATTCTTTCTTACGCTCTGCTTCCTTCTATTTTTGATCCTTTCATTCATAAGCATTCTCCTTTTTGGTTGTTTCCTGCAAATGTAACGACAAAAAACGAATACTTTTTTATTCGAGTAACAAAATAGTAACAAACAAACAATAAAAAACACCCATAAAAAAGAAAAAATGATTTATCAAAAACAGTGCATAACCCATATTTTCAGGCTATTTAATTTTCTGTTGTTTGGTTGTTTTTTGCTTGTGCATTACCTTGACAGGGTAGGGGTCACTGGTTCGAATCCAGTACAACCCACAAAAAGCAGTAACAGGAGATGTTGCTGCTTTTCTTTTTTATTTCAGGTTTGGAGCATTACCTTCACCGGGAAGGGGGCTATGTCCCGGTTCCTATCGGGACGAATCCAGTACAATCCACAAAAACGCAGTAACAGATTATGCTACTGCTTTTTTGCTTAATACGATGCCTATGTTTTATACCTATGTGATCAAAAAGAATAGGTGTACTTTTCCCGATCCTGTTGAGCTTACAAATAACATGTAAACAATTATTACCTACTGGATCTTCAAAAGAATAAAAGTATTATATTTGCTTTATCGCAATACACATTACAGTAATGCATATTGCAATAAATAAAATTGCGCTATGAAATTTTACAACCGGGAAAAAGAACTGGAGTTTCTAACATCGATCAGGGAGCGCTCAGCAACTGAGGCTCAAATGACTGTTGTAGTGGGACGTCGTCGTATCGGAAAGACAACTCTTTTAAAGAAAGCAATCGAAAATGAAGACACCGCGCTTTATTTGTTTGTGACCCGTAAAAGCGAAATTTTAATTTGTGAAGAGTTTAAAGAAGAGATAGAACGGAAGTTGCAGGTTAAACTGTTTGGATCGTTCACCCGGTTTAAAGACCTGTTCCAATACCTGATGGATCTATCGGCAATGAGAAACTTTTCGCTGATTATCGACGAATTCCAGGAATTCTATACCGTAAACCCTTCCGTTTACAGTGAAATGCAAAACATCTGGGACAGTTATAAGAACCGAAGCCGGATTAACCTGATTGTCTGCGGATCGATATATTCTCTGATGAAGAATATTTTCGAGAATTCAAAGGAACCGCTTTTTGCCAGGGCCACTGAACGCATTCACCTGAAACCTTTTCATGTGGATACCCTTAAAGAGATATTGGCTGACAATTATCCCAAATACAAACCGGAGGATTTACTGGCGTTTTACGTTTTCACCGGAGGGGTTGCCAAGTATGTAGAACTCTTGATCAGCAAAAAAGCATTTACACTGGGAAGAATGCTGGACGAAGTGTTCCGTGAAAACTCATTGTTTATTGATGAAGGACGCAATGTACTGATTGAAGAATTCGGGAAGGATTATTCAACCTATTTTTCAATTCTTTCGCTTATAGCATCCTCCAAAACATCCCGTTCTGAAATTGAATCGATTCTCGAAATAAGTATTGGAGGATACCTTGAAAGGCTGGAAAATGATTTCAACCTGATCCGAAAGGTACGACCAATGTATTCCAAGCCCGGAGGACGAAATATCAAATATGAGATTGTCGATAACTTTCTGAACTTCTGGTTCCGCTTCATCTATAAATACCAGAGCGCAGTTGAAATAGAAAACTTTGGTTACCTGCGCAACATTGTGGAACGCGATTACCCGACTTACAGCGGTAAGATACTGGAACGCTATTTTACGGAAAAACTGGTAAACCTTCAGCAGTATTCGGCTATCGGGACCTGGTGGGAAAAAGGCAATCGAAATGAACTGGATATTGTAGCCGTGGACGATTTTCACAAGACTGTTCTATTTGCAGAGGTAAAGCGCAGGAAGGAAAATATCAGCATGACCGTGTTGCAGGAAAAGGCCGGAAACCTGCTTCAATCTCAGTTAAAAGGATATACTGCGGAATATGTGGGATTCTCCATGGAAGATATGTAATTTTTTCGGAATTGATCCTTGGCCGGATACCAGCAGTGGTTCATTTTCCCATCTGAAAATGAGAAAAAAGAGATGAGATTGCACCATGCCTGGAAACTTTCTCAATACCTACATAGTGAATTAATACTCTGTATTATATTCAGATACAACTCTCTGCAAGAACTGGCTCGAATCAGGCACAACCCACAAAATGAAAAAGCAGTAACCAATAAAGTTACTGCTTTTCTTTTTATCATCACTTCGGGACGGGACAGAACGATAAACCAGGCGACCACCCTCCCATTTATTTATCAAGCGTCAAGACGTTAGATCATCTCTCCTACGCCCTCACGGGGCATATTTCGATTGGTTCAGGATCGTTTGAGGATCCTTCTCCGTCATCAACCCGGCCAAAGTCACTTCGGGATGGTTTTTCATATATTTCCTGACAATCTGCCATCCCAACCAAACGCCCGTTCGCCCGGGCGATTCAGAGGAAAATGCGGAGGTAAACGGCGCCGGATTGATAAACCGAAGGATGGTCATCCGGTCGTTCGTATAAAGCACCTTTTTTTCGATCAGGTAGGTCCACATGGCCTCCTCATGATCCCTGCACCATTCAATCTTATCGGTTGTATATCCGATCTTCAGTTCATCACGATCATCAGGGAAGACCGCATCCAGAAAATACATCAATTTCCCCTGATAGATCATGTTGGACAGAAGATTATCCTGATCACCGTTCATCTCAAATTCCGATAGGCCCCAGGCAAACAGCGCATCAAACGGAATCTTTTCAGGATTCATATTTTTCCGTTTATACTCGGGGTAAGCCAGCATCGTGTAAAACCGGCAATCCTGTCCGAGGTAATTGTCGAGGCTGATACCCAAGCCCCCCGGCATCATGATCATCGCCTGGTTAAACCCTGAGATATAGGTAAAGACGCGGGGAACCTCCTTTTCGGGGAAATGATATCTGTAATAACGAAAGGCTTTCTGAAGTTTCACTTCCAATGAGGAGAGATCGGTAAACAGCGAATCACTGGCCCCCTTGGCGGCCCTGATGGTTGAATCGGAGAGAAAAGTCTGAAGATAATCGGGATAAAGCGGATCGTGCGGATCGCCCAGCGCAATTACATTCTCGTTGTAGGCCCTGAAAAAATCGCCGTATATGGAATTCAACCAGTAAAGGAGCTCTTCCTGGTTATCCGGCTTTACCTTAAAGAGATCCTGATCCAATCGTTCAACCTTCAGGTCCACCTCAACACCCGACAAATCAACCTTTAACGGATTATGGTGACATCCTGCAAAGAGAAGAAAAACTACCAAAATAATTATGATTTTTCTTACCCGAACCATCTTGTTATTATTTAGCTTAAGATCCATCAATGCAGCACTCGCCACAGCTTTCGGACTCTTTTGAAGTGCGATGATGAAATTTGACTATTTTTGTCATTTCGATGCGGTAAAAATATTAAAATGACTTGAATTAACAGGTCTTCTTAGATTAGCAGTTATGAAAAAATTTGCTTTTGTTATACTTGCCTTGCTATTGACCTTCAGCATAAAGGCCCAAAGGTCATTCAACGCCTCCTTCATTGCCAGCCCCCAGATCTCCTGGATCTCCTCCGATTCAAAAGAGGTGAACAGCTCCGGTAGCCGGATAGGTTTTGGATACGGAGTGGAAGGCGATTTCTTTTTAGGCTCTGAAAATTACGCGATCAACACCGGGATCACCGTGAGCTCAACCGGGGGATCGCTGGTATACCAGCCCGGCGAGGCTTTCCGTTTCGGGGGGAAAATGCTGCCATCGGGCACCAAAGTCGAATATAACCTGAAAAACCTTGAGATCCCGCTGGCACTGAAAATGCGTACCCGTGATTTCAACCGCACCAGGTTCTTTGCACAGTTTGGCTTCACCAACTGGCTGAACATTAAAACCAAAGTCTCGACCAGCGATCACACTTTCGATAAAGAGAGCGTCTCCGACGAAATACGATTCTTCAATATCGGGTTAAACGTTGGAGGAGGTATTGAATATGACCTTGGCGGGAATAACTATCTCTCGGGAGGGCTGGTCTTCTCCAACGGATTTACTGACGCCACCTCCAACAAGGCTATCCACGACGATGCAGCCATGAGGGTCCTCCGTTTCCGGTTAGGCTTCGTCTTTTAGCCGCCTGACCGCCCAAATCAACAGCTAAAAGAAACGAACCGTTCCCCGGGCATCCCGTTGGTCACGAACAACATAAACAACGATTCAGTTTTAAAACAGCATAGTCATGAAAATTGCACTTGCACAGTTAAACTACCATATCGGAAATTTTGCCGACAACACTGAGCGAATCATCGCCGCGATCGATAAAGCCAAATCGGGCAACGCCGACTTAGTCGTCTTCTCCGAATTGGCCGTATGCGGGTACTACCCCAACGATCTTCTCGAACGGTCCGAATTTATCGACCGCTGTCTTTCGGCAATCAACGAGATCGCTGGTCATTGCACCAACATAGCCGCATTAATCGGGGGACCAAGTATTAATACCAGTCCGAACGGGAAGATGCTCTTCAACTCGGCTTATTTTCTCAATAACGGGAAAATCGAGAGCATTCATTCCAAATCATTGCTGCCCACTTACGATGTTTTTGACGAATACCGTCATTTCGAACCCAACCGCGAATTCAACCTGATTGAATATAAGGGACAACGAATCGCCGTGACCATTTGCGAAGACCTGTGGTATAACCAACCTGTCTTCAGCGCTTTCGGACGCGAAAACCTTTATTCCACCTGTCCGATGGCCGAATATTGCCAACAAAATCCCGACCTGGTCATCAACCTCTCCGCTTCACCTTTTTCCTATAACCAGGAAAAGCTCCGTAAACAGATCCTGCTCGACAACGCGATCAACTACGCCATGCCCATCCTCTATGTGAACCAGGTTGGCGCCCAGACCGAGCTGATCTTCGACGGAGGCTCCCTCTTTATCGACCGGACCGGACAAGTGATAAAAGAGTTGGCCTATTTTGAAGAAGACTTTGCCATTATCGATACCGACAACGCCCTTCCCGATCAGAATGCAACTGAAGAAAAGGACTCTATCGAAAAGATACATGATGCACTGGTTCTGGGCATCCGCGACTATTTTCATAAATCGGGCTTTAAAAGCGCCACGCTGGGCCTCTCTGGAGGGATCGATTCCGCCGTCACCGTCGTGCTGGCGGCAGAAGCTTTGGGCGCCCAAAATGTCAGGGTACTGCTGATGCCCTCCAAATATTCGTCCGACCACTCGGTCGATGATGCCGTTACGCTGGCTGAAAACCTGGGAATCAGGCACGACCTGGTGAGGATTAACGAAGTGGTCGACGCCTTCGACCATACCCTCGCCCCCCTCTTTGCCGGGTTAAATCACGACCTCACCGAAGAGAATATCCAGGCCCGCATCCGCGGGACATTGCTGATGGCCCTCTCCAATAAATTCGGGCATATCCTGCTGAACACCTCCAACAAGAGCGAAGCGGCAGTCGGGTATGGAACCCTTTACGGGGACATGAACGGCGGCCTTTCCGTACTGGGCGATGTTTACAAGACCGACGTGTTTAAACTCGCGTGGTTCATTAACCGCGAAAAAGAGATTATTCCCGTGAACACGATCATCAAACCACCGTCGGCCGAACTGCGACCCGACCAGAAAGACTCCGACTCCCTCCCCGATTACGACCTGCTCGATGCCATCCTTTTTCAATATATCGAACTGGCCAAAAGTCCGAAGGAAATCATTGCCGCCGGCTTCGATGAGGCCACCGTCCATCGCTCCGTTCTTATGGTCAACCGAAACGAGTATAAACGTTTCCAGGCCCCGCCAATGCTCAGGATCTCGTCGAAAGCTTTCGGTTTTGGCCGAAAAATGCCCCTGGTAGCCAAATATGCACTATAACTCCCCGAAAATGACACAATTCATGCAGCCGATTAGTTTTGAAATTGGATAAAATTTTTAATTTTGATGTTTTATAGCATAAAATCTATTGAACCATGTCCGAAAGTGCAGACTTTCAAATTCAGTTTACGGGAGAGAATTGCATCTTTAATCTGTTGACCCCCGAAGAACAGGAGATACTGGATAAGAGCCTTATCGTGACCCGTTACCGGAAAAACGATTTCATTTACATGGAAGGTGAAGAACCGATTGGAATGCAATACCTGAAGTCGGGGAAAGTTAAGCTGATCAAAGCAGGGATCGGGGGCCGCGAACAAATTATACGTATGATCACCGAAAACGGGCTGATCGGTTACCGTTCGCTGATCGCCGGCGAGACCCACAATGGCACGGCCGTGGCGATCGATGACTCCGAAATCGTCACCATCCCGTCAGACATCCTCTACAATGTATTGCTGCGCAACTACGATTTTTCGCTGGCCCTCCTGAGAGACTTAGCCACCGAACTGGGTTTTTCGAACTACCGCACCGTTAGTCTCACGCAAAAACATATCCGTGGCCGCCTGGCCGAATCACTGATCCTGCTGAAGGAAAAATACGGGTTCGAACACGACAACAAGACCCTGCGGGTTTACCTTTCCCGTGAAGACCTGGCCAATCTCTCGAATATGACCTCTTCCAACGCGATCAGGACCCTGTCGATCTTTGCCGGTGAAAAGGTGATCGCCATGGATGGCCGGAAAATCAAAATCCTCGATCTCGCCCAACTGGAGAAAATCAGCAAGCAGGGTTGAGAACTTCATCATAGTTCGAATCTTGCGAATCCTCTTAACCCGGTATCGTATCCGGGTTGAATAATCCTTTAACCATAGCGTTTCCGCCTGTTCCCCATATTTTATTTCCATCCGGTTACGACAGGGGTCAAAACCATGCCAAGACCATCCCTTCACTAACCTTTTTACTTGGTTGCTCTAAGGTTTCTGTAACCTGGCTTACAGGAACCTTAGAGCAACCTTACAGAAACCTTACAGAAACTCCGGAGATGACCCGGTATTAACACGACCAAAAACCCCTCCAAATAATTACCGTGTGTATCGGATTATTTTCCCTCTTTGGGCCATAAGGATTTGCTCCTACCCCATCGTTCAGGACCATTTTGGTTTCAGTCGCGGTGGGGTTCTTAATCCGTGACTTATTAAATAAAAAAGAGCGCCTGTAAGCGCTCTTTTTTATTTTTATTCTTCGATGACAATCATCACCAAATCTTTGGGAACCCGATCGCCCTTCTTGATGAAAACCTCCTTGATTTTCCCGTCGACGGGCATCTCAACTTTGGTGTGCATCTTCATGGCGTCAAGTAGAAGCAGTGGCTCACCCTCCCTGACCTCCTGCCCGGGCTGAACATAAACGTCCAGTATGGTGCCGGGGATAAAGGAACGGATCTCGTTGGGATCGAGCGATTGCCATTTTTTCCTCCGCTCGTATTTCTTGGTAAGCAGGGTTAAATAGGGTGCGCTGGTGACCACGAATGTCTGATAATTCGGTTTATTCTCTTCCATATTCGATAATTTGATCAGAATGGCGGAATACCATGTTTCTTATTCGAACGTTTTTCAACTTTATATTCCGATACTTCCAGAGAATGGATCAGAATAGCACGGGTTTCGGCCGGTTCTATCACCTCATCGATATAACCTTTGGAAGCGGCTACGAACGGGTTGGCGAATTTATCCTTATATTCCTGAATTTTCAGTTTACGCATTTCAGCAGGGTTCTCGGCTTCGTCGATCTCTTTTTTGAAGACAATGTTGGCAGCGCCTTCAGGACCCATAACGGCGATTTCGGCTGTTGGCCAGGCAAAGACAAAGTCAGCCCCGAGATGGCGTGAGTTCATGGCAATGTAACCACCGCCATAAGCTTTGCGGATAATCACGGTGATCTTCGGAACGGTGGCTTCGCTGTAGGCGTACAACAATTTGGCCCCGTGACGGATCACACCGGCATGTTCCTGATCGACGCCGGGCAAGTAGCCGGGCATATCTTCCAGGGTTACAATCGGGATGTTAAAGGCATCGCAATAGCGGATGAAGCGGGCGGCCTTGTCAGAGCTGTCGCAGTCGAGTACACCGGCAAGGTAAAGCGGCTGGTTGGCCACGAAACCAATGGTGTTACCGGCAATACGGCCGAAACCGATCACGATATTTTTCGCAAAGTTTTCCATGATCTCGAAGAAATCAGAACCGTCGGTGATGCCCTTGATGATATCGCGGATATCGTAAGGATGGTGCGGATCGGAAGGAACGATCTCTTCGATATTGATGGTGGTATCGGGTTCCCTGGTGGGAAATTTCAGCGCTTTTTGCGCGTTGTTCCAGGGGATATAGGTGATCAGTTTCTTGATCTGTTCGAAACATTCTTCTTCGCTGAGGGCATAGAAATGGGCATTCCCGGTTATTTCGCTGTGGACCAGGGCGCCGCCAAGCTCTTCCATTGAGATCTCTTCACCCAAAACGGTTTTGATCACGTTAGGACCGGTGATGAACATTTTGGAGATATTCTCCACCATGAACACGAAGTCGGTCAGGGCGGGAGAATAGACTGCACCACCGGCGCAAGGGCCAAGAATGACCGAGATCTGCGGGATCACCCCTGAAGCTTCGGTGTTACGGTAGAAAATTTCACCATAACCGGCCAAAGAGTTTACCCCCTCCTGGATACGGGCGCCACCGGAGTCGTTGATCCCGATAATCGGGACGCGCATCTTCAGGGCGTGGTCCATGATCTTGGTAATCTTACGGGCATGCATAAGTCCCAGCGAACCACCGGCAACGGTAAAATCCTGGGCATAAATACAAACAGGCTGGTTATACATGGTTCCGGTTCCGATAACAACCCCGTCGCCGTGTAACACCTTCTTCTCCATATCGAAGTCGCGGGCAGTATGCTCTACAAAAAGGTCATACTCATGAAAAGAATTCTCATCAAGAATAGCTTTGATCCTTTCGCGGGCCGTCTTTTTTCCCATAGCCACCTGCTTTTCGATGGCCGATGCGCCACCGCCCAGCTGGGCCTCCTTTTTCCTTTTGCGGAGTTCAAGGATGTTTCTTTTTAATGACATAGTTTGTTTTAATTTACTAATGATTTGTTCTTTGGAGAACGAATACTATTTGTTTCAAAACTCAGGGGGCAAAAATATAAAATATATTCCTTCAACGTTTTTTTTAGAGGGAAATCTTCACTAATGAGCTATAAATCAAAGAATAGAATATACAGTTAAATTATTCGATTATTTGGAGGCCCAGCGGTAAAGCAGCACCGCGACAACGGCATAAACCATATTGGGCAACCATACGGCCAACAGGGTATTGAACCCTGCCTTATAGGCAAATATGGTGGAAACCTGCATGAACATGATGTATGAAAAGCTCAGCAGCAGTCCCAATCCGAGGTGCAGCCCCATGCCTCCCCTGGTTTTACGTGAAGCCAGGGCCACGCCAATGATTGACAGGATGAAGGTACTGACCGGTCCGGCTGTCCGCTGATATTTCTCCTGCTCAAAACGGGCCACATTATCGACACCCCTTAACTTCAAATCTTTGATGTGGTGATTAATCTCCCAGAAATCCATGGTCTCCTCCTTATCATTCTGCTGACCAAATTCAGCCGGATTCAGGCGAAGGGTTGTATCGATCGCGGCACCGGTCTTGACGATCTCGGCAGCGCTGGCAAAGTCGCGGATATAATAATTGTGGATCGTCCATGTTTTTTTGTCCCTGTCCCACTTAATATAATCGGCAATCAGCTTCGATTCCAGCTTCCGTCCGTTAAACCGTTCAAGGGTAAATTTATACCCTACATCGTTCCGGTTATTATAACTCTTCATGTACATGTAAACTCCCGGCTCAAGCTGACGATGGATATTTTTATCGGAGTTGATATATTCGTTCTTAATGTAGGTGTTCCTGAAATTGACCCTGGCCTCGGTGGCGGGCGGGATAACGAAGTTCCCGAGGATCCACGACATGATGGCAATGATCCCCGAGGCAATCATGTAAGGGCGCATCATTCTTTTGTAGGTGATCCCGCTGGCCAGGATGGCAATGATCTCAGAATTGTAGGCCATCTTTGAGGTAAAAAAGATGACCGCTATAAAAGTAAAAAGGGCGCTGAAGAGATTGGCAAAATAGGGAATGAAGTTGAGATAATAATCAAAAACGATGGCCTTAACCGGGGCTTTCTTTGATATAAAATCATCAATATTTTCTGAGATATCGAATATTATTGAGATACTGATTATCAAAGCTATGGCCAAAAAGAATGTTCCAAGGTATTTCTTAATAATGTACCAGTCTATCCTTTTTACATATTTCTCAACCATCCTGCACTTATTTTTTAAGTTTTAATTTATTCATCAACCCGTTAAAGTCTGTGGCGCAACTGCTTCACCATTACGGCTTTCCACTCTTTAAACGAATCGTCGAAAATCCGTTGGCGTGCTTCACCCACCAGCCACAAATAAAAGGCCAGATTATGCATACTACCGATTTGGGCTCCCAACATCTCCCTGGCCTGAAACAGGTGTCTCAGATAGGCTTTGGAATATTGATTATCGACAAAAGAGGTCCCCTCGGGATCAATCGGCGAGAAGTCGTTGGCCCATTTGTTATTCTTAATGTTGATAATGCCATGACGGGTAAAGAGCATTCCGTTTCGTCCGTTTCGGGTGGGCATCACACAGTCGAACATGTCGATACCCCGGTCGATCGCCTCCAGGATATTCACCGGGGTCCCTACCCCCATCAGGTAGCGGGGCCGGTTTTCGGGCAGCACTTCATTGACCACTTCAATCATGGCGTACATATCTTCCTCTTTTTCACCAACCGACAGTCCGCCGATGGCGTAACCCTCCCGGTCGAACGAAGCCACATGTTCAGCCGCTTTTCTGCGAAGCTCGGGATAAATACATCCCTGCACAATGGGGAAAAGCGTTTGTGAGTAGCCATATTTGGGTTGGGTCTCATCGAACCGGGCAATGCAGCGTTCGAGCCAGCGCTGGGTCAATTCGAGCGATTTTCGGGCATAATTGAAATCGGCATTCCCCGGGGTACACTCATCGAAAGCCATCATAATATCGGCGCCGATCGAACGTTGTATATCCATCACATTCTCAGGAGTGAACATATGGCGTGAGCCATCGATATGGGACTGAAATTTGGCCCCTTCCTCCGAGATCTTGCGGATATCGCCCAGCGAATAGACCTGGAAGCCGCCGCTGTCGGTCAGTATGGGTCGGTCCCAGCCATTGAATTTATGTAGTCCGCCGGCCTGTTCAATGATATCGGTTCCGGGTCGCAGGTATAAATGGTAGGTATTTCCGAGGATGATCTGTGCTTTGATATCTTCTTTCACATCCTTGAAATGGACCCCTTTTACCGAGCCAACCGTACCAACAGGCATAAAGATCGGCGTTTCAATCACGCCGTGATCGGTATAGATTTTTCCGGCCCGGGCCTTTGAACCCGAGGCATTATGTTGTAATTCAAACTTCATTTTAAAATTTTCGCGCTGTAAAGATAGTTATTAAAGAGGAACTACCTCAAAACCGCATTCAGAGCATTAAAATTTTCCTACTCAAAAAGAAGTTTCTTAACCGTGCATTGCGTATTTTTGGGAACTTTCTTTTAACAATTATGATTGAATTAGTTGGCGTTAATTTTACGGTGGCCGAATTTATTGGACTCTGCCTCTTTGCAGCGGCACTTCTGGTGCAGCTCTTTTATCTGATCCTGATTGCTAAATTCATTTTCGGAAAAAGGAAAAGAACCGGGTCGGAGAATCAACCGTCGGTCTCTATCATTGTCACCTCAAGAAATTACCTTTCGCATCTGGAAGATCTTATTCCGGCCTTGCTTGAACAGGACTATCCCGATTTTGAAGTGGTGGTGGTCGATGACTGTTCGTCCGACGGGACCGAGTGGTACCTGAAAGAATTGAAGATGCGGTACGCCAATCTGAAAACGACCCAAATCATTCAGGAGACCGACTTTCCCAACGCCTTGGCCATTACCGTGGGCATCAGGGCGGCCTCAAAGGAGTGGCTCATTTTTCTGACCCCGCTCTGCCGCGTTTCCGGCAGCGACTGGCTCAAGAGCTATGCACAACAATTTACCCCGAAGAAGGATGCGATAGTCGGGTATGTCAACTATTCGAAAGCCAAAGGATCGTCAAAGAGGACATTCCGTTACGAGAATTTCTACTCGTTCCTTCTCTTTGGCACAGCCAGGGCTTTAGGGCTCCAGATGCCCATAAGCGAAAACAACATGGCCTACCGTCGCGAAACATTCCTTCAAATGAAAGGATTTGCGGCCGTTCTTGACTCCCCGTTCAGCGAAAACGAACTCTTCCTGAATAAAATTGCAGGAAGGAAAAATAGCGCCTTTCAATTTAACCCCTCTTCCTCGGTACATTATATCGGGGAGGCCGACTGGATCGATGCAGTGAACTTTAAGAAGAAACAGTTGTTAATTAAGCGGAAGTTTTCCTTCGGACAACGTTTTTTTCTTTCATTCAATGCCTTCAGCCGACTGGTAATTGATGTTCTGGTAATCGTACTGGCCATCCTCTCACCCTGGAGATTCTGGGTAGCAGGAGCCTGGACTTTTGTTCTGATTCTGGAAACAATATGGCTTGCAGTAGCAACCAAACGGCTGGGCGAGAGAAATATGTTGCCCGGACTATTGTTTTACAATGCAATGTCGCCATTTATTAATGGTTCTTACGTTGTCAACCAACTTTTTACAGGACAGAAACGAAAATGGAAATAAGCCCCAACCTATCGGGAAATGCAAAAAAGGATATCGAACTGGTTGAAGCTGCCCGCGCAGGCAATGAGAAAGCCTATGCCGATCTGATGCGCCGGTACAAGGATGCCATCTATTTCATGTTGCTGAAAATGGTCAACAACCGCACCGATGCGGAAGATCTGACCATTGAGGCATTCGGCAAAGCTTTTACCAACATTCATCAATACACCCCTCAATTCGCTTTCAGCACCTGGCTCTTCAGGATCGCCTCGAACAATGCGATTGATTACTTGCGGAAAAAACGGGCCGTGACCGTTCCGCTTGAAACAACTTCCGGCGATCGAAGCGTTGGAGGTGAATACAATTATAATGTCAGGTCAGAGACTGACGACCCCGAGGAAGATTTGATCAGGCAACAAAACGCGTTGATTCTTCGCAAGATGGTGGATAAGCTAAAACCGCGTTACCGGACCCTGCTGGAACTTCGCTATTTCAGAGAGCTCTCTTACGAAGAAATAGCCCAGGAACTGAATTTACCCCTGGGAACGGTAAAGGTTCAACTCTTCCGCTCGAGGGAAATGCTTTTCGAATTGTTGAAAAACAGTGAGATGTCAAGGTAAAATAAATCTTTAAACCTAATTTTGAGATGAAAGGGCCTAGTTCCCTCAAGAGAAAAGATCATGACGATGCAAAATATTAAGACTTATTTCCCGGAATTAACCGAGGAACAATTCTCCAGGTTCGAAAAAATGGGGTCCCTTTACCACGAATGGAACCAAAAGATCAATGTAATCTCCCGGAAAGATATCGATGAATTGTACGAGCGGCACATCCTACATTCTTTGGCCATCGCTAAAGTGATCCAATTCCGGAGCGGAACGAAAATCCTTGATGTAGGCACAGGCGGCGGATTCCCCGGAATACCGCTGGCAGTGCTGTTTCCAGAGACCCAATTCCTGCTGATCGATTCGATCGGGAAGAAAATCAAAGTTGTCGAAGCCGTAGCCCAGGGATTGGGACTTACGAACGTGACCGCCCGGCAAACCCGGGTAGAGGATATCAAAGACAGATACGATTTTGTGATCAGCCGGGCCGTGACCGCATTCCCCGATTTCGTGAGCCTGGTTCGTAAAAATATCTCGCCGGTTTCGAAGAATTCCATTCCCAACGGCATCCTATATCTGAAAGGAGGGGATTTTGCCGATGAAATTGAGCCCTTCAGAAAAGCCATTGAATTATTTGATATCCCGCTTTTTTTCAGCGAACCCTTCTTCGAGACAAAGAAAGTGATCTACTTGCCTGTCAGGTAAAGTTATCCTCAAATATTTTTACCAGTAATTGGTCAAATATTTTGGTAGGAAATAAAAAAACAATATTTTTGCAGTCCGAAAAATTGCATAGAAATAATAGTAATCTGTAAAATATTTCCGAGATGAAAAGAACATTTCAGCCTTCTGTAAGAAAAAGAAGAAACAAACACGGATTTCGTGAAAGAATGTCGACGGCTAACGGCCGCAGGGTTTTGAATGCTCGTCGCGCTAAAGGTCGCAAGAAATTGTCTGTATCAGACGAACCTCGTCACAAAAGATAAAAAAGTATTTTTTTAAATTATTTATGAAGGGTAAAGGATCAGATTCTTTACCTTTTGTATTTTTGGGGGGGCCCGAACGACTTTTTGCCCGATATCCGTAAAACAAAGATCAGCCTGAAAAAAGCAGGAAAGGAGAACTTTTTGGATGAATGGCCGTACCCTATTAAAAAGATCTGTTTAACCCGCTTTTCAGTATCCTGTAAAAATCGGCCCGGTCATTATCCTGCAACGGCAAGGAATTTAAACTCATTCACATTCAACGATTTCAGATGGAAGAAAAAATATCCCTCCTTTTAAGCTCAGGAGCACCCAAAGAAATGATGGAAATTGCGGAAAAAGTCTTATCCGGTATAAGAATCAATCCGGAAGAGGGTGTTAAGCTTTATGAAAAAGGCTCTATCCCTTTCCTTTCATTGCTTGCCGATGCCCTACGCCAAAAAACAAACGGGAAACAGGTTTTTTTCAATCGCAATATCCATATTGAGCCAACAAATATCTGCATCAATCACTGTGCGTTCTGTTCTTATCGCCGGCGAAAAGAACAGGAGGGCAGCTGGGAATTATGCATCGATGAGATGGTCAAAAAAGCCAAAGCCTACCGTGGTACTGATCTTACTGAAATTCATATTGTGGGTGGAGTTCATCCCGATCGTGACGTCTATTACTATGCAGGATTGATCCGCGAGATTAAGAAAGTCTTGCCCCATGTTCAGATCAAAGCTTTTACCGCCGTAGAGATCGATGCCATGTGCAGTTTTGCCGCCGTAGGGGTAAAAGAAGGGCTTAGCCTCTTGAAACAGGCAGGTCTGATCTCTATGCCGGGAGGAGGCGCTGAAATTTTCGACGAAACGCTTAGGGCAAAAATTTGCCCTGACAAAACCAATTCCGAAAACTGGTTGCAAATACATAAAACAGCTCACCAACTTGGCATTCAAACCAATTCAACAATGCTTTACGGGTTGCTGGAAAACTATTACCACCGGATCGACCACATGAACCGGCTTCGCACCCTACAGGACGAAACGGGTGGCTTTAACGCTTTTATCCCTTTAAAATTCAGGCATTACAACAATGCTTTCTCGCATATCCCTGAGACAACCACCATCGAGGATCTGAAAAATTATGCGGTCTCCCGAATTTTTCTCGACAATATCCCCCACATCAAAGCGTATTGGCCCATGATCGGGAAACAGGTGGCTCAGTTGTCCCTGGCTTTTGGGGTCGATGATCTGGACGGGACGATTGACGATACCACAAAAATCTATTCTATGGCAGGTTCAGAAGAACAATCGCCCTCTGCTTCAACCGAAGAATTGATCACCCTGATAAAAGGAGCAGGATTGGAACCGGTAGAAAGAGACACGCTCTACAACATTATCCGCCAATATAATTAGTTTTATTTATTGCAGACGAACAATCCGTGATAAATGAAAAATGATGCTAATTTTGTTTCCGTTATTAATCCTTTTGTGATTCTTCGGTTATGGGTTTAAAACAATTCTTTACAAGTAAAATATTTCTTAAGCATATCGGGTTGGCCCTTGCAATAACCCTGGTTCTTGCGTGGTTGGCCATGCTGGTTATGTCCGTTTACACTAACCGCGGCGAGAGCTTTCCCACGCCCGATTTCTCAGGAAAAACTATTGAAGAAGCAGAAGATCTTGCCGACGATCAGGGTGTTCGGTTTCTAATCGAAGACTCGGTATACCGCAAAGATGTGAGTCCTGGAATTGTCCTGCGTCAAACACCCTTGGCTGGTCATAAGGTAAAACCAGGCCGAAAGGTCTATCTCACCGTTTCAGCAGCTTATCCCGAGCAGGTCGAAATACCGAAGCTGACCGATGTCTCGTTGAGACAAGCCCGGGTTCTACTCGAATCGAAAGGATTTGCCATGGGCAGCGTGGAGTATCGCCCTTCGGAATTCAACGACCTTGTTCTGGATGCCAAGTATTCGGGGCAATCGATCTTCCCGGGGAGCCGGATCGACAACGGAGCCACCATCGACCTGGTGGTTGGCCGAAATCTATCCAATAGCGAGACCCTGATTCCCGATCTTACGGGTCTTTCGCTGGAAAGTGCGACATCTGCCCTATCAGCCAAATCGTTAAATGTCGGGGTAGTGCTGTATGACCCGTCGGTTCTCACCTCCGACGATTCCCTTAAATCCAGGGTGATCAAACAATCTCCTGTGGCCGACTCTACTTCTGTAGTTTCACAGGGATCATTGGTTGATCTTTGGCTGGGATTCGAAGTTATCAATTCAGAACTATAACCGAACCTTGTTCCTGCAATGGAGAATTTTGATTCAGAAATTATTGAAGATTTTGATGACCTTGAAGACAGTGATGAGGGAAACGGGCAGTTCGAACATTTCCGCTTTATAGCAGATCCGGGGCAAAGCTTGCTGCGGGTAGATAAATTCCTCAGCAACAGAATTGAAGGCACATCCCGAAACCGCATCCAGACGGCTGCTGATGCCGGGAGCATCCTGGCCAACGGCAATCCGGTTAAATCGAATTACCGGGTAAAACCGGGTGATGAAATCACGGTGGTGATGGATTATCCCCGCCGCGAATTAAAAATCATTCCCGAAGATATCCCTCTTACGGTCGTCTATGAGGACGATCAATTGATGGTCATCAACAAACCTCCAGGGTTGGTTGTTCATCCCGGCCACGGGAACTACAGCGGAACACTGGTCAATGCCCTGGCATTTCGCTATAAAGATCTGCCCCTGTACAACGGCAATGATCCGCGACCCGGGTTGGTTCACCGGATTGACAAAAATACTTCAGGTCTTCTGCTGGTCGCAAAAACCGAACAGGCTAAGCTTCAACTCGCCCTGCAGTTTTTTAATAAAACCACTAAACGGAAATATCTCGCTTTGGTTTGGGGGAACCTGCAAAACGACGAAGGGACCATCGTGGGAAATATTGGACGAAGTCCTAAAGACCGTCAGGTCTTTACCGTTTTCCCCGACGGGAAAACAGGAAAGAGCGCGGTAACACATTACAAGGTGATTGAACGGTTGGGATACGTCAATTTGGTAGAGTGTGTCCTTGAAACCGGCCGCACCCATCAGATCCGGGTCCACATGAAACATATCGGTCATCCCCTGTTCAATGACGATGTATATGGCGGGGATAAAATCCTCAAAGGAACGACCTTTTCCAAATATAAACAGTTTGTCGAGAACTGCTTTACGCTTCTCCCCCGGCAGGCCCTTCATGCAAAAACCCTGGGATTCGTTCATCCGGTTACCCATCAGGAGATGCTGTTCGACTCTGATATTCCGGACGATATGCAGCAGGTTATTGAAAAATGGAGGAGCTATGTTGGGAACCGGACAAATGAAGAGTCCTGAAATTTAATAATTATAGACATTAACGGTTATTTGAATCAGGAGGATAGCCTGATTGAATGACCGAAAAAAAATATGGATAATTTACAATAAACATAACCTGATCATGAAAAAAAACATAGCTATTGTTGCCGGAGGCGATTCCTCAGAATATGTCGTTTCGGTTAAGAGTGGGGCCAATGTTCTGAATGCGATAGATAATCAGCTATTTAGCCCATGGCTGGTACGGATCCACGATGGAGAATGGGCCGTTCTGAATGGGGAATCCAAGATTGCCGATATTGACAAATCGGATTTTTCCTTCCAATGGAACGGGGAGAAAATTAAATTCGAATATGCTTACATCATCATTCACGGAACCCCGGGAGAAGACGGGATCCTGCAGGGTTATCT
The DNA here is from genome assembly GCA_964632305.1 of uncultured Prolixibacteraceae bacterium. Lineage (GTDB taxonomy): Bacteria > Bacteroidota > Bacteroidia > Bacteroidales > Prolixibacteraceae > CAZWBR01. The sequence continues at coordinate 26,894 of CAZWBR010000021.1, forward strand.
CGACATGCTGAGAATCCCCTATTCCTCCTGCAATGTTCAGTCGTCAGCCCTCACCTTTAATAAACACTTCTGCAACAACTATCTGCGGAGCTTCGGAATTCCAATGGCAAAATCTGTAAGGATCATCTCCGGGGAATCCTTCGATCCTATCCGAATTGTCGAAGAACTGGGATTACCCCTTTTCGTTAAGCCCAGCGCGGGAGGATCCAGTTTTGGGGTAACGAAGGTAAAGAAAGTAGAAGAACTGGCTGATGCCGTGGCCCACGCCTTGAACGAAAGTCCCGAGGCACTGGTCGAGCAATTCATTGAAGGGAAAGAATTCACCAATGGGATTGTTAAGATCGGCGACCAAAAGATCGTTTTCCCTGTTACTGAGGTTGTGCCTAAGAATGAATTTTTCAATTACGAGTCAAAATATGTACCGGGGATGGCTGATGAGATCACACCTGCGAGGATCTCAGAGGAAATGACCCGGAAAGTTCAGGCCTTAACTGCAAGAATATATGACCTTTGCAGTTGTAATGGCATCGTCAGAGTCGACTATATCCTGAAAGAAGATACTTTCTATTTTCTCGAAGTGAATACCGTTCCCGGGATGACAGCCACCAGCTTTATACCGCAACAGGTGAAGGCGATGGGATTAGACCTGACTGATCTGTTAACCCGAATCATTCAGGACGGATTGACCCAAAAATGATTTTTATTCACAATTTTTGTTCATAATCGGGGTATTAACATCTAAGTATCTGTAAGATTGAGCAATAATCTGTTGGTTTCTTAAAATACAATTTGTGGCAAGGATTGTTAATTTTGGATCTCAACTTTTATCGCTAAATCCTGTTTGAAATTTGAAATAATTATGGCTGAACAATCCAATAATTCCCGTACGCGCAACAAACCCAAAGCCACCATTGAGCAGTTGAATGCCTATTACGGGAAGATCCCGCCTCAAGCCCCCGAAGTGGAAGAGGCTGTTTTGGGTGCTTTGATGCTCGAAAAAGATGCGTATCATTCTGTTTCTGCATTATTGAAACCTGAAAGCTTCTATAAAGAGGAACACAAGAAAATCTTTAGCGCCATTCAATACCTCGCCTCCAAAGAGAAACCAATCGACTTGCTGGTGGTAACCCAGGAATTGAAAAACCGGAATGAACTGGAAGAGATCGGCGGCCCTCTATACATTACCCAATTAACCAGCCGCGTCGCCTCGGCAGCTCATATCGAATTTCATGCGAGGATCATCGCCCAAAAATATATACAGCGTGAATTGATCCTGATCGCTTCTGAAATTCAGACCAAGTCGTACGACGATACGATGGAACTGAACGACCTGATCGATTTCGCCGAAGCTTCTCTGTTTAAAGTTACTGAAGGCAATATCTCGAAAGAGTCCCAACCAATCAAACCGCTCCTCGAACAGGCTATTGAACAGATTGAACTTAACTCCAAAAAAGCTGATGGCCTAAGCGGAATTCCATCCGGGTTCACCCGTCTGGACAAAATAACTTCAGGCTGGCAGAATACCGACCTCGTGATTGTGGCTGCCCGTCCTGCAATGGGTAAAACAGCTTTCGTCCTCTCGATGGCCAGGAATATGGCAGTCGCGTACAAAGTCCCCGTAGCGGTCTTCTCGCTTGAGATGTCTTCACTTCAGTTGGTCAATCGTTTGATAGCTTCCGAAACAGAACTGGGTTCCGAAAAAATCAAAACCGGTAAGCTGGAGGGTTGGGAATGGGAGGTATTTAATCGCAAACTGAAAAACCTCGAAGATGCCCCTCTCTTTATTGACGACACCCCGGCGCTTTCAGTCTTCGAATTCAGGGCTAAATGTCGAAGACTAAAAATGCAGCACGATATCGGGATTATCATCGTCGACTACCTGCAGTTGATGACTGCTGGCGGAGATAATCGCGGGAGTCGTGAACAGGAGGTCAGTACCATCTCTCGAAACCTGAAAGCTATCGCTAAAGAAATCAATGTTCCGATCATCGCCTTATCGCAGTTGAACCGGTCGGTTGAATCGCGCGACGGGAAACGCCCCCAGCTCTCCGACCTTCGTGAATCGGGTGCTATTGAACAGGATGCCGATATGGTCGTCTTTATCCACCGTCCCGAGTATTACGGCATAACCCAGGATGCCGATGGAAACTCCCTCCTTGGTATCGCTGAGATTATTATTGCCAAGCATCGTAATGGTGCGGTGGGCGATGTTCAACTGGCCTTTAAGGGCGCGTTGGCTCGCTTCTCCGACATCCAGGAATCCTCCGATGGCACCATGCCCGACGATTTTTCCGACGCCCCAAAACAGGCGGTCTTTCACTCGAAAATGAACAATGAATTTGAAACTGCTGATTCAGGATTTGGGAAATCCAATTTCAGTTTTCCGGGGAATAACCTGCTGGACGATTCCCCTTTCTGATAACAGTGAAATATTAAAAGAAGAACAACTGCCCAGGAATACGTGGGCAGTTGTTCTTCTTTAATCCATATCAGGTAAAGGCAATATCAGAGAGGACGAACTTTTATGTTGCGAAACCAGACATCGTTACCGCGGTCCTGAAGAACAATAATCCCTTCCTTTGGAACATTCGCCCAATCAGAATTCAACCCCGGGAATTTCGAGTCTTTTACAAGCTCATTCCATTCAGGTGTCCATAAGTGATATTCTACGATTATCTCGCCATTCTGTTTGTGAACAACATTCCCCTTATAACAGATTATTTCTGCACTATTCCATTCACCAGCCGGTTTTGCATTCTGCGGTTTAGCCGGAATCAGGTCATACAGCGAACCGGCTTTCCGGTTACCATCCTTTCCCAACATAGCATCCGGATTATTATCGTTGTCCAGAATCTGCATCTCAGGAGCCGTTTTGTAAATAGGCCACCCTTCTACTTCCTTTCCCAAATAGAAAACACCTGAGTTGCCTCCCTTGGAAATTTTCCATTCCATTTTCAGGTGGAAATCCGAGAATACTTGCTTGTCATAAAGAATATCACCACCATCAACAACTCCGGCTTCACCATTTCCTGTTCCCTGGCATTTCAAAGTCCCTTCTTCAATAATCCAGGTTGACGGGAAAGATGTTTTGTTGATCCCCCTCCAACCATCCGGAGTTTTCCCGTCAAACATCAGGATCCACCCTTCTACATTCTCTTGATCGGTCAATTCATTCATCAGACCGGCCTCAGCAACAGCGTTTTTTAAACTATCCTGACCATCCGTTTTATCCTCCTTGGCAGATTTCCCGGACGGGGTATTGCAACCGGTACATAAAAAGACTAACGATATTAAAACAAATATTGAATTTCTCATTGATAATTTCTCATATATGTTAACTGACAGCTTTCTTCCTTGCTAAAATACAAATTTTAAAATCAAACAGGTTATTTTCATCTCGCTTCCTCATTTTATTCGCGGACAATAAAACGCCCCTATCATTCATAAATGCATGATCCGGCAACTCAAAAAAACATGACTCAAGCTCTCTTAAATAAATTACGCAATGACTTGGTATCGGGGAATTATCGTATTATTTTTGTATAATCGTTTAAATAATATCCCTAAATTCAGGATCCTAAAATTTCAACATTATGGCCAAAAAAATCGGAATCCTTACTGCCGGAGGCGATTGTCCGGGGTTGAATGCAGCAATACGAGGAGTCGGGAAGACGGCAATCGTTAAACATGGGATGGCTGTAATTGGTTTTACCGCTGGATACAGCGGACTGATCCGAAAAGAGTATGTCGAACTGGACGAGGCTAAACTCTCCGGCATCCTCACCGTCGGCGGAACCATCCTTGGCACATCGCGCGAAAAACCCTTTAAAATAGAAAAAGGTGAAGAGTTTAATGATAAACCTGAGCTGATCAGGAAAAACTACAAGGAACTGGGGCTCGATTGTGTCGTTTGCATCGGTGGCAACGGGACCATGAAAACAGCCTATCTGCTTCAAAAAGAAGGGATCAACGTGGTTGGCATCCCCAAAACGATCGACAACGACGTTTATGGGACCGAGATCACCTTCGGGTTCGACTCCGCTGTTTCCATTGCGACGGACGCGATCGACCGGCTACACACCACGGCTAACTCTCATCAGCGGGCCATGGTTATCGAAGTCATGGGACACCACGCCGGATGGATTGCCCTCTATGCAGGCATGGCCGGTGGTGGGGACATTATCCTAATCCCCGAAATCAATTATAACATCGAAGAGGTTTGCCACTCCATCGAAAAACGCTTTTCAAAAGGTAAACCCTATTCAATCGTCGTGGTCGCCGAAGGCATCGAAAAACCTTCTGACAAATCAGCCGGTGCCTATATCGCCGAACAAATTCAAAAACGCACCGGCATCGAGACCCGCGAGACCCGACTGGGTTATATCCAGCGTGGCGGAAGCCCCTCCGCGATGGACCGTATTCTGGCTACCCGCTATGGCGCCTTCGCGGCGGAGATCATCGCGGCCGAAAACTACGGACAAATGGTCGCCATTCACGGGGGAGTTCTTGAAGCAGTGCCCCTTGCCGAAGTGGGAGGAAAGTTGAGCCTCGTCTCCCCAAATAATCCTCTTATCGGCAAAGCACGAAACATGGGGGTTTTGTTCGGGGATGAATAGAAATGCAGTCCCGATTGAGACTAAATCACTCTTTAACCTTGATTATCAACCTCAGGATCATTATCTTTTTCGTCACGCGAGTATTGAACAGGTTAATTTTTTTTTAGCTTTGTATCTCTTTACAGAAATAACCAACCATTTTGCCTGGAATATTTCTGTTAAATCTGGTTATGTAAATAATTAAATTATAAAAGAAATGAAAAAAGCACTCATTCTTCTGACAGCTTTTATATTCATCTTTAGCGGATTAAACACATACGCCCAATCGTTGGCCGATGTCGCTTTCGAAAAAATGGACTACGATTTCGGTAAGATCAAGGAAGAAGCAGGACCTGCCAATTACAGCTTCAAATTCACCAACACCGGGAAAGTCCCCTTGGTCATTTCCGCAGTTAATGCCTCCTGTGGATGTACCACCCCCGAGTGGAGTAAAGAACCTGTACTTCCCGGCAAATCCGGCTTTGTAAAAGTTGCCTACAATCCGTTGAACCGGCCCGGCAGCTTTTCTAAAACCATTACTGTTGTGGCTAATATCCCCAATGGATCGAAGGTTTTAAAAATCTCCGGCGATGTTATCCCGAAGGTTCTCACCATCGAGGAACAGTTCCCCACCGACCTGAGTAAGATAAGAATGGTAACCAACCACTTATCATTCGTTAAAATCAAAAATACGGAAGTCAAAACCGACAGCCTTCAGTTTTACAATCCGGGAACTCAACCGGTCAAGATCAGTTTCAAAAGCTTACCCCCTTTCCTGAAGGCAAAAGCGGTCCCCGAAACCATTCAGCCCAAACAAAAAGGCTATTTCGTGGTAAGCTACGATGCGACAAAAGTTAAGGAGTACGGTTTCCTGATGAATAGGATCTATCTGGTCTTCGATGGTGCCGAAAATTACAATCAGGCTTTCAGCGTCAGCGCCACCATCGAGGAGGATTTCTCCAAATTATCCCAACAGCAGTTGGCCAATGCTCCAAAGATCGATTTCGACACCCGCGTATTCCAATTTGGCGATATCGTTGAAGGAGCCAAAGCTGAACATACTTTCAGCATTATCAATAAGGGCAAAAGCGACCTGCTGATCCGTAGCGTGAAATCATCCTGCGGATGTACTGCAGCCAATCCAGCCTCCATGGTGATTAAACCAGGTGAAAGCACGAATATGAAAACAGTATTTGACTCCCAGGGAAAAACCGGAATGCAAAATAAAACGGTCACCATCATTAGTAATGACCCCGCCAATGCAACAACCATTCTGAGAATTACCGGTACCGTAAAAAAAGCCCAGTAATCCATTCATACTATAATGAGAAAAGCCTCCCAACCGGGAGGCTTTTCTCATTTATTCAATTCAATAAAGACAGAAAACTTAAATCTACTGCTCCTGTCGCCCTTTTTTAGTTAATTCCAGCAACTTACCAAACTGGGTTAATAGGACAACCGAAAAAAGCAGTTGAGCAATAAGGACCACCCGGTGGGTGGGCCATCCAAAAACCGTCCAGTCCATCCGTTCGAGTAGAGCACTCAGGAACAGCCCAAATAAAGTACCAATAAAAAAGAAAAACCACGACAACTTCAAATTCCGCCAAAACGATTGCGAACGTTCACCCTCACGCTGAATCCGTTCCATCAGTTTATCTTCAAAATCAGTAAAAGGCATCCTGTTCCCTGATTTACTCATCAGTTCACCGACAATTTGATTCTCCTTTTCGCTATTCATTTTGTCATAATTTTATACTCTCTTTCCATTAGGACATTCACTTCTGCCAATAGATGCTTCCGGCCACGGTGCAGCAATACTTTCACATTCGACTGCGACCATCCGGTCAGATTGGTAATCTCCTCCAGATTATTGCTCTCCAGGTAAAATAACTGTAAGATCAAGCTCTCTTTGGGAGCAATCTTTTTCAGCGACTCGGTCACCACCATTTTCTGCTCCTCGGCATTCAGCCCCCTGAAAGTATCCGTGATCTCCTCAACATCGGGAAGCTCCTGCACCGAAGGCAGGACGATCTCCCGTCTCTTCTTCTCCTGCCGCTTAAAGGCTTCATTAATCACGATCCGGTAAAACCATGTCTTGAAATTCGAATCACCCCTAAAGGATTTTAAATGCTGAAAAGCCTTGATAAAGGCCTCCTGCACCACCTCCTCGGCTTCGAATTCATCCTTAACAATGGCAACAGCCACAGAAAATGCCGGATCCTTATACTTTCGGATAAGAAACCTGAAATCTTCTGTGCTGCCGTTCAAAACATTATTGATATAAACCGAATCCATCCAATCGTTATTTCACGTTCGGTCTTTCAATAAAATAGGCGGTCACCACACCTGCTCCGCCAAAAAACAACATGCTGCCGACGAAACCAATATCCCGCGCATCGCCATGCAGATACTGAAAAGCCGACGATAAATTTAATAACATAGTCACGATAAATCCCAACCCCAACCCGGCTATCAGCATCCCAAGCTTCAGCCAGGGAAAATGAGAGCTTCTGGGTTTATAGATCTCCGTAACATCGGCATTCCGTTCAATCAGCGCCATCCGCTCCTTATTCCTCGCCTGAAGGTAAAAATACCATCCAAAAAACAGGGTAGCAAAAAAACCAAGCCAGATTAATCCAAACATTAACTCTTCCATAATCTTAAAAATTAATTGTTTTGCCCTTTTGATCCCTATCCGGGAAAAAGGTTACAGTTTTATCAAAACAAATCAATTTCATGAAGTTAAAAACCTTATTGAACAATTTGGACACCACCTCCCCGAAAAATTGTATTTTCGCAAAAAAGAGTCATTATGGACCAGCATCATCATATCGATCATCCCGAAAACGACCCCCAATACAAAGGGCTTAACGTCAATAAAGGGATTGAACAACCAGAACCGGTTAACGCCGATTCGGTCAGCCGCTTCCTGAAAAAAAGTAAACGGAAACTTCTTTCCGTCGACCAATATATCGACGGCATCCTCAATGGCAATATCACCATTCTCAGTCAGGCGGTGACCCTGGTCGAAAGCAATAAACCGGAACATCAGCAACTGGCGCAAGAGATTATCATCCGCTGTTTGCCTCATACCGGAAAATCGGTCAGGATAGGAATAACCGGTGTTCCCGGTGCCGGGAAAAGCACTTTTATCGAATCACTAGGGACTTACCTCACCGGACAAGGCAAAAAACTGGCAGTGCTAGCCATCGACCCCAGCTCCGAACGGTCGAAAGGCTCCATCCTGGGTGATAAAACCCGCATGGAACAACTCTCGTCCGATCCCAACGCCTATATCCGCCCCAGCCCATCAGCAGGATCGCTCGGCGGGGTGGCCCGTAAAACCCGTGAGACGATCATCCTCTGCGAAGCGGCAGGATTCGATACCATCTTCATCGAAACGGTAGGTGTTGGACAATCCGAAACGGCTGTCCATTCAATGGTCGATTTCTTCCTATTATTACAGATCTCCGGTGCCGGCGACGAATTGCAGGGAATCAAACGCGGCATCATGGAAATGGCCGACGCCATCGTGATCAACAAAGCCGACGGCGACAATTACGACCGTGCCCAGCTCGCCGCTTCCCTCTTCCGTAATGCCTTGCACCTCTTCCCCCCCACCCCTTCCGGCTGGGAACCTAAAGTTCTGACCTGCTCGGCCTTACAACACACCGGCGTTCAGCAGGTCTGGGATACCATCCTCGAATATGTCGACATGGCCCGGATGAACCTTTACTTCGGGAACCGCCGGCGCGACCAGGCCAAATACTGGATGTACGAGACCATCCACGAAGCCCTGCGAAGCAATTTCTATCACAACCCTGAAGTTAAGGCCTCCCTCCACGCTTACGAACACCGCGTCCTGAAAGACGAGATCAGCTCCTTTATCGCGGCGAACCAGTTACTCGACAAATATTTTGGCTCCATGGTCCCTTAAACAGACCTTGTTAGGTATTTTAAAATGTTTTAATATATTTGTTTTCAAATAACAGCAGGTTGACTATTCAGCCTTGAAAAAATGACAAAAATGACAAAAAGACTTTTAGTTTTTGTACTGGCAATTGCCGCCCTCTTCTCCTGTGCTAAACCCGATGGTTTCGTTATCAAAGGGGAAATAAAAGGGAAAAAAGATGGCCAGATCATCCTGATGAAATATGCCGACGGGAAATGGGTCCCTGAAGACTCAGCAAAGATTTCCAATGGCAAATTCGAATTAAAAGGCAAAGCCGAGCTTCCCGAACTGCGCATCATCTCTATCGGTGAGCAGGACGTCGTAGCCCAGTTTTTCGCCGAAAACGGGAAAATCACCGTCGAAGCTAATGCCGACAGTCTCGGTAAATCAGTTGTAAAAGGATCTGAATCAAACGACCAATTCACTCTATTCACCAAAGAATTAACCAATATTTCCCAGGAAGTCCAGGGAATGCAACAGCGTTTCATGGATGCCCAGATGAAAGGCGACGAGGAGGGTATGCGAAAAGCACAGATCGATTATGAAGCTATGATGCAAAACCAGCAGGTCTTTGCCAGAAACTTCATCCGCGAACACCCCAAATCCACGGTCTCCCCGCTGATTGCCCTGATGCAGTTCTCCCAGGAGATGACCGCCCACGATATCGACACCCTGGTGGCTTTCCTCGATCCGCAGGTCCAATCCTCCATCTATGTCGGGGAGTTGAAAAAAATTGCCGACCGTGTCCGTGTAACTGAGATCGGATCAGTAGCCCCCGATTTTACCCTAAACGATCCCGATGGTAACCCTTTCACCCTCTCCTCCCTTCGCGGGAAATATGTGTTGCTCGATTTCTGGGCTGCATGGTGTCAACCCTGCCGTCGCGAAAACCCCAATGTCGTCGCTCTTTTCAACCAGTATAAAGACAAAGGCTTCGACATCCTCGGCGTCTCGCTCGACCGCACCAAAGAAGATTGGGTCAAAGCCATCGCCGACGATAAACTGACCTGGCACCACGTCTCCGACCTGCAATTCTGGCAAAGTGCAGCCGCTCAGCAATACGGCGTTCAGGCCATCCCTTTTACCCTGCTGCTCGATAAGGAAGGTAAGATCATCGCGAAAAACCTTCGCGGCGAAGAATTGGCGAAAAAACTGGCCGAATTAATGGGGCAATAAAAGAAATTAATTCCTATCTGCGAAAGCTGCTCCCACCATGAGCAGCTTTCGTTGTTTTTCCCCCAATACATATTTGGCATCAGATTACATGAGCCGAAAAAATAAGCTATCTTGCATAATAAAAACTTCAGCCGATGAAAGAGTATCTGAAAAATGACAAAGTTTCGCTCCGGGCCCTGGAACCCGAAGACATTGATCTGCTTTTTCTTTGGGAAAACGATGAAGAGATATGGGAAGTGAGCAATACCCTGGCCCCTTTCTCTAAATACATCCTGGCCCTTTATATCAAAAACTCCGATAAGGATATCTACGAAAGCAAACAACTGAGGCTGATGATCGACGACAGGGCGGGAAAAACTGTCGGGGCGATCGATCTCTTCGATTTCGACCCCTATCATCAGCGCGCCGGACTGGGCATCCTGATCCACGATAAAGAGGAGCGGTCGAAAGGCTATGCCTCCGCGGCCCTCCGGCTTATGATCTCCTATTGCTTCGACAAACTGAATCTCCACCAGCTCTTTGCCAATATTGCTAAAGGAAATGAGGTTAGCTTAAACCTTTTTGCCAATGAAGGGTTCGGGATCATCGGCACCAGGAAAGATTGGCTGCGAAGCGGGAATCAGTGGCAGGACGAACTATTACTGCAACGAATCAACAGATACAAATAATCACAAACAGACCCAAAAAAAACATGATAATAAGCCTTCAACCTGAAGAATACAGTCAGGTAACCGACCCGATCAAAAAACTGCCGATCAACACCTTCTTTGCCCGCTCCGTGACCGAACAGCAACTGACCGGTTCTGTCTTTGCAGATCGGGCTGATCAACCCCATACCATCTTCGTAGTCCATCCCTATGGCATGGCCCTCCTGTCGGGAAAAGCCGACAACAAAGAATTCAACCACGCGCTCATCGATCAACTGCTAAAGAAAAGTCCTACGCGATTAAGCTGGTTATGGCTACAGGTCTGGCCCGAAGCCTTGAGCACTACATTCGAAGCTTTGGTGAGTGAAAAGTTGGCCGGACAAAATTCATCTGTAAAATACAACGACGGGATCCGGTTCGAAAAGTTCTTGCGATCCAATTTCGACTTCAACCACGAAAACTGGCTCTGTTTCAGGTCGACCTTCAATCTGAAACATGAATCGATTGTCCGCACCAACCAGATGCTCTTTGAGACAATGCCAGGAGCGGTGATCCCCAAATATTTCTGGAACGACGCCCGGGATTTTATGGAGAAAGGAATCGGCTTCACCTACCTTATTGACGGGAAACCGGCCTCAACGGCTTTTGCGGCTTATGTTCACGACAACTACCTGGAACTGGGTATCGAAACGGCTCCCGAATTCTGGGGACAAGGGCTTGCCTTGCAGGTCTGCACCGCGCTGATCGATTACTGTCTGGAAAAAAATCTCATCCCGGTATGGTCCTGCCGGGATGAGAACACCGCTTCGGTCCGTCTGGCTCAGAAACTGGGTTTCGAACCTACGCTCACCCTACCCAATTACAAGATTAGTTACCCTGCGGAGCTTCAGGGCTGAACCGCATTGACCGTCTGATAATCCGGTATTTCCGGCAGGAAAGCATACTCGCCCTTTGTTTTATCGATCCGGCAACAGTAATGCGCCAAACCGTTGGTCACCACCAGATAATCCACCTGGAATTCCATATTGTAACGGGCTATCTGATCGAAAACCTGCTGGCTGATCTTCACCTCGGGAGCTTTGCACTCGACCACCACCATCGGATGGCCGCTGCGGGAAAAAATCACGATATCGGCCCGGAAATCGCGCTGGTTGATCTTCAGCGCCCGTTCCACGGCAATCAGACTATCGGGGAAATGCTTCACCTCCGATAAATAACGGATAAAATTCTGCCTTACCCACTCCTCGGGGGTCAACGCGACCCATTTACGGCGCAGTGGATCAAAGATAACTCTGCGGCCTTCAACACTCTTGGTGCGGAAGGAATAGGAAGGCAAATTCAGCTTCATCGGAATGATTAATTTGGGTTAAATCTAATTTTTTATTCTTATCGAACCAAGAATCACCAAAAAGCAAATATTTTTGCTTAAAATTGGCTATGAAGACAAAAGAAGAAATTGTACGAAACTGGCTTCCGCGCTATACCGGACGGGAATTGGAAGAGTTTACCAGTCATATCCTGCTCACCAACTTCCAGAATTATATCGAGAACTTCGCCGAGCAATTCGGAGTCCCCGTGGTGGGTGAAGATAAAACCATGCCCAATGCCAGCGCCAATGGAATTACCATTATCAATTTCGGAATGGGGAGCCCCAATGCCGCCACCGTCATGGACCTGCTCAGCGCCATCATGCCGCAGGCCGTCTTGTTTCTTGGCAAATGCGGCGGGTTGAAACGGAAAAGCGAACTCGGCGACCTGATCCTTCCTCTGGCCGCTATCCGCAGCGACGGTACCTCGAACGATTATCTTCCACCCGAAGTACCCGCCTTACCGGCTTTCAGCCTTCAGCGCGCCGTCTCTTCCACGATCCGCGACATGGGATTGGACTACTGGACCGGAACGGTCCTCACCACCAATAAAAGGGTGTGGGAGTACGACGAACGGTTTAAAAAATACCTGATTAAAACAAGGGCGATGGCCATCGACATGGAGTCAGCCACGATCTTTACCGTCGGCTTTTACAATCAAATACCTACCGGAGCCCTGCTGCTGGTCTCCGACCAACCGATGATCTCTACCGGGGTGAAAACTGCCGCCAGCGACCGTGAGGTAACCCGCAAATACGTCAACTCCCATCTCGAAGTGGGCATCGGCGCACTGCGCGAAATCATTAACGATGGCCGATCGGTCAAACACCTGAGATTTTAATACTATGGATTTCAAACAAATATACAGTGATTTAAAGAACCGGAAATTCAGCCCCATCTATTTCCTCGAAGGGGAAGAACCCTATTTTATCGACCAAATCAGCGATTACATTCTCGAAAATGCACTGTCCGAAAGTGAAAAAGGATTTAATCAGACCATCCTTTACGGGAAAGACATCTCCATTGACACGATCCTCACGGCGGCCCGTCGGTTCCCGATGATGGCCGAAAGGCAGGTCGTGGCCATCCGCGAAGCCCAGAACATCAAGAACATAGAGGATCTGGCCCCCTACATCGAAAAACCGCTCGGCTCCACCATCCTGGTCATCAGTCACAAATACAAGACCATCGACAAAAGAAAGAAACTCTATAAGACATTACAGAAAAACGGGGTCTATCTCGAATCCAAGGTCTTATACGATAACCAGGTCCCGGGATGGATTGCCGGTTACCTGAAATCGCAGAACCTGGGCATCGAACCTAAAGCGGCCCAACTGATCGCCGACTTCGTCGGGAACAACCTTCAGCGGATCGTCAATGAACTCGAAAAAGTGACCCTATCCATGGTGCCAGGCACCAGCGTCACGGTCAACGAGGTCGAGAAAAATATCGGTATCAGCAAAGATTACAATACTTTTGAATTGCAAAGCGCCCTTGGAAACCGGGATATCCTCAAATCGAACCGCATCATCAACTATTTTATCGAAAACGAGAAGATGCACCCGCTCCCGGTCATCATGGGGATCCTGGTCAGTTTCTTCCGGAAGATCCTGATGTACCACTCACTCGAAAACAAGAACGACCGCAACGAGATTGCCCGCAAACTGGGGGTCAATCCCTATTTTGCGAACGACTACATTACCGCCGGAAAGAACTATCCCCTCAACAAAGCGATTGTCATCATCTCCTACCTGCGCGAAACCGATCTCCGGTCTAAAGGAGCAAGAGGGGGAAGCACAGAAAACGGCGAACTTTTGCGCGAATTAATTTACAAAATCCTTCATATCTGACCTATGTCATCTATTACCATCATGCTGATCATCATCATCAGCCTCGTCTCCATCATGGCTTTTAACCAGCAAGGGATCATGGCCCAATTTCAGTTCAACGCCTTTCAGGTGGTCCACCGCAAACAGTATTACCGGCTGCTGAGCCATGCCCTGGTACATGCCAATTGGGAACATCTGCTGGTGAATATGATCGTTCTCTTCTCGTTCGGAACGGTGGTCGAACACTATTTCCACCTCAATTTCGGCTCCAACGGCGCCTTCTATTTCCTGGCCCTCTTTATCGGATCGGTGGTTTTCTCCAGCCTCTCATCACTGATTAAACAGCGGAACAACTATTATTACAACGCTGTGGGGGCCTCGGGAGCCGTTTCGGCCATTCTTTTTGCCGCTATCTTCTTCGATCCGTGGGCTAAAATCTATTTCTTCGGGATATTGCCAATCCCCGGGATCATCTTTGGGGTTCTCTATCTTTACTACTCCTATTATATGAGCAAAAAGAACGTCGACAATATAGGTCACGACGCCCATTTCCTGGGCGCCATCGTAGGATTTATCACCCCGGTCCTGATCCGGCCATCCCTATTCTACGACTTTATCAATCTGCTGTTTAACGTCCACTAACCCCTATTCAGGAGTCATTACCATGAAAGGAGGCTTTATCCAATACAATGGGAAATTCATCAGGGAAGAACAACCGATCTTCTCCGTTAACGATCTGTTCCGTCTTGGCATTGGATTGAGGGAGTCTTTTCGTGCCGAAAACAACGAAATACTGTTTATCGAAGAGGTCTACCAACATCTGACCGAGGTGACCGAATCGCTAAACCTCACGTTACCGGCCGATTTCGATCCTATGGGGCAACGTCTTCGTCTCGACGTCTCCCGCCTGCTTAACAAGAACAAACTCTACCTGGCCGCCCGGATCATCCTCCAGCTTTTCCCCGGAAACGATGGCCCCGACCTGATCCTGAGTGCCGAAGAGATCCCCCGGGGCTTTTTCCCGCTAAACGAAAACGGGTTATTGCTCGACATCTTTACCCAGGGATGCAAATCGCGCAACCCGATCAGCAATACCGAACCGGGAGGACGGTTCATCTGGATGATGGCCGCCAACGAAGCTACCCTCAGGGGACGCCACAACATGATCATCCTTAATGATGCGGATTATGCCTGCGAGGCGATCGGCTGTTCATTCGCTTTTCTGAAAGATGACACGATGACGCTCCCCTCCCCCCTATCGGGCGGATACCGGTCGACCCTTGAAAAACAGGTGATTAACAGCGCGATTAAAACAGGATATCAAATCTCGGCAAGAGACAATATCACCGTTGACGAGCTTCTCGAAGCCGACGAAATGTTCCTGATTGATAATTGTCTGGGGATCCAAAAGGTGCTCGGGCTGAACGACCGCCGCTACTACAGCGCGAAAACCGGGGCCATCGCCTCCAAATTTACCGCGATAGCCACCGAGTACCGGAAATCAAAAATGGATCTTTTCAGTTAAGCGTAGGATCCTCGGGGAAATATTGCCACAACTCGTAGTGCCCTCCTATCTTGCTGACACTCTCGACCCAGAAGTTTTCGTCGCTCTCCATGATCGAATCCACATCAGCCTCTTCGACCATCCACGAGTGTTCGGCGATCTCCTCGTCCAACTGTCCCTCGCCCCATCCTGAATAGCCCAGGAAGAAACGCACCTGGTCGTGCTCAACCAATCCGGCTTTGATGATCGATTTCAGATGATCAAAGTCGCCTCCCCAGTAGAGGTTATCTTTGACCCTTACACTTCCGTGAAGCTTATCGCCAAGGGTATGAATGAAGAAGAGCTGGTCGCTGCTGACCGGTCCCCCAATATAAAGATCGGCATCTAATTCGGGAAAATCCTTAAAGACATCCTTGACAGGATAATCGATCGGCTTGTTCAGGATAAAGCCCACCGCGCCTTTCCGGGAATATTCAACCAGCAGAACAGTCGACCGGTTGAAGTAATGCCCGGGTAAAAACGGCTCGGAGACGATGATCCTTCCCTGACGGGGAGCGAGCTTGTTTTCCGTTTTGAAAAAATCGAAATCAAGTTGCATAATACCCTTTTCTTAGAGTGCTTTAACCCTTACAATTTATAAAAAAAAATGATCTCTTGTAGCAGAAAAGGAAAACAAAAATACAGAACCCCTGCCCCGCTATTCTTTTTCAATGATCAGGAAAATATCCTCATTGTCCTTCTTCATCAAAAACTCTTCACGGGCAAATCGTTCCAGATCCTTCGAGTTTTTCTTCAATTCGTCCAGCTTGATGCTGTCCGCCTCAATCTTTGTCTTATAATACTCTTTTTCAACCCTATACCTCTTCAGCTTATTCAGATTTTTACGCAGAAAAAGAATATTGTTATCGTCGATAAAGATCATCCAAACGCTGAAAATCAAGAAGGCGAACAGGTATTTGTTCGTGATGGTTTTAAATAGTGATTTGGGTATAAAGGGTTTCATCGTCGGAATTTTTCAATCACAAAGTAAAGAAATCCCTAAACAAACTAAAAGCAGGCGGCGATTAAAGTTTGTTATCCAGTCAAAATTCTTCAACCCTCTGCTTCCCCGCTACACCTCCGATTAAATCATGACCCCGTTCACCAAAAGATTGACAAATTTCCCGGGACAGAGACCATCCCCCGGCCTTGTCCAGACTTTCTGTGCATATTCTGTGCATCTTCTGTGCATCTTCTGTGCTTTAATAGCACAGAAACAGTATTGAAAGTGTACAGAATATGTACAGAAACACCGGAGATGGTATGGTCTTGAAGTTCCCGCGGGAGGACACCCCGGAAAATCCGATGGACTATCCGATTGAAATGATTAGGACCCTGTATTTGTGACGGTTGGAGCCGGTCGAAAGGAATCAGGTGGGGTAAGCGGCTGAAAAAACAACACGGATTAAACCGGGGGAGAGCCCTCAGCTTAATCCGTGTCCTGCTGTTTCTTACTCGTTATCGGGCAGAAAATTGGGGTACATGAAATCATGGGGAGCGATAAAGGTCTCTTTGATGGTACGGATTGAGACCCAACGCAACAGGTTAAACACCGACCCGGCTTTATCGTTGGTGCCCGATCCGCGTGCCCCGCCAAAGGGCTGCTGACCGACCACGGCTCCGGTGGGCTTATCGTTGATATAAAAGTTCCCCGCGGCATTGCGCAATTTTTCGGTCATGTGGGCAATGGCATAGCGATCGCGGGAGAAAATAGCACCGGTAAGGGCATAGATCGATGTTTTATCGAGGATCGACAAGGTATCTTCCAACTGGTCGTCTTCATACAGGTAGACGGTAACCACCGGGCCGAACAGCTCCTCCTGCATGGTGATGTAACGCGGATTCGTGGTCAGGATAACGGTTGGCTCGATAAAATAGCCTTTCGATTTATCGCACTTACCCCCGTAGATCACTTCGGCATCGGCGTCGGTCCTGGCCCGGTCGATAAATCCTTTCAGTTTGTCAAAGGAAGCTTCATCGATCACCGCGTTGATGAAATTGGTAAAGTCCTCGGGGGGCCCCATCTTCATCCGTTTTAGTTGCGACTCGGCCGATTTCCACGTTTCGGCCCAGATGGTGCGCGGGATATATACCCGTGAGGCCGCCGAGCATTTTTGTCCCTGGTATTCGAAAGAACCGCGGACCATAGCAGTAGCCAGGGCGAGTGGATCGGCGGTGGGATCGGCGAAGATGTAATCTTTACCCCCCGTCTCACCCACGATCCTTGGATAGGTTTTATATTTAGGGATATTCTCCCCGATCGTCTTCCAGATATCCTGGAACACGCTGGTAGACCCGGTGAAATGGATCCCCGCGAAATCGGGATGGCTGAAGATAACCTTCCCGGCGGCAGGACCGGAGACATAGACCAGATTAATTACCCCGTCGGGCAGTCCGGCTTCCCTTAATATATCCATGATTACCGCTGCCGAATAGATGGCGGTTTTAGACGGTTTCCAGACGCAGACGTTTCCCATCAGGGCCGGGGCCACCGGCAGGTTCCCGGCAATGGAGGTAAAATTAAACGGAGTCAGCGCGAAAACAAATCCTTCGAGCGGGCGGTAATCGTTGTAGTTCCACATTCCCGGATTCGATTCGGGCTGCATGGCATAGATTTCGGTCATGCATTTGACCCCATAGCGATAGAAGTCGGCCAATTCGCAGGCGGCATCGATTTCGGCCTGAAAGGCGTTCTTCGACTGTCCCAGCATGGTCGCGGCATTGATTTTTGCGCGGTAAGGACCGGCGATCAGATCGGCGGCCTTAAGAAAGATAGCGGCACGGTGTTGCCAGGGCAGGGCCGACCAGGAGGCCTGAGCGGCAAGGGCTGCCCCGATGGCTTGAGTGACATGGGTTTCATCGCCCTGGAAGTAATATCCCAGCAAATGACCGAGATCGTGGGGAGGCCTCATCTCCACTCTCCGGTCGCTCCTGACCTCCTTCCCGCCGATAAACATCGGGAGTTCAACAACCTGCGACCTCAATTCGGCCAGCATCTTTTTCAATTCGGTCCGTTCGGGCGATCCGGGGGCATAGCTCCTGACCGGCTCGTTCTTCGGAACAGGGACATTGTAAAATCCTTTAATCATCTTTCGAAATTTATAGGTTACAAGTGAGACTTCTTTTTATCCTTTACAACAAATTTATTGTTTATGCCGCTCATTTTCGCTAACAAATGTCACCTTTGGGAGAGTAGTTATTAGCACAAATACATTTTTCAGAAATTTGAAGCAGTAAATCGCAATAAATTAAATTTATTACTTTTATTTGCACTATTAAGTTCAATTTGTGGGTTATTGATGCCAAAACGTTTTGACATAGGGATTTCTAAGGCTTTTCCAAACGCTGACGCGTTGGAAATAAAATTGTTACAAGCCTTATATTATCTGACTATATCCCTGATAGCCTGTTGTTCAGCTATAATAGTTCTCGATCTGTTCAGTTTTTTCACGGCAAGCTATTACCCCCAGTCGGTATCCTTTCTGGCGGTCTTTATACTGATCGTATATTTTCTTCACAAAGGGCGAAAAATCAGCGCCATTAACTCCCTGAACCTATTAATACTACCCCTGTTTTTTCTTTTTGTTTCCCCGCAATTGGCCATTTTCCCGCCCGAGCGTACCTTTTTCATGGAGATTGGCGTTATGCTAATCGTGCTTTTCATATTTATGCTCTTTTCAGAAAAGCCCGGGAACATCGCCATTTATATTCTGCTCACGACAGGTTTATTGATCTATCATACTATATCGACCGGTTTTACAGAAGAGTTGTTCTCTCTTTTCTGGCCCGAACAGTTTTTTAACATCAACCCGGTCTTCTTCTATCTGCTGCTCAGCTTATCGACCCTCGCACTCTCGTATCTTTACCAAAAAAGGCTGAACGACCAGCATTTGCTACTTAATACGGTTCGTGAAAACTTCAACCGGGTAGCCTATCAATTTCCCGAAGGGGTCATCCATCTCCGGATTATCCGCGATGAATTTGGTGAGCGAACGGGAGTAAAGGTCGATCAGGTGAATCCTGCTTTTGAAGAATTCTTCGAAGTGCGTAATTCGGAGGTCAAACAAAGCCAGGCCCATATGCTCTTTCTGAAGCTTTTCAGAGAAGAGGTGAACTGGCAGGATATTTTTCTTTCGGGAAAAAGGACACAAACCGAAATTCATCTTCAGCACCTTCAAAAATGGTTTAAAGTTCTGTCGATCCCGGTAGATCATGAACTCATCGTAGGCTATTTTGAAGATTTAACCCCGGTCAAAAACACCCTGACCGATCTCCAGAACAGCCGGCATCGCTATAAGTTGTTACTCGAAACTATTCCCGATATCTTTTTTGTCATCGATAAAGATGGCACCTATGTCGACTATGTGGCAAAAGTTGGAGAGGGGATCGATCTGAATGAGAGCGAGATCATCGGCAGCACAATCTTCGAGGTAGGGTTCTCCCAAAGGATGGTCCGCCAGGTTTTTCAGTCTATTCAGACGGTGATCAACCATGATGCGATAGAAACAATAGAGTATGCGCTTGAAGTATTGGGGAAAGGATCCTGCTTTTTCGAGATGCGGATGGTCAGGCTCGACGATAATTCGGTGATGGCCATTTCGAGGGATATCACCAAACAAAAGCTGGCTCAGCAGGCCATTGAAGAGGCCCGTAAAAAAGCGGAGGAAGCCGACTTGCTTAAATCAGCATTCCTGCAAAATATGTCGCACGAAGTTCGGACCCCGCTCAATGCCATTTTGGGCTTTTCGAATGTATTGCTCAACGACGAGGTCTCCCGTCACGAGAGGATAAACTTCCTCCGGCTGATCGTCCGAAACGGACAACTGCTGCTCCACGTGTTCAACGACACCATTAAGCTGTCAAGGGTCCAAAGCGGGTTAATGGCCGTGAATAAACAATTGTTCAATATTAACGGGTTAATTATTGACCTCAACCGTCAGTTCTCGTACGAGAAGGAGCAGATAGGCAAGAACCACCTGGTTCTCTATGCCAGGAAAGGACATGAGAATCCTAAATTTTCGATCTATACCGATGGACAGAAGATCAAGGACATTATGGAAAGCTTGCTGGACAACGCCATCAAGTTTACCAAAGACGGGGAAGTGGAATTTGGCTACAGCCTGATTGGCGGGTCGGATATTGAATTCTTTGTGAAAGACACCGGGATAGGCATTCCCGCGGAGAAATTCGAGGAGGTTTTCGAACGGTTCCATCAGCTCGACTCAAGTATGACGCGGGAGTATGGCGGAACCGGGATCGGGCTCTCGCTTGCACGCGATTTCGCGGGGATGTTAGGAACAAAGATCCGGATAGAATCAACCTTAGGGCAAGGGTCCAGGTTTTCCTTTATATTGCCCCTTGAAGTGGGTAACGGGCATCTCCGAATCGTATAGTCGTATCGTGTTTCTGCCATGCCCGACAAATGTTCCGCGCAAGACCTCTCCTGTTTTTCAGGATAACATGCTCAATTAGCTCACAAACATTTGGTATTTTTGTACTGTTTAATCAAAGGATAACCATGAGAAATTTCGTCGGCATTATTTTTTTGTTTTTGACCTTGGCAGGCTGCAATATGAATAGCGGAAAGAAATATATCTATAACGAAGGGAGTGTCTGGGGCACTATTTATCATGTAGTCTATGAAAGCCCTGATGGGAAAGATTTACATCCCGCGATCGAAACGGAAATGAAAAAGATTGACCAATCACTTTCGATGTTCAACAAGGAGAGTACGATCTCTAAAATCAACAATAATATTCCGACGGTTATCGATCCGATATTTAAGAAATGTTTCCTTAAGGCGATGGAAGTCTCGGAACAGACCGACGGGGCTTTTGATATCACTGTTGCCCCCCTGGTCAATGCCTGGGGTTTTGGATATAAAGAAAAAGACAATGTGACCGGGCAACTAATCGATAGTTTGATGCAATCGGTGGGGTACCGTAAAATACGATTGGAAAACGATAGTGTGGTAAAGGAGAATCCTGATACAAAACTTGATGCCAGCGCAATAGCGAAGGGGTTGGGAGTCGATGTCGTCGCCGAATTCCTGGCCTCGAAAGGGTGTGCAAATTATATGGTTGAGATCGGGGGGGAAGTGGCAGCCAAAGGGGTTAACCGCGAAGGGAAGATCTGGAGAATTGGCATTAACAAACCAAAAGAGGATGCCCTTTTCAGCGAAGAGGATATTCAGTCGATCGTCATACTGGACAACAAAGCTTTGGCCACATCGGGAAATTACCGGAACTTTTACGAAGAAGGGGGGAAACGATATGCTCATACCATTGACCCGAAGAGAGGGTATCCGATCCAGCACTCTCTGTTAAGCTCTACGGTCCTGGCGAATGACTGTATGACAGCCGACGCCTTTGCAACGGCATTTATGGTTCTTGGTGTTGAAAGGGCTATTGAAATAGTAAACAACAATCCGGAGTTGGAAGGTTATTTCATCGTGGCAGGAGAGAATGGCAAAAGCAATATCGTGTACTCTAACGGTTTTGAGAAACTTATTGAAAAATAAAAAAAGGGAGAGGGTTTTTATCCATCCTCATGGGACCCGTTACATTCTGTTTTTCAAAACAAACAGATAAAAATCAGCCAAATTATAGCCCACTCTATTCCTATCGGAGTGCAGTGCCCGACAAACCCTGACTTTTGTCATGTTATTAATAAATAACAAGATAACCCACCGGGGTTTATTAAAAAAATGTATAAAAACGCACTTCTGAGGGCATATTATTAATCAATGTTTTTATATTTGTAACAGTAATTAATCTAAATGTTTAACCACTCGTTCTACAATGTGCAAAAATGTTAAATTATTTTTGCTCTTGATCTTATTGCTCCCTATACCTAAACCTGATTTTGCCGTCACAACACCTAACGATTATCCAATTAGCAGCGATTCGGGAAAAGAAAATCAAATTAAAGGTCGGGTAATTGATGCAGAGACCAGGATGCCAATTGAATATGCCAGTATTAAACTTTTTGATAAAAAGGATACGTTACAATGGCACGAGAGCATTTCCGATAAACACGGCAATTTTTCAATTAACGAGATACTTCCCGGAGATTATTTGATAACGGTCAGTTATATTGGCTTTGGGATTGACCAGAATCGGAGTATCCATATTAAGGAGGAGGGTCAAACGGTCGATCTGGGAGTAATCCCCCTAAAGACCGAGATTCAGGAGATCGGTGATGTTGTGGTCAGTGGCAGAACGGGTAATACAGCCGTAAAGATAGACAAGACCGTGATTCGGGTTGACAACATGCCCCAGGGAGAGGGAGGAACGGCAATAGATGTTCTACGTAATCTTCCCTCGATATCGCAGACGCCCTCGGGACAGATCTCTATTCATGGCAACACCAATTTCCTGGTATTGGTCAACGGCAAGCCCACCTCGCTGAAGGGGAATGAGATGCTTCAGTATTTTCCGGCCAACGAGATCTTTAAAGTTGAGCTAATCAGCAATCCAACAGCCAAGTACGATGCCTCAGGAACGGGAGGGATCATCAATATCATTACTAAAAACACGATTAATACCGGACTGAGCGGGAATGCAAACATTTCAGCAGACCAGTTGGGAGGCTATTCGTCGGATCTGTTGTTCAATCTGAAGGGGAAAAAGATAAGCCTGTTTACCGGGATCGACCATAACCGCAGAAAGACAAAGGGGGAGATTGAACGATGGACCAATGAATTTATAAACGATCATGAGGAATATTTCTCTCAGGAGGGGGAGCAGCAGGCGGAGCGGAACAATACCGGGATAAGAGCCGGGATCGATTATTCCCCCTCGGAGAATGATAAAATCAGTATTGCCGGAAATATAGGTGACTATCAAATTACAAACCGCGGAGATTGGGAGTCGTCGTTTTCAGGACAGGATACCGAAGAGACCGGAAAAAACTGTGTGACCGATCGCAATAACCGGAACGGCACTTATGGCGGAGCCTATCTGGCGCTGGATCATCAATTCAACAACCCTGACAACAGCCTCTCCTTATCAGGAACATGGACTTTCAATAATTATGACGACACCTACCGAAACAATATAGAGCGTACCGGCGGGATCATGATCATGGACCAATCGACTATTCTTGATAAAGATTTTGACAGTTTCCAGATTAACGCTGACTACATCAGTCCCATAGGGGAATCGGGAAAACTGGAGGCCGGTTATCAAATGACCTTTGACCAACAGGATGAGAATTACTCGTACCAGCATCAACATGAAGAGACAACTCTTCTTGATCGGGGAACGAGCCATTTCGAGCGATACCTCCATGCTTTCTACGCCGTCCTGGGTAAAGAAAATGATAAATTTGAATGGCAGATCGGATTGCGGTCAGAATTCTATAACCGTCAGCTTAACAAAAACACAGGTGAAACCTATATAAAAGATCATTGGGATTTCTTTCCCAGTTTTCATACCGGATGGAAAATTGATTCGGTGCAGCGCCTCATCTTCAGCTATAGCCGACGTACCAGGAAACTGGAAGCGGCCCAGCTAGATCCGCTTCCACGCTGGTATGATTTCTATCAGGTTAAAACAGGCAACCCGTTACTGAACAACGAAATGTCGGACCGGCTATCGCTCTCCTACAACCGGCAGAAAAAGAATCTCTCATTTAATTCTGAGCTCTATTTTTCGCGGATTACCGATAAGATAGAAAACTTCAGGACCCTTTACGGGATAGACAATATAATTCAAAATACTAATGAGAATGTTGGTTCTGAATACCTGACCGGATTGGAGATCAACGTTGAATATGCCTTTACACCGTGGTGGTCGATCGCAGAAAAGACGGAATTGTTTGCCAGCAGGTTAAAGATTGATCCGAAATTCGGGACAGAAGAACGGAGATATAACCAGATTACCTCCTTCACCACCAACCGGTTTAAAATAAGCCCAAACACGCAGATAGAACTCGAACTTTCCTATTACAGCCCATCGAAAAATTCTCAGATTGAAATAGGATCGTTCTTCATGACCGGCTTGAATTTCAGACAGCAATTCTTTAATAATAAATTATCCCTGACGGTTACCGGCAACGATATCTTTAATTTATATAAGTCCGATGAGAGGATAAAAGGTCAGGAGTTTGATCAGCGAATCATTACCCGGGCTGTCTACCCAATCCGCTTCAGCATCTCCTATAAGATCAATAATTTCAAAAAAGAAGAGAACCGTATTAACAAATTACCTCCTAACGAATAGGCTTAGGATTTAAAAACTACTCCTTCAGTTCGTTCCACCAATCTTTGTCTTTCCATTCCTCCATAATGCCCTCTGAAAAAATGATTTCAGAGAGGGAGAAATCGATCATATCAAGATCTTCCCTGGCAGCTTCGGCATAGCCTGAAAGTGTTTCGTGGACACGAACCGCATGCAGGATCACGTTACCTTCCCCGTTTATGAACGGCATTTGTCGAATAATCCTGTCAATCACGAAGAAAAACAACAGGGCGTATCCTTCAGCAGACGGGGATACAGGAATTTCAGCGATTCTACGGTTTAAGCACCCGATCGCCTGCCTGATTTCCTCCGGCTCCCTGTTCCATAGGGTATAGGAATGGTCGAATGAATGGATAAACTCCCCTACCCTGCCCAATTGGACAAAATCCAGAACCATAAAGCCATTATCGAGCTTATCTGATTTAAGGAATACCTCCACTTCGTAGGAATGACCGTGTATATTCTCCCTACATCTCTTTGATGTACAATTCCGTACGATATGAGCCCCTTCGAACCGAAATTTTTTCCTGATAATCATCCGATGAAAAATAAGTAAGCCAAAGGTAGAAAAGAAATATTCACCGAACAATATTATCTGCTTTCTACCCTTGGCTTTCCCAAGAGAATCAAATAACAGGGAATGAACTACTGATCCTTATCGGTGATCTCCGGTGCAGTAATCTCTCCATCATACGAAATGGCACTCCGGTTATTGCTTGAAATGGACATAGAAGCTTTCCCGGATGGATCAATCCTCAGGGTAATCAGGAATAAATCATTTGATCCTTTCACTTTAGTCTCAACCAAATATCCCTTCTTATATTTACCCACAGTAAACAGTAGGGGCTCCCCTTTAAATTTAATCCCTGCCTCACCGCCGTAGGCGATATTATATCCCCTGCCGAAAAAAGGCATTGAGCATTCAACCATTTCAGGCTTGAATTCTACAAAGTTAGGGTTGGTGGTCAGATCAATGGCTTTGTGACCGATTGGGAAAGCCCATTGAGCGGTAAAGACAAAATTCTTTGAATTCACCAATTCCCCGACCTGTTTCTCCTTCCCGGCATTCTGTTCAATTTTCTTTTTTTGCCGGTCTGTTTTCTGAGCCGATACAGATGTTGAAACAACAAAGGCCAGAATCAACAGTAAAAATAGTTGTGTTTTCATCTTTTGAGCCTTTTAAAATAACAACTAAAACACTACAATATTTGTTCCAAAACCGAGCTAAACAGCTCTAAAATAGGATGATTAAGCTTTTTTAATCAATCCGGCTTTATGATTATTACAGGATAAACCACAACAAGGCGAAACACGTCAACAGATTATTTATATTAAAACAGGCCTCCGCTACGCCGGCTGCTCCGTCGGGAAGTTGTTTTGACTCCCATCACACCCAAGAGGCCGCGCATCAGTTCACGGGCAATAGTATTTCCAATCTGGCGGGTAGCCGGACTGCTGATCACCTTTTCGAAGGTGCTTTTTTCCTGTCGGGAAGGGGAGCTTCGACGTGCTTTCTCGTACTGACGCTCCATTTCTTCGCGATGTTTTACATCAGCTGCATCTTCCAGCTTGGCATTGAGTAATTCGTAAGCGCTCTCGCGATCGACTTCGCGGTTATATTTTGCAACCAGAGCGGAAGAGCGAATAATCCGCTCGATCTCCTGATCGGTCAATACATCCATTCTTGACTGGGGAGCTCGAAGATAGGTATGGACCAACGGGGTGGGGATACCCTTTTCATTCAATGCCGTGAAAAAACACTCGCCAATACCCAGTTCGGTAAGCAATTGATCAGTATCATAATAACTTGTCTCAGGATAGTTCTCGGCGGCCATCTTAATTGCTTTCCGGTCTTTTGCGGTAAAAGCCCTTAAGCCATGCTGAACTTTCATACCCAACTGGCTCAGCACTGATTCGGGAATATCATCAGGGTTTTGGGTTATAAAGAAAATCCCGATTCCCTTCGATCTGATTAGTTTTATGATGGCTTCAATCTGGTCGAGCAATGATGAAGAGGCCTCCTCGAATACCAGATGAGCTTCATCGATAAACAGGCAAAGTTTTGGTTTAGGCAGATCGCCCTCCTCAGGGAAAGTGGCATAAATTTCGGCCAGCATCTGCAACATCACCGTAGAAAACAGTTTTGGCTTGTCCTGGATATCCGTAACGCGCAGAATCGAGATAATTCCCTTCCCAGAATTATCCAAGCGGCAAAGATCATTAACATCGAAAGAGGGTTCACCAAAGAATATCTCCGCGCCCTGTTGTTCGAGTTCCACGATCTTGCGCATGATGGTCCCCACCGAAGCGGAAGAGAGAGTCCCATAGGTTTTGGTCAGTTCTTCCTTGCCCTCATCACCCAGGTATTGAAGCACCCTCTTGACATCTTTCAGATCAAGAAGGGGGAGCTGGTTATCGTCGCAATACTTAAAAATCAGCGCAACCATCCCTGATTGAGTTTCATTTAATCCAAGGATTTTTGAAAAAAGAACCGGTCCGAATTCAGAGACCGTTGCCCTTACCCGCGATCCCTTTTCCCCGGAGATAGAGAGAAACTCAACCGGGTTACCGGAAGGGGTGAATTTCATGCCCATTTTACCCAGGCGTTCCTCTATCTTGGGATTGCTCTCGCCTTTTGCGGCAATACCACTCAGATCGCCTTTAACATCCATTAAAAGGGAGGGAACGCCATTATGAGACAGTTGTTCGGCGATCACCTGCAAGGTTTTTGTTTTCCCCGTTCCCGTAGCGCCGGCAATCAACCCATGGCGGTTAAACATCTTCAGAGGGGCTTTCACCAGTAAGCCATGGACAGGCTCCCGGTCCAACATTGCTGCCCCTAAAACAATGGATTCTCCTTTAAATTGATACCCATTAGTTATGTCGATTGTAAACTGATCCAAATTTGCCATCGATATGTAATATTTAGTTATTATTCATTAGCCAATACCTTGACCTTAACAGGTCAATCAGATGATGAAGGTACAATAATTTTATTGCAGGTAAAAGTGAGGAGCCCATAAATCTTAACGATAGACTCAAAGATATCCGAACAATAAAAATGATATAAAACAATTAATTAATCAACTATAATTTCTATTCATAATAAGTCATCACTTCTCACGTGCAAATTAAAAGCAAATGATTATTATTGTATTTCATTTTGCAATATTAACCTGACAGCTATGCTTGAAAGTTTAAAACAACAAGTTTATAAGGCCAGTTTGAAACTGGTCGAACAAGGATTGGTACTCTATACCTGGGGCAATGTAAGCGCCATCGACAGGGGTAAAGGGATGATTGTTATAAAGCCCTCCGGAATATCGTACGAAGATTTGATTCCGGCAGATATGATTGTCATGGATTTAAACGGAAAAATTATCGAAGGGAATCTGAAACCTTCGACAGATACCAATACACATCTTGAACTCTATAAAAACTTCAGTCAGATCGGAGCGATTGTCCATTCCCATTCTGAATATGCCTGTTGCTGGGCACAGGCAGGATTAGGCATTCCACCGTTGGGAATCACTCATGCCAACTTTTTCAATGGGGAGATTCCTTGTACGATGCAGCTCACTTCGCAGCAATTGGAAGGCGACATTGAACTGGAGACCGGGAAAATAATTGCCGAGACATTCAAGATGCAAAACATCGACCCGATGCGTATTCCCGGAGTGTTAGTTTACGGGCACGGCCCTTTCTGCTGGGGGAAAGATGTTGCCAGCGCATTCGATCATACCGTGGTCATCGAAAAAGTCGCCCGAATGGCTTACCGCACCCTATCGTTAAACAAAGTTAACCCAATAGATAAAAAGATATTGGACCGTCATTTTTTCGCGTAAGAAGAAAGAGAAAAGATAAAGCCTTCAGACGAGAAAAGGAGATATATAAAATTACGTTTACGGCGTTTACCCGAAATCAAACACAAAAAAACCTGACAGGTTTTTGAATCCTGTCAGGTTAAGAAATATTCTTCTTTATTACTCTTACTTTTTGGTCCAGAGGCCTTCCATTTCCTCAAGGGTTTTACCTTTTGTTTCAGGAACCATTTTCCAAACAAAGATAAAGGAGAGAACGCTCATCAATCCGTAGAAGCTGTAAGTCATACCACCACTGAACTCCATCATGGCCGGATAGGTCGATGAGATCAAATAGTTGGCTGCCCACTGGGCTGCAACGGCAATGGCAATCGCACGCCCCCTGATCTTATTGGGGAAGATCTCGGAGATCAGCACCCAACAAATCGGCCCCCACGACATCATAAATGACGCGGTATAGATGATGATGAATACCAAGGTTCCGATCCCGATTACCTTCATGAAGGAGAGAGCTCCAATAGCGAACATCCCAACAGCCATACCCACCGAACCGATCATCAATA
Organism: uncultured Prolixibacteraceae bacterium; assembly: GCA_964632305.1. Lineage (GTDB taxonomy): Bacteria > Bacteroidota > Bacteroidia > Bacteroidales > Prolixibacteraceae > CAZWBR01. Next base: position 55,629 of record CAZWBR010000021.1, read on the forward strand.
AGATCTTGCGACCATATTTATCCACAGTTACAATGGCCAGTACAGTGAAGATCACATTCACCAAGCCCATGACCACGGTCTGGAGCATCGAGGCATCTTTAGCGGCGCCCATGCTTTCGAAGATACGGGGAGCATAATACAACGCCACGTTAATCCCGACAAACTGCTGGAATACCGACAACAGAATCCCGATAATAATGACCACCTTACCATAGGCAAACAGTTTTTCAGAAGCGGCCTCTACCGATTTCTTGATATCAGCGTAAATAACCTTCGCCTGTTGAGCACCGTTAATCTTGGTAAGAATACTCAACGCCTGATCGTTATGGTTGGTCAGCGCCAGATAACGGGGCGTTTCCGGAACGAAGAAGAGCAGGAGTCCAAAGATTAATGCCGGAATAGCTTCCGAGGCAAACATCAATCGCCATCCCGTTTCATTGATATATTCAATTGGCTTTCCGGCTGCAATTCCCCAGTTGACAAAATAAACGACCAGCATCCCAAAAATAATTGCAAACTGGTTGATCGAAACCAATCGTCCGCGAATATCCGCAGGAGCTACTTCGCCGATATACATCGGGCAGATGGCCGAAGCCAGTCCCACTCCAATTCCACCGATAACCCGGTAGAAATTGAACATATAGAGCAACGACAAGGAAGGTTCACCCTTTTGGAAGAAGAGGAATTCAGGATAACCTGAACCTAAAGCTGAAAGGAAAAACAGGAAAGCCGCCAACATCAGCGACTTCTTACGCCCAAGCTTCCAGGCCAGATATCCGGAGATAACACCCCCGATGATACAACCGATCAGGGCACTGGAAATTGTTGCCCCATGAGCCAGAGATCCCAGCCCAAGACTGGTGATCAGATAGGCCTGTACAGACTTTTCAGCCCCTGAAATAACGGCGGTATCATAACCAAAAAGAAGACCACCCAGTGTTGCCACTAGGGTGATCCCCGTAATATATAACGTGTTACGTTCTTTCATAAGTTTAACAGCTTAAGCAGCTACAGTTGAAAGATTAAATATAGTTGTTGATCAACTGTTCCAACATTTCCTGCTTACCGCTAGTCTGTTTAGGTTCACCGGCTTCTTTAGCATAAGCGTACAACCCTTCCAGATTCAGTTTACCAGCTTCAAATTCGGCACCCTTGCCGGCATCGAAAGAGGCATAACGATTCTTACGGAATTTCAGATAATCTGACTCACGAAGGATCTTATCAGCAATCACCAACGAACGAGCGAAGACATCCATACCACCGACATGAGCGATGAAGATATCTTCCAGATCGGTAGAGTTACGACGGGTCTTGGCATCGAAGTTGATACCACCGTGAGTAAAGCCTCCAGCGCTGATGATTTCAAGCATAGCCTCGGTAGTTTCGTAGATGTTGGTTGGGAATTCGTCGGTATCCCATCCATTCTGGTTATCTCCCTTGTTGGCATCGATCGAACCTAACATACCTGCATCAGCAGCCATACGGAGCTCATGAGAGAAGGTATGACCAGCTAAAGTAGCATGGTTAACTTCAATGTTCATCTTGAAGTCGTTGGAGAGGCCGTTCTTTGCCAGGAAGCCCAATACAGTCTGGGTATCGAAGTCATACTGATGTTTGGTTGGTTCCATCGGTTTGGGTTCGATGAAGAAAGAACCGGTGAAACCTTGTTTGCGACCATAATCGCGGGCCAAACGCAGGAATTGGCCCAAGTGTTCCAACTCACGTTTGGTGTCAGTATTCAGCAAGCTCATATAGCCTTCGCGCCCACCCCAGAAAACATAACCTGTTCCACCGAGAGCGATAGTGGCATCGATAGCATTCTTAACCTGTACGGCAGCATTAGCTAACACGTTGAAATCAGGGTTTGTGGATGCACCGTTCATATAACGGGCATTGCTAAATACATTGGCAGTTCCCCATAACAATTTTACACCTGTAGCCTGCTGACGTTCTTTGGCATAATCAACCATCTTTGCCAGACGTTGTTCAATTTCGAAAACTGAACCATCGCCAACCACATCGGTATCGTGGAAACAGTAGAATGGAGCGCCCAATTTGGTGATAAATTCAAATGCTGCATCCATTTTGTTTTTTGCAGCTTCCATTTTATCAGAAGCACCTACCCATGGATAAACGTGAGTTCCGGGACCAAACGGGTCGCCACCGTCTCCGCAGAAAGTGTGCCAGTAAGCAACAGCATAGCGAAGGTACTCTTTCATAGTGCGTCCACCAACTACGCAATTTTCATCGTAGTATTTAAACGCCAGCGGATTTTTTGAATCCGGGCCTTCAAACTTAATTTTTCCGATTCCCGGAAAATACTCTTTGTTTCCTTTAAAAAATTCCATAATCAATTAAATTTAACGTATTAAAAACATAATTCAAACTAATTCTATCATTATAACTGCCCTTTGAGGCGCTGAGTCCACATTGAATAAGCTTCATTAACTGCAGCCGTTTGCGAAGGATTAGGTTCGACGGTCTCTAATTTTTTCAATCCTTCGAAGGCTTCCTGAAGCGATTTATAGTAACCGCAACCATAACCAGCACCGCGAGCCGCTCCAACTGAACCATCAGTATTGTAAAGCTCAATGGTGGCACCGGTTACATTAGCCAGGGTTTCACGGAAGACCGGGCTAAAGAACATGTTGGCTTTCCCGGCCCTGATCACTTTGGCATCGATGCCGATTCCCTGCATGATATCCATACCGTATTTGAAAGAGAAGACAATCCCCTCCTGTGCGGCGCGGAAAAGGTGAGCCTGATTGTGAATATTAAAATTGATGCCGAAGATCTGAGATCCGATCTCCTTATTGGAAAGTACCCTTTCGGCTCCGTTTCCGAAAGGTAAGATAGACAACCCATCGGAACCGATCGGAACCGAAAGCGCCATTTTATCCATCTCGGCATAAGAAATAGCCTTATTGCCAACCTGTTTATTCAACCACGAATTCAGGATCCCTGTACCATTGATACAAAGCAATACCCCCAAACGGTTTTCCTTAGCGGAATGGTTAACGTGGGCAAATGTATTGACACGAGAAAGCGGATCATACTTAACCTCACCGCTTACCCCATACACAACACCCGAAGTCCCTGCCGTAGTTGCAATCTCACCGGGATTAAGGACATTCAACGATAAGGCATTGTTAGGCTGATCACCTGCACGGTAAGAAACGGGGATACCCGGTTTCAAACCAAGCTCTGCAGCGATTGATGAGGCAACTTCTCCCTGAATTCCAAAGGTTTCGGTAATATCAGCGATCACATCCTTGCTGAAACCGTAATGATTCAAGACCATTTCCGAAACCTGGTTTTTCTGGAAGTCCCAGAAAATTCCTTCCGATAATCCCGAGGCTGTTGTTTTCGCTTCACCCGTCATACGCATCGCGATATAATCGCCTGGAAGCATAATCTTGTCGATTTTGCTGAAAAGTTCCGGCTCATTGTCTTTTACCCATTTTAATTTGGAGGCTGTAAAGTTCCCCGGAGAGTTAAGCAACGATCCCAAACATTTCTCAGCTCCGATGGCTTCCATTGCTTTTTGACCAATTGAAGCCGCGCGGCTGTCACACCAGATAATTGAAGGGCGCAATACCTTCTGATTCTTATCGACCACAACCAACCCGTGCATCTGGTATGAAATACCAATAGCGCCGATCTCTTTACCGTTCACTCCTGCCTGTTGAATAGCCTCTTTAATGGCTAGCTTCAGGTTCTCCCACCAAAGCTCAGGCTGTTGTTCAGCCCATCCTGGTTTGGAGGCCATGATGGTCATTTCATGCTTGGGATAAAAGGCCGAACCGGCCACATTCCCATTCTCTCCGTTTAAAACGGAAGCTTTTACCGACGAACTACCAATGTCAATCCCTAATAAGTACATACTCGTTTTATTATTAATTTTAACTGTTCTGCTGTGTTATGTCCTTTATATTGAATTTCGAATAATCAATTTTGTTGGCACCCTGAAATTTTCAGGACAACCTTCCGATGCGAAAGCAGCCGCTTTTTGGCCCATCATGATAAAATCGGTCGAGATTACCGTGATTCCGCCGGCAATAAACTTCTTCATCGGCGTATCGTTATACGATAAAATCCCGTAATCCTCATTCAACCGGAACCGTTTCTCATTGGCCAGCTCAAGCACCCCGGCCAGATCAATATCTTCAAAAACAAAATAGACTTTCCCGATGTGAAGGCTCATCTGTTTTACATCATGAACCACACTGAACTTAATCTGATGGTCCGCACAAAACCGTCGAACATTCTCCACCGAGACATACGGATGAAAAGTATAATCAGGATAGACACACACAATCTCCTCGTATTTCCGCAACAAGTGCCACCCCGACGTAAGACATTGATAAACAGAATCACCAAACTCCTGAAAAACGGCGGAACAGTTTTTCGGCGCATGTATATTCCAGTCGATCAGCATCAGTTTCAGCGGGTCAATCTCACCAATAATCTCCGGCACTTCAGGATGATCAAAATTCATGACCACATAGGCATCGAATTTGCCGAGACTATTTTGAATGATAGTCCGAAACACGTCGATATTGTAATGGTGAAAATTAATATCCACAACCACATCCTGCGGCAGAGCCTCCTTGAACGAATTATAGAGCACCTCTTTATAGGCCTTGTACGTATCGAGAAAAACAAAAACCCGGTGATGGGAGCTGGCCACAAAATAACCCTTATTGGGAATCGCTTCCACTACTCCCCGACGCTTCAATTCGGCATAAGCCCTGAATACGGTATCACGGGAGAGACCTGAATCACGAATCAATCCATTGACCGAGGGCAACGAATCCCCTTCACGCAAAGTCCGTCGATTAACGGCAGCAACTACCGCATCGACCAACTGCTTGAATTTTAATATATTTGATTCACTATCGACCTTAAAACTAAATCTCTCCATGATCTATAATCCCAAACACAACTGTTCTGATCCGTTCTGCAAACATACTAATTTTCCCGTTATCAATTTAAAACGAATGTATGTTATACAACATGAGAATTCCAATTCCCCCTATCCTCAATATGATGTATCTTTAGTAAAACAGGTTGCATACGGAGCCCTATTCCATTGACAGAAAAATTATTTAATCGGGAAAAAGCAACGATAATGAAAACAACGCTGGTTTCAATCCTTACCCTTCTGACCCTCTCCCTGCTCTCAGGATCAAAACTACCCGCCCAGATCACCGAAAAGAAAACTCCCGGCAAACTGGTTATTACCGGAATTGTTTACGATAAAGAAACCCGCGAACCCCTCTCGAACGCCTTGTTCTCGATCAATAACAATTCATATTACACCACTAACGAACTGGGCCGGTTCCTGATCAGGGGCAATCCGGGAGATACCATCACCTATAGCTACGTGGGATACCAGCGATTCAATGTTCTGATTCCCGACACTTTAGCCGCCCTTGAATATCTACTGGGAATCTTTATGACCAAAGACACGATTTTAATCCCGGAAATTGTCATCTTTCCAAGGACTTACTCCTACCCTTCGATCGTGAACCGGAACGAAGTAACCCGGGAGATGATTGAGCGCGCCCAAATCAATGTTAACCGTGCAGTATACGAGGGATTAACCCGACCGGTAACAACTTACGATGCCGATATGAATGCCAAACAAACCTTACGGATATACCAGATGAAGGCCCAGTATAAGGGACTCGTGGTAACCCCTGAAAACTCTGTCGGGGTATCGAACCAATCGTTCCGCACCTACCACCTTCTCTACGGATCGCCAATATCCACGGTCACAAAAGTCTCGAAAGAAATGATAACCCCGGGTGAAGCCGAATTGATTATCGGGCAATACCTGAGCCGGAAAGCAATCCCGCCTTCCAACGCAAAGTAACCTGCCAAACCGGACGAATCCCCGATAAAGTTTGTTTACCCTCTAACAAAGATTGCTTTAATAATATGCCATACCATGTGCGGATTCTCTTTCAACCTTCGGGTCGAATATCCGAACCACTGTTGCCCGTAAGGAACGTAAATCCGCATCCGGTGGCCCCGCTCCACAATCGAACGGCGCAGATTGGGCGTCACCCCGAACAACATCTGAAACTCGTACCTCTCCCTGGGGACCCGGTAAGCCTCAATCATCTCAATAGCCCGATCGATCAGATACCTGTCATGGGTTGCAATCCCGACATAAATGCCATTCTCAAACATAAACTTCAGATCTTCCAGGTAATGGTCCCGCACTTCCTGGTAACCTTTAAAGGCTATTCCCTCATCCTCGATATAAATTCCCTTGCATAACCTGAAATTTAACGGAACTTCAGGGGTATGTATCTCCATCATATTCTTCACATCATTAAGAGTACGCCTCAGATAGGCTTGAACCACCAATCCGACACGACCGGGAAACTCCGCTTTTAGTTTGCGATACAGCTCCTCCTCCCGATCGGTACAGGCCGAATCCTCCATATCAATCCGGATGAATGAATTGCAGCGTTGGGCAGTTGCAACAATCTCCCGAAGATTGGTCAAACAGGCCTCCTGGTCAAGCAACAATCCGAACATTGATGGTTTAACCGAGAAGTTACCATCAACCCCCTCTTTCGAAAAACGCTCTATCAAGGCAATGTATTGCCTCTTGTATTCCTCGGCCTCGGAGAGTCGGTTAATATACTCGCCCAACAAATCAACGGTAACCATGCATCCCAAATCGTTCAGCTTCCTCGATTCGCGAAGCGCATCCTCAATCGTCTTACCTGAAATATATTTCTTTGAAAACACCCATACCAACTGTTTCGGCAAAAAGGGCAGTATTCCGGCGATAATTTTATTAAGCATATCTGTTTGTTTTTAAATCGGTTCGTACATCTGTAAGTAAAGATAACACACCCAAATATGAAGATATATGATGTTTATCAATAAATTTGACAAACAATCATGACTTTTAATAGATCAATAATAAAGCACAAAAAATCTTAAGGACATTTTGCACGTTCAACATTTCAACTATATTTGTCAGACCTAAAACAGAGATAAAAAACGTTAGTACTCTTTATGAAGAACTCAACTATTGTTAATATTGTCTTAGGGCTTGCAGTTTTAGCCTTATATATCCTGCATTTTACCGGTGGCAATAAAAGCCAGGCCAGCCAGACAAATGACCCGAACGGTACAGGAAAATCAGTTTCTGTCGCTTATGTGAAATTGGATTCAGTTCTCTTTACTTACGAATTGGCCAAAAAACTTAATGCAGACTTCCTTTCCAAGCAAGATGCCTACAAAAAGGAGTACAGTGCCAAGAGAATTAAATTCGAACGGGAAGCCGCCGCTTTCCAGGAGAAGATTCAACGCGGGGGTTTCCTGACTGAAGACCGCGCCCGCCAGGAACAGGAACGCCTTCTGGGACAACAACAGGAGGTCGAAAAACTGGATTATGAACTGACCCAGCAACTCAACGAGATGCAAGGCCAGATTAACCAGCAGGTGATCGACAGTATCGCTTCCTATCTGAAGAGCTACAATGCCGACAAAAAATTCGACATTATCCTCAACAGCTCCAGCATGCTCGAAGGCTCACCCGACTACAACATCACCAAAGAGGTGGCTGCGGGGCTCAATGCACGGTACAGGCCTTAAGCTTAAAACAAAATATTACTAAAAGCCCCGACCACTCGAGGCTTTTTTTTATTTCGGAAACCAGGATGTTCAACAGATACACCAACCAGCAAAGCCGCCCGTTCTCAGTAGAGATCCGGGACAAGGAAGCCGGACAATCGCCCCTCTTCGTGGTGATTCCCTGCTTCAACGAACCGGATATTCTGACTACCCTCAATTCGCTGAACCACTGCGATCCACCCCAATCACCGGTCACGGTCATCATCGTGGTCAATTCCGCCGACAACGCCTCCGAAGCGGTCTATCAGCAAAACCGGACTACTCTCCGGGAGATCGATACCTGGCAGCGCCAATCGCAGCATTGGTTCCGACTGGAAGTGCTCCATGCCGAAAGGCTACCCAATAAATGGGCCGGCGTGGGCTGGGCCCGTAAAATAGGGATGGATCAGGCCGTGAAACACCTGGCCGACCGTGAGGCCAAAGATGGGATCATCGTGGCTTTCGATGCCGACAGCACCACCTGGCCCAACTATCTCACCGAGATCGAAAAAGCTTTCCGTCTCCATCCCAGGCACAATTTCTTTACCATCCATTTCGAGCATCCTGTAGAGGATGACGTGCTCCCCTCTACTCTCATGGAGGGGATTATCCGCTACGAACTTCATCTCCGGTATCTGCGCAAAGCCATGGAATGGTGCGGTTACCCCCACTCCATCCATACTGTTGGGTCCAGCATGGCCGTAAGAGCTTCAGCTTACGTTAAACAGGGAGGGATGAACCGCCGCAAGGCCGGCGAGGATTTTTATTTTCTGCATAAACTGGTGCTTCTAGGCCCTTACGGGAACATCAACACCACGCGGGTGATCCCCGCCAGCCGTACCTCCGACCGGGTCCCTTTCGGCACCGGAGCCGCCTTGCGGAAATGGGACCAGGGCGGGGAGGAACTTTTCTCCACCTATTCTTTCGGTTCGTTTATCGCCTTAAAACCCCTCTTCGAAAACCCGGTGCGATTCTACCACTTGGATAAACAGGCTATTTTGCAGGAAACCGGGACGTTCCATTCCTCCTTAGCCTCTTATATCCTTAACACCAACACCATCGACGAAATCGTGGAGCTTCAGGCCAACTGTTCTACTCCCGAAATCTTCACCACCAGGTTTTTCCACCGGATCAATGCGTTCTGGATCATTAAATACCTGAATACAGTGGCTGAAGGAGCATTTCCTAAGGGAGAACTGACCAACGAGGTCAATCAACTCCTGATCAACCAGGGTTTTGAAACAAAAACCGACCCATCACCGTTAGAATTAATGAAAATTTTAAGAGATTTTGACCTTAAAATGGGGAATAACCTCTAATTTTGCCGCGATTATAGGAGAACAAGAAAATGATACAGGTAATATTACTGGCAATAGCCTTGGTTTCACTGGCCATTTTAGGGTTGGCCATCCGAATTGTACTGGTAAAGAACGGAAAGTTTCCCGAGACCCATATCAGCCGCAGCCCCCACATGAAAGCCCGCAAGATCTTCTGCGCCAAAACCTTCGACAAGATGGAGCAACGAAGCTATGCGCAGCCCAACAAGTTTAAAAATGTGAAACTGGCAAAATAACAGGCCTTTTCACCACGATATGACGACCGCCCCGTTTTTCGGAGGCGGTTTTTTATGCAAATTCGCTGGGGCAAAACCCGAAGCCGTACCCATGCTTAGCATGATTTTCAACAAATAACATAAAAAAGGCCTAAAGTCCTGTCGTTTATTATTCCCAAATCCCCCCTGCCCCCCTTTAGAAAAGGGGGAGTTAACCCCGCAGGAAATAGCTTCATCAAAAAAACTGTTGTTCAGGGCTTGCTCTGATAATATTTGAACTTAAACGGATGAGATGCACTAACTCCCCCTTTGTAAAGGGGGACCAACCTTGCCGGAAAAAATACATCAAAAAAACTGTCGTTCAGGGCTTG
>CAZWBR010000022.1:0-63239 GCA_964632305.1 uncultured Prolixibacteraceae bacterium
AGCTGTGACACTCAAAGTATGAGTACCTGCTGCAAGCTCGGTACCTGCAACCGGACTGTAGGTCAGCGCACCTTCTTCCGATGTACCTGAACCGGCGACACTGGCATTCAGCTGGGTAGTGCTAAGCTGTGTGCCGTAAACAATATTTGACGGGGTAGCCCATGTGATGGTCTGCTCGCCCTTGTCTACGGTAATGGATACAGTAGCTGTAGCTTCATTGTAGTTATCCGTGGCGGCGGCCGTGACACTCAAAGTATGAGTACCTGCTGCAAGCTCGGTACCTGCAACCGGATTGTAGGTCAGCGCACCTTCTTCCGATGTGCCGGAACCGGCGACACTGGCATTCAACTGGGTAGCGCTAAGCTGTGTGCCGTAAACAATATTGGCAGGAGTAGCCCATGTGATGGTCTGCTCGCCCTTGACTACTGTAATGGATACAGTAGCTGTAGCTTCATTGTAGTTATCCGTTGCGGCAGCTGTGACACTCAAAGTATGAGTACCTGCTGCAAGCTCGGTACCTGCAGCCGGAGTGTAGGTCAACGCGCCTTCATCCGATGTACCTGAACCGGCGACACTGGCATTCAACTGGGTAGCGCTAAGCAGTGTCCCGTAAACAATATTCGACGGAGTAGCCCATGTGATGGTCTGCTCGCCCTTACCAATCACCAGCGTCCCATCAACGGGGTCAAAGGAGTAGTTCGTGGCGCTTAGGCCTGATACGACCGGAGTGATAATATAGCTTCCGGCGTTGGTGGCGCCAACGGCTGTTCCGCTGTAAGTGACAGCGCCCCCAATAACGCCAGCGTCCTCATTGTTTACAAATCCTGCATAGCTTACCGTAAACGGACTGTAAACCGATCCGTCGTAAATCTTGTTCTTATTATCAGCCGTAACGGTAAGAGCGGCCCTGGTGATCGCCAGTTCCCCATCCTTAAAGGTTATCTCATAATTATTGCTGGTTATCCCACTGGGGTGGATCGTGTAGTTCCCGACATTGATAGCCACAACCGGCAGACCACCGGACAGCGTTGTAAAGGTCAAGGTTCCTCCCAATACACTTTCCGTTTCACCATTGACAAAGCCGTCAATTATTTTCGTGAAGGCAGTGAAAGGGGCACCATCGTATACCTTATGTTCTGTGCCGGCTGTTACCGTCAGCGGTGCTTTACCGATGGTCAGGGTCACAGCGGTGCGGGTCGCGCTGAGGCAACCGGTCGTCGTGTTCCTGGCCTGGGCATAAGCGGTAACAGAACCCGCATTGATCAGGGTAGGTGCTGTTATTGGCTCTCCGCCCGTTGGGGCGTCATACCATACTACCTCTTCACCTGAACCAACGGTTGCCGCGATCGTATGCGATAACCCATTATAGGTATGATTATTGCTCCCTGCTAAAGGCGCTGCCGGCAACGGATTAACCGTCCAGCTAACCACTATCGGCGTTGATTGTGTGCATCCTGACCCGGAGGCCGTGCGGTAGGTTTGAATCTCAACCAAGGTATGACCCGTCGTACTTAAAGCCGTACCTGAAGTGTAATCTGACCAATCCCCGCTGCCATCGTAACGGTACTGCAGGACATCGGTTGTCGTCCCGGCCCCGCCGGAACCGGCTGTGGCCGTTGCGGAAACATTATCCCCTGCACAAACCGCAACACTATTGGGCAGCTTCGCTAAAGTACCGGAGGCCGGCACCTCGTTAACTGTAACCAAAACCTCATTAGACTGTTCCGCAGGACATGCCCCGCTAACCACCTGTGCTTTATAATAGGTACTGGCCGTGAGAGCCGGAATAGTGAGCGTTGTCTCTCCTTCACTCTCCGGAATTTCATCCCATATGCCTTCCCCGCCGGTGGCAGATTTCTGCCAATTAGAAACAGTCCCGGTATAATCGGATAAGGTCAATGTGACGCTTCCGCCGCTGCAGATGGCTGTTTCCGATGCGGTAATGGTCCCGGCGACACTGGTCGGAGAGACCGTTATCTTCCCGGAGACGTTGCTTGGAACCGATTGTCCGCACCCGTCGGTGACAACACAGTAATAATAGAAAGTTCCTGCCATACCATTCGCCGGGGAGAAAGTAGCTGAAGTAGCCCCTTCAACCTCCGCACCACCGATGTTCGAAGCAGTGGCATTGCTGTACCACTGGTACGAGAGAGGAGTCTCTCCGGTGGCAACAACAGCCAGAGAATTCGCCAGTGAGCTTCCGAGACATACCTCCTGATCTTCTGCATACGGTTGGCTCGTAACTGTCGGCAGAGCCTTGATGGATACCGTGGTTGAGCCGGTTAATCCGCCCGCGATCGCCGTACAATTGGCATCCACAAGCGATGTAATCGTATAAGTGGTCTCAGCGGTTGGGCTGACACTGATTGACCAGTTCCCGCTACCGGTACCTGTTGCCGTGCCGCCGCTGCTTAACGTCAACGTCCAGTCTCCGGTGGCCGTGACCGTACCGGTAATATCCGTGCTGCCCCCGCTGCAGATACTGGTATTGATACTGGTAATAGTTGCTGTGGGCAGGGCATTGACCGTGACAGTAACCTCGTTGGAAACCATCGCTGTGCCGCAGGCCGGGGTGGAGGTACAAACCACGTACCAGGTTCCCACACCCAGATCGGCGCCATTTGGGGTATAAGTAATGGCTGTCGCGTCGCTAATCGGGATAATGGTTCCGCCCATTTCCGAACGTTTGCCCCATTGGCGGGAGGTGATCGTGCCACCACCCGTTTCTGCAACCGATAGTGGTGTCCCGGTCGCGTTGGCACAGATGCTCTGCGCTTCGGCAGAAGTAATAGTTACCCCTGAAAGGTCTTCAGAGACCGTTACCGCACCGGAAAAATTACTGGTCGCTGCCGGAGAACAGTCGCCGCTCACCACGCAATAGTAGTAGAGCGTACCTGCCGTTGTCGTCAGCGGGGTATAGGTCGGACTGTCGGTTCCGACTGCCGTTGCACCGGTCGTCGAAGCCGAACTATTGCTGTACCATTGGTAGCTTAACCCGTCGCCTGAAGCCGTAACCGATAAGTCGGTCGGGGTAGCGTTCAGACAAAGATCCTGGGGTACCGTAGATGGATCAGCCGTAATGGATGGGGCAGTACAAACAATATAGGTAATAATAACCTGGCCATTGGCGCCGGCTCCACCTGAAGTAGAAGTTCCGGAACCAGAGGATCTTGCACCTCCACCACCTCCGCCGGGATTGGTACCAGTGTTACCCGATCCGTTTGATGTGATATAAGCGCCACCATTTCCACCAGGAGAGGTGCCAATGCCACCGGTACCGGTGCTATTGTTGGCACCGTTACCGCCATTGCCGCCATTACCCGCGCCACCACCGCCACCGGCGCCATTGCCAGAGGATGATCCGCCTGTGCCGCCGGAATAAATACCCCCGGAGCCACCTGCACCACCTGAACCATATGAATTCGAATTCCAAGAACCAGAACCCCTATTCCCGCCAGATCCTCCGTTAGCAGATAAGGTACCGGCTGAGCCAGTTATAGTTGTTGTTCCACCGGAACCGCCACTGACATTAGCTCCAACTGTACCGCCGGCACCAATCGTAAAAGTATAGTCCTGACCCGGTACGACCGTAAATGTTGTGTGATTATAGGCACCACCGCCGCCGCCACCACCGGCACCATAACGAGCGCCGCCGCCGCCGCCGCCGCCGCCCCATACTTCAACAGTAAGGCTGGTTACGCCGGAAGGAACGGTAAAGGTACCGCTGGTATTATAAGTTTCGGACTCAAAATTGGCCACAGTAATATACCCGGTCCTGGTTTCGGTGATCGCTCCCCCGCAACTGTTTACCGTTAATACTACGTCATAAACGCCCTTGGTGTTATAGGTTACCACAGGATTCTGATCTGTACTGGACGAAGGGGTACCGCCCGGGAAGGACCAGCTCCTTGAAGTGATGCTCCCGGTGGACAGATCGGTGAAGGTGACCGAACTACCGGTTTCAACCGAAGTGGTAGTGACCGAAAAATCGGCCGCAGGCGCGGTGTAGTTAAAAGTGACTTCTGCATAGGCCTCTCCGGTACCATCCAAACATCTGATCTCGATCGTCGAGTTCTCATCGAGCACTCCGGTCCAGAAATTGGGGTGGGCAACACCGTAGCCAACATATTCAAATACCTGGGTCCCGTTAATGTAGACCCTGATATCATCGTCATGATCGATTACGCTGATTTGATAGTTCCCGCACGGGAATCCCTGCCGTTTATAAGCAAAGGTAAAGTTGTTGGTATTGACCGTACAACCCTGGTAACCCGAAGCAGAAGAAGGAGAAGAAGTATCCCCCCACCGGTCTCTGGTATCAAAGCTCAGTTCCGACTCGGTATAATAGCCCCGGTAAGTCGTCCCGGTAAGATTTAGATTATCCTCATTGTAAGCATAGACATTCCACTGCTGATCGCCAAATACCGCCGGATCACCCGCTACCTCGCAAAGGGTGGTAAATGTTCCCTGCGTGGAATAGGCCGGACCGCCGTCGTTAACCGCGAATGCCTTGTAATAATATACTGTGTTTGGGGTAAGCCCGGTTACCGGGATGGTAAAAGTCCCGGTAGTATAGGATCCACCCGTTTCCGAGACCTTGGTCCCGGTTCCGTTGGCAAAACCACTGGTCGTGCTCCAGTAGATCCCCCTCTCCGTGACCGGGGAGCATCCCAACGCGGTGAGGTTTCCGCCCAGTGTTGCCGAATTAATCGTAATACCAGCGCTGGTGGGAGAGGTGACCGATGGCGTAGAGTATATACCGCTACCGCTGGCCGCCACGTTTACATTCGTGGCCCCACCGCCACCAACCACGATATTCCCGCTGTAGGATTGCACGGCGGTTGGTGTAAACTTAACGTAAACCGTCTGGCTGAACGTTCCTCCGGACTGAGGGATACTTAATGAAGAAGTATAGGTTCCGTCAGCCGTTGTGCTGTAAGTATAACCGCTTAAAGCGGCTACCGTTACATTATCCGTAGTCAGTAAGGTTCCCGAGATGGTAAAGGAATTGGGCCCGGCAGTCGAACCGGTACAAACATTTCCGAAAGCGGTTAATGATCCCACCGTAATTCTTGGGCTGGCAACCCTGAGCGCGATTAAGATCGAACCGTTATAAGCGTTATTAGAACTTCCAATTGTTGCACTACCTCCACCGGTTGAACCTGCCGCTGTTTTGACTGCCCAGGCAGCGCCCATTCCAATATCTAACGTGGATGTATTAAAAGGCACATCATAAAGTTCAGTTAAGGTTCCAGGGCTTGTCGTCGTCCAGTTTGAAAGGTTATAATCATTTAGTAATGCACCAAACATGATCACAGCACTATTTGCTGTTTCAGTGGTAATAGAACTTGCGGTTAACGTATTATCCAAACTAATATTTGTATAGACATTTCCCGGATCCACATCGAAGGGGCCGCTATTTGCTATGCCGCTGGCATTATAACCTCCTGTAACATCCACTCCCGAAAAGGCAACTATTGCCCCTTCTCCATCATCGGCATCACCATCAAATGAAAATGTAAAAGAAGCAGCAGCAACATCACTGCTTGCTGCAACTTTATAAAAAAGTGTTGCACGACATCGTTCATATGGAGAATAACCATCATCACGTATATTGCCTGAAGCTATAAATGACCATCCGCTTGGTGAGGTTGCATCACTAATAGCATTACCGTCGCCACTTTGAACAATCTGGGCGATCATCACATCCCCGACAGCCAATCCGGTAGGTTTATTAATCGCAACACTTGAACCTGTTGAGGTATTTGTAGTTGCGCTGCCTCGTTGGATAATCTGCCCCCACCCCTCCACGGAGGTGGTTAACAGCAGCAACAAGGTCAGCAACACGCCGATCAACCGCCGAAAATCCTTTGAGAACAACCCGGATAACGAACAGCTTTTCGCTCCGGCCAGGCAAACGGGAGTAGGCGCTCCGGCATTTGCAGATTTCTGACATACAGGTTTCATAAAATTTGGTTTTGTATTGATTATTATATTTTGTTTCGATTTTTTCTGTGGGGTGGAGCAGGATTCTCCGGGAGGTCGGGCAGGCTTAAGCGGGGTCGGAACGCGGGCAGGAGCCGGGTGGAAGGGTCGGGGGAGCACCAAAAAGGATCTATCCCCCTAATTAGCAGGCATCGGGCGCAAAATGTTTGGGCCCTATCGTGAACGAATTTTTTAATAAGGAAATACTACCGGCTATTACAGCAGTTTCCATAGTCATTAGATTGTTAAAGGTTGAGATCAGGGAAACCAATCTAAGGGAGAATCATCAAGGGAATACCCAAAAAGATTCTGGATATTCCCTGATTTAAAAACCATTACATTTTTGTTTGCCTTTTCCATAAACAATTTACGACAATCAGAATAGAATAAAAATACTTTTTAACACTTTTTTTAACACTTAATTGAAAAAAAATTCTATTTAACCGATTTCCATGCCATGGCCACAGAGATAATATCAAGATATAACCCAATAAATATAAGGGGTTTGCACATCAGGTGAGGAAAATTGCAGGGCATGGGGCCCGGATAAAAAATCCCCTTTTTCGGGGATCCCAACAGGGGCCGGAGGAGCTTCCCAAGAACCATCAGGTACTAACAACAGTTATCAAATCAGGATTTGTTTCCCGCAGATAACGCAGATTATCGCGGAGTCTTTTGTGAAAATCGGCGTGATTGGCGGGAAAATATCTTACCGCCTTGAAATTGTCAATCAATATGAACTTAGTGACCGGGTGACTCCAAGTCACCCGGTCACTTAACGGGGGCTGGTGCTGAATTGCAATCAGCACCTCTTAAGACCCGGATTTGTAATCCGGATAATCAACATTGATCGACAAAATCCACAAAATATAGGCTGCTGAAAATCAACCATAAAATTTCATTATAACGGATCACAGATCCGCAATTACAAGGATTTGTTTCCCGCAGATAACGCCGATTATCGCTGAGCCTTCCGCGAATATCAGCGTGATCTGCGGGAGAACATCCTCCTGCTTTGAATTTGTCAATCATTTCAAAGGGCCGAAGGTCCGGCATGTGACAGCTCAGGCTGCAAAGCCTGTGAGAACGGTCAGCATCAGACCGTTAAAGGCCTGAAAGGCCGGCATGTATTGAACGTTTTAATCGTCAATCAATTAAGCTTAGTGATCGGGTGACTTGGAGTCACCCGGTCACTTTATCCAAAACCCGGTTCATCCCGGGATCAAGGCCGGGGTAATACCATCCTTCTTCTTAGGCTCCTGTATGGTTTCTCTATGTTAGCATACAGGAACCTTGGAGGAACCATACAGGAACCATACAGGAACTCCGGTGTTGACCCGACCCGAAACAGGAGTTGCCTGAGCTTGTCGAAGGCCGGCACCTGAACCTGCCTCCCGATGGTTATCAATGACGATCACTGGCCATCCCTGACGATCATTGACCATCAATGGCAATTTCCGGCTAAGAGTAAATTACTCTTGCGTCAGCTCAAAGATTGCTTCAATTTCAACGGTAATATTTTCGGGTAGACTGGCGACCCCTATGGCGCTGCGGGCACCTATCCCGTTCTCAGGTCCGAAGACTTCGATAAACAGTTCGCTGCAACCATTGATCACAAAAGGATGCCTCTCGAATTCGGCCGTGGAGTTAACCATCCCCAACACTTTGATCAGTCGCTTGACGCGGTTCAACGATCCCAGCTTGTCTTTAAGCGACGAAAGGATGGAGAGACCAACCTGGCGGGCAGCCAGTTTTCCCTCTTCGGCATCCATATCCTGTCCTACACGTCCTTTGATCAGCGAGCCGTCGCTCTTAAACGGGCCATGACCGGAGATATAGGCATATCTCCCGTCGATTAATACCGGGGAATAAACTCCTTTGGGCGACGGGGCAGGGGGAAGGACTGCCTTTAATTGTTGCAGTCTTGTTTCGTTATCCATAATAGTTTTATTTTTAATCGGTTAAGGGTGAAACTAAAAGTGGTTCATCCTGAAACGAACTCATCCGTTATTTTTTTTATAAAGGTATAAAACAAAATGGGAAAAATCGTCGTACACCTTCACGGATAAAGGAAATGAGGTTCATCATATCAAATCGTTAATTCTTTACGGGTAACGTAAATCGCCTTTTTTTCCTCGTCCGAAAAACGTACTTTTGCATGAAATTTTAACGGGTAATTAAAAATACAGAATAAAATGGCTGATATAAGAAAAACAGTATTAATGATCCTCGACGGATGGGGAATCGGCGATCATACAAAATCTGATGTTATCTATTCGACCCCGACTCCTTTTATGGATCAGTTGTGGGAAAATTATCCCCACAGTCAGTTGCTGACCTCCGGCGAAAACGTGGGTCTTCCCGATGGTCAGATGGGTAACTCCGAAGTAGGTCACCTCAATATTGGCGCCGGCCGCGTCCTTTACCAGGATCTGGTAAAAATTAACAAAGCCATTCGTGAAAAGACGCTGTGGAGCAATCCGCAGATCGTAAAAGCTATGACCTATGCCAGGGAAAACAACAAGCAAGTCCATTTGCTTGGATTGATCGGTCCTGGTGGGGTTCATGCACAAAGCTCACACATGATCGCCTTATCTCAGATCGCTACCGATATGGGCGTTGAAAAAGTATTCGTTCATGGTCTGACCGACGGCCGCGATACCGATCCACGGTCGGGTTACGGGTTTGTTGAAGACGATCTGAAGAACCTGGCCGGCACTAATGCCAAATTTGCCACGCTGGTAGGCCGCTATTACGGGATGGACCGCGATAGTAACTGGGATCGCGTCAAATTGGCCTACGACCTGATGACCAAGGCTGAAGGCCGTAAATGCAAAGATCTTCTTGCCGCTATTCAGGAGTCGTATGATGAAGGAGTTACCGACGAATTTATCAAACCTATCGTATTAACCGATGATAACGGCGATCCGCTGGCCACCGTTCAGGAAGGCGATGTGGTGATCTGTTTTAATTTCCGCACTGACCGTCTTCGTGAGATGACCATCGTCTTTACCCAGGAAAATCATCCTGAACAGGGGATGCACACCATCCCGCTGCAGTGGTACACGATGACCAACTACAAAGCGAGCTTCAAAGGGATTAACGTGATTTTCGATAAAGACAACGTCTCCAACACCCTGGGTGAAGTGGTCTCAAAAGCGGGCTTACGTCAGATTCGTATTGCCGAAACGGAGAAATATGCACACGTTACCTTCTTTTTCTCCGGTGGACGTGAAGCTGAATTCGACGGTGAAAGCCGGATCTTAATTCCTTCGCCCAAAGTTGCAACCTATGATCTGCAACCCGAAATGTCAGCCCCGGTGGTGAAAGCTGCAATCGTGGCTGAGCTTAATAACAAAAGCACGGATTTTGTTTGCCTCAACTTTGCCAACGGCGACATGGTCGGACATACCGGCGTCTATTCCGCCATTCAGACTGCCGTTAAGGCCGTCGATCAATGCGTTAAAGAAGTCGTCGAAGCGGCCCGCGCAAATGGTTATGATGTTCTGATCATTGCCGACCACGGGAACGCGGATAATGCGCTGAACGAGGATGGCAGTGAGAATACGGCCCACTCCTTAAACCCGGTTCCCTGTATCTGGGTGACCGATGACCGGAAGGCAAAATTGAATAATGGTATTCTTGCCGATGTGGCTCCAACCATTCTTGCCATTATGGGTCTCGAAATACCCAACGAGATGACCGGTAAAGTGTTGATCGGAAAATAATTATCGATACCTCTACATGCAGGACCGACAGGGATATGACTTGCCGGTCCTGTTGCTTTATTTTCAATTTTAAACCCGGATATTGTTATGATCGAGATAGGCAAAACGGTGGTTAGCCTCGATATTTTTGAGAAAAAATTCTGTTGCGACATTACCAAATGCAAAGGGGCCTGTTGTGTCGAAGGCGATAGCGGCGCTCCCATAACCGAAGAAGAAGCGGAACTGATTGAGGCGTTGTACCCCGAGTTTAGGGAGTATCTTTCTGCCGGAAATCAGGAGGAAATAGCGCGGCAGGGATTCTTTGTTATTGACGGGGATGGGGAATTGGTAACCCCTATCATCGGCAAAAACGAGTGTGTCTTTACATTTACCGATGATCAGGGGATTACTCTCTGTGCAATTGAAAAAGCCTATTTTGAGAAGAACATAAAATTCCGAAAGCCGGTCTCCTGTCATCTCTATCCCATCAGAATTACCGAATACAAGCGGTTCGACGCGATCAATTATCAGCAGCTCGATATCTGCAAGCCGGCAAGGATCTGCGGGAAAACCAGCAATATGCCTTTGTGGAAATATCTGAAAGAACCCCTCATTCGAAAATACGGGGAAGATTGGTACAAGGAACTGGAGCTGGTGGCCAATAATCTGCCGTTAAATCAGAAAAAATAGAGTATTTCCCGGGTTTATGAACCCCGGAAATACTTCACAAATCATTTATTTGAAAATGTCCTTGGCCTCTTGGTAGCCTTCCGCAACGACGGTCATATGGATATTGTTTTCATTGACCGCTATGGCGTCAACAAGATAGGATGGAACCAGCCTGTCCCCGTTACTGATCGTAGCGTTGGCCTGCCATGGTGGTTCCCCTTTAGCCAGGAGCATTGCCAGTTCAGCCGCCGTAAAGGCCATCGTTTTAATCGGTTTGTAAACCGTCATCGTTTGATTTCCTTTGATGATTTGCTGTATGTTGGGCAGATCGGCATCTTGTCCGGCTAAGGCCACTTTCCCTTCCAATCCTCTTTCTTTAAGGGCTTTCAAGACCCCTAAAGCAATAAGATCGTTGCCCGCAATAATTGCATCAACGGCTCCTTTGGTCGAATCAAGCATTTGAACGGCATGTTTATACCCTTCCTCTTCTGTCCAGTAATCGGCAAAAGCATTGTACACAATCTTTATGTCTCCTATCTCGATAAATGGTTGAAGGATATTCATCTGCCCGAGATAGATCATCCGGCTGTTGTTGTCGTAATTGGGGCCGCCTATTAAGGCGTAATTGCCGGTAGGCTTCAGACGGGTCAAATACTCTGCCTGTATCTCCCCGATATGAACATTGTCGGTAGAGACATAATAGTCGAGCCAGCAGTTGTTGATCAACCTGTCGTAGGCGATCACTTTGACATTACGTTTATGCGCGATATCCATTATTTTGCCCGCGGCAAACTGATCGACAGGGATTACGACCAGGGCCGCCACTCCCGAATAGATCATCTCCTGGGCCTGTTCAATTTGCTTCTGCGCATCGTTTTCAGCTACATTAACAATAGCATTTCCCCCTAACTGATCTACCGCCTCGACAAAATAATTCTTGTCATTTTGCCAACGCGGTCCATCATAACTGTGAACCAAAAAACCGATTTTGGGTTTTCCGGTAAAACACCCGACAAGTAAGCTACTCGCCAGTAAGATCATAATTAAAATCTTGGTTTTCATAGCACAGAGGATTTATGGATGAATAATAGTGTTATTCAAGTAGTGCAATATGGATAAGAACGCACCGGTCGATTATCGGGCTGGTAGATTTACCTTGTATAAAGTTAATAAACAATTACTTAAAATGCACGTTTTTGGTATAAAATCATTGGTTAAAATGAAAACTGTTTACCTGTTTTTTTCTTCGGTAAGGATTGGCGCAGGTGGTTTAACTATCTGTTGAATTATCCATCCTTGGGCTATTAATTGGGCCGTGGTTCTTTGAATTGAGCTTAGGGGTAGGACGATCTGCTGAATGTCTCTTTGCCGGATCTTTTCACTCCGGCCTGAATCCTTACGGATGATGGTTTTGACGGTAACTTTTTAGGATGATTTCCCGTTTATTTAAGTGAAAGATAAAAAATATTTAACAGGTTGGCTTAAAAACCAATGGAATGTGATTGATGTTACATTGCAAATGTTTGGGAAAGTTTATCTTTGCAAGGCTAATATTTTTTATGGAACAGTTAAAGAAATACACCATTCCGGCTATGCTCCGGAACAGTTTTGACCAATTCGCCTCGAGGCCTTCGCTCGTATATGCAGGCGAGAATAATTTCACTTACGCTGATCTGCAAGCGGAGGTAACCCGTGTGGCTGCCTTGCTTACCCATTGTGGCATTAACCGCGAAGATAAAGTCGCCCTTTTGAGTTCCAATATGCCTAACTGGGGAATCGCTTATTTTGCCACGACGTTGATCGGCGCTGTTTCCGTCCCTATCTTGCCCGATTTCTCGGCCAACGAAATCAATAATATCCTCGAACACTCCGAAGCAAAGGCGCTGTTCGTCTCTGAGAGCTTGTACGGCAAGATCGAAAATCTTTCGATCCCGGCCATCCGAAACGTGATTCTGGTCGATTCATTTGCCATAGTCCCTAACGGCACGGAAAAGAAAGATCTGTTAACCCTTCCTTCATGGAGTGGTACTGTCTCTCTGATACCTAATTATGACCTGGTTGAGGAGGACGATCTGGCCTCCATTATCTATACCTCCGGAACAACAGGGAAGTCAAAGGGGGTCATGCTTTCGCATAAAAACCTGGTCTGGGATGCTCAGCAAGGTTCGACCATTCAACCTATTGTGGCCGACGACCGCTTTTTATCCATGCTCCCGCTTTCCCACACGTTTGAGAATACCCTTGGATTGTTGCTCCCCGTCCTT
The DNA here is from genome assembly GCA_964632305.1 of uncultured Prolixibacteraceae bacterium. Classification (GTDB taxonomy): domain Bacteria; phylum Bacteroidota; class Bacteroidia; order Bacteroidales; family Prolixibacteraceae; genus CAZWBR01. Next base: position 12,626 of record CAZWBR010000022.1, read on the forward strand.
TTCGGGGCATCGGTTCATTATCTGAAAAAACTGCCGACCCCGAATGTGATATTGCCTGCACTGAAAATGGTCCGTCCGACTATTATGCTTTCAGTCCCGCTGATTATTGAGAAAATATTCAAGAGACAGATCGAGCCTAAATTTAACCAGGGCATTGTGAAGTATATTTATCGATTGGCTCCGGTGCGGAAACTGCTTAACCGTATTGCCGGTAAAAAGTTGATGGACACCTTTGGCGGTCAGATCCACTTCTTTGGAATTGGCGGTGCAAAGTTAGACGGGACCGTTGAACGTTTCCTCCTTGAAGCCAGGTTCCCTTACGCGATAGGATATGGATTGACCGAAACGGCTCCCCTGATAGCGGGTGCGGCACCCGGCCTGACCCGCTGGCAAGAGATTGGCCCTGCCATGCAGGGGGTCGAACTTAAAATTGAGAACAGAGACCCTAAAACCGGCGAAGGCGAAGTTTGGGCTAAAGGGCCTAACGTGATGAAAGGCTACTACAAAGATCCCGAACAGACTCAGGAGGTGATCACCGCGGACGGTTGGTTCAGAACCGGCGATTTGGGCTCATTCGATAAAGATGGCTACCTGTCCCTACGCGGACGTATCAAAAGTGTCATAATCGGAGCATCGGGCGAAAATATCTATCCCGAAGAGATCGAATCGGTGATCAATAACTTTCATCATGTTCTCGAATCGCTGGTTGTCGAACGAAAGGGACGATTGGTCGCGCTGGTCCACCTGAATATGGAAGAGTTGGAAGCTAAATATCTTTCTCTGCGTGAGCAGGCCGGTCAGCTTCGCGAACAGGCCGAACAGTTGTACAATCAAAAGATAGACGAATTACTGGCTGAATTGCAGCAATATGTCAATTCACGTGTCAGTAAATTCGCCCAGGTCCAGTTGATCCTGGTTCAGGATTCACCTTTTGAACGTACGCCAACTCAGAAAATTAAAAGATTTCTTTATGCCTGATCCCCGGATTGGGGCAGGTTAAAATATTATCCGTCTGTCTGTTCAGACGGATTTTTTATATCCGCAATTGTCGTTAAATTCGGTTGGTCAGGGGCAATGATCATCTTGTCAAAATAAAATTGATGTCTATAACAATCAATGACTATTAATGACTATAAATGACTATCACTGACCCTTACCATCATAAAAAGTTAAGCTCATGAATCGAAAGACAATAATTATAACCGGTGGAGCTCAGGGAATAGGAGTTGAAACTGCACGATACTTCCTCAGCAAAGAGTGGAATGTGGCTGTCTGGGATACCGACCGTGAAGCCGCCGAAGAACTTGCTAGCCGGTACAAAAATACCGGGTTGTTTGTTATTCCGGTCGATATATCCTCCGAAAAGGAAGTGAGTATGGCGGTTGACCAAACTATCCGGAAATTCGGTCAGATCGATGTCCTGGTCAATAATGCGGCGATAGCCTGCAACAAACCATTGTCGGAAATCACCGTGGAAGAGTGGAAGCGGGTGATTGATGTGAACCTCTCCGGACCGTTTATTTGCAGCAAGTATTGTGAAACCGAATTGCGGAAAAGCAAAGGACGGATCATCAATCTGGCCTCTACCAGGGCCTTGCAGTCGGAAGCCAACACCGAAGCCTATTCCGCATCAAAAGGCGGAATCGTGGCCTTAACCCATGCTCTGGCAGTCAGCCTGGGGCCTGATATCCTGGTCAATGCCATTTCCCCCGGATGGATTGATGTTTCAGCCTACAAAAAGGAGCGGATCGCCCGGCAGGAATTATTCTCCGATGCCGACCACTCACAACATCCGGCCGGAAGGGTGGGGGGGCCGGGAGATATTGTCCGAATGATTGAATTTCTGGCCGATGAACAGAACAGTTTTATCACCGGGCAAAATTTCATAATTGATGGAGGAATGACCCGTAAGATGATCTATTGCTGATGTTTGATGCAGACTGATCGGATGCCTGCAATACGGAATGGCGGGTTGTCTGATTTTATAAACCCCTAAGTTTATTTTAAAATTCACCGGCAAAACTCAGATTATAGTTAAGTTTGCAATCGGGTAAATATTTACCGGTTCTATCTGATGCAAAAACCCATTGATATATTATATACGGTGAATCTGGTGGGGGGAGCTTTAATAGACACCCTCTTTTCTTTTAAAAAACGCAGCTTAATTTTTAGACCATGAATAATTCAGTTTGGAAAGAAACCTTTAAGGTTAATTCCTATCATGTTGATTTTCAGCAAAAGCTTAAACCTTCGGCCTTAATGCAGTTTTTTCAGGAAGCCGCCGGGAATCATGCCCTTCATCTTGCTGCCGGGTACGATCAGTTACAGCAAAAGAACCTCTTTTGGGCCCTGTCCCGAATTACAGTAGAAATCGATAGAATGCCTGAATGGGGCGAAACTATCGAGATTGAGACCTGGCCCTGCGCTCTTGAAGGGCTCTTTTTCAGGAGGGACTTTATTGTGCGGGGCAATGGCGGTGAGCCCCTTGTCAGAGGCGTCTCCGGATGGATACTGGTCCATACCGAAACCATGCGCCCGCAACGATTTTCTGCCCTGGGCTTAACCCTTCCCGACAATGCCGGAAAATATGCCCTCGACCATTTTCCCGATCGCCTGAACGGGCAGACCGGTGAGACCATCTTCCAGAAAAAGATCCTCTATAACGAGATCGACATGAACCGGCACGTGAACAATACCCGATATCTCGATTGGGTGATGGACTGTTTTTCCTACGACCATTTTACTCAGTTCAGCCTCAATAGCTTTTCTCTGGAGTTCCTGACCGAAACCCGCTGGGGCGACGATATTGAATTGCATTCAGGAAGCGAAAACCAAACCTACCATATTCATGCCATAAAATCGGGCAGCAATAAAGCGGCATTCAAAGCCGAGACATCCTGGATAAAGAGCATTTAAATTGTATGGATTTCAGGAATATAGTGTGAATTTGAGTATTTTTATATACACTGCTGGCCGGAAAACAATAGGAGATTCTTCGCTTAGTTCTGAATGACAGTGTCTTACAATATTTTGGGGAGTGGAGGGGGTTGTTTAGCGGCTTCGCCGCTAAACAACCCCCTCCACTCCCCACTCAAAACATAACTAATTGATTGTCACTTCGAACGTCGTGAGAAATCTAAACCAACATATCTGCTCAATATTTAATTTTGCATTAGAGATTAAAAAAATAAAATATTCGGTAGGGTAAAAAGGTGGTCATACGGGTATAGGTTAAACAGTCTAAAAATTTAAAAATATGAAAAAGCTTATTCTCGGATTGATGTTGCTCTCAGGCTTAACATTCTTTGCCTGTACAGAAAAATCGAATGATCTGGATGGCGAATTGAAACTGAACACTCCGGTCGATCAGATCGTCGCCAATGAAAACTCAATTGAAAATTCTGTTGAGACAACAGATTACGAATCGGACCTCTATTCGTTGGGTATCGCGGTGATTGCCGATTACAACAGTACCCTGAAAAGCGGTGACCTTATGGCTCAAAACCGCTTCCAGTACATGTTCCAGAACTTGCTCAAATTCCAAAACAGGTACAAAAACGGTCAGTTCCCCAATATCACCTTTAACGCAACGAATAACACTTACCCCATTACGCTGGTGATCGACTACGGCGAAGGACTCGAACTGAATAACGGGAGAGTGCTGAGCGGAAAGATAACCATTACCCTTTCGGCTGCTCCTTTTGTTTCAGGCAGTACCAGGGTGGTGACTTATGACGATTTCACCTGCGACGGCATCCACGTTACCGGAACATGCACCAAAACCCGGACTAAAGAGACCCAAAAGATATTCAGTGAGGTTTCCGATCTGACCATCACTCTGCCTTTAGGAACGGTGATCGAACGTAACGAAGAACGGAAAAAAACCTGGACCTCCGGAAGCGATACCCAATTCGACCCCTCCGATGATGTGATCGAGATTACCGGGATCGTGCAGGTTTCCAATTCGGTCGGCGACGAGTACACCCGTAGAATTACCGAACCGTTGATCAGAACAGGCGTTTGCAAATTTATCACCAAAGGTGTGATCGAATTCTCCTCCAATGGGATTATCTTCGCTACAATTGATTACGGTGACGGTGAATGTGATAATAAAGCAACCAAAACGAATCAAAACGGTGAAACAGTCGAAATCACCCTTGGTAAAGTTTAAACTGATCCAATAACCGATCATCAGGTCGCCGGGCTATCGTTATCCCGACGACCTGTGCTCACGATTAACGATCCGATTATTAATTGATTTATTATTTCCAACCTTGACGCGCGAAGAGTTCAAAAAATTGTTCGACAATCATTTCGGAACAATTCGAAACTACATCTACTACCGATCGGGCGATCAGGAGTTGGCGACTGACGTGGCTCAGGAAACGTTCATCAGGGTCTGGGAAAAACAGCCGGATCTGCTAAACGGGAACATCAAGGGATTGCTTTACAAGATTGCCGGCGATGTTTTCATCTCTCTCTACCGGAAAAGGAAGACCGAGATGAAATTTATTGCCGCCCCTGTGGAGCGCGAGAACCTGGATAGAAGTCCCGAAGAACAACTTCAATACAAAGAGATGAACCGGAATTTTGAGAAAGCATTGAGCGATCTTCCCGAAAAACAGCGGACCGTATTCCTGATGCACCGTATGGAAGGGCTGAAATATAACGAGATCGCGGGAGCGCTGGGATTAAGCGTGAAAGCGGTGGAAAAACGGATGAACCATGCTTTGATTTTTTTACGAAAGGTAATTGAACGGTAATGAAAAAAGAGGCTCAAAATATTAATGAACAGAAGGAGGTCGGCTCTTTCCCGGGTATCGAAACCAACTACCGGAAAGGAAAGGATGAGGTGTGGGCTGAAATTTCGTTGCGTATCGATAAACAACCCGAACGCCTTCAACGAAAAACCATTCCGCTGAGCTTCAGGTTGGCCGTAGCGGCAACGCTTCTCCTGCTGGTCGGGCTTGCCGGATTCATGCGGTTCTTTACCAAGACTATCGAGTGTCCTGCCGGACAACATCTTTCGCTACTGCTTCCCGATGGGTCCACCACTGAGCTAAATGCCCTCTCCACCATCAGCTATCATCCCTATTGGTGGCGATTCGCAAGGGAAGTGAAGTTCAGTGGCGAGGGATTTTTTGAGGTTGAGAAAGGACAACGATTCAGTGTGATCTCCGATAGGGGAACCACGACTGTATTAGGGACCAGTTTTAATATATTCAGCAGGGAGAACAGGTATGAAGTCACCTGTTTTACCGGGAAAGTAAGCGTTAGCTCTGCAGCGGGCCACGAAAAACTGGTTCTCCATCCCAATCAGCAGGCCAGTCTTGCTGAAAACGGCAAGTTGGACTATGTGTCCCAATCCGATATTCAAGCCGTTAAGTCATGGACCGGCAATATGTTTACCTTTACTTCCGCGCCATTGAAATCCGTGCTCGAAGAGATCGAACGTCAATTCAATATTAGAATATCCATTTCAGAAGATTTTAATTTCACCTACACCGGGAACTTCTCCAAAGAGTATTCCGGCAATGAGGTGCTCGATTTGGTTTGTACTCCGTTAGGCCTTAAATTTGAACAAAAACCGAATGGCGAATACCTGGTATATCAGGAATAAATATCCGGTGATGCTGAGGATAATCCTTTTCATCCTTATACTGACCTCCTCAGTAGTGGTGGCTTTGTGCCAAAACGTGGAGATCAAAGCCAATAAAACGCCATTAAATAAAATCTTTATTGATCTCAGAAACCGTTACAATATTCAGTTTTCTTTTGACGACCAACTTTTATCGAATTATTCCGTCACGGTTTCAGGAAACTATGCCTCGGCTGAGGAGGCCATCCGGATCCTGATCAAAAATCTTCCGCTTAGCTACCAGAAAAGAGACGAGGTGTTTGTGATCATCCCCGTTCGTACCCCGGAGAAAAAGGAAAACCAGCTCTTTGCCGGTCAGATACTGGAAAAAGGGACCAACGAGCTGCTTCCCTTCTCCCATATCAGTCTGAACGACCGCGTCATGGCAACCGATATAAAAGGCTCCTTTTCGGCCCTCCTGCCTGCCGACTCGGCCATCCGGGTTAAAATCTCCCATTTGGGTCATTTTGTCCTTGATACGATAACCACCGCCGGCCCTAATCACCAATTCTTTCTCATCCCGGCAAGTATTGGCCTTCGCGAGATTGTGGTAAAAGATAAAAACCTGGAAAAATCTACCCAAATCGGCGATTGGGCCGGAGCCATGAAAATAAACCACCAGGTTGCCCGCTTCCTTCCCGGCAACGATGATAATTCAGTCTTTAATTTCATGCGGCTCCAACCGGGCATACTGGCCTCGAGCGAGCAATCGAACGGTTTGATGATCTGGGGCTCCTATGAGGGACAAAGCAAGATACTGTTCGACAATTTTACCATCTGGGGACTCAAGAGTTTCAACGATGATATCAGCACCATCAATCCCCTGATGGCAAAAGATATCGAGATCTTTAAAGGTGGGTACGATGCCCGTTACGGTGACCGCGTAGGCGGAATAGTTCATATCTCCGGGAAAAACGGGAATATGGTCAAACCATCGTTCAGCCTTAATGTCAATAACGTGACCATGAGCGGCATTGTCGAAGTACCCGTGCTGAAAAATTCCTCATTGCTGCTGTCGTTCCGCCAAACTTATTATAATCTCTACGATGGCAAAGAGACGACCCTTCAGGATGAGGAATCCGGCGTTGCTGAATTGCCCCGACGGTTTCTGAACAACAGGAATTACAATGTGACCGTCTCGCCCGACTATACTTTTCACGATGCCAACGTGAAATTCTCGACCAAGAGCGATAAGGGCGATCTGTTCTACATCAGTCTTTTGGGCGGTGAAGACCAGTTTGATTACCGTGTCGATCAGAAAAGGAACATCAGCAATTACACGGTTACCAATGATGAGAAGAACCGGCAATCGGGAGCTTCGCTTTTTTACGGCAAGACATGGAAGAATGGGAATAGTACCAATTTTACCGCCTCTTATTCCGACTTGGTCAATACGGTCAGGGATATGACCGAGATCAAATATAATTTTCAGAACCAAACGATTGTGCAGCGAAAGATTAGCGGCGAAAACATGATCTCTGAATACAATTTTAATCTGGATCAGTGGTTTACCCTCAACCGTTCGAACCGGCTCGAAGCAGGCGCCGGGTTCGTGATGAATGATGTTAGCTTTGTCTATAAATCGTTCGATGTGACCCAATCGGTACTTAACGATCAATCACCCCGTGCCAACCTCTTCCTTCAGGACCATATCGCCCTGCCGGGAAACCTTAATTTTAAGATCGGTTTGCGGGCCGACTATCCCGTTAATCTTGAAAAAATCTATTGGCAACCCCGTGTTTCGGCCAGTCTGGCCCTGAACGATAATCTCAAATTCAACGCCGCCTGGGGAATATACAACCAGTTTATCGCCAAAAGCTCGGTGCTGGATGAGTCGGGTAACTACCGCTATATCTGGACCAGCAGCGACAACGCGAAAGTTCCGGTATTGGAGGCCCAACATTGGGTGGCGGGAACCTCTTACCACAAGAATAACCTGACCGTCAGCGTCGAGAGTTACCTGAAAAACATCGATGGCCTTACCCGTTTCATCCAGGGAACGGCCACAGCCAAAGGAGCTGTTTACCTGGGCGAGGGACGAAGCTACGGGATGGATTTCTACATCAAAAAAGATTATCACGGCCATTCGGCCTGGATCGCCTATACCCTGAGCCGAACCGAAGAGAAGTTCGCATATTTCCAGGATTACCAGTTTAACCGTGCGCCGCAGGACCAGCGTCACGAACTGAAGCTGGCGGCCATCTTCGACCTGAAACCTTTCTGTCTCTCCGGGAGTTATGTCTTCGGTTCCGGGTTTCCCATCAATAGCGGCACCCTGTTGCAGCCTGAGTTCGTTGAGAGCCAATACAACCGCCTCGATCTGGGGTTCATCTACCGCTTCCGCATTAATAAACTCTACGGCGAAGCGGGCTTTGCCATCCTCAACGTGTTCGATACGGAGAATATCCGTTATTCCAATTTCGAAATGGTCCCTCTCGATCAGGACAACTCCATCAACATCTATTCCGAGGCGGTTCCTTTCTCCCCAAGGGTTTCCCTGAAGCTTTCCATGTAATTATTACCCGTTTTGTCCGGTCACCCCGATTCTTCGGAGGTATGGCATCAATCTATTCATAATTATCGGACAAAAAGGAATTGATACGGTTTGGGATGGTCTTTGGTCGTACCAAGTCCGGGGTATCTGTATGGTTCCTCTATGGTTCTTGTATGGTTCCTGTATGCCAGGATACAGAAACCATAGAGAAAGGAAACGAAAACCAATCTAAAACCACGGGCAAGGTCCGGGGATGGACTGGTTTTATCGTGACCTGTTTTTTGTAACGGAAGGGACAGGGATATCCATTGGTTCAACCCGGTTATTTCAGGGTAATTCAACGGGAGAGGTATTTCAAACGATAGGAGACCATCGGGGGAAAGTCCCTGTTACAACTCCGTTTTACTGAAAAAAGTAAATACTATGAAAAAAATCAGCTTTGATTGAAACAATGAATTAACTTTTTCGTATTTTTGAATTATGACAAAGATCAATAAAAATATGAACCCCTGTTGTTGCTGTATGTTTACTTACAGTTAGGGGAAGGTTTTTGTCTGATCAGATCGAAAAGTAATTTTTTTTAATATCAAGCCTTCCTTTTTCAGGAAGGCTTTTTTTATAATATTCTAATATCCATCATTATGAAGTATTCAAACATCCTTGAGACCATTGGAAATACCCCGCACGTGCGGATTAACAGGTTATATCCGCAGGATTATACCGTTTATGCCAAGATTGAAAAGACCAATCCGGGTGGAAGTATCAAAGACCGTATTGCCTTGTCGATGATCGAAGATGCCGAGAAGCGGGGGATCCTGAAGCCGGACAGTGTGATCATTGAACCCACCTCGGGGAATACCGGCATAGGCCTGGCTTTGGTGGCCGCCGTGAAAGGTTACCGGTTGATCCTGACCATGCCGGAGTCGATGTCGGTCGAACGTCGCCGGATCCTGACCGCTTACGGGGCCGAGCTGGCCCTGACCCCCCGCGAACTGGGAATGAAGGGGGCGATCGCTAAATCGCAGGAACTGGCGGCCGAAATACCCCATTCGTGGATCCCTATGCAGTTCGATAACCCGGCCAACATTGAGGCCCATGAAAAGATCACTGCCCGGGAGATACTAAACGACTTCCCCGAAGGTTTTGATTACCTGATTAGCGGCGTTGGTACCGGTGGCCATATCACCGGTGTGGCCAAGGCGTTAAAGGCTAAATTCCCAAACTTAAAGGTATTCGCGGTCGAACCGCAGGCTTCTCCGGTGATCAGCGGCGGTAATCCTGGCCCGCATCCCCTTCAGGGTATTGGTGCCGGCTTTATCCCTAAGAACCTCTATACCGATCTGCTCGATGGAGTGATTCAGATCGACAAAGAGGAGGCCTTCACTTATGCCCAACGGGCAGCCAAAGAAGAGGGGCTTTTGATTGGTATTTCTTCGGGTGCTTCATTGGCGGCTATCGCTAAAAAACTCCCGGAAATCCCGAAAGGATCAAGGATACTGACCTTCTCGTACGATACCGGCGAGCGTTATTTCTCGGTTGAAGGATTGTTTTAATGAATTGTATATTCGTCTTATAGCAGGCCTGGCAGGTTTTTTATCCTGTCAGGCCTCTCTCTTTCCGGGAATTCTGTTGCCGAATCGACATGGCCGGATCTGCTTCAACAGAGCTTTTTCCCTGACTGTTGTTGGAAGTTGATTTTACTGACCACATCGGTGCGGGAGAAAAAATAAGTGACGGTAAGCAAATTAAATGCAATTCGATTATAGTTTTCTGTTGTTCAGGATAATTGGGGAATCGAATAACCATGGCAATGAGACTTCGGACGAAAACTAAGTAAATGTATTGGGATAATTTTATTCCTGATTAATGGTTGATCGTGTTACTTCTCTCAAGTGAATTGGTTTGGCCGATACTCTGGAAAAGCTCCTTTTTGTTCTGATAATTAACGCGTAAATAGAGATTCAATATTTGGATTTGTCCTGTTTCTAATTATATTTGTGTAACATTAGATGGCATTTCCTGTGTTTTATTCTTGATTAAGGGAGCATAATGTTTTTCGTCGGGGATGCAGAAGGGACCAAATTAATTAATTGTTGATGTGATTTAACAATTGCTTTTTTCTAACTAATACAATTTCTCACTAATTCGTTTATTTATGAAAAATTTATCTTTTTTTCTTTTGTTAATCGTTTCATTGGTATTGACTTCGTGCCAGGAATCGAATCCCGTATTGAATATTGAAGGTGGTCAGGTTGTTGGTGTGCAGACCCCGACGAAAGGGATTATTTCCTATAAAGGAATTCCTTTTGCAGCGCCACCGGTTGGTGACCTGCGCTGGAAAGAACCTCAGCCTGTTATGCCGTGGGAAGGGGTTAAAGTAGCGGACACTTATAGCGCTGCTGCCATGCAGGTGGCCTGGGATCCTGAAAGTTTTTATGGTCGTGAATGGCGGGCCAGCGGCACTGTTCCCTTCAGCGAAGACTGTCTTTATCTGAATATCTGGACACCTGCTGCGGGTCAACAGGGAAAGAAACTCCCCGTCGCGATGTGGATTCATGGTGGAGGTTATCGCGAAGGCTTTGGCTTTGAACCCGAAATGGATGGCGGCGAAGATTGGGCTTCACGTGGTGTTATCTTAGTAACTGTAACCTACCGTCTCGGCGTTATGGGCTTCCTGTCTCATCCGCTTCTGTCGGCTGAAAGTCCGAACGGTGTTTCCGGCAATTATGGCACAATGGACCAGATTGCAGCGCTTAAATGGATCAATAGAAATATCGAACAGTTTGGCGGCGATCCGAACAATATCACCATCTTTGGTCAGAGCGCCGGCGCCGGCAGCGTTCAGACATTATGCGTTTCGCCGCTGTCAAAAAACCTGATCAGCAAAGCGATAAGCATGAGTGGTGGTGGCCTTAACGGAACAAGACCGGGTGTATTACTCGATTCTGCCCAGGTAGCCAATCAGAAAATGATGGACTTTTTTGAAAAGAGTTCATTGGATCAGATGCGTGCCCTTTCGTTTGATGAGCTTTTACAGATGTCGAAAACTTTCACCGATACGGCCAAAATACGTCTGCCCTGGAGTCCTGTTATTGACGATTATGTCTTAACCAGCACTTTCAGTGATGGTGCACGTGCAGGTGAGATCGCCGATGTTCCTTATATGTTTGGTTTAACGGCCAACGATATGAACGATGCGACAACGGCTGTGAAAGATTTCTGCGCCCTTCGTGCTGAAAAGAGCAGTAAACCTGCTTATGCCTATATCTTTTCACGTCAGTTGCCCGGTGATGAAAATGGTGCATGGCACTCCTGTGATCTGTGGTATGTGTTCCACTCCTTTAAACACAGTTGGCGTCCTTTCACCGCCGGTGACGAGGCGTTGAGCTTGCAGATTGTCGATTACTGGACTAATTTTGCCAAATACGGCAATCCGAACGGGAAGGATAACGGCCTGTGGACTCCTTATACCGCTGAAACACCTAAATTTATAGTGTTCGATGTGGATGGCGACAAGGCTGCCTTAAGCATGACCGATACTCCCGAATTTAAAGGTCCTTCGCCCAGAAAATAAGCGATCGCACTGAAAAAAATGAGTTAAAATGCGGGGAAGAACCCGACTGACTCTTTAAAGATTTTTTACCCCGGGTAGGTGTTCCGACACTGCCCGGGGTTTCCTGTTTTTTTATCCTGTATGATATATGAAGAGGGATTGTTTGATTAATGAAAGACGATCTCCCGTTTTTCGATTTTGAATCTTTTTATTTGTCGTTTATTCCGGGAGTTACACGGTTAAGAGAGAGGGCGATTAGGTGTCCCTATTTTTGATCGGCCTGTTTTGGAAAAACAGGGCAATCGCCCCAGCCGGAACTGATTACCCGATATGGCTAATCTCTTCCAGTTTTGACCGGTTTATTACGACGATGCTTTTATCCTCGAGAAGGATGAGTCCCTCTTTCTCGTAGTTTTTCAGGATTTTAACCGCCGATTCGGTCGTGAGGCCGGCAAATTCGGCGATCTCCTTACGGGTGAGAAGGGCGGTAATATCATTACCGGGAAAATTCTCGGAAGAGAGGTATAATAAGGTATCGGCCATCCGTCCGTTCATCTGTTTGTAGGTCAGATTGCGAATGGTGTCGTAGAGCACGGTGTTCTGTTCGCAGTAGCGACGGATAAGGGTATAGGCAAACTGACCGTTCTGTTTCACAACATTGGCCAGTATCTCTTTCTCGATCAGGAAGACGCGGGTGTCACTCAGTGCGACGGCCGAATAATTAAAGGTGTTTTTCCCGAAAACGGAGGAGAGACCCACAAACTCACCCGGTTGGATGATCCGCAGATTCTGATTGTATTTCCCGTTCCCCTCGACATATTGTTTGGCATATCCTCTTACCACGAAGAGGACATAAGAGGCAAAGGCACCCTGCTTGGTCAGGTTCTCACCTTTGTGGAAGAGGACCTGCGTCTTGCTCTGACGCACCAGATTGACCTCTTCGGGGGAAAGGGTCTGAAAGCAGGGAGCCTGGATGTCGCAGCTAAAATCGTTATCGGTTTCGGCAATCGTTTTCATTTTTCCTTTACTCAAGATATTGCTACCGAACAAAGATAATATTTAATCGACTGGAATGATATTTCAGTCGCGTTATCCGGTATGTCTTTCTTTTACAGGCTTATCGTGTTGGCCGGCAAAAGAATTCAGGTGGGCATCATACATTGTAGGATTGATCTGTATCAATAAAAAAGTTGTGCTGTTTCAATTACTGAGCAGAATTAGAAGTGTTTCATTTTCTAGGTTCAGCTTCTGCATACGGGTATTTTTGTGGTATATAATTAACGATTCAGAGAGGATGCTTTACACGAATCTAAAACATATCGAGAATACAGCAGCCTGGCAGACGGTGCTCAGCCGACACAGAGATGTCGTGATTGTTTGCGGACGCATGGATCCGGACAGTGTAAGGCTCTACCGTATCGCTGAATCATTGGAGAGAGCCTATCGTTCGGTTCACTTTTTCGATATGGAGTACAATCATCCCAATTTACAGGCGTTTTACCAATCCGTAAATCCCGGGAGTAGCGTTCCTTTTATCTTAATCTATCATAATGGTGATCTGAAACAGGTGTTGCGTGTGGTTACGACTGCCGATCAATTGAAAGATGTTTTGGACCGGGAATTCAAGAGTAAAATAAGCTATGGTCTGATGATGAAGGATAGATTAAACCGAGAAGTAAATCTTATTAATAACCAAAAATAAGTGAGTGTATGACTTTTGCAATTATTGCCGGCATCGTGGTTTTATTGATAGTGGCCTATATCGTTCAAGGCTACCGAAGGATGAAGCGGATGCCCATGGTGGCCGACAGCGCTAAGATTAAAGTGTTGAGTGATAAAAATTTTAATCAGCAAATCGGGAAAGGGGTAATGCTGGTTGATTTCTGGGCTTCGTGGTGTGTGCCCTGTAAGATGATGGCGCCGATCCTGAACGAGGTGGCCGAAGAGTTGTCGGGTAATAAGCAGGTCGGGAAGCTGAATATTGAGCAATACCAGCCGCTGGCCGTGAAATATAAAGTGCGGAGCATCCCGACGATGATCCTTTTTAAGAACGGAAAAGAGGTGGCCCGCTTTGTGGGGATTAAAAACAAAGAGTTTTTATTAAATGAGATGGCTAATTTTTAGTCCATCATCAATGTTGAATACGATAATAGAATAAAATAGTAATGGAAAAGATTTTAATTATAGGAGGGGTGGCTGCCGGAGCGACAGCCGCCGCTAAAGTACGCCGCATTTCACCGGATGCCCAAATCGTTTTACTGGAGGCTGGTCCGGATATCTCGTTTGCCAATTGTGGTTTACCCTATTATATCGGGGGTGACATCAAGAGCCGGTCGAAACTGATCCTGCAAAGTCCTGAGAGCTTCAATGAACAGTATGGTGTTGAAGTTCATACTCATACGGTCGTTTCATCGATCGACCGGGCAGCACATCAGGTTAAGGCTCTCGATACGCGTAGCGGAGAGCAGAAAATATTCGATTATTCAAAGCTGATTCTCGCTCAGGGCGGAAGGCCGGTTACACCGACATTGCCTGGCGCCGATCTGGATCATGTCTTTACGCTTTGGACGTTGGAAGACATGGATAAGATCGCTCAATACCTGAATGAGAAAAAGCCGAAGAATGCGGTGGTCGTTGGTGGCGGATTTATCGGATTGGAGATGGTCGAAGCATTGGTTAAGAGAGGATTGAAGGTTGATGTGGTGGAGATGATGCCGCACGTGATGGCTATAATGGAAGCCGAGACTGCCGGATTTATTGAGAATGAATTGCTTTCGTATGGCGTGGGTATTCATACCGGAGCCGGAGTGACCGAGATAAAATCGCGTACCGTGAAGCTTGACAACGGGAAATTGCTGGATGCCGATATGGTATTACTATCGATCGGGGTAAGGCCTACGTTGCAACTGGCTAAGGAAGCCGGATTGGAAATTGGTGAAGCAGGAGGCTTGCTGGTCAATATGCAGCTTCAAACCTCTGATCCTGATATCTATGCGGCCGGTGATATGGTGGAGATCGAACACCGGGTAAGCGGGAAGAAAGTGCGGATCCCGTTGGCCGGACCCGCCAACCGTCAGGGAAGAATAGCCGCTGAGAATGTGTTGGGTGGAACGCATAGTTATAAAGGTTCAATTGGAACTTCGGTGGTGCGTGTTTTCGAAGCGGTTGCCGGTACAACCGGATTGTCGCTGAAACAGGCCCGTGCTGCCGGGATTGATGCCGATGCGGTAGTGGTTCATAAGGAACACCATACCTCTTACTATCCCGGGGCGGAGACGGTCACCGTACTTCTGGTTTATGACCGTAATACCGGCGTCGTGCTGGGGGGACAGACGGCTGGTTATAAAGGGGCAGATAAACGGCTCGATGTTATTGCCACTGCCGCTGCCGCTAAACTGACGATCGGCGATCTGGCCGATATCGATTTTGCCTATTCGCCTCCGATCGGGACGGCTAATGATGCCCTCAATATGGCTGCCTATGCTGCTGAAAACAGGATTTCGGGCTTCAGCCCCTCGGTGACCGCTGCTGAACTGGATGGCTTTATCAAGGGTAAAAACCCTGTCTTTATCGATGTACGTGATATTTTTGCTTTTGAGAAAAGCCATGTGGAGGGAGCTTTGCATTTACCATTGGAATTGCTTTCGCAACATCTGAAATCGATCCCTGCAGGACGTCCGGTGATGGTTTACGATGAGACCGGTAAGAAAGGACATCAGGCGTTACGCATTCTGGTTGGCGCCGGATTCAGTGAGGTAACCAATATCTCGGGTGGTCATACCTCGCTTCAGCGTTATACCCGGACCATTGGCTTCAAACATCTTAAAACAGAACTTCTGCCGGTTGAATTGAAGTCGGTGGAGGAGGAGGGCAGTAAACCCGGGGAAACGGAGAAGAAATCGGTTGCTGACGAGAATACAACCCTGATCGTTGATGTACGCACACCGGAAGAGTTTCATGGCGGGGCTTATCCTGACGCGGTGAATATCCCGTTGGATGAACTGATGGAGCGTTATCAGGAGTTGGGGTCTAATCCTGCCCGTGAGATCGTGGTCTATTGTGCTTCGGGAGCCCGGTCGGCCTATGCCCAGCGATTGCTGGCGCAGATGGGTTACACGAAAGTTAAAAACGGCGGGGGGATAGCAGCGATGATGGCAGCCAGAACTGCTAAAACAGCTTCTCCCGGACATTCAGGAGAACCGTTGGTAGTGGATGTCCGTACATCGGAGGAATTTGTCAGTGGCGCTTACCCCGGTGCTGTGAATATCCCGCTGGATGAGCTGCCTTTGCGACTCGGTGAGCTGGGCGGTTCGTCAAGAGAAATTACCCTTTACTGTGCTTCGGGAGCCCGGTCAGCTTATGCTCAAAGATTCCTTCAGCAACAGGGATATTCGAATGTAAAGAATGGCGGCGGCCTGATGCATATGATGATGAGCCGTTAAAGGAAGGCTCACCTGAAGTTTTTGTAGTAGATAAGTGGTTCAGAATTATTTCATCATGAAAAGAGTTGTCATATTGGGCGGTGGCTTTGCCGGGGTGCAGACGGCCATTGAACTTCAAAAGAGTGGCCGGTTTAAGGTAACGCTGGTTTCTGAGCGTGATTATTTGTATCTCTATCCCATCTCGATTTGGGTACCTGTTCACGGAATTGACTTTGAAGAAACGAAAGTTTCATTGTCGAAGATTCAGAAAAAGTATTCTTTCGAAGTGATCATCGATCAGGTACAAGCGATCCAGTCGGGCGACAAACGTGTGGTTTGCTCGAACCAGGAGTTGGAGTATGATTATCTGGTCGTTGCCATTGGGGCGGATAAGATAAAGCATAAGGGTATTGAAAATACCTTATCGATTTGTGGAAAACCTGAGGTCTCAGTGGCCATACAGAAAGGGCTCGACCGACTTATTGAAAAAGGGAGTGGACGGATAGCTGTTGGCTTTGGCGGTAATTCAAAGGATAAATCAGCGGTTCGTGGTGGTCCCGGTTTCGAATTGATGTTCAATATTCATAATCTGCTGAAACGTAAAGGCCTCCGCGATAAATTCGAGCTGACCTTCTTTGCTCCGATGGAAGAGCCGGGGGCGAAAATGGGAAAAGGATCATTGGCGATGCTCGACAAGATGTTCGGTAAGTATGAAATTTTCAAGCGTTTTGGAAAGAAGATCGTTGATTTTGAACCGGATGGTGTGGTGTTTGAAGATGGTTCAAGACTCGATTCCGACCTGATCCTCTTTATTCCGGCTTCATCAGGGCATCATGTTCTGCAAAACAGTGATTTGCCGCTCTCCGAAGCGGGCTTTATTCAGATCAACGATTATTGTGAAGTTCAAAATACGCCCGGCGTCTATGCCATTGGCGATATTGCCGCACTTGAAGGGCCGGATTGGGTGGCCAAGCAGGGGCATGTGGCCGAGGTGATGGGACGCAATACCGCTTTTAATATTATTGAGACGGAAAAAGGTTCAGGTAAAAGGAAAGGTTATCAAAATAAACTGAATATTCTTTGCGTGATGGATACCGGCGATGGGGCAGCCTTTGTCTTCCGCAATAGTAAAAGATCATTCATCATTCCGATGCCTGTCGTGGGACATTGGATGAAGCAAGGGTGGGGGACCTACGCGAAACTGACAAAGCTGGGGAAATTCCCGCGATTGCCGGGGATGTAAAAAATGTTCGAAGTGCCAGACGTGTATAGCTGTCTGCCCCAATGGTAGTTTATATACAAAACGGGGGAACTGCTTTTTGCGTTAGTCGTTTAAACTGAAAAAAGTGAACAATACCGTGAAGTGTTGTTCACTTTTTTTATGCTGTCTATTGTATTTTATAAAATCTGGTTATCTTTGTTCGGTATTTAACGAACAGTATGCTAAAAACTGAGATTATATCTTCCGAACAGAAACGTGCCGCCCGATATGCTAAGGCGCTGGGTCATCCGATCCGCATCTATATTATTGGTCAGCTTTTAAAACAGTCGTGCTGTTACAGTGGAGATTTAACCGAGGTATTGCCAATCGCAAAATCTACCTTATCTCAGCATCTGAAGGAGTTGAAGGAGGCCGGTTTGATTCAGGGGGAGATAGAGGCGCCTAAAATCAAATATTGTCTGAATCGGGAGAACTGGGCTGAAGCCAGGATGCTGTTTGGAAAGATCTTTGAATGATTTTTTTTTAACTTTTTGTTCGTTGTTTTGCGAAGGGCGAATAGGCGACTTGGCGAAGGGGGGGAGAGTGACTAAGCGACTTAATGACTGAGTGATGTTACGGATTGACGCATAAACGTATTAACGGGAAACCTCGTTAACCGATTGGAAGAAAGAGAATAATAATTATTGATAAAATTGATACCAATGAAAATTAAAGTATTGGGGACTGGTTGTCCGAAATGTAAAGCACTGGAAAAAGTTGCACGTGATGCTGTGGCTGAAATGGGGATTAACGCTGATGTGGAGAAGGTGGAGGATATCGTAAAAATCATGGGTTACGGGGTGATGCATACACCGGCTCTCGTGGTCGATGAGAAAGTGGTGCTGAGTGGTCGTGTACCTTCAACTTCGCAGATTATTGATCTTTTGAAAAATGTTTAACCGATTAAAATAAAATAACCGATGAGAAGAATGAGATTAATTCTAAGTGTGTTATTTGTTATGATAGCCATGGTTGTAAATGCACAGACGAATAAGATTCAGGCTTACTATTTTCATAATACAGCCCGTTGTGTGACTTGTAAAGCTGTAGAAGCTGAGGCAAAAGCTGATTTGCAAAATCTTTACGGGAACCAAATCACATTTCAGTCGTTGAATTTGGAAGACGATGCCACAAAAGCAATCGCCAAAAAATTGCAGGTTTCGGGACAAACGCTTTTGGTTGTTAAAGGGGATCAGAAGATTAACCTGACCAACGAGGGATTCATGTATGCTCGTACAGATCCGGCCAAGTTTAAATCTATTATCAAGGAAAAGGTGGATAAACTCCTGAATTTGTAATTATGGAGTTTTTAACAAAAATATTAGAAACCAGCACCATGCCGTGGCTTTCGGCACTGGTGCTGGGACTAATGACCGCGATCAGTCCCTGCCCGCTGGCTACCAATATTACCGCTGTGGGATTTATCAGTAAGGACATCGAGAACCGAAACCGGGTTTTTATTAATGGGTTGCTATATACTGCCGGACGGGGCATCACCTATTTTGGCATCGCCTTTATCCTGTTCCTGGGAGCCGACCAGTTTCGTTTTTCAGGATTCTTTCAGCAATACGGCGAGAAGTTTTTAGGACCATTATTGATTCTGATCGGCCTTTTTATGCTGGACGTGATCAAGGTGAGATTTCCCGGAATGAGTGGTCTGGCTTCGCGGATGCAGCAGAAATCGAGTTGGCATTGGTACGATGCTATCTTGCTTGGAATGATCTTTGCCATGGCTTTCTGCCCCTACAGTGGGGTACTTTATTTTGGGATGCTGGTTCCAATGACGATTTCCAGTTCTTCCGGTTTGTATCTTCCGATAGTGTTTGCTTTGGCTACCGGTATTCCGGTCATTATTCTTGCCTGGATATTGGCATTTTCCGTTGGTTCAATAGGAGAAGTGTATAACGGGATGAAGAATTTCGAGCTCTGGTTTCGTCGGTTAGTTGCCATACTCTTTATTGCAGTGGGCGTTTATTATATTTTCAGAGTATTTGTCTAATTTTTTTAACTTTAATGTTCGTTAATTTACGAACGATGTATTTAAGATGAGAGAAAGAGTTATTGCGCTTAACCAGTCGATGAATGGCTGGTTTGTGCCTGCTATGTTGCTTCCATTGTGGTTGTTACTATATCTCAGCCTTCAATCCATTGCCAATTATGTGACCGATGAATTATTTGGAATGGTAAAAGGGCAACATTTGACTGAGACGGTCCGTTTTTTTCTGTTCGAAGTCCCCAAAGTACTGCTTTTACTGGTACTGATCATCTTTGTTGTTGGGATCGTGCGCTCCTGGTTTAGTCCCGAGAAGACGCGTAAGCTGCTGGAAGGTAAATCGCTTTTTTCCGGCAACATTCTTGCCTCGCTGCTGGGTATTGTTACTCCGTTTTGTTCCTGTTCGGCTATCCCGTTATTCCTGGGTTTTGTTGAGGCGGGAATACCGTTGGGCGTAACCTTTTCCTTCCTGATTGCAGCGCCTATGATTAATGAAGTGGCAATTGTTCTTTTAGTCGGATTATTTGGTTGGAAGGTGGCCTTGATTTATGTGGGAACCGGGTTGAGCATTGCCATTATATCGGGCTGGTTGATCGGTCGGTTGAGGCTGGAGAAATATGTGGCCGAATGGGTCTATCAGGTGAAAGCAAATCATCAAGAAGAAGCAGAAGAACGACTTTCGTTTCATGATCGTATTGATAAAGGATACGAGGCGGTGAAGGAGATTGTTGGGAAGATCTGGATTTACATTGTACTGGGTATTGCCGTAGGAGCGGGGGCTCATGGTTATGTGCCGGAAGATTTTCTGGGAGCCCTTTTGGGGAAAGAAAACTGGTACGGAGTCCCGTTGGCCATATTGATCGGAGTTCCCATGTACTCCAATGCGGCAGGAATTATTCCAATAGTCAGTGTATTAATTGAAAAGGGTGTTTCGTTAGGCACCGCATTGGCCTTTATGATGTCGGTGATTGCCCTTTCATTGCCTGAGATCATTATCCTTAAAAAAGTATTGAAATGGCAAATGATTGCCGCTTTTGTCGGAATTGTGGCATTAGGGATTATAGCAGTAGGGTTTTTGTTTAATGTGATCATGTAATCATAATGGAATCGAAAAAGGAGATCAAAATACTGATTTGGATTGCAGTTTTTTTTGGCATTGCATTTTTTCTGCCATTGGAAAGTGCACGTTTTACGACCGCGATTGCTGCCACGCTGGACCTGGTGAAATGGTACGCCCGCGAACATGTGGTACTTTGTCTTTTGCCGGCCTTCTTTATTGCCGGTGTGATCTCCATTTTTGTCAGCCAGGGTTCGGTATTGAAATATTTTGGCGCCAACGCGAAGAAGTGGCTGGCCTATACTGTCGCATCGGTATCGGGGACCATCCTTGCGGTTTGTTCCTGCACCATACTTCCGCTTTTCTCCAGTATCCACAAAAGGGGTGCCGGACTGGGTCCTGCCATTGCCTTTTTGTATTCGGGACCTGCGATCAATATTTTGGCCATCATTCTTACGGCTAGGATTTTAGGATTTGAGATGGGAGTTGCCCGTACCATTGGAGCAGTTAGCTTCAGTGTCATTATTGGAGTCTTGATGTCGCTGATTTATCGAAAAGAGGAAAAGGCCAAACGGGAAGAGCAGATGAATATTATACCCCTGGCTGAGAAGCGACCGATGTGGCAGACCTTCTTTCATTTTTTTACGCTGGTATTGATTTTGATATTCGCCAACTGGGGGGCGCCTTCCGCTGGCGATACCAGCAGTGCCTGGTATCTGATCTGGTACTATAAATGGTACATCACCGGATTCTTTGGCCTGTGGTTGGCATGGTCGCTGATCCGCATTCTGAAGATCAAATGGCAGTGGGTTTTGGCCGGTGTGCTGGTTACGGCTGCTTCAGCTTTTATCTCCAATGCCCTGATTGAAAACAGCAAGCTGAGCCCCTTGGTCCCGATGTTGGTCGGCATTACAGCCTTAAGCCTGATCACGTTGTACGATCGGCAGGATGAAGATAATAAAGCGTGGACCCTATCGGCCTGGGAATTTGCCAAGCAGATCATGCCCTTACTGGCAGTAGGAGTGGTGACCGCCGGTTTTCTGTTGGGTTCAACCCACGACGGGCAAATGATTGCCGGGGTGATTCCCAATGAATGGATCACAGCGCTGGTAGGGGGAAATTCCATCTTCTCCAATCTGTTTGCTTCCATTGTCGGAGCCTTTATGTATTTTGCCACACTGACTGAGGTGCCGATCCTGCAGGGATTAATTGCCTCCGGAATGGGGAAGGGGCCCGCGTTGGCATTGTTACTGGCCGGACCATCCCTGTCGTTGCCCAATATGTTGGTAATACGAGGAGTGTTGGGAAACCGGAAAACTTTTGTCTATGTGTTACTGGTTGTGCTGATGGCCACTATTTCCGGGTTAATATATGGCAGTTTGTTTTAGAAGATAATTGCCATTGAAGAGGCAGGATTATATCTTATTAAGTTTCGAATATAAACTCTAAATAACAAAAAATGGGAAGTAATGAAAAAGGTGGTTGTCTTTGTGGAACCGGAGAATATATTGTAATGGCCTGTTCCGGAGCCTGTGATTTGGGACAAATTACTGATGCTGTTGCCCGTAAACTTATGGATAGCGGGGTGCGTAAGATGAATTGTCTGGCTGTGGTGGGGGCAGGCATTGAAAAATCAATCGAAGATTTTAAAACCAAAAATGTCCTGATGCTCGACGGTTGCCCGATTGATTGCGGAAAGAGAATCCTGGACAAAGCCGGATTTGTGGATTATAACTACTTGCGGATAACTGATTTGGGATATAAAAAAGGAGGTACTCCGGTGACTGATGAGGTTGTTAATTCGGTTTACGAAAAAGCGGAAATAATATATTAATCCTAAAAAAGTATTACTATGAAAACATCTACTTTTTCATTAGGTTTTATCGGTGGTGGCCGCATCACCAAAATCTTTCTTCAGGCTTTTACCAATAAGAAAACAAAACTAAAATCGGTTGTAGTATTTGATACAAACACCGAAATGCTAACGGCTTTACATGCTCAATTCCCGTTTATCACAATCGGGAGTTTAGAACAAACGGCAAATCAACAAACAATTTTCATTGCGCTACATCCGCCGATGATCATGGAAACACTTGATAAAATTGCAGGAGTTGTTGACAATAATGCAGTGGTGATCTCATTGGCTCCAAAAATTACTATCGCGAAAATTGCCTCAAAGTTGAACACCCCAAGTATTGCGCGGATGATTCCCAATGCTACCTCCTACATCAACGAAGGTTATAACCCGATGAATTTTACAGAAAGCTTCACGGTTAAAGCGGAAGTGCTTGAATTACTGGATGTGTTGGGAACAAATTTCGAGGTGGCCGAAACTAAATTGGAAGCCTACGCGATACTTTCTGCCATGTTGCCTACTTATTTCTGGTTCCAGTGGAAGGAATTATCCAGACTTGGCAATCCAATGGGCCTGACTGAAGTAGAAAGTATTGTTGCCATAAAGAAAACTTTAAAAGCTGCAATGGACCTTTACTTCGAATCTGGACTTTCTTCTGAACAGGTAATGGATTTGGTACCGGTAAAACCAATTGGAGAACATCAGGTTCAGATTGCTGAGATCTATCAAAGCCGGTTAATGGGGTTGTACGAAAAGATTAAACCTTAATTTATGATTTGGACAATCCTAAACGGTAACAAGGTATTATTTCATTTTACATAGCATTTTTTTGATTTTGTACTGAGAAACAATTCCCTGCAAAAGAAGTTATAGGGTGGGGCAGCAAGTGAATAGTTTCTCCTTAAACTTCTATGCCATGTTCAATGCGGTAGCGATTATCGTGTAGTGAATTTTGACTGATCGTTTTGCCAAACGAAGATTATTTCTGTTAAGTATCTGGTTTTTGAATAAGATCGTTGAGACGATCAAGCGTTCAGTTGCAATCTAATATAACATTGGTGCAACTAAATTATTAGTTTGAATTATTGCTTTCTTCGATCTTATGGCGTATGTTTACAATTCGTAAAGTAAAATTTGGAGAAGGCAGGTCATTAACAGCTGTTGCGTGAATATGTAAATGAAATATCAGAATAAATAAAATTAATAAAAGATGAAAAAGATTGTAGTATTATTAGGAGTTTTATTCGTTGGTCTAAGCGGGTTATATGCTCAGGCACCGGTTCAAACGAGTGCTAAGGATTCGGTTAAGTTTGAAAAAAATATCCATGACTATGGAACCATCGTACAGGGTGCCGATGGTAATTGCGAATTTCAATTCGTTAATAAAGGCGAAAAGCCATTGATCTTGAGTAATGTATCGGCTTCATGCGGTTGTACTGTTCCTGAATGGCCGAAAGAACCCATTGCCCCGGGTAAATCAGGGAGTATTAAGGTCATGTACAATACGGCAATAGTGGGTACCTTCAATAAGAGCGTCACTGTCCATTCGAATGCAGCGAATAATACAGTCGTATTACAGATTAAAGGAAACGTAACTGCAAAAGCACAATAACGATTAGGTGATTAAGGGATTTGAAAATGAGATAATTTGAATTTCGGGGATAATCTAATTTGAATACATCAAATTAATCCCGGATAAACTCTTTTCAACCTTTACAAGATAGTTTAGAAATGGTCGTTTTAAGGACCAACTGTTATCTCAGACAGTTGGTCCTTTTTTTTAGTTCGGGCTGAAACTCGCTTTTAATCGGGCGGAAGGCTGCCTATTGTTCAGTGTATTTTCCCAAATGGAACTGATTGAGGATTCTGTTCAGAAGACATGATATACCTGTTTTTTCAACTTCCAGAAATTACTTACAACTATTTTATCCTGGCAATTGTAATAAAAATGTAATGTCTATTATTTGTATTTAGAATATATATGACGTATGTTTGCGACATAAGAAATAAAGGAGAAACAAAATGCGTAAAAACGATAATTTCGATGCTGAGCTTCAGGAGCTGGCGAAGTTTGCCAGGGCGATCTCGCACCCGGCCCGGTTGGCAATTTTGAAATATCTGGCCGAAACAAAAACCTGCATCTCCGGCGATATTTCCGACCAATTGCCTTTAAGCCGAAGCACCGTCTCGCAACACCTGAAAGAGTTGAGAGACCTGGGGCTGATCCACGGGGAGATCGATGGGTTAAAGATCAATTATTGCCTTTGTAGCTCGACAATATCGAAATATAAAGGGCTCTGTACCGGTTTTCTGGACCAGATCAGCATACCTGATATCGAATGTAAGTGCTAATCTTTGAAATGCAATTTTGAACAATTAATCTAAATACTATTGCTATGAAAGTGTTGATTCTTTGTACCGGGAATAGTTGCCGAAGCCAGATGGCCCACGGCTTCCTGCAGTCGTTCGATCCGACCCTTACTGTATGTTCTGCCGGAACCCAGGCCTCGGGTAAGCTGAATGAGAAGGCTGTTGCCGTGATGAAAGAGGCCGGTATCGATATCAGTCACCACACCTCCGATTCGGTCGATAAATACCTGGGGGAGGAGTGGGATTATGTGATCACCGTTTGCGGGGGCGCCAATGAAGCTTGCCCGGCTTTCCTGGGAAAAGTTAAACATCGTCTCCATATTGGTTTTGACGATCCTTCACATGCAGTTGGAACCGATGAATTTATCCGGAGTGAGTTTATTCGGGTAAGAGATGAGATTAGAAATCGTTTCTATCAGTTTTATAGTGAAGAAATAAAACCTCAAATCAAATGAAAAAAGAAGAAATCGCAAAGCGCTATTTCCGGAACAGTTTTAATTGTGCTCAATCGGTTCTGGTCGCATTTGGCCCCGAATACGGATTCGGTGAAGATCAATGTCTGAAAGTGGCCTGCGCTTTTGGGGCAGGATTGGGGCGCCAACAACTCATCTGTGGGGCCGTAACCGGGGCATTAATGGCGCTGGGTTTGAAATATGGCAAGGGCAAGGAGGACCCGGAGTCAAATAAGAAACAAACTTACAATCAGTCGGTTTTGTTTATACAGGAATTTCGGAGAAGAAATAAAAGTATCAATTGCAGAGAACTCCTTCTGGGGCTGGATATGAACGACGACAACGATTTAGCTAAGATAAAGGAGTTGGGTCTGTTCGATACTCTATGCCATGGTTATGTGACCGATGCGGTGTTAATCACAGAAAAACTAATGGCAGATCATTAAAATTGCAGGTATGGATGATTTAAAGGAAATAGTAAGAGAAAAATACAGTCAGATCGCCAGTCAATCGAAACTGTTGAACCAGTCTTCCTGTTGCGGGGCAACCGGCTGTTGCTCAACGGTCGATTATTCGGTGTTCAGCGAGAAGTACGATCAACTTAAAGGGTATAATCCCGACGCGGATCTTGGATTAGGTTGTGGGTTGCCGACGGAGTTTGCCCATATTAAGGAGGGGGATGTGGTGGTTGATTTGGGCTCCGGTGCCGGTAACGACTGTTTCGTCGCCCGGGCATTGACCGGTGAACAGGGAAAGGTCATCGGGATTGATATGACCGAGGCGATGATCGAAAAAGCGCGTGTCAATGCTCAAAAGCTGGGTTATCGCAATGTGGAGTTTTATTTGGGCGATATTGAGCAGATGCCGCTGGAAAAGGAGGTCGCTGATGTGGTGATCAGTAACTGCGTACTGAACCTTGTTCCGGATAAGAAAAAAGCTTTTAAGGAGGTGTATCGCATCCTGAAGGAAGGGGGACACCTGTCGGTTTCCGATGTGGTGATTAGGGGAGCTCTGCCCGAATCAATTAGGTCCCAGGCGGAGATGTACGCCGGCTGTGTGGCCGGTGCGATACCAATTGAAGAGTATCTTCAAATCATGGAGGATCAGGATTTCATCAATGTTCGGGTCCAAAAAGAAAAGCTGGTGACCATACCGGATGAGCTGCTGCTGGAATACCCGGATGAAGAAGAGCTAAATCAATTCAAGCAATCGGGTTCCGGGATCTTCAGTATCACCGTCTATGCCGAAAAGCCGTTTAATTATGCTTGTCGCTGAAACAAAAGAATATAATATGCCTTCAAAGACACGATTAAAATTCCTGGACCGTTACCTTACGCTGTGGATTTTTCTGGCCATGTTTGCCGGTATTCTGATGGGATGGGCTGCTCCTTCGATATCCGAATTTTGGAACAGCATGTCGTCGGGAACGACCAATATCCCTATCGCAATAGGCTTGATCGTGATGATGTACCCACCATTGGCCAAAGTAAAATATGAAGAGCTGGGCGATGTATTCCGCAATACCAAGGTTTTAGGACTGTCACTGATTCAGAACTGGCTCATCGGTCCGGTGCTGATGTTCTTGCTTGCCATTGTGTTTGTCCGGTTCAATGTCGATTATATGTACGGGCTGATCCTGATCGGCCTGGCCCGTTGCATCGCGATGGTGATTGTGTGGAACGACCTGGCGAAAGGGGATACCCAATATGCGGCCGGACTGGTGGCTTTCAACTCCATCTTCCAGGTTCTCTTCTTCTCGGTCTATGCCTGGTTCTTTATCGCGGTGCTACCCGGCTGGTTTGGTCTGCCGGTTAACGAAGCCGTGGAACAGATCACCATCGGACAGATTGCCAAGAGCG
Organism: uncultured Prolixibacteraceae bacterium; assembly: GCA_964632305.1. Lineage (GTDB taxonomy): Bacteria > Bacteroidota > Bacteroidia > Bacteroidales > Prolixibacteraceae > CAZWBR01. The sequence goes on from CAZWBR010000022.1 coordinate 39,579, forward strand.
TCTTTATCTATTTGGGGATCCCGTTTATTGCCGGTTTCCTGACCCGCTTTATCCTGATCAGGGTGAAGAGCAAAGATTGGTACCACCGACAGTTTATTCCCAAAATCAGTCCGCTGACGCTGATTGCCCTGTTGTTTACGATCATGGTGATGTTCTCGCTTAAAGGGGAGTATATCGTGAAAATTCCGTTGGATGTAGTGCGGATCGCCATTCCGCTGATTATCTACTTCGTGGTGATGTTTGTTGTCTCTTTCTGGATGAGTAAAAAAGTTGGGGCGAACTACGAACAGTCAACCACGCTCTCTTTTACCGCGGCAAGCAATAATTTCGAGCTGGCTATCGCGGTGGCTATTGCCATCTTTGGAATCAATTCAGGCGAGGCTTTCGCGGCAGTGATTGGGCCATTGGTCGAGGTGCCGGTGATGATTGCCCTGGTCAATGTGGCTTTTTGGTTCAGGAAGAGATGGTTTGTGCCGGCTAATAAATAATCTCCTTACATCAAGGCTGATTAAGATTAAACCGGTATCTCAAATAATGATACTCAATACCTGATATTGGAGAATAAAGCAGGGCATAGAAATCGGGACCGATATTAATCTCGTTCAATTAAAATACAACCTGATTTGTGCAGTTGTAATATTTCAGGGGAGAATAACCGGATCAGATATCTTCTTTGGGAACCACGATCCACATGATCAGATAAATCAGGATGCCCGGGAATACCACGGTAAAAAAGGTCGCCAGAGCGAACACCAATCTAACCACTGTGGGATCGACAAACAGATATTTGGCCAACCCGCCGCAAACACCGGCCAGCATCCTGTCCTGGCGGGTACGCGTCAATCGTCTGGGCTTTTCCGGTTGAATGATTTCCATCGTTAGTCTGTTAGTTTCCGTTATCGTTTTCGTCCTCGTCGTCCAATTCATCCTCGTACTCGAGTTCCAGCTCCATGAATTCTTCGGCTTGTTGCAGGAGTTCTTCTCTCAGTTCTTCACTTTCCGGTTCATCATCGATCCAGAAAATCTCCTGATCTACATTAAATCCTTCAACATCGCAACCTACAATAAAACGTGGTTGTTCGGTGTGAATCACAAAAATAGTGTCGGGTAATACTTGCGAATTGTCAGCTAAAAGAAATTTTGGAAGCATGGCTCGTAAGGTATTTGTTTAAAGACGTATTATTTAAAATCAATTAATTCAAAATTACAACTTTTTCCGATCTTCAAAAAGTTTTCATGATATTCTTAACTTAATTTTTCTATTAACGGTTCTTCGTTCAGATCCCGGGGGGTGTTCGCTTCTTTTGGCTGAATAGTGCTATGCCCCTCTGTTTTTAATAGGGTGGATTAAGAATATGTTGGTTTTTTACTGATAAAGGATTGAAATCGGCTTGTTATTTATATTTTTACCCCTGAACAATTAAAATATCATGATTAAATGCGGCAACTGAACGAGTTTCTTGGCCATATTGATGGTTATATTGGTGGGGCACAATGGTTTGTGTATTTGCTTCTTGGGACGGGCATCTTTTATACCATCTATCTTCGTTTTCCTCAGTTTCGCTATTTAAAGTATGCGGTGAAGATTGTTCGCGGGAAATTCGACAGGGCAGGGGATGCGGGAGATACTTCCCATTTTCAGGCATTGACTACCGCTTTATCGGGGACTGTTGGTACCGGGAATATTGCCGGGGTGGCCCTGGCCATCCATTTGGGTGGGCCGGCAGCGTTATTCTGGATGCTGATCACTGCTTTGCTGGGGATGACCACCAAGTTTGTTGAGGTTACCTTGTCACACAAATACCGCGAAAAGACTTCCGATGGGACGATGGCCGGAGGACCGATGTATTACATGAAAAACCGGTTAAATATGCGATGGCTGGCGGTGATATTTGCCATTGCGACCATTTTATCCTCTTTCGGAACCGGTAGCTTGCCGCAGATCAACAGCATTTCCAATGCCGTATTTTCAACCTGGGGAATTAGTAAAATCGTAACCGGAGGTGTTTTAGCTCTTGTGCTGGGTCTGATTATCCTTGGCGGCATTAAGCGTATCGCAAAAGTTACCGACAAATTGGTGCCTGCTATGGCGCTGGTTTATTTCCTGGGAGCCATCGCGGTTGTTTTGCATAATTACCAGAATATTGGCCCTTCGCTCTACGCGATGTTTCACGATGTTTTTACCGGGACTGCCGCCACGGGAGGTTTCCTGGGTGCCGGATTCTCCTTCGCCTTTAACCGGGGGGTGAATCGCGGATTGTTTTCGAATGAAGGGGGACAAGGCTCCGCGCCTATTGCCCACGCGGCGGCACGGGCCCATGAGCCGGTTTCTGAAGGGCTGGTTGCCCTGTTGGAACCGTTTATCGATACCGTGATCATTTGTATGCTGACAGGTTTGGTTATTCTTTCTTCCGGTGTCTGGAATGAGAAATTTCAAAATCGCTTTCAGCCAGCCGATATTCAAATTCTGTCGGGCGTATATGATGATAAGAATCCGCTACAGGCTGAACAATTGCAGCATCATTTGTCAAAAAAGCAGTTCCTTGATCTTTATACCGGTTCCATTGAAGTAAAAGATGGCCGGATCGTTACCCCTGTAACGATGATCTGTTCGAGGTCGTTGGCCGAAGAAGTGATCCTTCGTCAGTTAAACAATAATCCGGTTAACGAGAAGCTGGAAGTGAAAAACGGGATCCTGCAGAGAGCTGAGTTCTACCGGATCGAAGGGAAATCGTTGCTGCACAGCGCCCCCCTCACCAATGAAGCTTTTACCCGGAGCTGGTTGGGCGAATATGGCCGTTATATCCTAACTATAGGGATTCTGTTATTTGCTTTCTCCACTGCGATCTCCTGGTCGTATTATGGTGACCGGGCCGTGACTTTTTTGTTTGGCGTCGATAAAGTCCTTTATTTCAGGTTGATTTATGTTGTTGCCTTTTTCGTTGCCTCTTTTGCCGATACCACCATCGTCTGGACCCTATCAGGGATTACCATTGCCCTGATGACCGTGCCCAACCTGTTCGGTATTTTGATGCTCCATAAAGAGATGAAAAACGAAGTAAAGCTCTTCTGGGGAGAGTATGCCAAACGGTTTCCCGATGAGAAAGTGCCTGATTGATTGGGTTATAACTTAGTGTTTGTTTCCACTGACCGATGCTGAAAAATAGCTTGAATTTTGGTGTAGTTTAATCTGTGGTAAATCAATATCAGGGAGGGACCAACTCCGGGGTATCTCTAAGGTTCTTCTTAGGTTCCTCCAAGGTTCCTGTATGCTCGGTTACAGGAACCCTAGAAAAAGGAAAGAGCAAGCAGGTAAATACTCCGATTGAATCATGGATTTGAAGCGGTGATTAGTCTGTGTTATGGTATTCTTTTAGGCCCTCCGATGCCGAGGGCACTTCCTCTGTTTTTATGAAAAAATATGACACATTTGCATGAATATCAGCTATATGTGTCTTTTTGTCTTGTGTGTTTCGGGGGGTAAAATGTCATTTTGTCAAGCCGGTTTAGAGGCCTGTATTGCTAAATTAGTGAGTGTCAGTTTTTTTAGCCGGGAATGGGTATTTGGGTGGTTTTTTGGCACATCAGTTGAAATATATGGATCGGAATCGAACAAAGAGTGATTCTGAAAAATATAAATGTTAAACAATTAAATGATGGAGGATTAGGCCATGACACTAGTAAAATCATCAGAAAAGATGTTTCCTTCTTTTCCCTCATTCTTCGATAATTTTTTCACGAGGGATTTGATGGATTGGAACAACTCGAATTTTTCGGGAACCAACATGACACTTCCGGCAGTCAACATCAAGGAGAACGAAGATTCGTTTTCCATCGAGGTTGCAGCGCCCGGATTAACGAAAGAGGATTTCAGGGTCAATCTCGACCGTAACCGGTTGTTGATCTCATCCGAAAAGAGTAACGAAAAGAACGAGACGAAGGATAAGTACACCCGTCGCGAGTTTAGTTATCAGTCGTTCCAGCGGAGTTTCACCCTTCCTGAAGGGGCCGTCGACGGCGACAAAATTTCGGCCAAATATACCGATGGTATTTTGGTGATCAACCTGCCTAAGCGTGAAGAGGTGAAGCCCAAACCGGCCAGAACCATTGATATTTTGTAACTGAAAGAGGCTCCCCAACGGAGCCTTTTTTTTGTTCCCGGATCTTTTTGGTCAATTTGCCGGGAGTCAATAGGATAATAAGGCATTGCGGGATGCTCCTTTTTCAACCAATCACCTTTCGAACCTCAACCCTTTATTCTTCGCGCAGCATACTCAATATTTCATCGGACAAATATTCCTGTATTTCCATAAAATTGTCCTGAAGTTTCATCATGTTTTCGGCGAAGAAAGAGTAAATACGATGCCAATCGGATACTTTGTGGAAGTCGACACCTTCTGTTTGGGTATATATCCGGCAAACTTCCTGTCCGTTGTCGCGGAGAAAGCAAAAATCCCAGGTTAGTCCGTTTGGAAATCCGGCTTCGAGCATGGGGCGATAACGTTCCACTAATTCATAGACCTTTAGCCGGCGTTCCTGGCTCCGGTGGTTGATCTCCAGTGCGACCATGGCAAACCCCCGGCCAACATCAAACTTCAAGTCGAGATGGCTTATTTTGGTGTCGTGCAGGATCCATTTCTTCTTTTGGCTGGCCAGTTCCGGATGGCTCAGACAATAGACATCGAACTGGGACCAGAATTTACGGATCAACTCTTTTTTTTCCTCTTTGGTGAACATCCTTTTATCTTCTTTTTCAGGGATGGCAAAAATAAAGCTTTTTTTGAGCAGTGCGGAGGCCATCTCCAACTTCAGTGATAATTTATAGTCCGTGATGAGATTAAGGCTAAATCACCCGGTCGTGATGCGATGGCTGTTGGGGTAATAAATAACCGGGGAAATAGTCCCGCTTAGGGAAAATGGAACAGTGATTGGATCGGTTAAAATAATTGTCGCTACCTGAAATGAATAATAACCTTTTGGAACTATGGTAATCGTCCCGATGGGATAAAAAGAGGGCAGACCCTTTGGTGGCCTGCCAGGGATACCCGGAAAGGGTTATTCGTTCATCAGCATCTTTTTCCCTTGCTGCAATTCCTCCATGTGTTTGACTGATAAAGGTGGAAAGTGGAGATCGAGCGATTCGAGCTTATTGACAATAACGTTGCAAACCACATGTTGCATAAACCATTTTTTATCGGCCGGGATCACATACCATGGGCAATGATTGGTCGATGTGTGGTGCATCATCTGTTCGTAGGCCCATTGGTAATCTTTCCAGTATTGCCTTTCGGTAACATCATTGATGGAAAACTTCCAGTTTTTTTCGTGGTCGTCAATTCTTTTCAGAAAGCGCTCCTTTTGTTCCTCTTTTGAGACGTTGAGAAAAAACTTCAGGATATGGGTACCGTTGTTGGTAAGATGCTGTTCAAAATTATTGATGTCCTCGTACCGTTTTTGCCAGAAAGCTTCATCCGGGATCCCTTTTTCGAAGGTGACCGGTAGTTTTTGGTAGCCAAGCAATTCGGGGTGTACACGCACCACCAGCACCTCTTCGTAGTAGGAGCGGTTGAATATTCCAATATCACCTTTAGCCGGGGTCACCTTCATGCATCGCCAGAGATAGTTGTGATCCAATTCTTCTGCCGAAGGGGCTTTAAAACTGGTGACGGTACAACCCTGCGGATTGATTCCCGACATAACATGTTTGATGGTACTGTCTTTCCCGGCGGCATCCATGGCCTGAAAGATAATCAGTAAGCTCTGCTGGTCCTGGGCATAGAGACGGTCCTGGAGTTCGGCCAGCCGTTTGGTCCCTTTCTCCAATTCTTCACGGGCATCGTCGGCATCATTAAAATGATTGGTTGCCGTGGTGGGAAAGTCAGCCAAACGGTCTCTCTCTTTATGGAAGATAAACTGATCGGGATTCATAGGGTAACTATTTTAAGATAACCACCAAGTTACCATTTTTTTTTGAATTGTTCTTATCCGGGGTGGTTATTCAAAGAGATGGAAAATTTGTTTCAGGACAATTTCTGATCAGTAATGCTCTTTTTAAATGAGTCCGGCAGAATCGGGATGCCCCACTTCTGACAATCTCTTCTTATCTTTGCATAACAAAATCGAGTACCATGATTGATCAGGCTACCATATGTGCAATATCCACCCCTCCGGGAACGGGAGGGATCGCGGTGATCCGTCTTTCCGGTGAGGAGGCGATAGCTGTTTGTGAAGGTGTTTTCTCTGCTCCCGACAGTGCAAAGAAGTTATGTGATCAAAAGGGGAATACGCTCCATTTCGGTACGATACGGCAAAACGGCGAGGTGATCGATGAGGTCGTAATGGCTCTGTTTAGAGCGCCCCATTCCTTTACCGGTGAAGATGTGGTGGAAATCTCTTGCCATGGATCGGTCTTTATTCAGCAACAGATCCTGCAACTCCTGATCGTCAGGGGGGCAAGGCTGGCCCGTCCGGGAGAGTTTACCCAACGGGCTTTTCTTAACGGGAAGATGGACCTTTCGCAGGCCGAAGCGGTGGCCGATCTTATTGCTTCGGGGAATGCCGCGGCTCATAAGCTGGCCCTTAACCAGATGCGCGGCGGATTTTCCAACGAGATTAATCAGTTAAGAAATCAATTACTGCATTTTACCACGCTGATCGAGCTGGAGCTCGATTTCAGTGAAGAGGAGGTTGAGTTTGCCGATCGTTCAGCCTTAATCGCCCTGGCTGAGAAAATTGAGAAATTGTTACATAAGCTGACCTCTTCCTTTCAACTGGGTAACGCGGTGAAGAACGGTATTCCGGTGGCGATAGTGGGCGAAACCAACGTGGGTAAGTCCACCCTGCTGAACGCTTTGCTGAATGAGGAAAAAGCCATCGTGTCGGATATACACGGTACCACCCGCGATGTGATCGAAGATGTGGTCAACATCGAAGGGATCGCGTTTCGTTTCTTCGACACAGCCGGTCTTCGCGAAACGGAAGATGTGATCGAAGCGATGGGTATTGAACGATCGTACCGCAAGCTGGAACGGGCCGAGATTGTCTTACTGGTTGTAGACCTTACCAATTCATATTCTCTGATTAAAAACCGGATAAAAGAGATCCGCAAGAAGATAACCGGGCAAAAACTGATCATTGTCGGGAATAAAGCTGATCTTGCCAGTGAAGAGCTGGTTCACGCGATGAAGGAGATGCCGGTTAATGAAACGGAAGCATTAATTTTTATCTCGGCAAAGAATCGCGAGAATCTGAGCTTGCTGGAAAAAGAGATGATCTCCACGCTTGATCTGTCGCGCATCAATCAGGAAGATGTAATAGTGACCAATGTGCGCCATTTCGAGGCGCTCACCCTGGCCCAAAGTGCAATTAACCGGGTTATCGACGGTCTGCATAACGGCGTCACCGGTGACTTTCTTTCGCAGGATATCCGCGAGTGTTTGCACTATCTGGGCGAAATAACGGGTGAAATATCCACTGACGAGGTCTTGGGTAATATTTTTAAGAATTTCTGCATCGGAAAATAGTTCCAATCACGATGGCAGATTTGAGAGCCGCTAAATAAATCTGATCGAGGTTGTAAATAGATGAATTATTTTAGGACAAAGTGGATAGGTACGGAATAGGAAACTCTTACCGCTTTACCACGCTGCTTGCCTGGTTTCCATTTGGGAAGACTATTGATTACCCGTAAGGCCTCCTTGTCGAGGTAGGGGTCGACGCCCCGGATAACTTTAGCATTGGATATGCTGCCGTCTCTGTCAACGACAAAGCCAACGAATACGGTTCCCTGAATCCCGTTTTCCTGAGCGACGGAGGGATATCTGAGTGCCGATGCAATATAGGTACGAAGGCCAAGTTCGCCGCCCGGAAATTCGGGCATATCTTCCACTACCACGAAGATTTGTTGTTCCTCTTTCTCCTCTTCCTCCTTTTGGGCGATCTGCGAAACGGCGTGGACATCAATTCTTGTCTCTGCTGTAGCTTCGGATTCTTCGATCTGCAATTCATCTTCAATTTTTACTTCATCATTGACGATATTCAGGATTTCGATGATCCTGGGAGAAGGGGGGGGGGCGACTACGACTTCAGGTTTTTCAACTCGTGTGATTGGCATAATTTCTTCTTCAACCTGTCGTATCGATACTTCTCCAAGTTTATGAGAAGGTTTAACTTGTCTGTACAGATTAAAGGCCACAAGTATCGCCACCAACGAGAGGATCATCCCGATTTCAAAGAAGTAATTCTTCTTGTTTTCCAAATCTGCTTGCGGCGACTTCTTGGTTTCCATAACAATATGATTATGGATCTGCTCTTGTATTCAGATTCAGTAATATAAATATACAAAATGTTTCAGAAAAATGTACGAATTTGACTAAAAATATAAGCGGAAAATCAGTTTGCTTTCCTTATTGGATTTTCTTTTCGTCAGAAATAGTCAATGATAGTCATAGGTCGTCAAAGATGGTCATTAATAGTCATTGATTGTGCTATCTGCTTAATGATCATTAGTTACAATGAAAGACCGTTTGATGGCACCTTTTGTTTCTGACCTGGTTATCTAACGGATACTTGTTTTTCTATAAAATGATCTTTGAGGTATTTCGATGCCAGGGAGTTAGGATTCATAGGTGATAACTCTTCCCCAATAAAACAGGTAAGTGCAGAGGGAAGGGTACAAAGGGGTTAGCGACTGGAGGGGAATGATTTTCGGATTCGTTTCCCTGTCTACAAGTGAAAGGACTACTGTTTCCTGAAGATATACCATTTTAAATCAAATGGTGGATAATGAATACTACATTTGCCAAATAATGAGTTCAGTGAACTGATTATTTTTTTCTTAAGCAGGAAGTTGGGAGTCATATTTTCAATAATCGAAAGCGCATGTCCCAGTTTTATTTGTTTGTTTGGATGTCCTGAATCGATCAGTTCAAAACCGTAATCAAGGAATAGTTTTTTTAAGGATTTATTGGAGAACCAATTGACAACGCTTGGTGGGTTGTACTCGTGCCAGTTCTTTCCGAAGAGACGGGCTGCCCAACTATCCATGTTCCACGATTCGACCAGCACCATTCCCTTGGGTTCGAGAAGTCGTGAGAGATTAATCATGGACTTGTCAATGTTATAGAGGTGCCCGATAACCTGGATTAACGAAATGAGGCGGAACTGATTATTTGACGAATATTCTTCAAACGAACCGGCTTGGATGTCGAGGTGCAATTCCTGCTTGCCGTAACGGGTCATTGTTGCGTTGGGTTCGATTCCATGGACTTCCCATCCCGAACTTTCAAATCCCTTCATGATAAAGCCTGCCGCGCAGCCGACATCGAGGAGCCTGCCCGGGGAGGTGTGACGGCTAAGAATCTTTGCATAACGTTTACCGTATCGATATAAGATGTCCTTCTCATCCAGATAATCTGCATATCCGCCTTTTGCATTAAAGAAGTAATTGTCTGAATAAACTTCGGAAAGATGTTGATTTGCATTTTCAATTAAAGTAAAGCGTCGAAAACATGTCGGGCAATCCCAAACGGGAAAACCATTTTTTTCTAAGAGTAAAATACGGTCCTTCTTACAAGTTAATTTCTTAGTACAATTATGCATGTGGTTATACCTTTCAGAAACTTAGGAAAGTCGATAAAGTTACGAAATTATAGGCGGTTTTGTTTCAATCTCAGAATCAATCGAGCCGGAAATCTTAATCGAACAGGCAGATGTTGGTATTAATCTTTGGCCAATTAATCGACAGGTTTTCTAATACTGTCGTCATACGAAATTAGTCCTTAATGATAAATCAGGAATAAATCCCATCAAAATAGCCATCTCCGGGAAGAGTGTTGCTGGAGGTGCAAAAATAACTTTACATGATCCATCAGCAGTCTTTTTGCGAAGATGGCTACGATAATATAAAATGCTGATCCTGAAAAACAAAAATCATCGAACAGGATCTGGATCAGTTCGCGAAACCCTATTTGAACTTAATCTCAAAAACAATCACTTTCCAGTCGGGTAGGCTCGAAGGTTTTTTGATCACCAAACCATCGGAATGCTGATTCCAATCCAGTTTTCCGCTGCCGCCAAGCATCTTCACGGAGGCTACTGGTCGATCCGTTAATTTAGAGTCCTTACTCAGTGAAGTAATTCGTATATCGCTCGTTGGGGTGTCCATACAAAACGCATAAAGGGTTTCGCCTTTAACCGTAAAGCGGATATCTGACGACTCGTAGCTGCGTACATCCTTTACTCCGCCGAAATGCCCTTTTTCCTGCTTTTTCATCGTGGATGGACCTTCTCCGTAGATCTTCCAGGGGCGTGTGCCGTAAATAGCCTCTCCGTTGACCGGAGTCCAGCAGGCAATCTCTTCGAGTATCGTCATCACATCGGGTTCAAGATCCCCTTCAGGGGTTTGTACCACATTCAGCAACAGGTTTCCGTTCTTGCTTACTATATCGACAAGCATCTGAATCACTTCAGTGCCGGTCATATATTTCTGCCCGGTGCGGTAGTACCAATCGCCGATAGAGGTATCGGTCTGCCAGGGATAGGGACTGATCGAATCCATGGCTCCTCGCTCGATATCCTGCACCCAGCGTCCTTCGGAGGGACGCAATTTACAGTTATAGACCGCTTCGAGTTTTCCGCCATTTTTGGCCATATCCTGGTTGTAATAATGGGCCAGCATGGTCCGTCCCACTTCGCCGAAGGGCAGTTCGCTGTCTGAATAGAGAAGATCGGGTTGATAAAGATCGATCAGTTCGGTAACCTTTTTCAACCAGTCTTTCTGGTTCTCCGGATTATTGGTCAGCCATTCCTTATCATCAGGAGCGGTCTTCGGGTGGTATAGATCTTCGTATTCAGGATTGTTTCCGTCGTACCGAACACCGGCCATCGGACCGTTCTTATCTGCTCCGCGGCTGGATTGAAACCATGTATAGCTGGCGCCCAGATGCTCGGAAACCCCGAAACGAAGTCCCTCTTTTTTAGCAACCTGCTGCCATAAGCCTACGACATCCTTTTTCGGACCCATGTTCACTGAGTTCCATTGATGAATTTTCGAGTTCCAGAGGAAAAAATGATCATGGTGAGTAGCCATACTCACGAAATATCTGGCGCCTGCCTTTTTGTAAAGAGCCATCAGTTTGTCAGGATCCCACCGTTCTGCTTTCCAGAGCGGGATAATATCTTTATAGCCGAATTGGGAAGGATGGCCGTAATGTTCGACATGGTATTTGTAAGCATCTCCGCCTTCCTGGTACATTCGTTTAGCATACCAATCGCCCTGACGCGGAACAGCCTGAGGCCCCCAGTGGGACCAGATCCCAAACTTGGCATCGCGGAACCATTCGGGATAACGGTATTGTTGGAAGGATTCTAGTGTTGGCTCAAATTTCTGCGAAAAGGATGGCGCGGATGCCATCGTGCTAAGCACAATTGTCAGCAGGCCCAGCCGTTTTGTTTTACGGAAGATGTTTTTCATTACGGATCGAATTATTGTTGTTTAATCTTCATATTGGAGACAATCTCCGGTTGATTATTCAAAAATTCCTTCCCTATTCCACCCCTAAAACTTCACCAATATTTTCATCACCTGTCCCGGATTGGCAGCCCAGGCATTCACAGCCTCGGCGGCCTCTTCAGGTTGGATTACCCTGGTAATCATTTCATCAAGCGGGAAAGTCCCTTTTTTCAAGTAGTTGGTTACTGCTTCAAAGTCGGAGGGGGTGGCATTACGGGATCCCATGATGTCGATTTCTTTCTGGACCCATAATTTGGTGGCAAAACTGATGTCGTTTTTGGCATAACCGATGCAAACAATGCGGGCTGCAAAGGCCGCTTCGTCAAGAGCAGATTGGTAGGTGATTGGATTTCCGGCGGCCTCAATAATCACATCGGGGCCATGGCCATCAGTAATTACCATTAACGATTCATGAAGGTTGGTCGTTTTGGAATTGATGCAGTGGCTTGCTCCGATTTTTCGGGCTAATTCGAGTTTTTGGTCATCGATATCCACTGCAATAACTTTTGCGCCGCGTAAAGCAGCCCTGATTATGGCCCCGGAACCGATTAACCCGCAGCCAAATACCATTACTGTGTCAATATCGGTAACCCGGCCCCGATCAATAGCATGGAAGCCTACAGTAAGGGGCTCAACCATTGCCAACTCTTTGGTCGAGAGTGACTCATCGATGATAAGTTTTTGCCAGGGAATGGCAATATATTCCTGCATCGCACCATCGCGCTGAACCCCCAGGGTCTGGTTGTAACGGCAGGCATTGAAGCGGCCTTTCCTGCACGAAGAACATTGGCCGCAATTGGTGTAAGGTACGACCGTTACCGCTTGTCCGATTCGGAAATTATCGGGTACTTCTGCTCCGATCGCTTCGATCATGGCCGATATTTCGTGTCCCGGAACACGGGGATACTGCACCATTGGGTTTTTCCCTAAATAGGTGTTCAGGTCGGAACCGCAAAAGCCAATATAGTTGATTTTTAGCAATACTTCACCGTTTCCGGCTACAGGAACGGGACGGTCTACGATCGTGATTTGATTAGGTGATATAATTTGAATTGCTTTCATTTTTACTGTTTTTATAGGTGAATATTTATAATTGTTTCCGGAGGCTGGCCGCCTGCTTTTAGCAATTATTGAACTTCTGTATTTTCTAAATTGTAAATCTTTATTGCATTACCACCCATTATCTTCTCCTGTTCTTTCTGTGAGAAGGCCTTTAGATTATCTTTAACCAATTTAAGCCATGCATGATAAGACGTAGCAACCAGACATACCGGCCAGTCAGAACCAAAGAGCAAACGGTCGGGGCCAAAAGCTTCAAGGACTACATCAAAATAAGGCTGGAGCTGTTCGGGGGTCCAGTTGTGATAATCAGCTTCGGTGACCATCCCGGATATTTTACAACTGATATTTTCTCGTTTGGCCAATTCCCGGATATTTTCCCGCCATGGTGATATCTCATTTTTACCGATCAAGGGTTTTGCAATATGATCCAATACAAATGGTTGATCGGGATGCTGATCGACAAAACGGATGGTATTGGGGAGCTGACGTTCAACGATTAGGATATCGTAGGTGAGGGAGTATTTTTTCAGTAGGGAAACGCCGTGGTTAAAATCCTTACGGAGAATAAATTCCGGGTCGGGTTCCCCCTGAACCACATGACGGAGACCTTTCAGGTTGTTTTCGTTGGTATAACTATTCAGTAATTTCTCTATGTCATGTTGGATTAATGGTAACCAGCCTACAACTCCCTTGATAAAGTGATATTGTCTGGCCATCCCGATTAACCAGTCGGTTTCCTCAATCATCTGGCGTGCCTGAACAGAAACGACTCCATCGACCCCGGCTTCCCCGATAGTGGCTTTGAGCTGATGGGGCAGGAAATCCTGCCGGATAGCGCTCATTGGTTCATCAATCCAGTCATATTCTACCGGATGGTAGTTCCAGAAATGGTGATGCGAATCAATTATCATGGCAAATAGCTGAATTGTTGATCTATAATACCTTCTTTTTTCAACTCCTGCCAAAATGCTGCAGGAAGATCCATTGCCAAAACTTCGGTGTTTCGTCCGATACGCGATGGCTTACTTGGATTTAAGGCGACCGCGTTAACTTGGGGCATTGCCAGGGCAAATTTCAAACAAGCATCACCTGGTAAAACATTAAATCTCTCACAGACTGCAAAAAACTTATCTCTCCAGGCCAGCAACTCCTGGTCTTTACTGTTTTGCGGATCAATCTTGCGGTAATCGAAGAAATCGCCTCCGGTCAGGAAACCGGCATTGAAGATGGCCGAGTTGATAATTCCCACCCCATCATTGTGGATTTTCTCTATAAAACGGATAATCTCCGGAGGGTGATGATAGATCGTCAGTTTATTGGCAAACATCACCCAGTCGAATTTCACATAGTCGTATAGTTCCCGGATGACCAGCCAATCCTTGGCTCCGATCCCAACGGCCTTCACTTCTCCTTTATCTTTCAGTTCGAACAGAGCCTTATAGGCTTCAAGAATATCATGGATACGTTTCTCGCGGTCAACCGAATCTTTCGCGGCCATCAAATATTCGTCAGGATCGTGTACCGAAACCACCTGCGGTGTGTAATACCCCCCCAGAAGCTCGCACCCCTGCTGCCAACACTCCAGTATTCCGGAATAACTGATCTTTTGTTCGGCATCATATTTCAGGTTGACCCAGGCGCCGGGTTCAAAAGTCGGTTCAGGGGTCTTCAACGGGACGCGGTACCAACCCAGTTTATTGCTGATGACAATGGACTCCTTGTCAATGCCCAGTTCTTTTAAACCTTTGCCAATCACCTCCAGTGCAAGGCCAGCACCATATTTTCCGGCGCTATCAATCATGGGTGCTGAACCGGTAACCTCGAACCATTTTTTCATGATTTCCAGCTTCGTCTCGAAAGGCAATTCGTGATACAAGTTTCCCATGAAACTGGTTCCATAAATGATTGGAGGAATAACCAGTCCGCTATTGCCCAGTTTTCTTGTATTAGAGATGTATTGCATATCTTTATTTTATATATCGTCAGGATTACAATTGATCGAACAAAGATTCTCAATTTTAGTATTAATAGCAACAGCCCGAATCCTCAGTTGCCGTCCGCAAAGCTTTGCGATTGCGAAAAAATGTTGAAGAACATATTTTAATATTCCCCCCAAATTCATCATTACTTGAAAACAATTAGTTTTGTAATATGACTCGACGACAAGTTTCATTAAAAGATTTGGCAAGAGAACTGAACGTTTCAATTTCCACAGTCTCGCGGGCCCTGAAGAATCATCCTGATGTCAGTTCTGAATTGACGGCAAGGATTAAGGCTTTGGCTGCTGAATGGAACTATACAGTTAATCCTCTGGCAATGGGATTACTGAAACAACAGACCAAAATGATCGGGGTAATCGTTCCCGATTTGGTAACTCATTTCTATGCTTCCATTATCTGGGGCATTGAGCAGGAAGCCAAGAAGCAGGGGTATTATCTGGTTATCTCCTCCTCGAACGAGTCGATGAAAAAAGAGATTGAGTCGGTTCAAAACTTAATAAAGACTCGGGTCGACGGGTTAATTGTCTGCCTTAGTCGGGAGACTGATCAATTTGACCATTTTGAGCAACTGATCAGGAATGAGGTGCCGCTGGTCTTTTTTGACAGGGTTTGCCTTAAGGGGAAAGTTCCTATTGTTGAAGTTGATAATTGTGAAGCCGCTGTAAATATTACCGAGCATTTCTTCAGGAACGGGTACCGCCGGATAGCTTATCTTTCCGGACCGTTGCAATTGAATATATCAAGAGAACGACTGGAAGGGTACCGAAAGGGGTTAAGGCTTTGCGGTCTGGAACTGGACGGAAATCTTTTGGAACAGTGTGACCTTACTGCTGAAGATGCCACCCGTGCCACCGCGCGACTGCTCGATCAATCCACTCCCCCCGATGCCATCTTTGGCATTAATGATACGGTGGCTTTCGCGGCAATGAAAGAGATCAAAAGACGAGGATTGAATATTCCAGAAGATATCGGGTTGGTTGGTTTTACCGACGATTTTCATGCAACCGTTACAGATCCTCAACTTACCTCGGTGATGCATCCTACCGAAGAGATGGGACGTACCGCCGCCCGGCTTTTCTTTGAGTCAATCGGAAATCCCGGCTTCGCAGAAATCGTGACTCTGCCTACCTCGTTAGTGGTGCGTGATTCCTCAGTGAAAAACATCCTTTGACTTAGCACTGTTTTCTTAAGTCTATTCCGGCATACGGTTATTTCATCGATGCGTAAAACAAACATTCATACACTTCTTGCCCATTCTTTTGTTTTTAGAATGACTTTTATTATCTTTATGCAAAGGGTCTTAAAGTTCTGCAAACATGAAAATCGCAAGGATCATCCGGCTGTTTTCTCCCCCTCGGCGATGGCTTTTGCCTGTCGTGGTGTCTTGTGGAATCGCCTTTGGATTGATCGTGTTTCTTGTTTATGTATCCAAAGCCCCAACTTACCTGAGCGATGACCCCAAAACATGTGTTAACTGTCATATTATGGCTCCGCAGTATAGCACGTGGTTTCACAGTTCACACCGGCAATGGGCCTCGTGTAACGATTGCCATGTCCCGCATGACAATATAATTAACCATTATTATTTCAAAGGTAAGGATGGGATGCGTCATGCCACTATTTTCACGTTACGGAGAGAACCCCAGGTAATTTTTATCCTGGAACCGGGTCAGAAAGTGGTAAAGCAAAACTGTCTGCGTTGCCACGAGCCTCTGTTGACCGATAATCGTTTGTTATCTTACACGAAGGACTATCAGCACTTTCGCAATGAGCGTAATTGTTGGGAGTGTCACCGGGAAGTTCCGCACGGACGGGTAAACAGTCTAAGCAGTGTTCCTAATGCGCGGGTGCCGTTGCCCGAATCGCCGGTGCCTGAATGGATGGAGCATTAGATTAGTGGTTTAGATTAATGTTTGTTATGGATGTTTTTCAGGACAAAAACCTATAAATACAACTCATAAAAGATGAAACCAATCAACGAAATGATCCGCAAAAAGCCATGGATAGGGTGGCTAATATTCTTTGGCACTCTGGTAGTCGTGTTTTTATTGGGATTACTGGCATCCTCGATCGTGGAACGGCGTAGCGAGGCGCTTTTCGCCTATACACCCCAGGTAACTTTCGGAGATAAAGAGCCGCGCAGCGAAGTGTGGGGCACCAATTTTCCCCGCGAATATGTTAGTTGGAAACAGACTTCTGATACCATGTTCAGAAGTAAACACGGAGGGAGTGCCACCCGTGACTTTCTGGAAGAAGATCCACGGTTGGTGGTTTTGTGGGATGGTTACGCTTTTTCGAAAGAATACAAACAGTCCAGGGGCCATTATTACGCGATTGAGGATATTCGGACTACTTTACGTACCGGCGCACCGATGGCTGGGGAGCACTCCCCCCAGCCCAATACCTGCTGGACATGCAAGAGCCCCGATGTCCCAAGATTGATGAGTACGATGGGCGCGGCCGATTTTTACAGCGGTACCTGGGAAGAGAAAGGCGCTGATATCGTTAATTCAATTGGTTGCCTCGATTGTCACGACCCCAAGACGATGAATCTTACCATCACCCGGCCGGCGCTGATCGAGGCTATGCAAATAAGGGGGGTAGACCTGAAAAATGCCACCCACCAGGAACTACGTTCGCTGGTCTGTGCTCAATGTCATGTTGAATACTATTTCAATAAAAAGAAGGTTGAAGGTGTTGCATATCTTACTTTCCCCTGGGAAAACGGGTTCGCCTGTGAAGATATGGAAGCTTATTACGACAGCATCGATTTTTCCGACTGGACCCATGCGATGAGTAAAGCGCCAATGTTAAAAGCCCAGCATCCCGATTTTGAATTGTTTCAAACCGGCATCCATTACAAGAGGGGAATTGCCTGTGCCGATTGTCATATGCCTTTCATCAGCGAAGGGGGGCAGAAATTCACCGATCATCATATTCAAAGTCCGCTGAATAATATCTCCAATTCATGTCAGGTTTGTCATCGTGAAGAGACCGCTAACCTGGTCAGGGATGTTTACGAAAGGCAGGATAAGATCAAGGAGATTCGTGATCAATTGGAAATACAGCTCGTTTATGCTCACTCCGAGGCTCAGTTGGCATGGGAGAATGGGGTTGATGAAACCTCGATGACACCGGCCCTTCACCTGATCAGGCAGGCTCAGTGGCGGTGGGATTTTACGGCTGCAAGTCATGGCGGGGCTTTCCATGCGCCATTGGAGACCTCCCGTCTGATCGGCAATGGACTGGATAAGATTCAGCAGGCCCGGCTCAATCTGTCGCGACTGTTGGCTGCCAAAGGATATAATCAGCAATTGCCCTATCCTGACATTTCGTCAAAGGATAAAGCTCAGAGATATGTCGGGTTGAAGATGGATGAATTGGTTCGTCAAAAGAAGAGTTTCCTCGATCAGATCGTTCCTCAGTGGCTGATGAAGGCCGGGGAGCGTGAAGCAACCTATGCAGTGAAAGAGTTGAACAGTATTCAATAGATTTTTGGTAATCGGTACGTCGGGTTCGTTTAATTCATGACAGGTCAGATTTAAAAGGAGTGAGGCAGGATAATTATTTATTTTGTTAAAAATATCCCAATTGTCAGTTTGAACTTTGTTTTGGCATTAAAATTGTACTTGGAATATTGGTGTTGATTTGAAATTGAATAGAGATTAGTAATTGTTTTCACTTGTTTTAGTTTAGTTGGATTAGGAACTTAAAAGCCCTGTTTTCCTTTGGATTACAGGGCTTTTTGTTGTTTTGGCGGCGACCGTTGATCCGGTGTGTTTCGGCAGGTTATAATAGCGTATTATATTGAACGGTCAGGGTGCCGGTTGCGGCTTACTCTTCCCAATAATTCTCACGCTTATTATTTACAGAAATTATCGGCCACGACTCCAGGGTAAAAAAAAAGGTCAGCGTTCATGCCACAAGGCTTAAACGACTGACCTAAAGGTTTTCTATTGATGGTCAAATTTTCAATCGAGCCAATAAAAGCTCTCCGTCTGATTTGGACCTAATCCTTTTAAAATTATTTGATCTGTAAGGAACCGTCTTTAGCCTGTTTGACCAGTTCTTCATTGGCCACGATAATCACTTCAACCCTGCGGTTCTGTGCCCGGTTGGCTTCAGAGGTGTTTTCAATCATTGGCTGATCTTCGCCAAAGCCCCTGACCGTAAAACGGGTGCGTTCGACCTTCTGATTGGCAAGATAAGTGGCTACACTGTTGGCCCTTTTTTCCGAAAGGGTCTTGTTGTACTCGTTGGAGCCGGTGTCGTCGGTGTGACCGTCGATGTAAATGTTGGTATCAGGATATTTGTTCAATACCTCTGAGAAATTGGTCAGTTCCTGTTTCGATTTAGCACTTAAATCACTGGAATTAATTGAGAACAGAAGCCCGGAATCAAAAGTTACTTTAATGCCTTCGCCGACGCGTTCCACTTTGGCGGCTTCCATCTCAGCCTCCATCTCTTTGGCTTGTTTATCCATGTATTTTCCAATCATGGCACCACCGGCGCCACCAACAGCGGCACCAATGACAGCCCCCAATCCGGTATTGCCGGCCAGTTTCCCTATCCCGGCCCCTACGGCTGCACCTGCGCCTACGCCGATGACCGCTCCCTTCTCGGCACGGTTCATCGTGCTGCAACTCAGCATAAGTGAGGCTGCAAGGAGAAGGACCATAGATTTTGTGGCGTATCTGCCATTTAATAAAGCTCTTTTCATAGTTATTAATAATTTTAAGTCTTTAGACAAAGTTAACAAGAACCGTGCAGTTTTGGTTGTCCTCCGGGGTTATTTTAATTTTAAAACATTTTCCGTTGAAATAAGGCCAGGGAGAAAGGTTATGTTGCCCGGACTGACTTTTATCCTAAACTGACATAAATAAAAGTTGTAATTTTAGTTGATTAAAAATAAATAACATGCAATTATTGGAAAGCTATATTGAAGAAAACAAGGGACGGATGCTGGATGAGCTGTTCGGATTAATCCGGATCCCTTCCGTTAGTTCATTAAAAGAACATGCGGCTGATATGGTACGGGCAGCCGAATACTGGAAAGAACTGTTGTTGAAAGCTGGGGCCGATAGGGCCATGATTTTTAAAACAGACGGTAACCCGGTAACCTATGCCGAAAAAATCATTGATCCGGCAAAGCCGACCGTATTGGTTTATGCCCATATGGATGTCATGCCGGTCGATCCGATTGAAAAATGGGATACCGATCCTTTTGAACCAGTCATTAAAGACGGGAAGATATGGGCCCGTGGCGCCGATGATGATAAAGGGCAGTCCTTTATGCACGCTAAAGCCTTTGAGTGGCTGGTCCGTAGTGGTCAGCTATCCTGTAATGTCAAATTTATGATCGAAGGGGAGGAGGAGATTGGTTCACCCAGTCTTGGTAAGTTTTGCGAGTCGAATAAAGAATTACTGAAAGCTGATATTATTTTGGTCTCCGATACAAGCATGATTGCACGCGATATTCCGTCAATCACAACAGGATTAAGGGGGTTGGCCTATTGGCAAGTCGAAGTGACGGGGCCCTGTCGCGATTTACACAGTGGTATATTTGGCGGTGCAGTGGCTAACCCGATCAATGAATTGTGTAAAATGATTGCCCGGATGACCGATCAGGATAATAAGATCACTATCCCGGGATTTTATGATGATGTGATTGAGGTTTCCGATCGGGAACGAACGATGTTGTCAGGGGCCCCCTTTGATGAGATGGCCTATAAAAAATCGCTGCAATTAAAAGAGTTACAGGGCGAAAAAGGATATACGACTCCCGAGAGGACCGGCATACGCCCCTCTTTCGATGTCTGTGGTATCTGGGGAGGATATACGGGTGAGGGGACTAAAACCGTTATGCCATCGAAAGCTTATGCCAAGATCAGTTGCCGTTTGGTCCCGAATCAGGATCATGAAAAAATAGCCCGTTTGTTTAAAGAGCATTTCGAATCGATTGCACCTGCCTCCGTAAGCGTGGAGGTCACTTCGCTTCACGGCGGACAGGGATATGTTTGTCCGATCGATCTGCCGGCTTACCGTGCGGCTGAAAAAGCTTATGAAGCAGTCTTCGGTCGTACACCGGTGCCTGTCCGGAGTGGGGGCAGCATCCCGATAATATCCACATTCGAACAGGTGCTGGGGATAAAAAGTATCCTGATGGGCTTCGGACTCGAATCGGATGCGATTCATTCACCAAATGAAAATTTCTTGCTGGAGAATTTTTTCAATGGGATCAGGACGATCGTCAGTTTTTACCATTACTTCTCCAGTGAAAATTAAAAATTTTTAGCGACACCCCCCTTTGTCAAAGAGGCCCTCTGTCATTTGAGGGCCTCTTTTTGCTAATGTGCTGAATGATTGATGTGTTTGCTGATTGCAGGGTGCCCGTGAAAATATAGATACAAAATCAGGAAATGAATTATGGTAAAATGGGGGGGTGCTGGAAAAAATAGTTAAAACGGGTGTTTTGATTAAAAAGCAATAAAAAATGGCGTTTTTACGATAAAATAGGGGTAAAAGTGCCGGATGGATCGATAAAAAGCGACGATTAATGTTAAAAAAATGTGAATTGATAAAATAATGTGTTTAAAAAATGGGGGGGTATTTAAAAAGTAGTAATTTAGCTGAAAATTTTCAAAACACTTTTATCAGAAATTAATATCACTATGGCAACATTTAGATTTAAAGCAATGGAAGTTCTCATGTCGAGACAACCCATTCCGGTAAAAAGGGAAGAGAACCTGACCTCCGATTATTACGGTATGTTGGTTTTTGACCGTCCGAAAATGAAAAAGTATCTCTCTAAAGAAGCATTCAAAGGCATTTGCGATGCTATCGACAATGGGACTACTATCGACCGCAAAATTGCCGATCAGGTTGCAATTGGGATGAAGGCTTGGGCTATGGAGAATGGAACGACTCACTATACCCACTGGTTCCACCCACTGACTGATGGTACTGCTGAAAAACATGATGCATTTATCGACTACTCCGAACTTGGTGGTGTAGTAGAATCATTCCCCGGCAAATTACTTGCCCAGCAGGAACCCGATGCTTCTTCATTCCCGAGTGGTGGTATTCGTAACACGTTTGAAGCTCGCGGTTATACCGCATGGGACGTTTCTTCCCCGGCTTTCATTGTAGGCACTACCCTTTGTATTCCTACCGTGTTTATCTCCTATACCGGAGAAGCGCTCGACTATAAAGCCCCATTATTAAAAGTTCTTAACGCAGTGGACAAGGCCGCTGTTGATGTTTGCCAGTACTTCGATAAAAACGTTACCCACGTGACCGCTAATCTGGGTTGGGAACAGGAATATTTCCTTGTTGACGAAGCCCTTTATTTAGCCCGTCCTGACCTTGTCTTGACCGGCCGTACATTGATGGGCCACTCTTCAGCCAAAGACCAGCAGTTGGAAGACCATTATTTTGGTTCTATCCCCGAACGTGTGGCCATGTTTATGCAGGATCTTGAAAATGAAGCCTATAAACTGGGTATCCCGGTTAAAACCCGTCACAACGAGGTGGCCCCTAACCAGTTCGAGTTGGCTCCTATCTTCGAGGAAGTCAATCTGGCCAATGACCATAACCAGTTGATCATGGATTTGATGAACCGGATTGCACGTCATCATGGCTTCCGTGTTTTATTGCACGAAAAACCATTTGCCGGAATCAACGGTTCAGGGAAACACAATAACTGGTCACTTTCAACCGATACTGGTGTTAACCTCTACTCTCCCGGAAAGAACCCAAAATCGAACCTCCAGTTCCTTACATTTATCGTCAATACCATTAAGGCAGTTTACGATAACCAGGATCTGTTGCGTGCCTCTATTGTATCTGCCAGCAACTCACATCGTTTGGGCGCTAACGAAGCTCCTCCGGCAATTATTTCCACTTTCCTGGGTACTGAAGTTGGGGGTATGCTCGATCATCTCGAAGAAATGGTTAACGACCGCAAGATGACCCCGGATGAAAAAACCGCGCTGAAACTGAATATCGGTCGCATCCCTGAAATTCTCCTCGATAATACAGACCGTAACCGTACTTCACCGTTTGCCTTCACCGGTAACCGTTTTGAATTCCGTGCTGTTGGTTCGTCAGCCAACTGTGCTTCAGCGATGATCGCACTTAACTCGGTAGTTGCTGCCCAGTTGATCGAATTCAAGAAAACAGTCGATGCCCTTATCGAAAAAGGGGTGAAAAAAGATGAAGCCATCTTCCAGGTGTTGAAACGTTATATTATCGAGTGTAAGCCAATCCGCTTCGACGGTAACGGTTACAGCGAAGAGTGGGCAGTTGAAGCTGAACGTCGCGGATTGACCAATATCAAGAGCGTACCACAGGCTTTGGATGCTTATCTTTTCGATCGTTCACGCAAAGTATTCGAATCACTCGAAATCTTTAGTGAAGTTGAACTGGAAGCCAGGGTCGAAGTTGAATTCGAAAAATACATCAAAAAAATCCAGATCGAAGCCCGTGTATTGGGTGACCTGGCCATCAATCATATTGTTCCGACCGCCATCGCTTACCAGACCACTTTGATCGAAAATGTCAAAGGATTGAAAGAAATCTTTACCGATGAGGAATTTGATGAATTGGCTGGCGCCCGTAAAGAGCTGATCAAGGATGTTTCAGGTCATATCTCAACGATCAAAGCGTTGACAAAAGATATGGTCGAAGCCCGCAAGGTTGCCAACAAGATTGAACATGCACGCGACAAAGCTTATGCTTATGAACAGACTGTTCGTCCGTTCTTCGATCAGATTCGTTATCATATCGATAAACTGGAATTGGTTGTTGACAATGAGCTCTGGCCATTGCCTAAATACAGAGAGCTTCTTTTTAACCGTTAAGATTCAGATTAAAAACTTAATTCTATTTGCCGCCCCGAATTTTCGGGGCGGTTTTTTTATGGCCAACAATAGGCTGGCCGGCATCGATAATTGGGCAATAGCTATTGTATACCGATAAAAAGGGATCTGATTGAATGTTTTGGAGGACGAGGGAATGACACACTTATTGAATGGGAGTGTAAATTAAACTCTGTCTGATTTTTTATTCCTTCAATTCAAAACTACT
>CAZWBR010000023.1:0-62716 GCA_964632305.1 uncultured Prolixibacteraceae bacterium
ATCGGTCCGGTAATCAAACTTGACAATAAAGAACATCCATCCTATTTTTTTGTAAATTTGCCTTCTGTTATAATCATACACTTCAAATTGGAACTTTCCGAATTTCATAATTATTTCGCTGGACATCCTTCGGTCAAAATATTGGCGGGATTGGTCAGCGAGAACCCCAAAAAGAAAATTTCGATAACCGGACTTTCCGGATCGTCAGCTTCTGCAGTTTTTACTGCAACAGCCCTTCTAAATCCTTTTACAGCCGTTCTGATCCTCCATGACCGGGAGGAAGCGGCCTATTTTTACGACGATTTGAACGAGTTGGGAATGGCTGAACAAAGCCTGTTCTTTCCTTCTTCTTATAAACGCTACATCTCATCGGAACAAATTGAAAGTGAAAATATAATACTCAGAACCGACGTTCTGAATAAAATATCGAACAACCATAAGAATTATCTGATTGTCACCTACCCGGAAGCGATCACCGAAAAGGTAATCTCAGGTGAAGGCCTTGAAAAACACACTCTTCACATCAAGACCGGAGAGAAATTATCCACCGGCTTTGTCAATGAAGTTCTTTTTGAATACGGGTTCGAACGCGTGGAATTTGTTTATGAGCCAGGCCAATACTCTATGCGCGGCTCCATAATTGATATTTTTTCCTTTTCTTATGAAGACCCCTACCGCATCGATTTTTTTGGTGACATCGTCGATTCTATCCGTACTTTCGACATCGAGGACCAAATCTCAAAAGAACGGTTAACCAAGATATCGATTATTCCCAACATCCAGGAAGGGATAAAAGATGAAAGCAGGGTCTCTTTTTTTGAATTTCTTAAAGAAGGAACGATAGTCTCATCGCCCAACTTCAGCGTTATATCGGCCCAGATCAACGATCTCTATCTACATACTTCGAATAAAGTTTTACAGTCAGGTCAACAACTTGACCAGTTGGCAATATCAGGGGATGAATTCTTAATAAATATCCAATCTTTCACCACCTTTGAATTTGGCTATTCCGTAAATGCCGATCAAAATATATTGGTTGAGTTTAACACATCGCCCCAACCGGTCTTCAACAAAAACTTTGACCTGTTAGGAACCAACCTCAAAGAGAACCGGAAGAAAGGATACCGTAATATCCTTCTCTCCTCAAGTCCGAAACAGATCGAACGGCTCCACGCGATCTTTGACGATATCGGCGATCCTCAAAAATTCGACAGTTTACCGTTTGCCTTACAGGAAGGTTTTATCGATCATGACCTGAAAATATGTTGCTATAACGACCACCAGATATTTGAACGTTACCACCGTTTCAAACTCAGATCCAAAAAGCCCTCGCGCCAGGCCATCACGCTGAAGGAACTGAGTAAGCTCCATCCCGGTGATTATGTTGTCCATATCGATCATGGGATTGGTAAGTTCGCAGGTTTGGTCAAGACTGAAGTCAACGGCAAGATTCAGGAATCAATCCGCCTGATCTACCGGGATAATGATTCTCTATTGGTCAGCATCCATTCCCTTCACCGCATATCCAAATATAAAGGTCAGGAAGGTCGCGAACCTTCGATCAATAAATTGGGTACCGCGGCTTGGCAAAACCTGAAAAACAAGACAAAGAACAAGGTCAAAGATATCGCGAGGGAACTAATCGCACTTTATGCCAAACGAAAGCTGGAAGAAGGTTTTGCCTTCGCCCCCGATTCGTACCTGCAGCAAGAACTGGAGGCCAGTTTCATTTACGAAGATACCCCCGACCAGTTAAAAGCGACTGTGGCCGTTAAAGAGGATATGGAAAGAGCGATGCCGATGGACCGTCTGGTGTGCGGCGATGTGGGGTTTGGTAAAACCGAAGTAGCTATCCGGGCAGCCTTTAAAGCTGTGGCAGACAACAAACAGGTCGCCGTCCTGGTTCCGACCACCATCCTCGCCTTGCAACACTATAAAACCTTCACGGACCGGCTGAAGGAATTCCCATGCAAAATCGAATATATTAGCCGATTGCGACACTCCGGAGAATCGAAGGAGGTTATCAAACAACTGGGGGAAGGAAAAGTTGATATCCTAATCGGAACCCATAAACTAATTGGTAAGGATGTTAAGTTCAAAGATCTGGGACTGTTGATCATTGATGAGGAACAGCGTTTCGGCGTTTCTGTGAAAGAAAAACTGAAACATTTAAAAGTCAATGTCGACACCTTGACCTTAACCGCAACCCCCATCCCCCGAACCTTACAGTTCTCACTGATGGGGGCACGCGATCTATCCATTATCAGCACTCCCCCACCCAACCGATACCCCATCGCCACGGAAGTTCACGGATTTAACGAGGAAATTATCCGCGAGGCCATTAATTACGAGGTCTCCCGCGGGGGACAGGTGTTCTTTATCAATAACCGTGTCCAGAATATTTACGAACTGGAGCTGATGGTCCGAAATCTTTGTCCGGGGATCAGGACCGTCGTAGGACATGGCCAAATGGAAGGAGATAAACTGGAAAAGGTTATGCTTGACTTTATCAACGGTGATTTCGATGTGTTGATAGCCACCACGATTATCGAGTCAGGATTGGATATTCCCAATGCCAACACCATCATCATCAACAATGCCCAGAATTTCGGACTGAGCGAACTTCACCAGCTACGGGGCCGTGTGGGACGTTCGAACAAAAAAGCTTTTTGTTATTTACTCGCTCCGCCCCTTAACGCCATGACTCAGGAGGCACGTCGAAGATTACAGGCTATCGAGGAGTTCTCAGAAATTGGGAGCGGTTTCAACTTAGCCATGCAGGACCTTGATATCCGGGGTGCAGGAAACCTGTTAGGAGCTGAACAAAGCGGATTTATTGCCGACATTGGTTTTGAGGCCTACCACCGAATCCTTAACGAAGCCGTTTTTGAACTGCGCAGCGAGGAATTCTCCGACGTATTTACCCAGGATACCACCCAGGCAACGAACGCCTTTCTTGATCTTAAATATGTCAATGACTGTAATATTGAGACAGATCTCGAATTGCTCTTTCCCGACGAATACATCTCAAGTATCTCCGAGAGAATGTTGCTCTACCGTGAATTGGACGATATGAACAGCGATGAGTCATTGCAGCTTTTTGAGTCAAGCCTGATCGACCGTTTTGGTCCTCTTCCGGCACCGGCAAAAGAGTTAATCAATGTGGTCCGTCTTCGATGGATCGCCATTGATTTGAATATGGAGCGGATTATCCTTAAGGACCGTAAAATGATCTGCTATCTCCCCTCCGATCCGGCGTCCAATTATTATCAATCGCCTAACTTCCAGCAATTGATGCAATGGGTAATTCAAAATCCGGCCAAATGCAATGTCAAAGAAGCTAAAGCCAAATTAAGCATCAACTTTAAAGGCGTAGAATCGTTACATCAGGCTGTTGAACTGTTAAATGGAATAAAGGATAAAATAGCCCGGTAACCGCACTGTACGTATTTGTCATTGATAAACGAGACACATACAAATGAAGCGCTCATTAATAAACATCAACGCCCTTGAAATAAAGCTTATCTATTTCTATTAATAAAGAATAAGTAAGACAACACATGTCTGAAAATAGGCTCCTTCCGGATCGGTTCCGCGTAAACTGCCCATCCATAAGCAAACTTTCAAATACATTTCCCAATCTTTTCGATTAACCGGTTCTCTTTCCATTCAGGAGAAATGCAATTATGCAGGAGCGATTACAATATAGGTGTTACACCTTTTTTTAGTATAATATTCCCATATTTAGCAGTCTCTCCGGTCATTACTACAGTAAAAGCATTTTTTGTTCTCTCATAAAATGCGAACCTCTCGACCCGTTCAACAGGAGGTAACATCGGATTTGTTATCCGAATTTTCTCCAGATAACGGCGCTCAACATTCGGATCAAGGATATCCCCCTCGACAGCAGCCATCATCGCTACCGGATGTTTCACATAAGAATCCAGTTCAAACAACGGAAGAATAGCTTCAAGAAGATCCGAAATCTTCAATCCATCGGCCCGAAGAACATTCGCGTTAAACGATTCTCCCGGGAAGTGGGCATCAGCAAGCACAATTTCGTCGCCATGCCCCATCCGGTATAAAACACTTAGCAATTCAGGACTTATCAGAGGTGAAATTCCTTTCAACATAATCTTAAACGTTAAACTTGTTTACAACTTAATTTTCGCTGCTGAATGATATTAATAAAACGATCGGGGTTACTTCTCAAGAATTTGGCCCCTCATTCATTGAATCTTGTGTTACAAAACTTTCACACCATTGGTAAAAATACATAATTAAAACCATTCGGGCCGTTGATTTTCAAACAATTTATCTGACTAAACGATTTGATTCGCATGAAGAACCTTGTTCACAGGTGTAATGCCAACCATAATCACAAAGCACTGAACCTAAGGGGCCTATCAATCCAGCCAATCCCAAAAGGTCACTTTTCAACGACAAACCAACAAGAATATGATTATCAATTATTTTCAAAACAGATTACCCAAACCTGCATTATAATCGGACAATAATGAATCAACTATTCAAGCAACCGAATTAAAAAATCTTAATTTATTTTTAACTAATCGCTTTCCGGCTAAACCATACCAAAATCTTAGGTACTTTTACAAGATATAAACTAAGGTACAAGACCTATGTCATTACAGCTTTTAGATGAGATCTCTCCGTTTATTGTTATGGAAGTGCTTGAAAAAGCCCATGAAATGGAGAAAAACGGAATCGGGGTCATTCACATGGAAGTGGGGGAACCCGATTTTGACCTGCCTGAATGTGTTAAGAAAGCCTCAGAAGAGGCGATCCGAATGGGCTATACCCATTATACCCACAGCCTGGGAGATCCCGAATTGCGTGAGGCCATCAGTCAGTATTATCAAAACACTTACGGGGTTAAACCTGATCCCGAACAGATAATTGTCACTTCGGGCTCTTCACCTGCCATCCTGCTGGCCCTCTCCTCGCTGATAGGAATCGGCGACGAAGTGCTTCTCTCGGATCCCGGATATGCCTGTTATCGCAATTTTGTCAAATATCTTCATGGGACCCCGGTAACGGTACCTGTCTATGCTGAAAACGGATTTCAGTTCAATCCCCGGGACACTGCGGCCAGAATCACTTCAAAAACTAAAGCGGCCATCATCAATTCCCCGATGAACCCAACTGGAAATCTTCTCGACTACAACGTTCTAAAAGAGATCTCCGAACTCCCGACCACTATAATCTCCGATGAAATATATCATGGTTTGGTCTATGAGGGCAAAGCTCATTCGATCCTCGAATTCACCGATGAGGCTTTTATACTAAACGGGTTCTCGAAACTCTATGCAATGACAGGCTTACGGCTGGGCTATCTGATTGTCCCTAAGAAATATGTCCGACCGTTACAGAAACTACAACAAAACCTGTTCATTTGTGCCAGTTCAGTTGCTCAGCGGGCCGGCATTGCCGCACTGAGAAATTGTGAGGACGACGTAAAAAGGATGAGGACGATCTATAACGAACGAAGAATATTTATTATAAAAAGATTGAAAGAACTTGGGTTCCCTATACCTATAGAACCAACCGGCGCTTTTTATGTCTTTGTCAATGCCCGGCACCTCTCCGGCGATTCCTACAAACTGGCATTTGATATTCTTGAGAAAGCACATCTGGGTGTAACCCCGGGAATTGATTTCGGACAGAACGGGGAGGGATTCTTACGTTTCTCCTATGCCAATTCATTGGAGAACCTCAAAGAAGGGATGGATCGATTGGAAAAATACCTGGCGAATCTTAAAAGCCTTGACTAATAATCAATAAACATTATGCAAGCAGACATTATCACCATAGGAGACGAAATATTGATTGGACAGATTGTCGATACCAATTCAGCCTGGATGGCACAAAAATTGAATAACGAAGGCATAGATATCCGCCAGATCACCAGCATTTCCGACAAACCAGGACACATCACCGATGCGCTGGAGGAATCCGGATCCAGGGTGCCAATAGTATTAGTCACCGGAGGATTAGGCCCTACCCGCGACGATCTAACCAAACCCACTCTCTGCAAATATTTCGGAACCGATCTAATCGAAAACAAGGAAGTTTTAAAACACGTTGAAAAACTTCTTACCCCGCGCGGCATCGTGATCAACCAACTGAACCATGACCAGGCTTTAGTTCCACGAAGTGCCATTGTCCTTCATAACGAGTTGGGAACAGCCCCGGGACTCTGGTTAGAAAAAGAGGATACCGTTTACATCTTCATGCCTGGCGTTCCCTTCGAAATGAAATACCTGATCGAACATGAAGTCATTCCAAGAATCAGGAAACAATTTCAAACCTCACCTATCCTGCACCGGACCGTGCTGACCCAGGGAATCGCCGAATCGATGCTGGCCGAAAAAATCGCCGATTGGGAAAGTGCTCTGCCCGAATTTATCAAACTGGCCTATCTCCCAAATCCGCAATGCATCAGACTCCGGCTTTCGGCCCGTGGCGAAGATCTTGATTTCATGCAAAAAGAGATCGACCGTCAAATTCAACGACTATCTACCATCATTCCAAAAAACATCTTCGGATTCGATGACGACACTTTAGCCGGGAATATCGGGCAACTGCTGACCAGCCATGGAAAGACCCTGGGCACAGCAGAAAGCTGTACGGGAGGCAATATCGCAAAACTGATCACCGAAAATCCGGGAAGTTCGAAATATTTCAGGGGGAGTATCGTGGCTTATGACAATGAAGTTAAGTCTAACTTACTGGGTGTAGCGCCAAATCTGATCGCACGACACGGCGCGGTCAGCAAAGAAGTTGCAGAGGCAATGGTTACAGGAGCCTGTAAGGTTTTAGGAACGGATTTTGCTGTGGCGACAACAGGCATTGCCGGACCCGATGGCGGAACAGCGGAGAAACCGGTCGGACTGGTCTGGATTGCGGTCACCGACGGGAAAAATGTAATTTCCAAATCGTACAACTTTGGAAACGATCGTGACCGTAACATTACCCGTTCGAGCCAGACCGCCCTGAACATGCTTCGTAAATTGATTCTTGATCTTTAGCTTATTCGAACAAATAAACAAAACGTTTATGAAAAAGAGTTTTATCATCATCGGAACTGTAATAGTTCTTCTCGTGGCAGCTATGCTGGTGATCCCTGTAGCCTTTAAAGGAAAAATTATTTCCAGGGTGAAACAGACGGCCAACAATGCCATCAATGCCACTGTGGATTTTAGCGACGTTGATTTATCCCTGTTCCGCAGTTTTCCTCATTTGGATATCAGGCTCAAAGATTTGACCGTAACCGGAATCAATGAGTTCAAAGGGCAACCACTACTGGCGGTCGGGAACCTTTCCACATCGGTTAACCTCTCCAGCCTATGGCGCAGCGATGGCCTCTCCGTTACGGAGATCGTGATGGAACGCCCTGTTATAACCCTGGTGGTCGATACGGCGGAGCGGGCCAACTGGGATATCGCCAAACCTTCGGCGGCCAGGACGGAAACAGAAGCCACCAACCCGATGACTATTGAGTTGGAGAAGATTACGATCCATGATGCCGCGTTGAGCTATGATGATAAAGCCTCACCTATGTTTTTCTCGATGAAAAACGGGGAGTTCAACATATCAGGCCAGATGCAGGGAAGCGACAGCCGGCTCGATATCGAGGGAAAAGCCGACAGCCTTACCTATGATTATGCCGGTAGCCGTTATGCCCAAAACCTGAAGGCTACCGTTAAAGGGGCTCTTCAGGCAAATTTTGATAAGATGTCGTTCCGTTTCCTCGAAAATGAACTCCTGATCAACCAGCTTCCCGTGACAGCTGACGGGACCTTTATCCTCGGGGATACCGATTATGATTTTGATATCACCTTCAAATCACCCTCCTCTTCCTTTGGCGAGTTGCTCGGTCTGGTCCCCGATCAGTATCAATCGTACCTGAAAGATGTCCAAACCAGCGGAGATCTGGCATTCGGAGGATTTGTCAAGGGGAAATATTCCGAAACAGAGATGCCGGGGTTCAGCATCGATCTTAATGTAAAAGATGGACGATTAAAATATCCTGGTCTGCCCAGCGAGGTCGAAAAAATAAACATCAAGGCCAATATTAGCAAACCGCAGGGGGATCTTGATTCCACCAAAGTGGATATTTCCCGATTCGATGCCCTGATCGCCGGTAATCCGCTGACCGCCTCACTTCATGTCGCCACCCCGATGAGCGATCCTGAACTGAAAGGTAATCTGAAAGGAAAGATCGATTTCGCTTCATTAAAGCAGGCGATACCGATGGATTCCATCGATATAAAAGGTGTGATCGATGCGTTCATCGATTTCAACGGGCATTATTCCTCTATTGAGAAGGAACAATACGACAAATTTCAAACCGACGGGACTATCCTGATGAAGAATTTCGAATACACTTCGAAAGATTTTTCCGAGAAAATGATCATCAGCTCTGCCGACCTGAAGCTTAATCCCAAAGCCATTAACCTGTCGAATCTTTCGGGAAATATGGGACAGAGCGACTTTTCAGCCAACGGGGCATTGACCAACTATTGGGCCTATATCCTGAAGAAGGGAACCTTGAACGGAAATCTGAATGTCAAATCCAAATACCTGAACATCAATCAGATGATGAGCACGCCAACATCCGTTGCCGATTCAGCCACAATAAACAAACCTTTCCAGGTTC
Organism: uncultured Prolixibacteraceae bacterium; assembly: GCA_964632305.1. GTDB lineage: Bacteria > Bacteroidota > Bacteroidia > Bacteroidales > Prolixibacteraceae > CAZWBR01. The sequence continues at coordinate 8,681 of CAZWBR010000023.1, forward strand.
CTGACAATATCAACCTGGTATTACAGGCTACTTTGGATAAAGTGCTTTACGAAAAAATGAATATTACCGGGGTTAACGGCAAAATGACGGTAAAAGAAAAAAAGGTGGTTCTCGACGGGTTGAATATGAATCTGCTCAGCGGTAAATTAATGGTTTCAGGCACCTATGCCACACCCGATGAAAAAGTGGCCCCCGATTTCGATTTCAAACTCGACATTAAAGACTTTGACCTCCCGACGGCTTACCAATCGCTCAGTACCATCCGCCACTTTATTCCCATCGCGGGTGAGAGCACCGGCGCTTTTAATTCGGGACTCTCATTAAAAGGAAAACTGGGAAACAACTATATCCCGACCTTCTCCACGCTCAACGGCAGTGGTTTATTGACGGCAAAGAATGTTGAACTGATCGGGACAACCCTCTTTGGCGAAATCAGCAAATATTTCCGCAAGGATATGTTCAAACAAGTCAAGGTAAACGACTTTATGGCCAATTTCAAGATTGTCGACGGAGGCGTGGAAGTGGCTCCCTTCAACACCAAAATTGCAGGTCAGGAAGTGGCGGTTTCCGGAAAACAAACCGCAAGCATGGACCTGAGCTACCGTCTCGACTTTAAGGTCCATAAAGGAGATCTGAGCGAAGAGGTGAATAAATATATAGGTATTGTACCGGGAACCGAGAATATCGAAAAGCTTCCGATTGGCATTAATATCAGGGGGTCATTGAACAAACCTGAAATCAAGGTCGATCTTGAAGAGGCCAAAACACTGGTTGCAACCGAATTCAAAAAGAAAGCAAAATCGGAGATCCAAAACGCGGTAAAGAAACTTGGGCTGGATAAACTGATCAAATGATTCATCACAGGAAAATACACCCCAATCTCTTGGCTCCCCTCCCCGACATTCATTTCTACCCGAGGGGGGCACTTTTTGCCGCTAAGCCTGCCCCATCCTCTTCCCGGATGATCATGGGGACTTAAAACTGAGTAACACAGAAAGGGTTTGCCGGGCCAGCAGTTTTGCTGCATACCATTAAGTCATTCGCACTTCAGTGAACAATAAAAATAACGGAAGAATGAGGGACAATCATTACAAAACTATCAGATTAAGTCAATAATTCTATCTTTGTAATTCTTTTTTTAAAACAGTTACCAATAATACAAAAAACAGATATGAAGATCGCGTTGATCGGTTACGGCAAAATGGGGAAAGAGATCGAGCAGATTGCCATCTCCAGGGGCCATTCCATCGTACTTAAAATAGATATAAATAACCCGGAACAATTGACGGTTGAAAACCTTTCGAAGGCGGATGTGGCCATTGAATTTACTTCTCCGGGTTCTGCCGTCAGAAATTACCTGCTCTGTTTCGAGGCAGGGATTCCGGTTGTGAGTGGTACGACAGGATGGCTCGAAGAGAGACCTTTCGTCGAGAAATCATGCAAAGAAGCGAATGGTTGCTTTTTCTATGCCTCCAATTTCAGTCTCGGGGTTAACCTCTTTTTTGAGCTCAACCGGAAGCTGGCCCAAATGATGAAACCATTCTCTCAGTACGATATCTCAATGACCGAAGTACATCATACCCAGAAATTGGATGCACCCAGCGGAACGGCCATCACCCTGGCCGAAGACATTATCCTCAACAATGGCTCTAAGACCAACTGGACCATTGAGGAACCTAAAAACGATAAAGAGCTGCATATTCTCCCGGTGCGGGAAGGAACAGTACCGGGCATCCATACCATTAAATATGATTCCGAAGTCGATTATATCGAAATCACCCATAGCGCCTACAGCCGCAAAGGATTTGCTTTCGGAGCTGTTCTTGCCGCAGAATTCTGTTATGGAAAGAGGGGCGTTTACAGCATGTCCGATTTATTACAATTCTAAACTGAAATCAATTTTTTTACAATGAAGAATATTTCCCGTATTCAGTGGATCAAATTTGGAGTCGTCGGCGGATTATACCTCTTATGGGTAATCTGGTTGCAAAATTTCTGGTGGCTCCCCGGCCTGATCGTGATCTTCGATATCTACATCACCGAAAAAGTCCATTGGGCTTTCTGGAAAAAGAGAAACACGCCGGATGGGAAACAAACCAAATTGATCGAATGGGTCGATGCCATCATCTTCGCCGTGATCGCGGCCACTTTTATCCGTATGTTTTTCATCGAAGCTTACACCATCCCTACTTCCTCCATGGAAAAATCGATGATGGTGGGCGACTATCTCTTTGTCAGCAAGACCGCCTACGGACCTAAATTGCCCAATACACCCGTCTCCTTCCCCTTTGTCCACCATACGATGCCTTTCTCAAGAACGGCCAAATCGTTCTCTGAAATCATTCACAACGACTACCGCAGGATCAAAGGTTTTGGAAGAGTGAAAAACTATGATGTCGTCGTGTTCAATTTCCCGGAAGGCGATACCGTTTCCCTGAACATGCAGGACAGAAGCTACTACGAACTGGTGCGCAGTTACGGTCGCGAAAGGGTCCGAAACGATAAACAATCGTTTGGCGACATTATCTACCGCCCGGTCGATAAACGGGAAAACTACATTAAACGTTGTATTGCTATCCCGGGCGATTCACTAAAAATCGCAGCCGGCATCGTCTATATTAACGGTAAAGCTCAAAAAGAGATCCCCGGTCTGCAATATAAATATATGATCACTATCAGCGGAAACTCCATCAACACCGAAGCCCTTGAAAAACTGGATATCTCGCCTGCCGATATCGAAGGCTCAGGTTCCCGCTACATCATGTCCCTTACGTCTGAACAGTTTAAAAAACTCGATGGTTTAAAATTCATCCAATCAAAAGAACGGATCAGTTGGCCGGCCGAAGACCGTGACCCTAACATCTTTCCAAGTGATGAGAAATACAGTTGGAACCTCGACAATTTCGGCCCTATCTGGATTCCGAAGAAAGGTGCGACCATCAATCTGAATTCCGACAATCTTCCCCTTTTCCGCCGGATTATAGATGTCTATGAAGAGAATGACCTCCAGGTTAAGGATGGGGTTATTTATATCAACGGCAATCCCGCATCCACTTATACCTTTAAAATGGACTATTACTGGATGATGGGCGATAACCGCTATAACTCGGCCGACTCAAGGTATTGGGGTTTTGTTCCCGAAGACCATGTCGTCGGGAAAGCTTCGTTCGTGTGGTTATCGTTAGACAAGGACAAGAACTTCTTCTCGAAAATCCGATGGAAACGATTCTTTATGATCGTGAAATAATTGATCAGATATAAAGCAAATCGGCCCTTTTTTGGGGTCGATTTGCTATAAACAAACCCGCAAGTCTGAGTTCCCGACTCCTCACCGAAGATGCTGACTCCGGAAGTATGAACGCCAATTAATTATCCCCGCATCGATCGCCGTAACTTGAAATCTGTATATTTCATGAAAAATCGATACCTTACTCTTTTTCTGGCCCTGTTTTTATCGGGATGCAGCACCTCAAAGCTGATCACCGATCAGGAGAGCCATCAACTGCAAAAAGAGATGCGCCGTTCGCGAACAGGAGTTAATATCGCGGATGCCGGCATCTACTTAGGATCGGCAGTATTGTCCGCCGCTACCGGGATAGAAATACAACCGGAGAGCGGTGCCAAAAATTTCCGTAAGATCAGGATCGAAAACACCTTCCACGACACCCTGATCGTTAACATGATCACCGATATTCTCTGGAAAGAGGATCAGTATTGCGATATCCGCGATATCCTCATTCCCCCGTTACAAACCATTAAAGTGATCGCCCCGATCGACGCTTCCTACAATGTCTATTTCAGAACTAATCCTGAATCGGAGGACCAGGTGATCAACATTAATACCTCGGAGAGGAGGCGGATAAAGCTTAAACCCGAAATAACGACGCTACCCGAACAATAATTTGGAAATTTGACAGTTATTTATCACTTTTATGGCTCATCGCGAATAAAATGCAAAAAGGGTTAATCACTGGCATAGCCGTAGGAGTTCTCATGGTCATTCTGGCATTCCAGAATGCAGGGAAGATTGCCGTCAAACTGTTTTTCTGGGAGATCGATGCAGTCCCCGTCTTCCTGGTTATTGGTCTTTCGTTCATTCTCGGGGTCGGACTAAACGCCCTGTTTGGTTATATCGATCATCTCCGTCTTAAACGGTTAAATAAAAAATTGCAGCACAGGATTAACGACCTCGAAGAGAAATTAATTGATTATCGGCAGAAAGAGGAAACTGAAGGACTTATTCCCGAGGATGACATGAGAATCGAGGGAGATCCCGGATTTGATTATTTTGACGATGCCCCGTTAAGATAAGCCCCTTGGCCGTTGCCCTTCTCTCTTATTTATCAGAACCATGACAAATTCAATCAACAAGAATAGGGTCCTTTTGAGCAGTGCCTATTTGGGACCGATCCGTTATTTTACCAAGCTGATGGCCTATCCCCAAGTCACCATTGAAAAGGAAGAGCATTATCACAAACAATCGTACCGCAACCGCTGCCTCATCATGGCCGCCAACGGTCCACTGATGCTTTCTGTCCCGGTGTTTGAGGGGCCCGGCGCCAAAGCACCGATGAAAGAACTGAGATTATCCTACGATCATCAGTGGCAAAAGATTCACTGGCGAAGCATCGTATCGGCCTATAACAACTCTCCCTTCTTCGAATATTATTCCGACGACCTGGCACCCTTTTTTCACGAACAAAAATGGAAATTCCTGATCGACTATAACAGCCGGCTACAGGATGTAGTGCTGGAGTTAATGGGGATTAAGGTTCAAATCGATTTCACGCAGGAATATGTTCCCGAGGAGGAAACAGACGAGTCGACAGACGATTTCCGTTATTCCATCCATCCTAAACCCTCCCGGAACCGCGGGGATCTTCATTTTGTGGCCACCCCCTACAATCAGGTCTTTCAGGAAAAATTCGGCTTCATGCCCAACCTCAGCATCTTAGACCTGCTCTGTAATGAAGGGCCCGGCAGTGCGGATATCTTAAAGGGATGTATCCGGTAACCCAATAAGGTTAAAGTCTCTCCTTCAAATATTTGCTGATGATCTCAGCATGATCGAACGCCATTTCAGGAAGGGAGATAATGGGAAACCACTCCGTTTTCAGCGCATCGTCGCCTCCTGAAAGATGAACGGGCTCGGGGGTCCATCCGCTGTAAACGACCGAGATGGTCCGGTGGCGGGGATCACGGTCCACAGCATCGAAGGTGTAATACTGTTTCAGCTCCACGTCTTTCAATCCCGTCTCCTCAAACAATTCGCGCTGGCAGGCATCGACCAGTGTTTCGTCAATATCGACGAATCCTCCGGGTAATGCCCATTTTCCTTCGAAGGGAGGAAATTTCCGCATGATTAACAGAACCACTATTTCACTGTTACGTTCTGAGACAATAATTGCATCAACAGTCAAGGCCGGACGTGGATATTCGTAAGTATATGTCATTTCCTATTATTTTTTTCATTACAACACGATGAAACCCTCTGAATTTCCTTCAGCTTACCAACCATTTCACCCGCTCATTCTCCTACCTCTCATCTTCATCCCTCTTTCTCCTGGAATAGACGACGATAAGGTACACGACGATGAGAACCGCGATAAGGTAACCAACCAGATTCAGATGCCCCATAGTATATCGTTTAGATTCAATCCTTCAGTATCCGGCGCATCAACCGCATCTGGTGAGAATAGCGCCCTGTATCGATATTAAAAATACCAAATTGATCAACATTATCAATACGAACCTTCCCGGAAGAGTGAATTATTTTATTTTTTTCCCAAATTACTCCCACATGAACGATAGCCCCCTCATCATTATCAAAGAAGGCCAGATCGCCAGGCAACGCCTCTTCAACAAAGCTCAGATATTCACCCGCAACAGCCTGTTGCGACGCGTCACGCGGGATACTCTCCCCGGCCATCTTGTAGAGTATCTGGGAAAAACCCGAACAATCGATTCCAAAAGGAGAACGCCCTCCCCAAAGATAAGGTGAATTAAAATATTTGAGCGCATTTTCAATAATGGTTTTTCTGGCCTGTCGCTCGTGAAGATGAATAGGATCGCCCTGGATCGTGTAGACCACCTCCCCGATCCGGAAGGTCTGCTCCTCGGAAGAATAATCGGGAAGGGAGCTTCCCGCCACGATCAGAAAGTTGCTGTAGCCCCCCCGGGGTTGAACAATATTAAAGACGTCAGTGGTGACAATCGTCCTGTTTTCACACAACCGCATGAAGATTGATTCATCGGTTTCATTCACCATCTTCCGGTCGATCCAACCCTCATAACCGTCATGCGCCAGCTTCACCTGGCACCATTTCTTATTCTCATCAAGGATCGTATAGTGCTCACCAAAAAGAATTTGCGTACACATTTCCCCTGCTTCACGGGGCTCTGTTCTCACCGGAACAATACTAAGGTTTGAGATTCCGTATCTCATTAAAAAATTATTACTTTTGGTTTATCCCAAATATAGAAATTAATTAAGTACTGGCTTAATAATTTGAAAATAGTAACACGATGATTTTAAAAAGGAGTAAGTGGTTTGAATCCCACACCTGGCACGTAATCTATTTGTCTCTTTTATTTATAATTACAGCAGTAGCTCTCTTCTTTGCCTTACCGCAGGAAGCCCGTTTCAGGTATGAGTTTCAGAAAGGGAGACCCTGGATGCATTCCACCCTTATCGCTCCCTTCGACTTCGCCATCATGAAATCGGATGCCGCCATTAAACATGAGAAGGATTCTCTGCTTAAATCGGCAATTCCCTATTTCAATCTTCTCGATTCGGTTGAACAGCACCAAATCACCTTGCTCTCTGCCCGCATCAACGAGATGGGACGATCTAATTCAAGCCTCTCCAATCAACTCTATTTCCTGAGAGAATCGGTGGTTTCCGTTTTTAGGAAAGTTTATCAGGCCGGGATACTGGAACAGAGCGCGGTCAACTATGCCTCCCTGGCCGGTAAAGACGAAATGAACATCGTTCACAACAGCGTTTCCCGAAATACCCCGGTTGCCTCGGTCTATTCACTTAAAACAGCCTACACCGAAGTATCTGACAAGCTGAACCTGCTGATCGCTTCCAATCCGCGATGGGAACCGATCCTAAAAAACATAAAACCGGAAGATTATCTGGCCTTTAACCTCGCCTTCGATCAGGATAAGACCGTTCGCGAAGAACAAAAGATACTGGAAGGTCTCTCCAGCACCTTTGGCATTGTCCAGGAAGGCGAAAGAATCGTTTCACAGGGCGATGTGATCTCTCCCGACACCTATATCATCCTCGAATCCCTGAAATATGCCTTCGAAAAGAGCCGCGGCGATGGCTCCAAATACGACATGATCGTCCTGGGACGGATCATCTTTATTGCGATCCTGTTGGCCACCCTCTTCCTTTTTATCTTCAACATCAGGCGTAAATTACTTAAATCGAAACGCGACATCACCTTCACCATGCTGGTAATGACCCTGATGATCCTTTTCTGTCATCTGGTAATTAAATCGGGCACCCTACCCATCTATATCGTCCCCTTTACTGCCATGGCGCTGATCATCCGGACCTTTCTCGATGCCAGGCTGGCCATCTTCGTCAATACCATCGCGGCCCTCTTTATCGGGTTTATGGTCCCCAACGGCTATGAATTTGTGCTGCTCCAGATCCCCGCGGGGAGTATCGCGGTGATCAGCCAGAGCAAGATGCAACGACGCGAACAGGTGATCCTGACCTCGGTCATCATTTTCCTGGTTTATGCCGTTACCTATATCGGGATCTCCCTCATTCAGGAAGCCAACATCCAGGGTATCGACTGGGAACAAATGAAATGGTTTGGCATCAATTCGGCGCTGACCCTAATCACCTATCTGCTGGTTTATATCCTTGAAAAATCTTTTGGATTTGTTTCCGACGTAACCTTAATCGAACTCTCCTATTCGAACACCAAGCTGTTGAGACGGCTCTCCGTCGAAGCGCCCGGCACCTTCCAGCACTCGACCCAGGTGGCCAACCTGGCCGAGGAAGCGATACTGCGCATCGGGGGCAATGCCCTACTGGTCAGGGCCGGAGCTCTCTACCACGATATCGGCAAACTGGTCGAACCCCAGTATTACATCGAGAACCAGATGATGGGCATCAATCCGCACGACAAACACACCTCTGAGGAGAGCGCCAAAATCATTAAGGAACATGTGAACCGGGGGGTCGAACTGGCCCACAAACATAAGCTCCCCGAACAGATCATCGATTTCATCCGCACCCACCATGGCACCACCAAGACCGGCTATTTCTATCAGTTGTCGCAAAACCAGAACGAAGGCGAGACGATCGATGAAAAAAACTACACCTATCCGGGTCCTACCCCTTTCAACCGCGAGACCGCGGTGGTGATGCTGGCCGACAGCATAGAGGCCGCCTCAAGAAGCCTTGAAGTAAAAAATGCCGAAAACCTCAGGGCTCTGATCGACAAGATCGTCAAACAAAAAACGGAAGCCGGTCAGTTGGAACATGCTCCCCTGACCTTCAGGGAACTCTATCAGTTGAAAGAGATCTTCCTTGAAAAACTATTAACCATCTATCATATCCGCATCAGTTATCCCCCGGAGAAAAATTAGTAGTAATGGTCTTTCACTGCTGAAACACCCTATCCCTGCTCTTCGATGTCTCTTATCTTATCGTCAAAAACCTTTCTTATACCAGCGGACAATAGCGGTCGGGCGAATAGGATTGCCGGTCGGGCGATCCGAAAAAGAGGTAGAATGCCTTTAAATCCATTATTCCATCGGGGAGAGTGATCACTCCTTGTTGCATACTCCGGAGAATACCCGTCGCGTAAGGCCCGCTAAACTGATCGGCATGGGCCACCATCACCATCAGCTCATCCAGATTAAACTGCGACGAGAGCATCGGGTCGTTCTCCCATCCGACCGAAATTTTCGCCGGCTCTCCCGCCAACGGTTCCACGTCATAGCGAAACGGCGAGGGTAACTTCCCGTCGGAGAAATGAAGCAGCGAACTGTCGGCCAGCTCGCCGTCGAGCCCGAATGCCGGGGCATTGGCCTTTAGAAAAAGGTTCTGACCGCTCCAGGCCTCCGGGATCTTGTTCCAGATCGGGACGACCACCGAAAACTTGTAAATCTTGTAAAAGGCGTTGATCTTTTTGAAGCGATCCCGGTTCTGCTTTTGCCGGGGACTCCACGAACGATTACTGAACTGCGGCGCTTTACGGACATAACACATTCCGCCCCTTTGCACCATTACCACCGGCCCCAACATTCCCGACAGGGCATTTGAGGCTCCTGCTTTAAAACGTGCCATGATTGCTTCCTGTTTTTAAGGTTATTACTGTGCTACTAATATAGTTATCCCGTGCTAAATAACCGCAGAATATCCGCAGAATATCCGCGCAATAAGCGCACAATAAGCGCAGAAGATACGGCGAAAACCCTGTTGCTGCCTATCCGTATTATTTCGACCGACCGGCATTTTTCGTAATCGGGTAAGGAAACAGTCGGGTACTGTCATACTGTTCTACCTGTAGGGTTGCCGGGTTAAAAAATTCAATTGAGGAAGAAGAGAGAGAAGCTGTCCTCACTCAGTCACCTGAAAGAATGATGAACTGCAATTGACCGGGATGGATAAAATAACAGAGGCCCGGCCTTGGGGAAATGAATGAAGTCAGTTACGGCCGATATTCACAAAACCATTTAATATGATCTGAAAAAAGGAGGATCGGACCTACTCAATCACATTTTTTGTTATTTTTCGAACGAATTCCAATTAACAAACAGATGAAAAAATATTCTTTAGTAGCAGCTTCCCTGCTTATCTCATTTACTATTAATTCTTTTGCACAGAAAGCCGCACCCCTGTCCGGTTTTCAGTTTACCCCGGAAACGGAACTATCGCACTCCCCGGTGAAAGACCAGTTCCGCTCAGGCACCTGCTGGTCGTTCGCGGGAGCCTCGTTCATCGAATCGGAGTTGCTCCGCATGGGCAAACCGGAGGTTGATCTGTCGGAAATGTTCCTGGTCTACAACTGTTATAAGGACAAGGCCGACCGGTATGTGCGGATGCAGGGGCATACGAATTTTGGCTCCGGGGGGCTGTTACACGATATTCTCTATGTGATGCGTAATTACGGGGCAGCGCCCGAATCGGCCTATAACGGGCTGGCTTACGGTGAGGCGAAGCATGTTCACGGGGAATTCGACAACCTGCTCAAATCGATGGTCGATGCCATTGTTCAGAATAAGAACAAGAAGATCACCCCGGTATGGAATAGCGCCTTCGTCGACGCGCTGGATTCCTATCTTGGCAAGATCCCCGGTAGTTTTGAGTACCAGGGGAAGAGTTACACCCCCAAAACCTTTGCCGCTGAATACTGTAGTGCGATCGACCCGGACAACTATGTTGAAATAACCTCCTTCACCCATCACCCCTTCTACCAGCAGTTTATTCTCGAAGTTCCCGACAACTGGTTGTGGGAGAAGGTTTACAATGTCCCGCTGGACGAGATGCAGGAGATTATTGACAATTCGCTGAAGAAAGGATTTACGGTAGCGTGGGCTGCTGATGTGAGCGAGAAAGGATTTGCCACAACGCAGAAAGGGATTGCCGTTGTGCCGGAGGTTAACAAAGAAGAGATGAGCGATGCCGAGATCACCAAGTGGGAAAAGATGTCGGACACCGAGAAGGAGAGCGAGATTAACCGTTTGGAGAAGCCGGGCAAGGAAAAACAGATCACCCAGGAGCTCCGGCAGACCGCCTTCGACAGCCAGGAAACCACCGACGATCATGCGATGCACATCATCGGAACGTCGAAAGACCAGAACGGGACCGTCTATTACAAGGTCAAGAATTCGTGGGGGAGCTACAACAGCTACGACGGATTTTTCTACGCTTCGAAACCCTATGTTCGTTATAAGACCACCGCGATAATGGTCCACAAGGATGCCGTTCCTGAAAAGATAAGGAAGAAATTGGGGATCTAACAGATAACTGACAATTTATGAAGAGTTTAAATATAATTTGACCAAAATATTTTAACATCAGAAAAAAATATCTATTTTTGCGGCCAGTTTCCGTACGCAATCTCTGACAGCAAACATCTGGACACTGTGAATATTGCGTTCGTCAATATTATCCTATAATCATTGAAGTGATGGATTTAATTAAAGTTGCAGAAAACGCATTTTTAGGTGAACAGAAAGAACTTCCTGAATTTCACCCGGGAGATACGATCACCGTTCGTTACAAGATCGTAGAAGGGAACAAAGAGAGGATTCAGAACTACAAAGGGACTGTAATCCAGATCAAAGGTTCAGGTACAACCAAAACATTTACTGTTCGTAAGATGTCAGGTAACGTTGGTGTAGAGAGGATCTTTCCTTTCAGCTCACCCTTTATCGATGGCATTGAATTGAACCGCATGGGCCAGGTGCGTCGTGCACGCCTGTTCTATCTTCGGAAGCTTACAGGTAAGAAAGCCCGTATCAAAGAAAAAAGATTCTAAGAGAAATGGTTTCAGGGAAAGGCTTCTGGTTTCAGGAGCCTTTTTTTATTGGTCAAAACTGAGCGAAGGCCGGTGCCCGGACGACGCCTCGCGACTTTACCGCTTTTCGTCTGTACAGGACATGACTCTTTTGTTTTTTTTCATAATTTTATAAAAACATTAAACTTATGAGTTTTCTACCAAAGGAAAAGATCTTCTCCAGGCAGTGGTTCCTGGATTATGGATTGATCACCATCGGATCGTTCGTGATGGCTGTAGGTTTTGTCTTTTTCATCACCCCGCACAAGATCGTTCCGGGGGGTATTTACGGGTTAGGAATCATCGTACACTTTATCACCAAGGGGATGCCGATATGGCCCGATGGATTCCCGATCGGTCTGTTCAACCTTATCGTCAATATACCGCTCACCTATATCGGGATCAGGATCCTGGGGCCGAAGTTTGGAATAAAGACGATTTACGGGTTCGTGAGCTCCTCTGTTTTCATGGACTGGATCACCTGGATGAGGGAGGTGGGCGATGCCCCGCTGGTGACCGATGTCCTGCTCTCCTGTATCTTTGGCGGGGTGCTGACCGGACTGGGGTTGGGACTGATGTTTAAATCGAAGGCCACCTCCGGGGGAAGCGATATTGTAGCCATGATCATTACCCGTTATTCACGGGTTCCGATAGGTCAGACCCTGATCTGGGTCGATTCAGCCATCGTTCTGGTAGCGCTGGCTGCCTTTAAAGATTGGCAGATCCCGTTATACAGCATGATCGTCATCTATATCACCGGCAGAGCCGTGGATATGTTGCTCGAAGGGGCCAACTACAATAAGGCGCTGATGATTATCTCGGACAAACATGAAGAGATCAGGGACCGGATTGTGATTGACCTGGAACGGGGCGGGACTTACCTTAAAGGGGTTGGGATGTTTACCAACGCCGAGAAAAATGTGATCTTCACCGTGGTCAGCCGCCGTGAAGTGGCCATTCTCGAGGAACATATCAATCGCATTGATCCTGACGCCTTCATTACGATAATGGATGCCAGCGAGATCCTGGGAGAAGGGTTTCAGTCGCTCCGCAAAAAAGTGGAAGACCACTGACGCGACTTCAATCGCGGAGGCGATGAGGCATCGGGTCGGGCAGCGGGAAGGAGAGCTCAATTACTCCGCTAAAGATCCCCTCACGATAGAAAGGAGTTTGATGAATAATCTTCTTCAAGCCCCTTTTTTCTATTGTATAAGTATTTGATTGAGGCGCCTTCAGCATCTCTTTCAATTTCGAGCGGGAAGGCTCCGGATGACAATCGAGCAGATTTTTACCGATCAGAGCGGCGCCACCGTACTTTTCGAACTGCGCGACCGCAGTTTTGTTCATGTAAAGGATAATCCCTTCCCTATCGCAAACGGTAATGGCGCCATCAAATTCGTCAAACCAATTTTCCATCAGCCGTAACCCGTTATCTAATTTTTAGCCACGAAGCACCTGACCCAGTCAATTTCAAAACGGTGCGGCAGCAACTGTTCGTTAACCGGGGCATGAAGACTGGAGACAACATTCAGGAAGAGGCCTCCGGCGATGGGTGAAAAACGTTCCCTGTAAACTTCATACCCGTTAATCTTCCAGATCAGTTCACCGGTTAAGATCTCAAGCCTGAAGATATGGTACTTCGATTTGTTTAGACCGCCAATCTTTTTGTAATAAGGCGAGGCATGAATACCGGTCTTATCGATGATGCCAAGGCCCAATCCGCCGTTTCCGCTTCTGAAAAGATCGATTTGGGGGAATGGTTTCCCGCCGGTGAGTGATATGGCGTTGGTTATTGACGGATCGCCGTTGAACCGTACCTTGGCCTCAACAATCCCTTGTTCGATCCTGAAATGATCGCTAGTATTAAGCATTGCCGAAGAGTAATCGAACTGTTTGGGGACCAGACCGACGGAAGGATTCCAGAACATTCCATTAACCTTCTCTTTTTTGGTGACGATCGAAAGGGTATTGTTATTGACCTGGATATTTTTCAACCCATTGTAACACTGCATTTCATTCTCCTGTGAAAAACTGGTGCCCGCCATCTTAAATCCCCAATAGTTTTCGGGTTGCCAGGCTTGCAGGTTCAAACTGTTTGTCAAAAACTCATCTTCGAATGCCAACGACCATTTCCTGAAAAAATCGAGTGCTTTGGCATTTTTCAGCTTCCTGTAATCAGACACCAATTTGCCTTTTTCCAACTCTTTGAAAGCCATCTCCTGCTTGTATTCCCCGGTCGTCGCGTAGCGTTTTTTATTTTTCAGATAGGCCACCCTTTGTTTAAACTCATCGGAAGCCGTCTGTTTCTTCAGTTTTTCGAAACGGTCAAACTCCCCAGACTCCTTAAGCTGTAAGTAATTGCGATAGATTGGGGAGTTGCTGAAACTGTTATAATACTTTATCTCTTCGCTTTTCTCCAAAGAGTGATACTCATTCAGCAGGGTAAAGTCGGGAGTGGTTTCGTAGCGCTTCGGATCTTTCAGGAAAGCGACCCTTTGCAGGTATTGTTTCGAATTGATCTCCAGCTTCAGTTGTTCGAATTTCTCGGTCAATTTTTGATTTTCTACTGCCTTGATATTCTCGTAATCTTTCGATTGGAGGAACTTACGGTAGATTTTCACTTTAGGATCATCTTCCGGGAATTTCCCCGAGTGGCCGTTCATGACCGGATCAAGTTCGAGGAAAAGCAGATAATCGGGAGAAGAAATTGTTTTATAATAGCTCTTCAGCCGATCGCTGTTTTTCAGCTCAAGATAATCCTGTTCCAGTTTATGCTCGGGCGAAAGTTTATAATCGAGTGATTCGACCTCCTTTTTACGCTTGATAAACTCAGGCGATTCAACCAGTTTCCTGAGTTCGTTGTAGCGTCGAAGCTTATCACTATCGGCGACACGGCGAAACTTATCCAGATCGTGAGAATTAACCAACTGATTGTATTGCTTGATGTTCGGTCGGGACTCAAGGTTCTTCAATTCGTTTAACAACTTAAATTCTTCACTTGAATTGAAGTCCAACCTGATTATGTCACGTTTTTTTCGCTGAAATTCCTCCGATTCGATTAACGATTTCAACTCATTGTATCTCTCAAACTCTGAGGATGTTTTAATTTTTTCCAGATTATCACGCATGGAGACCAGATTATCCCAGGCCGCATCGAGTTTTTGAGTTGAAGGTATTAAACCTAAAAGGTACTTCAGACGAAATGAGAATGACATAGATTTCAGTTTTATGATATAGTCAAGACAAATTTAAATAAATCAATTGTAATTATTCAAGATAATTTCAATCGTTATTAAATTAATAAACAACCTTATATATTTCTAATTATTAGTATTTTATCATTTATCAAAAAATCGGACACGGGTTAAAGAAAGCGCAGTAACGCCGTCAGGGCCATTCGCGACAGAAGATTAAAATCCCTATTTTTGACAAATAAAGTTGATGATCATGAGATTACCCGATTCCTTTACTTCCAGGATGCAACATCTTCTTGGGGATGAATATACACAATTTACAGCAGCGTTGGAGAAAGAGGTCAATACTTCGGTCAGGATCAACCGCGCGAAATGGGATCACCCGATAGAGCTGCCCCGGGTTGGATTTTGTGAGAGTGGTTATTACCTGAAAGAACGACCGGTTTTCACCCTCGATCCTTTTTTCCACTCGGGGGTGTACTATGTTCAGGAATCGAGTTCGATGTTTCTGGAGCAGGCCGTCAAGGCCTGCCAATTGGGGAAAAACGTCAGGGCGCTTGATTTGTGTGCGGCACCCGGGGGGAAATCGACCCACCTGGCTTCGCTGATTTCGGGGGAGGGTCTGTTGATTAGCAATGAAGTGATACGCAGCAGGGCCCAGATCCTGTCGGAGAACCTGAAGAAATGGGGAAACCCGAATGTGATAGTGACCAACAATGATCCGGAGGATTTCAAACGCCTTACTGGTTTTTTCGACCTGATTTTGGTGGATGCCCCCTGTTCGGGTGAAGGGCTTTTCCGCCGCGATGCCAATGCCATCTCGGAATGGTCGGTTGACAATACCCAGCTTTGCGCCCAACGCCAAAAGAGAATACTTGCCGATATATGGCCAAGTCTGAAGGAGAATGGCATCCTGATTTACAGTACCTGCACCTATAATCCCGGTGAAAATGAGGAGAACATTGAATGGCTCAGCGGGTTTGCCGACATTGAACCGGTAAAAATAGACCTTGAAGAAAAGTGGGGAATTACTCAAACAGAGGCGAACGGGATTCCCGGTTACCGCTTCTATCCCCACAAGGTCGAAGGGGAAGGGTTCTTCGTTGCCGTGGTAAGAAAGAGAGACTCCGAAAAAATCGTCTCAGCCAAGAGAACGAAAGAGAACCAGCTCAATGCCACCAGGCCGGACCGGGAGATGGCCGCCAAACTAATTGACTATCCCAACATTGAGTTTCTGAGGTTTGAAGATTCCATGCTGGCGTTCCCTGAGAACCGGCTAGCCGATATAAATATAATCAGGGACAACCTAAGGATTGTTCATGCAGGGGTCAAAGTAGGTGAATTCAAGCAGAAGGAGTTATTACCTTCGCACGAACTGGCTTTATCACCCATCATGAACCGGGGTTATTTCCCGGAGGTCCCGTTAACGATCGAACAATCCCTGGCCTATCTTAAACGTGACGAGATTCGTCCTGAATCGAGCGAACGGGGATGGACCCTCCTCTCCTATCGTGATATCCCTATCGGATGGGCCAAGAACCTGGGCAACCGTTTCAACAGCGCTTTTCCGAAAGAATGGAGGATAAGGATGGACCTCTCTGCTTACCAGGGAAACACCTTGCAACAGGCCATCGAAAAGTTTCCATTGCCGTAATAAAGATTACGACATCCGGTTTTTATAATCGTCGTAGGTGAATTGCCTCAACAGTTTAAATCCATCGCCATCGTTCCAAAGCCCGATAGACGGGTGCGGAACACCATTGAACATCGTCGTCTTAACCATGGTATAGTGGATCATATCTTCGAAGATAATGCGATCGCCGGGTTTCAGTTCTTCATCAAAGGACCAGTAACCGATAAAGTCGCCCGCCAGGCAGGAGTTACCTCCCATCCGATAGGTCGGTTTTCCCTCCACCGGTTCGAAATATGATCCGCGAATCTTTGGCTTATAGGGCATCTCCAGACAATCGGGCATATGAGCCGTGAAAGAGACATTCAGGATGGCTGTTTTAATCCCTTTGTTCTCGACCACATCGACCACCGAGGCCACCAACACCCCGGCCTCCCAGGCAAAAGCGCTGCCCGGCTCCAGGATCACTGAGATATTGTTCCACCTTTTACGGAAGGCTTTCAGCACACTTATCAGGTGCCCGGTATCATAACCTTTGCGGGTCATAAGATGGCCACCACCCATGTTGACCCATTTCACCTGGGAAAGATATTTTCCGAATCGTTCTTCAAAGGCTTCCAATGTTTTTTCCAGATCGGTAGAATATGACTCGCAAAGCGTGTGAAAATGTAGTCCTTCCACCCCCTCCGGTAACCGGTCGCCCAACTGGCTGGCCAATACCCCCAGTCGTGTCCCCGGGGCGCAGGGATTATAGAGCTCTGTTTCGACCTCGGAATATTCAGGATTGACCCTTAGGCCAACCGATATTTTACGTTCATAATTTTGGACGGCAGGCAGGAATCGTTCAAGTTGCGAGAGCGAATTGAACGTGATATGAGAGGAACAACGAAGCACCTCCTCAAAATCAGTCTCCGTGTAAGCCGGGGAATAAGTGTGGGCCAAGGAATTCATCTCCTCAACGGCTAACCGCGCTTCATAAGCCCCGCTGGCCGTTGCCCCGCAGATATACTCCCTGACAACAGGGAATGCTTTCCACATCGAGAAACCCTTAAATGCCAGTATGATTTCAATTCCTGCTTCTTGCTTAACCCATTGGATAAGCTCTAAATTTTTTCTCAGCAGACTTTCGTCCAGCACGTAACAGGGATTGGGTATTTGGGTAAAATCGATTGCCATTTCTACTCTTTAGATATTTTTAGCAAAAATACATTATTTATCTCAGAAAGATAAAAGCAAAGTCCCGGACGAATGAACAGGAGTGATGAACCGGATACATGAACCGGCGGCCCGGGCAACTAAACACCCAGGTATTTTAGGCAGTTAATACATTCAGGCCATAACCCGCATGATCAATAGAGAATTATTACTTCAGCACGATCATCTTGACAATGACTTGTCCGGCATGTTCATTCATGGCCCGGATTATTTCGTTGCGCATCATAAAGAGCTCGTTGCGAACGACTGACGATTTAAGGTGCAGGTAAAGGGTCTGGTCTTTGATATAAATAGAAGTGGTGGCCCGGGCCACCGGGCGGCCGATAATCTTTTCCCAGGAATTAACCGCGTCGACCTCAGCCAATTTGCTGTCGAATTTTTTCTCTTTCAAATAATCCTTGATGGCGCTTCCCAACGATTGAACTTCATTTCTTCGCATAATTGTCGGCAATTAAGATTCAACAATCTGACCGTTCTCAACCCTGAAAATTTTATAATCCTCACCTCCGGCCTCCCTGATGATCCCGGAAAGGTGTTCCCTGTTGGTATCGGTAATGAAGATTTGCCCGAAATTCTCTCCCGATACCAGCTTTACGATTTGTTCGACACGTTCGCTGTCCAGTTTATCGAAAATATCGTCAAGCAGCAGGATAGGTTTCAGGCTGTTCACCGAACGAACAAAATCGAATTGGGCCAGCTTCAGTGCGATCAGGTAGGTTTTGTTCTGACCTTGGGAACCCAATCGTTTGATGGGGTAATCGCCGATTTTCAAATCGAGATCGTCTTTATGGATTCCGGTGGTGGTATACTGTAAGAGGCGATCTTTTTGGAGTGCTTCTTTCAGTAAGGAATCAAAATCTTTTTCGTTCAACCGGGAGTTGTATTCAAGGCTAACCTTTTCGTTACCCATAGAGATGATCTCATAATAATGCTGAAAGACCGGCATCAACTCCCCGATAAACTTTTTCCTTTTTTCGAATATTTTTTCTCCCAGGGTCAGGAGTTGAGCATCCCATACTTCGAGACTATCGGGATCAAAAGAGTTGTTAGCTGTAAAAGATTTTAAAAGGTTGTTCCTTTGCAGCAAAGCCCGGTTATACTTAACCAGGGACTCAAGATAAGAGTGATCGAACTGTGAGATCACGCTATCCATAAAACGGCGGCGCTCCTCACTGCCACCTTGGATCAGGACGGCATCGGCGGGAGAAATCATCACCAGAGGCAGCAGTCCGATATGGTCCGACAGACGCTCGTACTCTTTTTTGTCGCGGCGGAACCGTTTTTTCTGCCCCGTTTTGAAGCCGCAGTAAATATCTTCATTTTCACCCGAGCGCTGATATTTCCCATGAAGCACAAAAAAATCCTCCGAATGACGGATATTTTGGGAATCAGGCATGTTAAAATAGCTCTTACAAAACGATAAATAATAAATAGAATCGAGCAGATTGGTTTTACCCACCCCATTGTTTCCAATAAAACAGTTCAATTTTCTGGAGAAGGTCAATTCAGCCTGAACCAGATTCTTATAATTAATCACCGATAATTCACGGATGAACATGCAGAATTACTTTTTGATTCCTGCAAATCTAATCAAATATAAGGTGAAAGAATCAGCGCTTAGAGTATAAAGCTCATAATCCCATAAAGAAAAACAGAGTGCAAAGGCTAGGGTGTTGGACATGATATTTTTAAAAAATATAGTCATCATTACGTAAAAAGGTTTATTTTTGCAGACATATAAATAAATTTCAAGAGGAAAATCATAAGAGATTAAACGAATATGAGCAACGACAAGACCAAACAATCCGGTGAAAATTTGCAGGAAGTAGAACATGCGCTAACATCTGCAGAACTTTTTTTTGAAAACAATGCAAAGATTATTTCTATTGTTTTTGGTGCTGTAGTCGGTATAGCCCTCCTCTTACTGGCCACTCACCGATTCTACACTATTCCGCGTGAAAATAAAGCAAAGGAACAGATTTTTACCGCCGAACAATATTTTGAAAAAGATTCATTCAATCTGGCTGTAAACGGAGACGGGAATTATCCCGGCTTTCTCGATATCATCGATGATTACGGAAGCACGAAAGCAGGGAAGCTTGCCCGTTATTACACCGGGGTATCTTATCTTCATTTAGGCAAATACCAGGAAGCTGTAGATTATCTTGAAGATTTCAGCACCGAGGATTTGCTTCTTGCTCCGGTGGCCAAAGGAGCTACAGGCGATGCATATGCCGAATTGGGGAACAGAGATAAGGCTGTCAAGCTATATCTTGAAGCAGCCGAAATGAGCGACAACGCATTCACTTCGCCGATATACTATCTTAAAGCCGGCAAGATGTATGAAGTGCTAGGCAATAAAGAAAAAGCTTTAACGATGTATCAACTCATCAAAGAGAAATACGCTGAAAGCAACGAAGGGCGTACAATCGATAAATACATTGCCAGATTAACGGCGGTCAACTAAACAAAATCGATTTTACGAAAAAATCCCCTTCGGAATCCCGAAGGGGATTTTTTATTTATACCCTATTGGTCTGAATCAATTTTCATCAAACAAATAAACTATTTACTTTTTTCAGAAAAATTATGAAAACACTAATTATTAGTCAGCTTGACTCCACGCGGATCCGGCAGATCCTGAGTGGTGGTCATAAATTTTCAGGATTCGAAGGCAATACCCTGATGGAAGAGATTAATCGTGCAAGGATTGTCAAGCCGGAGAAAATCCCATCCGACGTTGTAACGATGAACTCTATCGTAAGGATTAAGAATCTGGTGCAGAACCGGGAATATACCATTCAGTTGGTCTATCCTGAAATGGCCGATGCCGGTAAAGGAAAAATCTCGATACTGGCCCCAGTGGCAGCAGCCATTCTCGGTTACCAGAAGGGTGATATAATCGATTGGAAGATGCCGTCGGGACTATCCCGGATCAGTATTGAAGAAATTCTTTACCAGCCTGAATCGTCGGGTGATTATCACTTGTAAAATATTCATTGAAATTCCCGGATGACCATATCCGGGAATTTTTTTACGACAGCTATTCGGAACGCCTAATTTTTTATTTATATTTGGAGTAACAGTAAGGATCCTGCAATAAAACATTATTACAATGAAACCAATTTATATTCATTTAACTGAGGGATTCGAAGAGATTGAAGCCATTACTATCGTGGATGTCTTGCGGCGGGCCGCCCTGAACATCCAGACCGTTTCATTGACAGGGAAGCTGGAAGTGTCCGGATCGCATGGCATCATAATCAAAGCGGACACCCTGTTCGAAAAGGTGAATTACGAAGAGGCTCAAATGATTATTCTACCAGGAGGCATGCCCGGATCGAAGAACCTGATGGAACATCCCGGACTGAAGAAACAGTTGTTGAAGTTTGGGGAAGAAGGGAAATATATAGCCGCGATTTGTGCGGCACCAATGGTTTTGGGTGATTTGGGAATCCTGAAAGGAAAAAAAGCAGTCTGTTACCCGGGATTTGAAGGATACCTCAACGGAGCCATGCTTCAGACCTCTCTCACTTGTGTAGATGGGTCAATCATTACAGGAAAGGGTGTAGGAACCGCACTGGATTTTGCACTGAAGATCGTGGAACTGTTGAGAGGGTCAGAAACTTATGAAAAATTAAGACAAGCTATGCTCGTCGCCAAATAAATTGATATCACACCCCCCATTTTAGTCGTAAGATCAACAATCTATCCTGCATAGCGATCAAGGGAAAGAATCGCGATACTTAAAATAGAAGAGATTAACTTACAATCCATAATTACAAGGTCTCCGCACGGGTAAAAAGTCCTTTTCGCACCTTACACAACGAAAAGCCCGTCGGAGATCTTTTTTGCTTTAATAAAGCAAACAGATAATACTGAAATTCGGTATTCCCATAATTACATTCAGGGAAAATATGATCCGAAAACAAACGAATAAGGCAGACAAAAACTGTCTACTTTTTTCAATTAATTGAAGATCATTAAGTATCTTTGAGTTTAACCGGTCATTTTATTGCACTATGACACCTCAAATCCTGTATGAAGAATTAATTAAATTCTGTGAAAGCCATGCCGATGAAGCTATTGTCAGAAAGTATTCGAGATATTTTAAAGAAGGTTATGATTCTTACGGCGTATCCTCAGAACTATTTCAATCGAAGGTTGAGGAATTAGCAAAAGATAAATCAATTACATTAGCTCTAATTCTCGACTCTGCCCCAATGCTTCTTGGGAATGGAAAGTATGAATTGGCTAGCTTTGCCATCATGCTAACCTTAAAGAAGAAAAAAGAGTTCACGGCATCAACTTTCGATCGGGTCGAAAAATGGTTCAGCTTCGGAATAAATAACTGGGCACATACTGATATAATTTCAGGAGAACTCCTCGCCTTCTATTTCATAAAAAAAAATGTTCCACTTGAAAGATTATCAGCCTGGCGAACATCTGAGTTGAAATTTCAACGAAGGGCAGTCCCGGTAACACTGATCAAACAATTAAAGACGACTTCCGATTTTGAGCCTTTATTTGATTTCATTAATCCTATGATGGAGGACAAGGAGAGGGTCGTACACCAGGGATTGGGATGGTTTCTGCGTGAAGCCTGGAAAAAACAACCAGAGAAAACCGAATGCTTTTTACTTCAATGGAAAGATCTCTCAGCAAGATTAATCTTTCAGTATGCCACCGAAAAAATGAGTAAGGAACAGCGATTAAGGTTCAAAAAGGAAAAATAGAAGAACCTCCGGTAAAAATCATTTTTCAATCAGATGAAAAGTTAGTCCCAATCTTTCGTAAAATAATTCAGAGAAGTTCTGATTCATTCCCCCGCCAATAAGACATTTCTTTTAAGACTTTTTGATCAGGTCAAAAAGGAACCAGATTATTTCCCTGTTATATAAAACACAACAGATCAACCACAAGAAAAAAGGACGTCAACCGGAAACCGGTGACGTCCTCAGAACAATTATTAATCAAAAAATGTAGCTATGCTTAAACTGTTTTCAGGATGTCCCATACAAAAGCCCTGATACCAACTTCTTCATTGATGGCATCCATTTTTTGTATCTTTTCAAGCAGAATATCCACTTTATCATCCGGGACAATAGTAAGGACTGCCGAATTTCTTTCCGGCCAGGTATGGGTTCCCATTCTTGGAGTTCCGGTAACCGAACCACGTCCATTTACATCAACCCACTGGGTAAAACCCCTTAGATCTAATTTGTCAAGCATATACTCGACTCTCTCGGTATTTGCCTGGTTATATGCTATAAATACTGCTTTCATGTGTATTTTTCTATTATTGAGAACTGTAACCAAATTATTGAAATCGATTCCGGCACCCTAAATTATTCATATTCAGGAGCCGGTTTGTCATCCATGAAATGGAAACGTTTCCATACTTCCATCATCTTGTCGCGTTCGCCGTGGCGAGCAAAGATGGCATAGATAACAGGGATAATCACCATGGTCAGCAGGGTTGAAAAAACCAAGCCTCCGATGACTGCGATACCCATTGGACGCCATATCTCCGAACCCTCTCCCGAACTTAATGCCATAGGCAACATCCCCAGCATCGTCGTCATGGCGGTCATCAAAACCGGGCGCAACCTTGAACGGCCAGCCACTTTAATAGCCTGGTTAAGCTCCATGTCACGATCACGCATCAGGTTAATATAGTCCACCAATACGATCCCGTTCTTCACGACGATACCAATCAAAAGTACAGCACCCAAGGCGGCAACAAGGTTCAGCGTAGTATTGGTGATCAGCAAGGCCAGAACAACACCTGAGAAGGAGAAAGGAATCGAAAACATGATGATAAATGGCATTTTAAACGACTCGAACTGGGAAGCCATTACAAGATAAACCAGGATTATACTGATCAACAAGAGGAGTCCCAAATCCATAAACGATTCCTGTTGCTCTTCATAAGCACCACCAACTTCCAGAATCACATCCGAGGGAGCATCGATTGTTGAAATATCCTGCTGAATTCTTTCAGCCAATGTACCCAAAGAGACTTTATATGGGGTACAGGAAACTGTGACGGTTCGCTCTCTCCGTTTATGCTCAATATTTGGCGGGGAAAAATACTCTTTGACTTCACCCAACTCTTTAACTTTTACCAAAGATCCGGATGGGGTCAGAATTGAAAGGTTCTCCACATCGGTAATCGAATTTCTGGAATCCTCGGGCAAGCGAACGATAATATCATATTCATCGCCCTCCTCACGGAACTGAGAGGCAGTCAAGCCTTTAATACGGTTACTGAGCATCGTGGAAACGGTGGCAGTATTCATTCCATGCGATGCTATTTTCTCACGGTCAAAGGAAACAACAATTTCCGGTTTTTCCTTATTTCGGCTGATCACGATATCGGTAGCTCCCTTTATCTTGCTCATTCTTTCCGCAATCGTATTGGCTAAGCTGGTGGTAACATCCAGGTCGTATCCGTAAACTGTCACATCTACCGTACTGGAAGATCCGCTCATTGCATCAGAAAAGCTGAAAGAGTATTTTTCAACTTCCGGGATCTGGTCCAAACTTGGACGAAGGGCCTCTGCAATTTCCCAGATAGTTCGTTGACGATCATCCGGTTTAACTGTAGAGATCTGGAAATTGATCACATGTGATCCGGTCTGGCTGAATAGAGAAGTAAATCCTCCCGCTTCATCGGAACCGGTTGAAGTACTTATCGACTGTGTCTCAGGAGCATTATCATGAATAATCTGTTCAATCCTGCGGGCAACCATGGATGATTCCTCGACTCTGGATCCTGATTGGAGTTCAACTTTCATCATAATCCGGCTTTCGTCGGTCTGAGGCATGTAGTCGGTTCCCAGTAAAGTAGCAAGACCCATAGAACCCGCGAAAATAAGGGTGGCAACTAACATGACCGTCTTCTTGTGACCCAATGCCCAGGATATGGAAGAGACATAAATATCGTCCATTCTGTTCAGCATCGGGAGGAAAGTCTTTTCCCAACTGTACCATTGCGGATTCTCTTTTGGAGGGCGCAGTTTAAGCAGGATTGAACTCATCATCGGAGTCAATGTAATAGCCGCAAAAGTAGAGGTAACGACTGTTATCGTAACAATAAAACCCAACTGTTTAAACATCACCCCTGTCATCCCGGACACTAAGGTCAAAGGCATAAATACCGCGACAATCACAAGGGTAGTGACGATAACCGAAAGCCATACCTCATTGGTAGCATAAATGGACGCTTCCCTGGGACTACTCTTTCGCTCAATATGGGTCGTAATATTTTCAAGAACCACGATGGCATCATCCACCACCATTCCTATCGCTATCGAAAGCGAGGAAAGTGAGATTACATTGATGGAGTTACCTGATATATAGAGATAGATGAATGAGACAATCAACGAGATAGGAATGGTCAGGACAATAATAAATGTGGCTCGCCATCGTCCCAGGAAGACAAGGATAACCAACACCACAAAAATAAATGCCCACATCAAAGTCTCAGACAGATTCGATATAGAGCTTCCGATAAAATCGGAAGAGTCGAAGAGCGGCACAATCTTTATATCCGATGGAAGGTCCTTTTCCAACTCGGCTAATTTGGCCTTCACGTCTTTGGCCACGTTCATCGTATTGGCTCCCGATTGTTTCATCACATAAAAACGCAGACCTTTTTCGCCGTCGATTCTCTCATCAAGACCTGTATCTTTCAGAGAATCGCGTACTGTAGCCACATCGCTCAGGAAAACCGGTTTGCCTCCGAAATTTCCGACAACAATATGGTTCAACTGATTACTCTCCTCAAACTCACCTTCAATTCTGAGCTGATAATCCATCTTACCCATCTTCACATTTCCGGAAGGGACATTCAGGTTTTCAGCCCGGATCACATTTCCGATCTGCTCCAGGGAAAGATTATAGGCATCGAGACGGCTGGGCTCAGCTTCTACATAAACCACACGCACCGGCGCTCCTGCTATTCCGATAGAGCCAATTCCGTCAACCCTGTTAAGCGGATTAACGATCTTCTCATCAATAATTTTATCCAGTGCTGCATAGCTCTCTTTCGCATTGACTGCATAAAAAAGAATTGGCATCATACTGGTATTAAACTTAAAGATCATAGGTTTCTCACAACCATCGGGCAAGGTCTTTTCAACCCAGTTTAAAGCGTCACGAATATCGTTAGTAGCCTCATTCAAATCAGCGTCCCATTGAAACTCAAGCGTAATCACCGAAAGGTTTTCATAGGAAACCGAGGTTACTTCCTTTAGTTTGTCGACCGAATTCAATCCGGACTCCAGTACCTTGGTCACATTGGTCTCTATATCCGACGCACTTGCCCCGGCATAGGTCGTCATTAAGGTAATGGCCGGATATTCGATTTCCGGATACAAATCGACCGGCAACCTCTTCAGTGAATAAAGGCCCATAATAATCACGGCGGCAAAAATCATGAACGTCGTGATCGGCCTGTTCACCGCACTTTTATATATACTCATAGGATATAATTCTTGAAAATTAAGCGAATAATACTATTCGGCGATTTTAATTTTATCACCATTGTCAAGGCCAGATTGACCTGCCACAATGACCGGCATCCCTTCTGTTAGATCACCGGAGATCACTTCAATTTTATCATCAATTCTTGTCCCTGTTTCCACGTTGATTCTTCGTGCAACTCCGTTGTTGTTAACAAAAATAAACCGTTGATTGGAACCCGCTTGTTTCAGTACAGCATTGACCGGAACGACATTAGAGATAGCCACGCCCATTTGTAACTTGGCACGGCCGGACATTCCGGGACGTAAGCGTTCGTCTTGATTAGGAACAGATATTTCCACCTTGAATGACCGCGAAGCAGGATCCAATGAAGGATAGATTCGATAAACTTTCCCTTTAAACATCTCTCCTGCATAGGCATCCACGTCAAGATCAACCTCCATTCCGTTCGTTATCTTGGAAAAATCGGCTTCGGTAATGCTAATCTCTGCCTTCATCGGATTTAGTTGCATGATTGAAACGATAGCCGCTTTCCCGGCTGATGTATTCGGCGATCCTGAATACATTTCACCGTCTTCAAAATATTTCCCGGTTATAATACCGGCATAGGGAGCCGTCAACGCTGTATTCTCTTTAAGAAACTTCACATTACTTTTTGCAACTTCATACTGAGCCTTTAACTGATCGTACTGCTGTTGGGCTACGGCACCATTCTGCTGAAGGACGGTCAGACGATTATAATCGGCCTCAAGATTTTTCAACTGTATCTCTGCCTGGTGAAGTGATGTTTGATCCATCTGAACGAGCTGGGCCCCCGCTCTGACATGATTGCCGACTTCGACAAAAATCTTTTCAATCCGGCCCGGGCTGGCCGAGGTAAGATGATTTTCCTTAAATGGAATGAAATCGGCTGCCAGATCGATGATCCTATTCATTTCAACGGCTTGCAAAGGGGCCACCTTTACGGCCACGATTT
This sequence comes from uncultured Prolixibacteraceae bacterium, assembly GCA_964632305.1. Lineage (GTDB taxonomy): Bacteria > Bacteroidota > Bacteroidia > Bacteroidales > Prolixibacteraceae > CAZWBR01. Next base: position 35,720 of record CAZWBR010000023.1, read on the forward strand.
TCTCGTTAGTTTGAGTGTCGGTCTCCTGACTGTTTGAACAGGCAATGCTCAACACCATAGCCAGAAACGGCATAAATGCAATTACAATTTTTCTTCTCATTGGATATCTGAATTTTGATTTTGATTAAAAATTATTTAACAGCTTTTTCCATGCGGTATAAGCTTGCATTAGCTCCATGGTGGACCCTACATAGTTTCCCTGAGCAGCCAGGTAATTATCGTTGGCCTGGGTCAGGTTAAGACTTGAAACCATTCCCTGACGGAACTTTAAATCGATATTTTTATTCACTCTCGCGGCTACCTCTACATTTTTCTTCTGACTGTTATACTTTTCCAGTGCTGTATTCAGGTTAAACCGTGATTGTGCTTCCTGTATCTTCAGGTTTTCTTCAAGCAGCAATTTATCGTTATTACTCTTTTCCAGGGCTATCTTAGCCTGATCGACCTGCGATTTACGCAATCCGCTTGAAAAGATCGGGATGCTGAGGTTCAGACCTAACACATTTTTCGGACTAAAATCAAGCTTCGGTTTTAAAATTTTCTGCGAATTCTGATAGTACCCCGCTAAAGTTGGCGTATAACTCATTTTCGTCAATAATAACTGCTTTTCCACAATCTGATGCTGGGTTTCCATCAACCGGTAATCCGGGTTATTCTGAAGACTTAACTGATCGTTGGCCAGAACGGAAAAATTAATCCCATCGATAATCTGATCCAATAATTCAGTGAGCTTCACCTGAGTATCCACCGGGATCCCGAGAATAAAACGCAACATGTTATACGCAACTTCTACCTGACGGTCAGCCGATCTTATACTGTTCTCCAGCATATTTACTGAAACGGAAAGCTGATCGACATCGGTCTGTTCGACCATTCCGACCTGAAACATAGATTCGGTTTTAGTATAAGTATCTTTCAGATTCTCCAGATTCTTTTTCAGAATATCCCGGGTCATCTCATTCACCAGGATCAAACTGTAAGTATTGGTGACCTGTTCCTTAATCTCAGTTACACTTTTCTCATAGGCCACTTCCGTCAGTTGTTTATAGATCTTGGCCGTTTGAAGTCCCACGATATAACTTCCACTGAATAGTAACTGACTAACGGTCAGCGAAAAATTCGATGTCGGATTGAACGGGATCGCTGAAGCCGGTTGTGAAGGGTCAAACGAGAACATCATCTCGGCACCCAGGAAGTTTGAATAATCAGCTTTGGCATCTATCTGGGGCAAACCGCTGGCAATGGCCTCCCATACCTTTTTCTGCGAAGCCTCAATATCAAGCTGAGCATTCTTCAATGATTTATTGAACTCAACTGCATGATCCTGAGCTTCCTTCAACGAGAACGACTTAGAGTCATTCTCACCATGAGCCCACATGCTCAGGATCAACATAAAAACAAGTGTTACAATTCTTATTTGCATATTTTATAAATAAATTAATTATGATTCTTTTTATCAGTGCCTAAACCACTTTGCATTTTCCAGAGATACTGATCCATCAAAGTCCGGCCTTTATCGGTACAAATGCCCCGCAGGAAGGGTGCAATCAAATGCTTATGCCAAACAGAAATCTTATCGTTATGGTCATATTCCTGAAGTTCCTTACTGATCATCTCGGCCAGTTTCTGCCATACAAAACCTAACTGCTCAACATCAAAATCCTTTTCGAAGAGCCCATCTTCCATACCCTGTTGAAACAACTGTTCCATTAAGGTTCGTGTGCCATGCAAAAACCCGGCATTCATCTCTTTAAATACCACGGGGTAATGCTTATACAGATCCTGAAAAAACGAAGGATTGATCCGTGCCATCGCCCTTTGATTCTCTTCCCCGATTAAAAACAAACCCTCAATGGCATTTTGACACTCCGAAAGAATCTTATGAAGTCTTTCTCCATGAGCCCTACCTCCGGAGCAAACCCCTTCTTTCAACAAGGCATTTTTATCTTTAAAGTTTTCATAAATCGTCCGTTTCGAGACACCCAAATGCTCAGCTACAAAATCCATCGTCACAGATTTAACCCCATATTTGATGAACAATTCCATCGAACCTATAAGTATTTTTTTCTTTGTCTCCATTACAGTTAAAATCTGCCCAAAGGAAGAAAACTATTTTGGTTTTCTAAGTTTTCTTCCGGTTAAATTAATGTTAAACCAATCATTCACCCGAAACAGATGATCCGAACCTCTTATTACATATAAAACACTGATCAACTGAACGATTAATAAACAGGTCAAAAGTAGAGCACCACCTTTACCCAAAAAACAAGATATCGGTGAAATGCAGATTCCTACCGGCGAAAAGAAGAAATGGGACTATTAGTAAAGTTTTCTGAACAGGGCAAATTCACTGCTGAACAGAAAAAAACAGGATTTCCATAACGATCAGAGGCAATTCCCATTCTGTATTTAGCGGATGGCTTAAACACAGAATTTCGGAAGCAATAAAAATTCAAAACACTTGTTTGATTTAAATAAGGGGATAAACAAAGGATGATCAAAAGATTGAATCACAAGCTATCGTTTTCTTTTACCGAAATGGAGCGAGTCGCCCCATTCGCCGTACCCAATCTCCCCATCGGCCAAGGCTATACGGGCATCCAGACAACCTTTACATTGGGACGGTTCCTCATCGACACAGGGTTTATTGTTATACAGCGAATAATCGTTACGGTAAAGGCCAGGCGTGATATTGGGCATAATAATATTGGCACCTACTTTCACGGCCTTTTCACGACCCAGCGGATCAATAGCCTGAAGAGCGGTCGCCGCGGCAATATTAATATCCTTCATCAGGATCCGCAGAACAGCCACCATTTTCAGGGCCAGCGAGAAACGCTCGTTCAACGGCATCAGCAGATGACGATAGTTATACAAAGGAGTATCCTGATGCTCGATATAAGGCCCCATACCAACCATATCAATATCAATCCTTTGAAGGAAAAGCAAATCACCGGCCAGATCATCCGGGGTCTGAAAAGGCAAACCGATCATCACCCCCGAACCGGTCTGGTATCCAATCTTCTTAAGCGTTCGCAAACATTCAATCCTTCGCTCAAACAAATGATGTCCATCGTCGGGGTGAAGTTTTTGGTACAATTCAGAGTTGGAAGTCTCAATGCGTAACAGGTAACGATGGGCCCCTGCATCGAACCAACGCTGATAGGTATCAGCATCCTGTTCTCCCAAAGAAAGGGTGATTCCCAGTTCGCCGTTGCTCAGTTGTTTTATTTCACGGAGCAGGTTTACGATCCTTTGGGTGAATGACGGATGGCTGATCTCCCCCGACTGAAGCACCACAGATCCAAACCGGTTTTCATAAGCGAACGTTGCTGCCTCCAGAATCTCCTGGTCCGATAAACTGTAACGATGAACCGAACGGTTTGATTTACGGATCCCGCAATAGAGGCAATCCTTCTCACACTGGTTCGAGAATTCAATCAGTCCACGGAACCAAACCCGATTCCCGACAAATCGTTCTTTTACTTCGGCAGATTTCTGGAACAACAAAGTTTTCTCCTCCCCTTCTGCCCCCAATAAAGCGACCAGGTCAGCAGCGGAAAAATCGTCTTGCTTCAGTATATCAGAAATCGGCTTCATTAATACAAAAATACCATATTCTTTTCGAATAGAAGCTACCGGGTTATTTACATCAATAACCATATATCGTAACTTTGTAAAAAGAAGCAAAATGAAAGAGGCTTCCTACTATAAGCCATTGGGCAATGGCGTCGTTCGCTGCAGTCTCTGCCCTCATTACTGTCTGATCGGCGACGGTGAGCGGGGAATTTGTTATGTGCGCCACAACCTTTCGGGCTATCTCTATACCGAATTATTCGAAAAAGTATCCTCGCTAGGAATCGATCCGATTGAGAAAAAGCCACTCTACCATTTTTATCCCGGTTCCAGGATTCTTTCCATCGGATCGTTAGGATGCAATATGAAATGTTCTTTTTGCCAGAACTACCGTATTTCGCAAGTGGGAATAGAAACCTTTAGCCAGTTGAATACATACACTGCAACTGAAATAGTGGATATTGCCCGCAAATCAACAGGAAATTTAGGAATTGCTTTTACCTATAACGAGCCGGGGATGTTTTATGAATACATGCTGAACATCGCCGAATTAGCCAAGAAAGAGGAGCTCAAAACCGTGATGGTGACCAATGGTTATATTAACCATAAGCCACTGGAAGAACTATTGCCCGTGATGGATGCCTTTAATGTAGATTTAAAAGCATTTACAGAAAGCTTCTACAGTGAGATCACCCAATCGAGGCTGGAACCGGTAAAGAAATCAATCAGCCGCATTGCCACGGCAGGGAAACACCTGGAAATCACCAACCTGGTGATCCCAGGCCTCAACGACAATTATTCCGACTTTGAGTCGATGGTCCAATGGATCGCTGACAATACCGGCAACCGCACCCCTTTCCATATCTCAAGATATTTTCCAGGTTACAAGTTAAGGGTTGAGGCCACCCCGATCAAGACCCTTCTCGATCTTTACGAAATCGCCTTACGCCACCTAAAATTTGTCTATTTAGGCAATGTGATGGATAGCATTCGTGAAAGCACCTACTGTGACCATTGCGGACAGAAAGTGATAACCCGCGAAGGTTATTCCATTGAAATCAACGGTCTCGACGCCAAGGGCAATTGCAATTATTGTGGCCAATCCATTATCACCAATATCTGATCCTCCCGCGACTTTCCGGTAATTTTTCTGTAATCGGTAGAAAATCGGTATTTTTGCAAGCAAGAAATTGATCTATGAAGGAAAAAGTTTGCATTGGCCTTTCGGGCGGCGTCGATTCAAGTGTCGCGGCTTACCTGCTGAAACAGCAGGGATACGACGTTTTCGCTATGTTTATGATCAACTGGAAGGAGCATACCGGAACACTGACCTCAAGCTGTACCTGGGAAGATGATGTGGTTTTCGCCGAGATGATTGCCAAAAAACTGGATATCCCTTTCCATATTGTCGATCTTTCGGACTATTACAGGAAACGGGTGGTCGATTATATGTTCACCGAATATGAAAAGGGACGAACTCCCAATCCCGATGTTCTCTGTAACCGCGAGATCAAATTCGATATGTTTATGGAAAAAGCGATCGAATTGGGAGCCGATTATGTGGCTACCGGACACTACTGCCGGAGAGAGGTCATCGAGGAAGAAGGGCAAAAAATTTACCGGTTGCTGGCTGGCTCCGATCCCAATAAAGACCAGAGCTACTTTCTATGCCAATTAAACCAGCAACAATTGTCCAGATCACTTTTTCCGATTGGCCATTTATTAAAACCTGAAGTCCGCGAGATTGCCCGTGAACAAGGCTTGATTACTGCCGAGCGAAAAGATTCGCAGGGGATCTGTTTTGTAGGAAAGGTTGACCTACCGGTTTTTCTTCAGCAAAAACTGGCCTCTAAAAAAGGAAATGTGATTGAGGTCCCTGCCGAATTCAATGCCAAAAAGAAAATCACGGACAAGAGTCCTGAGAATTTTAAGAAGCTGTGTTCCCCCTTTCCGTTTAAACCCTGGAACGGCAAGGTGATCGGGGAACACAACGGCGCCCATTTTTATACTATCGGACAGCGGAAAGGCCTAAATATTGGCGGCTATACCGAACCATTATTTGTGCTGGCCACCGACGTCATCCGGAATATCGTTTATGTTGGAGAGGGGAAAGAACATCCGGGACTTTACCGTCCGGGGCTTTTTATCCCTACCGAAGAGATCCATTGGATCCGCGAAGATCTGGCCTTACAACCCGGGCAGGAACAGGATTTTCTCTTTCGTATCCGCTATCGCCAACCGTTGGAGAAAGGAACGATGTACCGGAAAGAAGAGGGTGTCTATGTCATTTTTGAGGAAGAGCAACGGGGAATCACCTCAGGTCAGTTCGCGGCCTGGTACCTCGACGATGAATTAGTTGGGTCGGGAGTGATCGCATAGAAAAAAGATGATGGCCCCAAACCTGCGCTGTTACTACTCATCATTCAGTTTCTCACCGCAATATTTACAATAAACAGCATCGGGATCATGTCCCTCGGCTGAACAATTCCGGCAAACCTGGGTCGAGATATGGACCGGATGGCGGGCCTTTTTAACCATTTCGGCAGTTACAATTCCGGTTGGTACGGCAATAATGGCATAACCGAATATCATTAAAATACTGGCCAGAAACTGTCCGATGGATGTTTGCGGCGCGATATCACCATACCCCACGGTAGTCATGGTCACGATACACCAGTAGATACTGCGCGGGATATTATCAAAACCGGCATTAACGCTCCCTTCCACGAAATACATCACCGAGCCAAAGACAAAAGTCAACAGCAAAACAGCAAAGACAAAAACGGAAATTTTCGCCTTACTCGCTCTCAGGGATTCCATAATAACCTGTCCCTGATTGAGCAAACCGGTAAGTTTAAAAATCCGGAACACACGTAACAAACGCAACATCCGAATCACCATCAGGGCCTGCATCCCTCCGATAAACAAACTCAGGTAAGTTGGCAAAATGGATAACAGATCAATTACGCCAAAGAAACTTGAGGCATATTTCAGAGGGCGCTTCACACAATACAGTCGTAACAGATACTCGACAGAAAACAAAAGTGTGAAAAACCATTCGATGGCATAAAACTGGCTAAAGAAACGTGCTGAGAGTGAATTGACACTCTCCAGAATCACAACCATAACGCTTATCAATATGGCGATCAGCAACAAAACATCAAAAAGCTTACCCGCCCGCGTATCTGCTTCAAAGATAATCTCGTGCAACTGTTCCCTTAGTGAAGTTGACCTATGTTGATTAACTGACATATTCTTCTGTTTATGGTTTTCCAACCTTCAGGAGAGTGGAAAGAAGGTTCAATCCACCCGCTATTCATCCGGTCGGCGAATATTCCGTTAAAGATAATAACAATTCAGATAATCATCCCGCGTTTCACAGCTTAGGGCATAAATTAGATTTCTAATCAGCCGGCCCCTTGTCTTTAGCAGGCATTCAGGGAAAATAATCCTTCCGGGAAACAGTACCGATTAATATTCCTATTGATACAAATATCTTTTGATACTTTTCTTTGGAGTCTTTTCAAACTCCTGCCCGACCAGTTCATAGCCGGCAATCTGTTCATATTTGGGAAGCTCCCGGTTTACCCTGTTCAGGTTTTCTTTCATGATCCCGCCCAATTGCTGATCATCAACCGACCCGGCAGCAACTGCTTCCTTATCGGGATAGATCAACGCCAATAATTTTCCTTTACGGTCAACCACTACACACTCCTGAATAAGGGGCTGATCGCACAACCGTGACTCCAGCTCTTCCGGGTAGATATTCTGTCCCGACGGGCCCAGGATCATATTTTTGCATCTCCCCCGTAAAAAAATATAATTATTACGGTCAATAATTCCCAGATCACCGGTACGCAGCCAACCATCGGGTTCGAGGGAGGCTTTGGTCGCCTCTTCATTTTTATAATAGCCCAGCATCGTATTGGCCCCACGGACAAGAATCTCACCCACTATATGATAAGGATCATCCGAATCAATCTTCACCTCCATCCGGTCCACCAGTTTCCCCGCGGAGGAAGGACGGGTAGAGGCCCAGGAATCATAAGAGATCAAAGGCCCGCATTCGGTCATGCCATAGCCGATTGTAAAAGGAAACCGTATCTTACGAAAGAAGGATTCCACCTCTTTATTCAGCGGAGCCCCGCCAATCACCACTTCATAGAACTCGCCGCCAAAGGTCTCTACCAGTTTCGCCCTGATCTTCCTCCGGATCAGGACTGACGCCCCGGGAATAGCCATTAACAGCTTAACCGAGGGTTTCCCGATCATCGGGACAATATTTTTCCTGTAGATCTTCTCAATGACTAACGGGACCGATAAGATCAGGTTGGGTTTTACCTGGCTGAAAGCCTTGGTTATGATCTGCGGAGTCGGCGCTTTGGTCAGAAAGGTGATGTGGGCGCCTAACGTGACAGGGAACAGAAAGTCGAACAACAGGCCAAAAGCATGGGCCATCGGCAGAAAAGAGACAATCCGGTCGCCCGCCTTCAGGGGCATATTCTCACGGGCATAAATAATGTTCGACAGGATGCTCCTGCCTGGGAGCACTACCCCTTTGGTAAAGCCGGAGGTCCCGGAAGTATAGGAAATAACACAGACCTCTTCGGACGACCATGACTTATATTGCAATTGATGCCGATCGGCCTTTCCGGCCTCCTGAACCGAAAAACAACGGGGAAAAACATCCTCTTCCACACTATTCTTCTGAATGATCACCTTAAAACTGACCAGGCTGATCACACTGGTGATTTGCGGGATCCGTTGATCATCGATCCGCTCAGCAAGGGCATCATTTAAAAAGAGTAGTTTCGCCTCCGAATGGTTCAGGATATGAAGGGTATCTTCGGTATTGAAATCAGGTAAAACAGGAACCACGACAGCCCCGTAGGTCAAGGTAGCTAAAAAAGCGATGCCCCAGTTGGAGGAGTTACGCCCCAACAAAGCTACCTTATCGCCCTGCTGAAGGCCCGATCCTTTGAAATAGCAGTGTAGTTGATGAATGATTTGAGCAGCTTCCCCATAGGTATAACTCTCCCCGTTAAAATCGGAAAATATCTTCAGATCCCAATATTTTTCAAATGCCTGCGCAAAGAATCCTGACAGATCTACCTGCTTCATCGGACAATCCTTTTTAATCTTATTATAAAAAAAATACCACTCTCCTTATAAGCCATTCCTTTTGCCTATCCGGCAAAAATAAAAACATTTCCATTCGTTTTTGGTTACAGAGACAAAACTAAACGGAGAGTAAGCCAAAAAAAATCGCAGTACTATTAAATTCTGCTAAAAAAATCGTACTCCCGATAACTTGGGCGGTAATGTTTCAATTCGGCCTTTCTACCCATTTGACTGAAGTTAAAGCCGGGCTATCCGTATCCTTTCAATAATACTTCAGTGCTTCTTCTGTACCTTAACAGTACAGGATAAGTACAGAAACAGTACAGAAACAGTACGGAAACTCCGGGGATGAAGGTATCGCGAAGAGTAAAGACAGTCTATCCAATAACAGAATTGTAACCGGGATTATTACACACAATCCGGCTTCTTCAGAAAACACCCATATTGAATAGAATATCAGCTTATTAAAGAAATTTGTGCAATAAGGTTGAGATTCCTCATTCCGATGCGCAGCGAGGAATCTCAGCATGAATAGTGAGGTTTAGACATTGGCGAAAAAGAGGATAAAAAAGGAAATTATAACCGGAGGATTGTACCCCCGTGCCGTTAGGCACGAAATATTGGTAGAAGAATTTGTACGAAAATGATTCGCCCGCCCCGGATGGGGCGGAACAAATGTATGAACCATTATTTTCTACCGATGTTTTGCCCTTATCGGGGCAATGATCCCAATGTTTATCAAATTTCAAAAGCGTTTCTGTTATATGAAGCTCTCCAGGGTGTGCCAATTGATCTAAAGGTGAGCGAATCCTGAATGTCAGGGGGAAGGTAAGTGGCGCAACCATGAGGAGAGCACTATGAAGTAAAGACTACGATGCGTCGGTTGAAGATCAGTGTGTTTACCCCGGATTGCGCTGTGCTCACCCGTTTCCCGTGGGTTACACCCACGGTTATTGAGATTGGGCCCCCTCAGGGCCGTAAGGAAAGGATTACAGGTAAAAGTAGGGAATTGCTGGCCTTTCACATGCGACCCCTCCGGGGTCGAGATGAATATAAAGATCCTTTTCTATAAACATTTGACCTCTCCGAGGTCAAATCTACAATCGGCTACACCAGCAATCCCGGAGGGATTGAATGTTTATAGAGAGAATACTTTAGAATGAACACCGACCCCAGAGGGGTCGCATGTCTTACCGCGCTAACCCACACATCCTGTTTTTGCAAAGATCCTCCTTAATACGTTGGCTGTGTAATTCTGTCATTGGTAGAGCCTACCCCAAAATAATTGATGCATAATGCGATAATGACAGGCGGCAACTTTCAAAAGTATAAGGGTGAATCTGGGATTCATAATAATTTGAATTACAATTTATTCACAACCTAAATCCCCCTTAGTCCCCCTTTACAAAGGGGGAAATAGTTCTCTTATCGCATGGGGTAAAAATCATCAAGGTTTTAGCCATTAATCAACATTTTTTTAGCAGGATTAAGTCCCCCTTTCCTAAAGGGGGGCAGGGGGGATTTGGTAAATGGAAATTCTGTCATAAGTAGACGCGAAGCGGAATGAGTCATCTCAAGAACAAATACTGTTTGGGATTGCAAAAGCTAATGCTTATTAATTATCCTGTCTGAAAAAAATGATCTGGATGCGATTGCGAAGCATAAATCCGGAGTGCTTTGCCGATCGTTAGCACAGAGAATCTGAAAAGCTCTTCCAAAGTTTGGAACTTTGGAAGAGATCTATTTGAACAACAATTTATTACGGCAGGCCTGAAAGGTTGGTCTGTGACAGTACAGGGCGTAAGCCCTGTGAAGAGGAGAGATAGAGGAAATCGGAGGTCAGAAAGACCGGTATGTATTGGCCGGATTTTGTCGTTTGGTTTTGTGTCGATTCAATACATACCGGCCTTTCAGGCCTTTGAGGTACAATCGTTGACCGTTTCCACAGGCCTGGCGGCCTGTGCTTTCACCTGTCGGACCTTCGGCCCTTTTATCGGTTTAAAACACGATCAAACAATCACTCTAACTGATCGGCATGGGCCAACAAATAGTCTTCGGCCTCGACGCTCCACAATCCTTTGTACTTTTTGCAGATCGCATCGAGCCCGGCATAAAACGGATTGTTTTTCCCTTTTTCCGCGAAACCGGCAATCGGGGTGAGCGGCATCTCAATATGGTTATATATCAACTTCTTGCCTCCGGGGATATCAGGCAAATGAAGAGTCGCATCGATCACCGCATTAATCCCGCCGATATGGGTAATCAGTCCGGCCGGATCAAGCCCTTTCGACATACACTCCAACGCCTCTTTCATATCGCCGGTATTTCCACCGGATGTACCTACCAGATGGGTATAGGCATAATGAACATTGTAAAAATTTATTTTAGCGCTCAGATGAGGATCTGACGGACCCGCGAAGAAGTTCAAACAACCATCGAAAGCCAGTATCGCATCGCCCTGTTCGATAACCGGAGCTACAGGCGCGAAGACGAAAACATCATCATAACCGGTATTGCCGGATATTTTCTTTAGCTCCTCAACCGGATTTTCCTTCTGGCTGGTATTTAAATAGATCAGTTCAATACCTCTTTTAGCGGCCTCCTCAACCGTATAGACCGAAGCGGCACGATCCAAGCGGGCCTGATCGATATCGGTGACCACGCAGAGTTTAGGCCTGCGATCGGCCCGACTGATCACATAGTTGATCGCGGCAAGCCCCATTGGACCGACTCCGGCCAGGATAGCCATCTTCCCGTCGGCTACGATCTCCATCTTATGGATGTAGGAACCGGGGGTGGTATGATAATTGGCGTGCATCGCTCCTATCACACAAGAGAGCGGTTCGGCCAGCGAGGCCGGATAAAAGCCGGGACCTTCATAAGCCAGCAGACAATCTTTTTCCAGCACCTCCCTCGGGATAATGACATAGGTGGCATCGCCTCCAATATACTGATATGAATAGCCCGGGGCACTCAGCACGCCCACCGGACCCTCGTCATAATAGATCGCCGGCTGAATGGAAAACTTCTGTCCCTCTTTGAATTTATGCTTCCAATTGGCCCCGATCTCCACCAACTCCCCGGCAAATTCGTGCCCGATGATGATTGGTTTATGAGCGACATCATCAGGGATCCGTTTATGGTCACTTCCCTGTAATGCTGCTTTATAAGAGGACATACACAGACTGTCGCACACCACCCTGGCCAGGATCTCATCCTCACCGATCATCGGCAATTCAAACTCTTCGAGTCGCAAATCCTTCTTTCCGTATAATCGTACTGCTTTGGTCCTCATAGAGCCCCTCCTAACCTCCCCGACGGGGAGGGATTAGTAAATACTATTATTCAATTTCAAATAATCCTTCTTGCAACAGTCAAATACCCCTTCCCCTTTGGGGAAGGCCGGGATGGGGCCCTAGTTCAGCATATTCTGTCCGCCGGTAACCGGGACCGCCTGCCCGGTTTCGTATTCCTGCTCGATCACATAATAAATCGCCCTGACCACGTCAATCACCCGGCAGCCACGGCCAGCCGGAATCTGCTTCTCATAATAGGCTCTCACATCCCCGATATTCTTTGCGCCAGGCACCTTCCCGGCTTTTAAATACTGCACAAACAACCCCTTCTCCGGATCACTCCAGAGCGGTCCCTCAAAGAAATTGCCCGGACAGATCGCGTTGACTTTAATCCGGTAAGGCATCAGCTCCAGCGCGAACGACTGGGTCAGGCCAATCCCGCCGAACTTCCCTCCGGCATAGGCAAAGTTGCGGTTACTCCCTTTCAATCCCGATTTGGAATTGATTTGAATAATATCGGTAAAATAGTTTTCTCGGTAGCGCGACTGAACTTTCATCACTGCCGAAGCATATTTGGCACAATGGAAATAACCGTTATAGTTGACATTGGTCATCAGTGCAAAGGTCTCGGGGGTCATCTCATCCAATCCACCGGCCCGAAGGATCCCGGCATTGCTAACCAGCACATCTAATCCGCCAAAATGTATAACGGTGAAGTCGACCATCGCTTCGACAGAAGCCGCATCAGCCACGTTAACTTTGGTAAAGAAGGCCCTGTTTCCCTGCTTTTTCGCATTTAGTGAAGTGACTATTTTCTGCCCCACCTCTTCATTCAGATCGGTAATAACCAGATTGGCGCCCTGCTCATATAGCATCGCGGCAATACCTTCGCCGAAGCCCTGTGCGCCTCCGGTAACAATCACAATTTTGTTGTGGACTCTGCCAGTAACCACCTTTACGGCTTCAACCGGTTTCCCGAACAGCACATCCAGCCATGAGGCGTTTTCAGCGATAGCCACCAATCCTATTCCCTTTAAAAGCACGTAATCGGGATGGATAAAGCGACTGTCGAACCAGGCCGACAACTTCAATTTAATATCTTCAATTATCCCGTCCGGGTCCATCGTCTCATCGACGATTAATACTCCCGACTCCTTCTTCACGAACGGTAAACGAAGCACATCATCCACATCGGCCAACTCACGAAACTCCACCCGGTCATTAAACCGAAGGGTCAGGATCCGCTCCTTCGAAGCCAGCATCCGAAGGGCCGGCAATACCTGTGTGATGATTTTATTGCTCATAAAAAGGATTTTAACAGGAATTCAATCAATGCTTCGCCCAAAACGATGTAGGATTCACGGTTTTCCAGGTCGGGTCGACCGTCAGCATCCAGATATCCTTTACCATTTATGGCCGTCAGATATTGATGTGCAGCGATCAGACAAGCTCCCTGATAATTGATATCGATCAACAGAGGGGTCAGCGCCCTCCCTCCCCGGGCGGTCAGATCAATCGGTTCGATGGCTGGATTAATGTTCCCGGAACCGAAAGTGACCACAAATCCCTTTTGGTAAAAATAACAGGCATACTCCTCCAACACCTCCAAACTGTTGCGTGGGGTGATAAATTCGACCGACCAGATATTTCGTTTCATCAAGGTCTCAGCCACCCTTTCTTTCGATGCTTCAAACTCAGTGAATTTACCGTTGGCATCATCGGCCAGGAACTGATAGGTGGGAATCCCTCCGGCATTACGGATCATCCGGCAAACCATCTCCATATCGGGTAAGGCCTCCGGGCTTTCCGGAATAAAAGCGGCTCCACCGGCATTAAACAGGTTTCCGCGGATCTCATTCTCTACGGCAGCCGCATTGGTCACCTCTGATTCTAAGGCCTTACCGCCAAAAATCTTCAGATAGAATGCTCTTTGTTCCTCTTCCGAAGCATACGCAACAGAAACTTTTCGGCGGAGTGCTTTGGCCAAATGGCTCTCACGAACCATTCCCCGTGTCATTTCACTTCGTATCACATCATAATCAAGATCAAAGCCGGTGTCTGTCTCTTTCAGTAACCGGTTCAGCTCTCCACACATCCGTTTGATACGATTGTTCGATTCGTTGCGAACAGTCTCCAAAACAGAGGCAAAGGGTTCCTCCAACCGGGGCGGAAAAGCTAATCCTTTACCGCTCAGAATAGTCCGACCAGGATTATTCGGGTCGTTCACCGTGATCCCAGCCGTCTGATCTTCCCGATTCAAACTGACATATCCACTATTAAACAGCGGGAAAAGCTTACGGGCCAAACACTCTTCGGCCCATTTGGCAAAGCCGTCGGTCGAATAGTAATCGTTTATTCCCACGACCCGTACATTTTCGGCCAAAGCTTTATCCAACACCTGAGGAATCCCGTCGTAATCACTATTTGAATAAGGCGAATGGATATGGGCATTCACCAACCTGGGCTGACCATCGCCATTCACTGCATACCACTTCAACAGTTTACTCTTCTCAGGAAATATTTTCCAAAAATCCATAGTTTTATTTTTTTGTATCAGGTATCGAGACACAAGTATCAAGACGGAAGACGAAAGATTTAAGACGGAAGACATTAGATAAAAGATTATAGACTAAAGATCTAAAAATCAAGACCATTATTTCTTTAATCCTTTATCATTTATCTTATCTCTAATATCTCATGTCTTGTGTCTTGATACTTGCTACTTGATACTTGCTACTTGATACTTGCTACTAATTAATCAAATTCCCATTTTCGCTCTTCTGATCTGTTCGTCTTTGGTAAAGTTCTGCGTCGGGACATGTCCCTTCAGCGGAACAATCTTCTCATGGATGGCGTCGATAAACCATCCGGCTTGCGGGTAGAAGGCTTCTTCCAGTTCATAAGCCGGGGTGATCCAGTTACGTGATCCCACCACCACCGGTGGGGCATCGAGATCATCGAAAGCCAGTTCCGTAATATTACGGGCCAGGTCGTTCAGGAACGAACCCCGACTGTTGGCATCGCCGGCAACAATAATCCGCCCGGTCTTCTTCACCGATTCAATCACCTTCCCGTAGTTGAACGGCACCAGCGAACGGGCATCGATCACCTCGGCCGACATGCCGTATTTCTCTTCCAATATCCCGGCGGCTTCCAGTGCCCGGTAAAGGGTCGCCCCCACCGTCAGGAAGGTTATATCCTTTCCGGTTTTTTTCACATCGGGTTCACCTATCGGGATTTCATAATACCCTTCCGGGACTCCCCCTTGATGGAACTGTTCACCAATATCGTAGATGCGCTGACTCTCGAAGAAGATCACCGGATCGGTACCCTGCAGCGCACTGTTCATCAAACCTTTTGCATCGTATGGAGTGACAGGAAAGACCACTTTCAGCCCGGGAATATGGGCCACCAGCGAAGTCCATTCCTGCGAATGCTGGGCTCCGTATTTGGAGCCGATCGAAACCCGCATCACCACGGGCATCTTCAACACGTTCCCGCTCATTGCCTGCCATTTGGGCAACTGATTAAACACCTCATCGCCGCAACGGCCAAGGAAGTCGCAGTACATGATCTCAGGGATCACCCGGCCACCGCACATCGCATAACCAACGGCAGTACCAATGATTGACGCCTCTGAAATGGGCGAGTTAAACAGTCGGTTATAGGGTAAAGCTTCGGTCAGGCCACGGTAAACGGCAAACGCGCCTCCCCAGTCCCGGTTCTCCTCCCCGTAAGCGACCAGCGTGGGATCTTTGTAGTAACGGTCGAGGATCGCTTCGAAGATCCCGTCGCGCAACTGATACTGTTTCATCTTCGAAAAGGGCTTTCCATCCATATCGAAGGCATATCGTTCTTTTTTGGCAATCTGCTGAACACGCGGATTATCTTTTATCGGGTGATTAACCTCAACCGGACGTTCTTCCATCCGTTCAACCGATTGATTCGAGAAAATCATCTCTCCAATCTGCTCCGGATATTTATTGATATCCATCCGGGGGGAGATCTCCAAATCGACCGACAGCTTCAGCATCTCAACCATCAGGTTTTTTATATCAGTCCAAATGGCATCCAACTGTTCGGTATTGGTAACGCCGGCATCGACCAGATTCTTCCCGTAGGAGAAGATACAATCCTGCTCCATCCATGCTTCGATCTCCTCTTTAGAACGATACGACGAGGCATCCGACGGGGAATGACCACTGAAACGGTAGGTCAAAACTTCCAGCAACACAGGTCCTCGTTTTTCTTCAATAATCTGCCGTTTACGGCGATAGGCATCGATCACTGCCAACGGGTTATAACCATCGATTCGTTCGGCATGCATCTGTTCGGGATTAACCCCGGCGCCTATGCGGGCAGCCATTCCGTAACCCATCGTCTCACCGCAGGTTTGGCCGCCCATCCCGTATTGGTTATTCATAATATTGAAGATCACCGGCAGGCCACCTTTCATTTCGCCCTCCCACAACTGCGTAAACTGGTCCATAGCGGCGAAAGAGATCCCTTCCCATACCGATCCGCAAGCCATCGAGGCATCGCCGATATTGGCTACGACCATCCCCGGTTTACGGTTGATCTTCTTATACAGGGCTGCTCCCACGGCAATATCGCCGCTGCCGCCTACAATAGCGTTGTTGGGATAGATGCCGAACGGGGTAAAAAAGACATGCATACTTCCGCCTAAACCTTTGTTAAATCCCGTTTCCCGGGCAAAGATCTCGGCCAGCATAACATAGATCAAGAATCTGCGTCCAAGCTCTTTCACTGTTCCGGTAAAACCTTTTTTCACCACCTTCAGGACCACCCCATCGAAAAACTCTTCCATGATCTTCATCAGGGTGGAATCATCGAGCTGATGAATGGCGCTCAATCCTTTGGCCAGGATCTCGCCATGGCTACGGTGCGATCCGAAGATGAAATCATCGACAGATAGCGAGTAAGCCATCCCCACGGCGGCAGCCTCTTGTCCGATCGACAGGTGAGCCGGCCCGGGATGATCGTAAGCAATACCGTTATACTCACCGGTTGTCTTGATCAGATTGAGCATCGTCTCAAACTCGCGGATCACCGCCATATCGTGATAGATACGGATCATCTCTTCTTTTGTAAAATTCTGCAGCTCCTCCCCGATCGTCTTATTGTACTGGTTCACCTGGATCGGTTGAAAAGTAATCGCGCCGGCTCTTCTGACAACTTTCGGATCGACAAACTGAACTTTAGGCATAAGAGTAAAATAAATGGTGATTTAACCGTTGAATAAAAGATTCTAAAAGTCCATTACATCAGTCTTCACAGACCATCAACAGAAACCAAGATATTTCAACACATTAGCGATTAAAAGGAAAAAACAGTCTCCTTAAAGATCTCCGATACAGTTGGATGGGGGAAGACCACCTCTTCCATTTCCTTCAGGGTCATCTCCATCTCAATAGCCATACAGGCACCGTAAATCAACTCACTGGAGGGATTACCCAACATATGGACACCAATCACCTCACCATATTTGGCGCCAACCAACACCTTACAAAGACCGTTGCCACCTTCGTTCTCGGCAATGAATCGCCCCGCATACGCCATCGGTAGTTTAACTACCTTGAAGTCGATATTCTTCTCCTTTGCTGCTTCTTCGGTCAAACCGACACCCGAGAACTCAGGATTGGTATAAACGACCCCAGGAATGGCGTTATAGCGCATCCGGTCGTTACGTCCGGTCAGGTTATTGACCACGACTTCTCCTTCGCGGCTGGCTGTATGAGCCAACAGCGAGAAACCAGTCACGTCGCCCGCTGCAAAAACATTGGGTACGTTGGTCCTCATCTTTTCATCGACCTTGATGCCCCCCTTAAAGAGCTCGACACCCAGGTTTTCAAGGCCAAAACCTTTGGTCACCGGCCGGCGTCCGACGCTGAACAATATCTTATCTCCTATAACGGATTGTACTTGCCCCTCTTTTTCGAAGATCACTTCATTTCCTTTCACTTCAGTAACTTTAGAAGAAAGATTGAAGGTGATCCCCTTCTTGGCATACATCTGACGAAGCATCACACTCATCTCCTTATCCATTCCGGTCAGGATCTCGTCGAGCATCTCCACTACGGTTACTTTCGTACCCAGGCTATTGAAGAAGCTGGCAAACTCCATCCCGATCACCCCACCACCAATGATCACCAACGTCTCGGGTTTTTCATTTAACTGGAGGATCTCACGATTGGTCAGGATCACCTCTCCGAGTGCGCCCAATCCCGGAATCGGCGGAACTAAAGCCTCGGATCCGGTACAGATCAACAAATTGGTGGCCATGGTCACTGAATCGCCCGAAGCAATTTCAATGCCGGCAGCAGAACGCCCTTTAATATAGGCCTCTCCTTTCACCACATCGACGTGATGTTCCTTCATTTTCACTCCAACAGCACCGACCAATTTTCTAACCATTTTAACCTTACGGGACATCATCTTCCCGAAATCAAAAGAAACCTCTTTTGCTTCAATCCCATATTTGCTTCCAGCCAGAGCGTTATCGTAAAGTTTGGCACTGTAGAGCAGTGTCTTGGTAGGGATACATCCTTCATTCAGACAGACGCCTCCCAACTCACCCTTCTCAAAAAGAACCACTTTCAGCCCTTTTTTCCCGGCCCGTTCAGCGGCTACATATCCCGCCGGGCCTCCACCGATAATCGCTAAATCGTAAATTGTTGCCATAAAAATTATCTTAATTATAGTTTAAAATCTAAGTTTTCGATTTCTGTCGCAATTTGTTTCAAAAATCGTGTAGCTTCTACACCATCAAGTGCCTGATGGTTGTAAGTTAAACTTAGACCAAGATACGGAACAAAGCCGTAAACTCCATCACCTAAATCTTTCGGACGGAGAATAATTGTATTTACGCCCAGAATAGCCGATTGAGGAAGATTGATCACCGGGGTAAAAATCTCTACCCCGTAGTTACCCAGATTGGTAACGGTAAAAGAAGCTGCCTCTGAGGAGAGCAGCTCAGGATTGACACTACCTTTGCGACAAGCCGCCGCTACTTCATGCAGATGATCCGAAAGCCCTTGAATAGAAAAATCGTCGGCATTGCGGATCACCGGGACCATCAATCCACGATCGGTATCAACGGCAAAACCCAGATGAATCTTCCTGAAATATTTCATGATGTCGCCAAGAAAATGGCTGTTCACCTGCGGAAATTTCTTCAATGCTTTAACCACCGCGAAGCAAACCATATCGTTAAGGGTGATATTGGTCGGATAACCGCTATCCATCGCTTTTTTCACTTTCTTCCGTAAAGCAAGGATCTGCCGGGCATCGGCACCGAGATGGTGCGTCAGTTGCGCTGAGTTCTGCAATGATTGGTACATGGCCTTAGCAATCAACTTTCTGACCTCGGTCAATTTTCTCACCTCAAAATCTTCGGCACTACCAGGGTCGGGCACTTTCATATCCTCGCTTTTCGCTGAACCTCCTGAGCCACTTTCGAGAGCTTCAGCCTGCAATTGTTCCTCTTCCGTCATCTTTTTGGCTAATGGTATCGTTTTTGATTGTTTTGCCAGAAGAGCTTTCACATCCTGCTCGATAATCCGTCCGCCGGGTCCTGAACCCGACACCCCGATAAGACTAATCCCTTCCTTTTCGGCCAGGATTCGGGCACGGGGTGAAACAGCCGCATCACCGCTATAGATAGTGGTTACCTGAACCTGTGGCTTAGTTTCATCACTAACTTTTTCTTCTTTCACTTTGGCACTCACTACCGGAGCAATGGACTCAACTTTTTCTCCTTCTACCCCAATCACACAAACATTGGTCAAAACAGGAACTTCGTCCCCCTCCCTAAAATAAGATTCCAGGATCACTCCATCCACCGGTGCCAACTCTTCGAACGAGGCTTTATCGGTTTCATATGAAAATAATAATTCACCTTTACTGACCCTCTCCCCTTTTTTCTTACATCCGGTAAGAATACAACGTTCAACTGATTGACCCTGCCTGGGCATAATTACAGTAACAGCCATAGAGAATCATTTTTTCTATAAAGTTATTTATTTCTACTTGTATTTACATGTAACCACATAATTTATTGCCTAAAAATCCCTTCGCATCTTCTTTTCATTCATTCTTAAATCATTAAATTGGAATGACAAAAACATCATGTAAATACATCTGCCAGCATAAATAAAAACATATCTTTGTCCTTTCACCGGATATCGGTCAATAGCTAATGGAAAAAGAAGTATCACTGCCGCAACACAGCATGGTATATGAAGGTTTGCGTTCCCATATCACCAAGGGGGTTTACAAGGAAGGCGATCTGTTGCCGTCAGAGAATGATCTCTGTGCGATTCACCGGGTCACCCGACCCACGATTCGCAAGGCGCTCGACCGACTGACCAACGAGGGTTACATCATCCGCCATCAGGGTAAAGGCAGCATTGTCAAAGGAATTCCCAAAGGAGCAGGCATTCTCTCCCTTACGGGAAGCACATCAACCGCGAGTGAGAATAATTTACAGACTCTGATCATTAAAAAACCGGAGGTACGTCCATGGAGCGAAGCTTTCACATTTCCACTAAGCCAGTATGAAATTGAATCGGGCTGTATCTATATGGAACGGATCCGGCTGGTCAACGACCAACCGGTATGCTTCGACATTACGATGCTCCCCAACATCAATCTTCCCCGATTTACATCACGCAATTTCGAAAATAAATCGCTCTTCGACCTGCTACGCCGCAACTACCGTATAGAAGTACGGGGCGGCGAACAAAAACTACTGGCTATCACAGCCAATGAACAGTTGCAGAAACATTTCGGAGTGAAGCCTGACCATCCCGTGCTCCAGCTAAACCGGAAGATCGAAACCAACCGCACCGGTTTTTATATCTACAGTCAGGTCTTCTGCAACACCGATAAATATGTACTCTACGGCACCTTCTGAAATTATCTCGCATTGCAACCCATGAGCTATACCCACTACTACCCCAACTCACAAATGTTTCACGGCGCCCTGCCGCTGATCATGGGAACCCGCTTAGATGCGCTGATCCTTGGTAAAGATGAGGTCACTGCCCTGAAGATTTGGAAATCTATCGTCGAAGAATTGAACCGGCTCCACAAACTACTAAACCGCTTCGATCCCTTCAGCGAAATCGCTAGTATAAACCGGCAAGCCATCGAACATCCGGTAAAGGTGAGCCAAGAAATTATGGCCATTCTAAAGGATTGTCGCCGATACCACGCCCTCACCTGCGGCTGCTTCGACATCACCCTTTCAGACTTCAAAAAACTAACAATCAATACAGAAGAAGAAACTGTCTTTTTTAACGAAAACCCCCTTACACTCGATCTTGGCGGTTACGGCAAAGGATATGCTCTGCAACAGGTCGAAAAAATTCTGAAGGAGAATGGGATTTTGCAGGCGTTTATTAACTTTGGCAACAGTTCAGTGCTGGCGTTGGGCCGGCATCCTCACGGAGAAGCCTGGAGTGTCGGAATTGAAAACCCTTATTCACCCGGGCAAATGCTGAAAAGCGTGAAACTTTGTGACAACTCGCTCTCCACCTCCGGGAATATGCCACAACACAGCCAACATATCATCAATCCGCTCACCGGCGAATATACCGATGAACGGAAACTGGTCTCGGTTATCTCTGCCAATGCTGTGGACGCTGAAGTGTTGACCACTGCGTTGATGGTGGCCGATGAACAGACCGAGGAATTGATCCTAAGGAATTTCAACCAGATTACTAAATATACATTCAGACTGAAGTGACAAACAACAATTCAAACACAAGATTAATGCGCCGCCGCAACTTTATCCGCGAGATGGGAGTACTCGGAGGAACCGGACTTACACTGACCGCCTTTCCATGGCTGCAGGGATGTACGACTACCGCGAAAAAAGAGACAACAGGGGAGAAAGCCCGGCTGGCCATTATCGGAACCGGCTCCAGAGGTCAGTTCCATATCAACAATCTGCTTAGAACGGCCAATGCCGAGATCGTAGCTCTTTGCGACATTTACGAGCCCAACCTTAAACAGGCCGCTTTATTATGTCCGAACGCAAAGACTTTTTCTGATTATCGGGAAACGTTAACGCTACCGGAAGTACAGGGCGTACTGATTGCCACCCCGCTCTACGAACATGCCCACATCACCATCGATGCCCTGAACGCCGGAAAGCATACCTTCTGCGAAAAATCGATGGCCCTCACTCCCGCCGACTGCCTCGTGATGTACAACACCTATAAGCAGAGCGGGAAAGTCCTCTTTATCGGCCAGCAACGGCTCTTCGACCCCAAATACTTACGGGCTATGGAGATGATCCATTCCGGTCTGATCGGTGATATCACCGGAATGCGCACTTACTGGTACCGCAACAACGATTGGCGCCGCCCCGTAACCGATCCTTCGCTGGAACGACAAATCAACTGGAGGCTCTATAAAGAATATTCAGGAGGATTGATGACCGAACTGGCCACCCACCAACTTCAGGTGGGAAACTGGGCCCTGAAGATGATCCCTGAAACAGTCATGGGCAGCGGTGATATCATGTTCTGGAAGGATGGCCGCGAAGTTTACGACAACGTGAGCCTGATTTACCGTTACAGCAATGGTGTCAAGATGACTTACGAATCGATTATCTCCAATAAATTCAACGGTCTGGAGGAACAGATTCTCGGTCACAAGGGAACTATCGAACCGGAGAAGGGAAAATATTATTTCGAAGAGGTGAAACCTGCTCCCGGGATCATGCAACTGATCAACCAGATCGAGCACAAGGTTTTCGACAATGTTTCGTTCGCAGGACCCAGCTGGGTACCCGAAACAGCTTCGGAAGACAAGGGCGAATTTATCATCGATAAGGTACAAGCCCACGATGGCGCCTCTTCAGTCGGTGCTGCCGGCGACGGTTCCGAACAACTGGTCGAAGCCTTCTGCAACGCGGTGATCACCGGGCGTCCTGCCGAAAACCTGGTCGAGGAAGCCTATTACTCCTCCGTATTGGCCCTGTTGGGGCTCCAGGCAATGGAGGAACAGCGCATTGTCACCTTCCCTGACGAATATAAAATCCCTTACTTAAATTTCGCATAACCATGAGAGATATTACCATTACGACCCAAAGACAAAAAACAGAGCTCAAATTTCTGGCCATCAGTTTTCTGATGGCCTTTGGCCTGAACATCGTTTCAATCATGGCATACAATACCGAATGGAAAGAACTTTATTCACAGATTATACCCATGATTGCCTTAACAGGAATACTATATTTTGTTATAGCGCTGATCCGTTCGATCCTCAACTTTTTTAGAAAGAAATAATGCAATTCACAGTTTTGACTCGCTCATTGAAATAGATGAATTAAACAGCTTGCTGTAATGTCGCATTATACATTGCTTGCTAAATTTCGAAGAAGAATTACAATTTGTATTTAGAAACATTGTTATCTGGTAAACTTTAGGAGATTCTTCGCTTCGCTCAGATTGACAGCACATAACGATGTTATAGGGAGTAGAGGGGGTTGTTTCGCGGGGGAGCCGCGAAACAACCCCCTCTACTCCCCACTCTGAACATAACTGACTGTCATTACTAACGAAGTGAGAAATCTCAATCAAGAATCAATTATCAGAGTTTTACCAGACGATAGTGATCTAAAAGTTGCCTGCAGTGATAATATTTGGCCGGAATTGTAATTACAGATAAAGAAAGCTATTCATGGATAGGGATCTTTTTCAAAGCGGCAAATGATTAAAAAATTTAAGATTCAAGATATATAAACCACATTGCCTCTCCTTGGCAATGGTTCAAACAGCAGGTATTCACCGGAACAACTGCTGCAACACTTTTGAAGAGGTATATGGTGTGACGTCAGCAGGTTTGAATGAGTTTTATGGCTATGGAGCAACTCTTTTTTATTTGAAAACACCCTTTATTGTAAAGTAAAGATTTCTGTTGACAAATCCGGCATAATCTATTATATCCGAATATCCTTCATTTCCGAAAACATTCGGATTTCCATCCCCTCTTTCGGCGGTCTGACGCCAAAAAATTATTAACAATTTCTTGATATAGGAAAGATGAATCTCTACATATATATTTATGCATATATTTAATTTTACAGGGAGTCATTTAGGAATCTTACATCAGATTTTATACATTTGTTTTATAGACTGAATAATTGAATATGAAATACTTAATCATCGGAGGAGTAGCCGGAGGCGCCACCACAGCGGCCCGGCTCAGAAGAAATGACGAGCAGAGTGAGATTATCCTGCTGGAACGGGGCGAGTATATCTCCTATGCCAATTGTGGGCTACCTTATTATATCGGTGGCACCATTATCGATCGGGAGAAGCTTTTTGTACAAACCCCGGCCACTTTCGGTCAACGGTTTAATCTGGAGGTGCGGAATCTGAGTGAGGTCGTTTCGATCGATCGTTCCCGGAAGTGTGTTACGATCAAGAATCTTCGCGACGGGCATATTTATGAGGAGCAGTATGACAAGCTGGTTCTTTCACCGGGTGCCGAACCTGTAAAACCACCACTGCCGGGCATCAACCAGGAAGGCATCTTTACCCTTCGGAATGTACCTGATACCGACCGGATCAAGAAATATGTCCAAGAGCATAAACCCCGCCACGCAGTAGTTGTAGGAGCCGGCTTTATCGGGTTGGAGATGGCGGAGAACCTGCACAGGCTGGGTATCCAGGTAACCATTATCGAGATGTCGGAGCAGATGATGACCCCGCTCGACTATTCGATGGCGGCATTAGTCCACCAGCACCTGAAGACCAAAAATGTAGAATTTTTCCTCAATACAGCCGTTTCCTCCTTTTCCCGGAAGGAAAACCGTATCGAAGTGACGATGAACACGACCCGTAAGATCGAGACCGATCTGGTGATTCTCTCGATCGGGGTACGTCCTGATGTGAAACTGGCCCGTGAGGCTGGCTTGACCATTGGCGAGACCGGCGGCATCGTGGTCAACTCCCATCTTCAGACCAGTGATCCCGACATCTATGCCGTTGGGGATGTGATCGAGTTCACCAACCCAATCATCGGTAAAAAGATGATTACTTACCTGGCAGGTCCGGCCAATAAACAGGGCCGTATCGCCGCCGACAATCTTACCCATGGGAACCGAAAACATTATAAAGGATCGATCAATACCGCCATTGCTAAGGTGTTCGACCTGACAGTAGCCTCAACCGGGATGTCAGGCAAAGCACTTGAAAAACATGGTATCGTGCATATCGATTCGATCACCCACTCCTCTTCCCATGCCGGCTATTATCCCGGAGCACAACCCATGAGCATCAAAATCTCGTTTTCGCCTACCGATGGAAAACTGCTCGGGGCGCAGGTTGTAGGATACGAAGGAGTCGATAAACGAATCGATCTCTTTGCAGAAGCAATCCGTACCAAAGCGACAATCTACGATCTGACAGAGGTGGAGCATGCCTATGCCCCACCTTACTCTTCGGCCAAAGATCCCGTCAATATTGCCGGAATGGTGGCTGAAAATATACTGGACGGGACGACGAAAACCATCTGGTGGCGCGAATTGACCAATTCCGATCCGCGGGAAATTTTCCTGCTTGACATTCGAACCCCTGATGAATTCCAGTTGGGCACGATCGAAGGGGCAGTGAATATTCCGCTCGACCATCTTCGTGAGCATCTGAACGAATTGCCGAAAGACAAGAAGATTGTCGTCTTCTGCGGAGTAGGACTTCGAGGACATGTGGCCACAAGAATCTTATTGCAGAATGGATTTCCCGAATCGTACAATCTGGCCGGCGGATTGAAGACTTACGAAACAGCCAGTCAGAAACAGAGCAATGAAGATATCTTTGCGAACGACTATATTGGCAATGATGACCATATCTATCAGGGACACCCAGAAAAAACAGCAGCACACTCCGAATTAAAGACTTCAGTTCAGGTAGATGCCTGCGGATTACAGTGTCCGGGACCGATCCTGAAACTAAAACAGGAAATGGACAAGCTTGCGGAAGGAGAAACACTATCCATCGTAGCCTCCGATCCCGGTTTTTATAAAGACGTGCAATCCTGGTCGAGAGTAACCGGCAATCAAGTCCTTTCAATACGGCAAGACAAGGGCGAAATCGAAGCTCTCCTCCAGAAAGGAGCCCCTAAAAACACCGGACCGATCCAGTCGAACCGAAACGATGCCACCTTCATTTGTTTCAGCGACGATCTCGATAAGGCGTTAGCCACCTTTGTATTAGCCAACGGAGCGCTGGCTTCGGGCAAGAAGGTAACCATCTTCTTTACATTCTGGGGCCTTAACGTGATAAAAAAACAAAACAAACCTTCTGTAAAGAAAGATTTTTTTGGAAGGATGTTCGGAATGATGATGCCCACCTCATCCAGAGGATTAGGTCTCTCGAAGATGAACTTTCTCGGGGCCGGAGGTAAGATGATGCGAATGATCATGCGCAACAAGAATGTCGATTCGCTGGAACAGATGATCGAAACAGCCCGCAACAACGGAGCAGAATTTATTGCCTGTCAGATGTCAATGGACGTCATGGGCATAAAGGCAGAAGAGTTGCTTGATGGTGTAACGATAGGAGGTGTAGCGACCTATATGGAACGAGCCGAACAAGCCGGATTGAGCCTTTTCATCTAATGGAAAGGCCGTCCGGCACCTCGGTGCAATACCGTGTTAGCTACTGAAAATGTGCATCAATCGAATGAGTCGTTGTTTTTTTATGAAAAAAATCACAAAATAATTTGCAAAAACGGCAAAGCTGGTTACTTTTGCAACGCTTTTCAGGACGAGCGCTTCCTATTATTGGAAGCAACTATTGGATCTGAATTGAACGGGGTGTAGCGCATCCCGATGGTTATCGGGACGGTCAGCAGACCTGCTTTGAAAGCCATAAATAAAAGAAAATTGAATATAATTGAACGGGGTGTAGCGCAGTCCGGTTAGCGCACCTGCTTTGGGAGCAGGGGGTCCCAGGTTCGAATCCTGGTA
>CAZWBR010000024.1:0-59324 GCA_964632305.1 uncultured Prolixibacteraceae bacterium
AAAGAGGGTTCAAACTTTGGTTTTAACCATAGTATCTGTATGGTTCCTGTATGCTCAGATACAGAAACCTTAGAGAAACATAACCCGAAACAATTAAAAAGCAGGGAGAAAAGAATAACCGGGTAGGGCTCTATCACAGGGATGGTTCACCGTTAAGGCAATGACGTACCGTTTAAAAAAATACAGCTTTAGTCTGCTTAGATTTTGATCGGATAGGATCTCTACGCTTCAAAGAGAGCATAATTTCCCTTTTCGGAAATAGGAGGCCTCTTCATCCACACTGGAAATGAGCATTGATAAAATTGGCTGATTGAAGATACAGAATGGTGCGGCTCAAAGATTTGGAATCCTCATTGTACTATTCCACAATCCCCGATGCCTGTTCTCGCCAAAGAAGAAGATCAGCGAAAGCTCATGGGAACCATAGCTGTAAGCAGAGATATCGGAAAGCGAATAATCGAAGCTATAGCCCAACTGAAAGCTGGTTGAGCGGTAACCAATCATGGCAATGGCCGCATCGGGCCTGACGGATAAGTTATTGCGGTACCAGCACCCAAGGGTTAGCCAATCTTCATTGAGATAGAGTCCAAGGTTAACCTGCCGGTACTCTCCCTGTTGCTGGAATATAACATTGGGCGACAGGGTAAACTCCCTGGATATCAGCCCCCGGTGAAACTTTTTACTCTGTGCCCCCAGGTGGAGCGTCAGTTTCATTGGTAAATTGCCGATCTGGTCCCCCTCTATAATCGATTGATTGGGCTGGGTCAGATGGTGCAGTGCCAATCCAAAATGAACATTGTCCTGTTGTCCGGCAATCCCGAAAGCAATATCGGGGAAGATTTTCCGGCCATCGTCGACCGGTAAAGGATAAATGCCCGAGATAGCGCCATTCTCCTGATCGATCATCCCGGGGAAGATCAATCCGCCGGTATTGAACTCTTTAAAGATGAATCCGGCCTGAAGGGCACCGGTAAAGAAGAGACGGTCGCCGGCTTTGATATGATAGGCATAAAAAAATGAACTGTTAATGCTGTTCACGACGCCATTCAGTTCGCGATCGTAAACCAGGTTAAAGCCGACCCCGCCGTTGAGACTCTTCACATACCTGTCGTACGACAGATTATAGGTTGTGAAAGTATTTCCGCTTGCAGGCCATTGGTTGCGGTAATTGGAGACCAATCGCGATTGAAGGCTGGTACCGGCAAAAGCCGGATTGAGGTAAAGCGGATTGGAATAAAACTGCGAGAATTGAGGATCCTGGGCCTGGCAATAAAGCGAAAGAAACAAACCGAGGAAAAGAAAAATCAATGGCCGCCTCACCCGCCTAAGCGGAGCCTCTGAAAATGGGAGAGTGCATCGTTGAAGGTTTTTCATAGGGATAGCGGCACAACGCCTGGCTAAAGTTGAGGATTATCCTGTATCTCAGGTATTTGAGGAATGATCTCCAAAAGATTCCGTAACAGGTAACTCTTCTGATCATCGGCCCCTTCGAGAGCTATCCTGATTTTGCCGAGTGTCTCTTCTTCGACGATTTCCTCTATCTTACCATACATATTGTCGATGACGGTAAATGCTTCGAAGGCTACCTTAAACTCTTTCGTTATGACCAAATCGGTAAAGAATGGCAAATAAGGACTGAAATTCAATCCGTTCTGCCAGCAACAGGCAATCAGGTCGGCCTGTTCATCCGCGAAACGGGGGTCCTGAATAACCTGAATAAGTTCAGCAACGGCATCAACATGTTTTAACTCACCAAAGAGTTTGAAAATTTTCCCTTTAACCTCAAGGTCATCCGTATCATGTAAAAAACCGGTCAACACGGGGATCATCGAACTGTCGCCGCTCTCCCCGATCTCCTCAATGGTTTGATCAATCAATTCACTATCACCCGAATTCAACTGAGCCAATAATTTCCTGTTTTTCTCTTCTCTTTTCATCTTTACCATATTTCCCAATCAGACACAAAGATATGATTATTTACCAAAGTGTTAAGATTGATGATAGAAAGATTCGATTTCGGAATAGCTTGGTGAATTCATCTATCTTTGCGCGATTAATCCAAGACGATAATCCGCGAGATGATACAGGGACATATAAAAGAATTAGAAGAACGGGGTATAGGCCGGTTGATGTGGAAATATTTCTGGCCGGCTTTTGTTGGCGTTTTTGTGAATGCACTATATAATATTGTAGACCGAATTTTTATCGGGCAAGGCGTCGGAGCCATAGCCCTTTCGGGGTTATCGGTTGTTTTTCCGATTATGATTCTTATCGCCGCTTTCGGGATGCTGATCGGGATAGGCGCCGGGGTCAGGATATCCATCTCCCTGGGGAAAAAGGATTTTACTCAGGCAGAGAAGGTGCTGGGCAACAGTTTTATCCTGATGATCTTAGTTGCTGTTTTAGTCACCATTATCGGATTTGCCCTGAAGACCCCGTTACTGGAGTCGTTCGGAGCGGGTAAAGAGACCATCGGTTATGCCCAGGAATACCTGAACATCATTCTCCTGGGATCAATCTTCCAGGTTATTGGTTTCTCGATGAACAACATTATCCGGTCGGAAGGAAACCCGCGCATTGCCATGTATTCGATGCTGATCAGCGCCGGGACAAACGTCATTCTCGATCCAATCTTTATCTTTGGTTTGGACATGGGGGTCAGGGGGGCTGCTATCGCAACGGTAATCTCCCAGTTTGTGCTGACCATCTGGGTCATGGCCCACTTTTTAAGCAGCCGGTCGGTCTTGCGGCTTCGGCTTAAAAACCTGAAGCTGGAGCCGGGTATTATCTGGAATATCATCACCATTGGTATGTCTCCGTTTGCCATGCAGATTGCTTCGAGCATGGTTCAGGCCACCTACAATACCCAGTTGGTTAAACATGGAGGCGACGTGGCGATCGGGGCGATGGGGATCATCAACTCTGTCTCAATCATGATTGTGATGTCAATCATCGCGATTAACATGGCCTCGCAGCCCATCATCGGGTATAACTACGGGGCAAAGAGATTTGACCGCGTTCGCCGCACCTGGGATCTGGGCATGGTTGCCGCCACGGTTATTGCCGTTTCGGCCTTTATACTGGTCGAACTATTCCCGGGTACCATTATCCGATTGTTTAATAACGATAACCAGGAACTCTACACTATCGGTGTGACCGGGATACGCATCTTCGTGGCGATGATCCCTGTAGTGGGATGGCAGATCATCTCCTCCAATTACTATCAAAGCATCGGGAAAGCGAATATCTCCCTCTTTCTTACCCTACTCAGACAGGTGATCGTACTTCTCCCCTTATTGGCCATCTTCCCGACCCTTTGGGGTATAACCGGCATATGGATCGCCAGTCCGGTTTCCGACTTGATTGCCAGTTGCATTGTCTTCCTCTTTTTCCGCTGCGAACGGAAGAAACTGAACCAGTTAATCGAAAGCCAGTCGCTGCAGGAGAAACAACCAGCCTAACGAATCAGTTGATTTTCTTTAAGAAATTGACCGGTATATGAATCAGGGCAATTAACCAGACCCTCCGGTGTTCCTTCGAATACTTTGTACCCGCCCGCATCACCTCCTTCGGGGCCCAGATCAATAACCCAGTCGGCCACTTTGATCACCTCAGGGTTATGCTCAATGATAATAATCGAATGTCCCCTGGATATCAAGGCATTCATGGCCTCAAGCAGACGGCGGATATCGTGAAAATGGAGCCCGGTAGTAGGTTCGTCGAAGAGGAATAAGGTTGGGGTCTCTTTCTCGCGGGCAAGAAATGAGGCTAACTTGATCCTCTGACTCTCGCCTCCGGAGAGGGTACTGGAGGATTGTCCGAGCTTGACATAGCCCAATCCCACCTCCTGTAACGGCATCAATTTTTTGGCTATCCGTTTCCCGGCAGTTTTATCTTTTTCCTGGAAGAATTCAATAGCTTCATCCACGGTCAATTCCAGCAATTCATAAATATTCTTTCCGTGATAGTGAACATCGAGAACATCCTGTTTGAACCGTTTGCCGCCACAGCTTTCGCAGGTGAGCAGGATATCGGCCATAAACTGCATTTCCACTTTTATCTGACCTTCCCCCTGGCACTCTTCGCAGCGTCCCCCTTCGATGTTGAAGGAGAAATGCGAAGCCGTGAACCCGTTGATTTTGGCCGATTGCTGTTCAGCGTAGAGCTTGCGAATCTCATCGTAAACTTTAAGGTAAGTGACCGGATTGGACCTTGACGACTTCCCGATAGGGTTTTGATCGACAAATTCGACAGCAGTAATCTGGTTCAGGTCACCCGAGAGACGGGTATGCTCACCGGTCTTCTCACCAAAACCGCCAAAGAGTTTGCTGATTGCCGGGTAAAGGATCTTTTTGACCAATGACGATTTCCCCGAACCACTGACCCCGGTTACCACGGTCATGGTGTTTAACGGGAATTTCACGTCGAGACCTTTCAGGTTATTCTCCCTGGCTCCGACGACCTCGATAAAGTTGTTCCATTTCCGGCGTCGGGCCGGTAAGGGGATCATCTCCTCTCCGGTCAGATATTTCGCAGTAAGGCTTATTTTATGGTTCGATAACTCATCGTGAGTTCCCTGGAAAACAACCTCACCCCCATGCTGCCCTGCCAGAGGGCCAATATCAATAATCTGGTCGGCTGCACGGATAATCTCCTCGTCGTGTTCCACCACGATGACACTGTTGCCCAACTGTTGAAGTTTACGCAGCACCTTTATCAAACGTCCGGTATCGCGGGGATGAAGACCGATAGAAGGTTCATCGAGGATATACATCGATCCGACCAGGCTACTCCCCAGCGAGGTGGCCAGGTTGATCCGCTGCGATTCGCCACCCGAGAGGCTCGAGGAGAGACGGTTCAGGGTCAGGTATCCCAGACCAACATCATCAAGAAAACCGATGCGGTTGTTAATCTCAATCATCAACCGCTCGGCCACGACCTTATCGTGATCGGTCAGATGAAGGTTCAGAAAGAACTCTTTCAATTGTGAAACCGGGATATTGACCAGCTCGGTAATCGCTTTCCCACCTACCTTCACATAGTTGGCCTCTTTTTTCAGGCGTGTCCCTTCACATTCGGGACAGGTTGTTTTCCCCCGGTAGCGCGAAAGCATGACGCGGTACTGAATCTTGTAGGTTTGTTCCTCCAACTGTTTAAAGAAGGCGTTCAATCCCTCGAAATACTGGTTACCGGTCCAAAGCAGGCGTTTCTGTTCAGGCAATAGTTCATAGTACGGTTTATGAATAGGGAAGTTGAATTTGTCGGAATGGCGAATCAACTGATCCTTCCACTCCCCCATCTTCTCCCCTTTCCAACAGACGATAGCCTCATTATAGATAGACAGGGACTTATTGGGAATCACAAGATCTTCATCAATTCCGACTGTTTTACCATATCCTTCGCAGAGGGGACAAGCGCCAACCGGATTGTTAAAGCTAAACATATGCAACGTAGGTTCCTCGAAGGTGATCCCGTCGGCCTCGAAGCGGTTGGAGAAGACTTCACTCACGATCGCGGTCCCGGTATACACCCGCACGATGCATTCCCCCTTTCCTTCATAGAAAGCCGTCTGAACCGAATCGGCAATACGTCCTGACAGGTCTTCGTCCTCGGAAACGGATATCCGGTCGATCACAATATTAATCTCTTTGGCTGAAGGTTTTCCGGATGCCATATCAGCGATTCGGATGGTTTCGCCATCGACTTCCAGGCGAGTGAATCCCTGTTGCTGAAGCAGATCGGCCTCCTGCTCAAGGGTGCGACCGGTTTTGATCAGCAATGGGGCAACAATTGTCGCCTTGGTATCCTTCGGGAAGGACAGGATGTAATTCACCACATCCGACACCTCATGCCTGACCACCTCAACTCCCGATACAGGCGAATAGGTTCTTCCGATACGGGCATAAAGCAGTTTCATATAATCGTAGATCTCGGTCGAGGTTCCCACCGTTGAACGGGGATTACGCGTATTAACCTTCTGCTCAATGGCGATAGCCGGCGGGATACCCTTGATATAATCAACTTCGGGCTTATCCATACGGCCAAGGAACTGGCGGGCATAAGAGGAAAGGCTCTCGACATAACGACGCTGCCCCTCGGCATAAAGGGTATCAAAGGCTAAAGAAGATTTTCCCGAACCTGATAATCCGGTGATTACCACGAATTGGTTTCGGGGAATCTTCAGATCGATATCCTTCAGGTTATGCACCCTCGCCCCCTTGATCTCAATATATTGATTGTTATTACTTTCGTTCATTTTTCTAACCGCAACTTTTGATCCGACAATAGAAATACAAACTTACAAATTGTTTTGCCGCATTGTTTCCTTTATCCTAAATCCTTTTCGCTTCAACGACGATGATACCGGAAGAAAAATTTTGATATTTCAGTTTATTTTAATATTATTGTGATATCATACTAAATTATCAAATCATGGAAAAAACGTTTCAACCATTTTCGGGTTACTCGGCAATAATAGCACTATTAGCCGATATTGTTCTTCTGGTTTTCGCGGCGGTAAACATCATCCCTATTCTTATTGTGCTCTGTGTTTTGATCATTATATTTATCGTGAAAGGGTTTATCATTGTCGATCCTAACGACAGTTTTGTCCTGACCCTTTTCGGTGAATACAAAGGGACCTTGAAACAGAGTGGTTTCGGATGGATCAATCCCTTCTTCAAAAGGAAGTTAATTCTCCTTTGTGCACGAAACATTAACAGCGAACCGATCAAGGTAAATGACAAGATCGGGAATCCGGTCATGATAGGGATCGTTCTGGTCTGGAAGGTGAAAGAAACCTATAAGGCAGCTTTTGAAGTCGATGATTTCAAACACTTCGTTGAGATTCAAAGCGATGCCGCCATCCGTAAACTGGCAGGAACATACCCCTACGATAACTTTGAAGGGGAGGTAGCCGAAATCACGCTTCGGGGAGGAGGAGAAGAGGTCAATCAGTTGCTTGAAGAGGAATTGGCAGAAAGACTAAGTATTGCCGGAGTCGAAGTACTTGAAGCCCGTATCAATTATTTGGCTTATGCCTCCGAGATTGCGGGAGCAATGCTAAGACGTCAACAAGCCACAGCTATAGTAGCGGCCCGCCAGAAGGTTGTTGAAGGGGCAGTAGGAATGGTTAAGCTGGCCCTTACCGAGTTAAAGGAAAAAGAGATTATCGAGCTGGACGACGAAAAGAAAGCATCCATGGTAAGTAATCTAATGGTTGTACTCTGTGCCGACGAAGCAGCTCAACCGGTTATTAATACAGGTTCAATTTATTAGGATATGGCCAGCAAGAAATCATTCGTGCTCCGGATCGACCCTGAGGTTTACAACGCACTGGAAAAGTGGGCTGCCGATGAATTCCGAAGCATCAATGGTCAAATAGAATATATCATTCACCAATCATTAAAATCATCCGGGCGACACCCGGCCAAGAAGACAAAGACAGATTCCAAATCGAAAGACAAAGATGAAAACGACTAAATACATTTGCCCCAAATGCGGCAACAAAAGCTATGAGGTTGGAGAAATCCGCGTGACCGGCAGCTTTTGGGCCAAAATTTTCGACATCCAGAACAGGAAATTCACCTCCCTAACCTGTGAGAGATGCAGCTATACTGAATTTTTCAGGACTCCGAGCAACAAGATCGGCAATGTCTTCGACTTCTTTACAAGCTAAGATCAGAAGTCAAACAAAGGAATTATCATTTCAAATTTTATTTGAATATCCTGTCAAAATTTTTACTTGAAAAACGGCTGATTTTTTTATAATTTCGTGCCGATTTTCAAGTAGAAATTTTAATTTGATAAAATATAAAGGTCATGACAAAAAGCGCTTTACAGATTGAGCGGGCGAAATATTCGCCAAAACTTCCCAAGGCCCTGCAGGGATCAGTAAAAGTTGTCGCAGGC
This sequence comes from uncultured Prolixibacteraceae bacterium, assembly GCA_964632305.1. Classification (GTDB taxonomy): domain Bacteria; phylum Bacteroidota; class Bacteroidia; order Bacteroidales; family Prolixibacteraceae; genus CAZWBR01. The sequence goes on from CAZWBR010000024.1 coordinate 7,912, forward strand.
AAAAACACTGAGTCAATTGCTGATCAGGACGATATCCGCAAATTATTTCCGAACACCTACGGAATGCCATTGATCACCCTGGAAGAAGGGGGTGCACAAAGCCAGTTCCCGGCTATCAATGTTGCCGTAATTCTCTCGGGCGGTCAGGCTCCCGGCGGTCATAATGTCATTTCCGGCATTTTTGACGGACTCAAGAAATTAAATCCAGCCAATAAATTATATGGCTTTCTTGGGGGCCCCGGCGGTTTGGTCGAGCATAAATACCAGGAACTAACCGCTGAAATTATCGACGAATATCGCAATACCGGTGGTTTTGACATTATCGGATCGGGCCGTACAAAACTCGAAGAAACTGCCCAGTTCGATAAAGGGATTGAGATCTGCAACAAATTAGGCATCAAAGCCCTTGTCATCATTGGCGGTGACGACTCCAACACCAATGCATGTGTCCTTGCCGAATATTACCTTCAGAAAAAAACCGGGATACAGGTGATCGGTTGCCCCAAGACGATTGACGGTGACCTGAAAAACGAAATGATCGATACCTCATTTGGTTTTGATACCGCCTGTAAAGTATATTCTGAACTGATTGGCAACATCATGCGTGATGCCAACTCGGCAAAAAAATACTGGCACTTTATCAAACTGATGGGACGTTCGGCTTCGCATATCGGTCTTGAATGCGCCCTTCAAACCCAACCCAATGTTTGCCTTATCTCCGAGGAGGTTGCCGAAAAAGCCCAGACGCTTGAGCAGATCGTAAACGACCTGGCCAACGCAGTTGCCAGACGTGCAGCGAATGGTGAAAACTTCGGGGTTGTGCTGGTACCGGAAGGATTAATTGAATTTATCCCAGAGATGAAAGTGCTGATCTCCGAACTCAACGATATGTTGGCCGAAGGTCATGATACTGCCGAGAAATTCAAATCCATCAGCAACGATGCCGAAAAGAGTAAATTTGTCATTGCCAATCTGTCAAAAGAATCGGCAAAAGTATTTGCCTCTTTGCCTGCAGGAATTGCTCACCAATTGACCTTAGACCGCGACCCTCACGGCAACGTACAGGTTTCCAGGATTGAAACCGAACGATTATTAATCGAAATGGTTGAAATCCGTCTGAAAGAGATGAAAAAAGCCGGTCAATTCAAAGGAAAATTCTCATCACAAAACCACTTCTTCGGATATGAAGGACGCTGTGCCGCCCCATCTAACTTCGATGCCGACTATTGCTATTCATTAGGTTATACCGCATCAGTTCTGATTGCTGATGGCAAATCCGGTTACATGTCTTCTGTCAGAAACACCACCGCTCCGGCGAACGAATGGATTGCCGGTGGAGTTCCGATCACCATGATGATGAATATGGAACGTCGTCACGGACACATGAAACCCGTTATCCAAAAGGCGCTGGTTCGTTTGGATGGCGCACCATTCAAGGCTTTTGCGGCTAAACGTGACGAATGGGCAGTTAAAACATCCTTCGTCTATCCAGGTCCTATTCAATACTGGGGACCAAGTGTTGTTTGCGATGCTCCTACCAAAACGCTTCAGATCGAGAAAGCATAATCGATTGCTTGAATACAAAACGAAACAAAAGGCCGGACGGTATTACTGTCCGGCCTTTTATTCATTGACCAGATGAACAGTATGGCAAGCAACCACCCCTGCCGTCTCCGTCCTTAATCGCGAATCGCCCAGTGAAACCGGTACAAATCCGGCATCCACTGCCAATTTAATCTCCTCCTTCGAAAAATCGCCCTCAGGACCAATCAAGATTAACACCTCTTTTTTGGGGGTAATCTGATATTTAAACAACTTGCGCTCTCCCTCCTCGCAGTGTGCAATACACTTCTCTCCATTAAACGCCCTGTTAAGCAACATTTTAAAGGGGATTGCCTCAGACAAGACCGGCATATAGGCTTTATACGATTGCTTCATTGCAGCAACCGCTACTTTCTCCAAACGCTCTAACTTGATCTCCTTACGCTCTGAATGCTGGCAAATGATAGGGATTATCTCATCCACACCTATTTCTGTCGCCTTCTCAAGAAACCACTCAAAACGATCCATATTCTTGGTAGGAGCAATAGCTATGATAATTCTAAAATCACGCTTTCCATATTCCCTCGTTTCAGAGATAATCTGTAAAACACAAGCCTTGTGATTTGCATCAGTGATTTTTGCCTCAAACAAGGAACCTTTTCCATCAATCAAATGAACAAGATCACCTTCCTTTAATCGCAACACTTTTATACAATGCTTTGACTCCTCATTGTTTAATCTATAAGTAAGTCCCTGTAAATCCGGAGTATAAAATAACTGCATGATTGTAACATTTAATGAGTTAAAATAACCAATTTCAGAGGATACCATGTATTATCTCAAACATTGCTTATTATTCAGATAAACAAAAAAACTGACAACAACATAATAAAGGTAATAAACAGGTCAAATTCTTCCCCTGAAAATCGAACTAAAAATATTCTATTTTCTATAAAAAATAAAGTTTAACCATGCCAAAGATGGCATAATTGTTGATGTGAACATAACGCTTAATTTTTTGCACTTCTGTATTTTGAAGCCAGACAAAAGGATTTTCACTGATCTCTTTGATATTTATTATTTTTTATTAAATTGCAGTTGTTAATTTATTTTAATTTTCTATAAGAAAAAATTGGTTTAGGATTTAAAAAGTTGTTAATTTGCGATGTGAAATTGAACTTAATATAAAAGCTCATATATCGATTACTAAAAATTATTGTTTATGAAAAAACTTAGCTTAATTGCGTTAGCCTTATTCTCATGCTACGCCTTCGCTAGTGCCCAGGAAAAGGACACCAGCGAACCTTACAAAAAATGGGAGATCGGAGTCAATGCGGGCGTTGCCAATTATACAGGTGGATATAACATGTATAAAGATGCTCGTTTCAACCATTTTAATCACTGGGACAGTGATATGAACCTTGGATTGGGTTTGTTTGTAAAAAAGAATTTCTCTCACGTTTTTGCAGTTGAAGCTGCCTGGAATACCGCGAACCTTACTGGTTCATGGGATTGGAATACAAATGCCGGTACTCCTGACTTTAAAACAGGTATCAACGAATTTGATTTGAATACGGTTTGGAACATTAACAATCTATTCTCTAAAAACAAATTCGATCGTAAAGTATACTGGTATGCCAAATTGGGAGTTGGTGGAACTAATGTCAAGCTGAAAGATGCTGTCGACACTGACGACAAATCTTTCAAAGTGTTGACTATTCCTGTTGGGACCGGTGTAGCTTTCCGTTTGAGTGACAATGTTAAACTGAATGTTGGAACTCAATGGAGCTGGGTTAACACTGACAAACTTGATGGCCGTTACAGCCGTGGTATCGTACAGGATCCTGATCGTGCAGTGGCTGATGTTCGCGAAACTTACCTCTACACTCACGCTGGTTTGGCTTATACTTTCGGAAAGAAGAAAGAGAAACCTGCTCCTGTAGTTGAAGCTCCGAAACCGGAACCGAAACCGGAACCAAAACCGGAACCAAAACCAGAGGTAAAACCTGCTCCTGCTCCTGCTCCAAAACCTGCTGTCATTGGCAATGTTTACAAAGTCTACTTTGGATTTGACAAATGGGATCTTTCCAGCGAATCAATCGCAGAACTTGATCGTTTGGCTAAGGACATGTTGGAAAACCCATCAGTTGATGTTGAAGTTAAATCACACACTGACAGCCGTGGTCCTGCAAGCTATAACATGAAGCTTTCTGAAAAGAGGGGTAAATCAGTAATCGATTACCTGACCAGCAAAGGTGTTAACGCATCCAGAATCAATGCACAGGCATTCGGCGAAACTCAATTGGTTAACGGATGTGCTGATGGCGTTAAATGTTCAAATGCTGAACACGCTAAGAACCGTAGAACTGAAACAATTATCGTTGAATAATCAGTTTGCAGTATCAAATAAAAAAACGCCTCAGGAATCCTGAGGCGTTTTTTATTGACCGTTTGGGTTTATTAATTATTGAACTTACCTGAGGAATAACGTCTCTTCTGTCTCCTTCCTTTTCTCTTTTCATATCTGATTCCCGTAACCTGCTTTAAAGATTCGTTCCTTAACTCAAGCTATTTTAATACTTCAAGACTCTAAGACGAATCATATGAACTGGCCCTCCCGGACCTGAAACAACTCCTAAAATCACTATTCCATTTAAATGCTTCAGGCTTTTAATCCAATATCTTCAACATCTCCCCGGATTACTGTAAAGAAACATACCGGAGAACCAGACACAACGAACATAACACCGTCATAATACAAAGATAAAAGCGGAGTAAAAGAATCTCAAACAAATGAAGATGAATATCAGGGCATAAAAAAAGACCACCGTAAGGGTGGCCCTAATTTATGATAGAAAAGTCAATTGCTTTCGTTTAGGATTACAATGTCACTCCGGATTTAAATATCGCCATTTCACGGAAACCAGCCTTCTCATGATTCAACAACTCCCCACTGGCAACTTTAATGACATACTCAATAAATTCCTCAGTCAGTGTTGTCATGGTCTTACCATAGAGCAACTGACCGGCATTAAAATCGATCCAATGTCGTTTCATCTCGTATAGAGAATTATTGGTTGAAATTTTCATCGTCGGAACGAAGCTGCCAAATGGTGTCCCTCGACCGGTTGTGAACAGCACCATCTGACACCCACTGAAAGCTAAGGCAGAACTTGCCACTAAATCATTTCCGGGTGCTGAGAGTAGATTTAATCCATCCTTACGGATCCGCTCACCATATTTTAAAACATCAACTACAGTTGCATTACCACATTTTTGGGTACAACCCAACGATTTTTCTTCCAGAGTTGTTATTCCACCAGCCTTATTCCCGGGGGAAGGATTTTCATAAATGGGCTGCTTATAAGTGGTGAAATAGTCTTTAAAATCATTGATCAGGTCCACTGTACGTGAAAACACTTCCTGATTCGCGGCCCTCTCCATTAAAAGGTTCTCGGCTCCAAACATCTCCGGGACCTCAGTCAATACAGTCGTTCCGCCTGCTGCAATCAGGTAATCTGAAAAAGAACCAAGCAACGGATTGGCAGTGATTCCAGAAAAACCATCAGATCCACCACATTTTAACCCTATCCTCAATTTGGATATCGGGACCTCGACCCTTTTGTCGTTCTGCATCTCACTGTACAGTTCCGTTAAGAGACTGACCCCTTCGGCAATCTCATCTCCAACTTCCTGTGCTTTTAAAAAACGAACCCGACGTTTATCAAAATCCCCTAAGGCAGCCCGGAACTCTTCCATCTGAAGATTCTCACAACCCAGGCTTAGCACCAAGACTCCGCCAGCATTGGGGTGTTTAACCAAATCGGCCAGTGCTGTTTTGGTGTTTTGGTGATCATCTCCTAACTGGGAACAGCCGTAGTTATGCTTGAATACTTCAATATTGTCAATATTTTTGGGATTAATCAACGTTTTAAAACGATCGATAATCTGTTGAGCCTGACCATTGACACAACCCACCGTCGGTACAACCCATATTTCATTTCTAACCCCAACTTCACCATTCGAGCGAACATACCCTTTAAATGTCTTATGAGTATTGACAGAATGAATCTCCCGAAGCTTTTGATTAAACTCATAGGATAGCGTACCTGAAAGATTGGTTTTCAGATTTTGAGAATGAACATGTGCGCCACGTTCAACATTTTCAATCACATGTCCTATTGGCTCGCCATATTTGATCACATTTTCATTGACGTCAAGGGTAGTTAGTGCAACTTTATGTCCTACCGGAATATCGTCAATTATTTCAATCTCCTGATGGTCGATAATAACTTTGCTTCCTTTGTCAACTGCAACCAAGGCAACAGCAACATTATCTTTCGGATTTATCTTTATAAATTTATCCATGTTGAACCTATTAGCTTATACTCCAAATCCTCACAACCATAAGTTATCCAATTTTTTAGAATAACCTTCCCAATCACGACATTTTCATTAACGGATTTTGCTCATCAAGAACAGCTTTTACTGCCTTCTTCATGCCAACCTGTTCGATCAGGAACAGATAACAAGTAACCGAAATCGTTAGATTCGGAACGCTATTCAGATCTTGTTTCCAAATCTTCTCCAGTTTTAGCACCTTCTCCACTAATTTGTAAATTGAAATAGGCCTTCCATCGCATTCTGCCCATGCTCCCTTGTAAAAATCAAGGATCCATTGGTCATCCTGAACTTTATAGGATACACCGTTCGACTCCCCTTTAAAATAAGCGATCATTGCAGCCAGTGAGAAAACCACCTTCTGAGGCAACATACCGTGTGTCTTGTAGAAACTAAGCAGTGTTGGCAGGTTACGGGTCTCCCACTTTGACATTGCATTCAACGCGATGCTTTGCCATTGATGTCTGATATAGGGATTTCTAAAACGCTCCAATATTTTACTGGCAAATGTTTTCAGATCCTTTTCGCTACCGTCAAGAATTGGAAGGACCTCATCATATACAAGCTCCTTCATAAAGGTTCCCACATCAAGGTGTTCAAATGCTTCGCGAACTGTTTCCATCCCGCTAAGGTAGGATACCGCATAACTCCCGGTATGACAACCATTCAAAACCAGCACTTTTTGTTCACGGAACTTGGTCATATCTTTGACAAACTTTACTTCTAAACCTGCCTTCTCCGCGGGGAATTCTCTTTGAACCCATTCCGGGGCTTCGATCACCCATAAGTGAAAATACTCACCTACAACAACCAGGTTATCTTCATAGCCCAATTCTTGCTGTATCTCCTTAATCTCATCTTTGGGAAAACCGGGAACAATCCGATCGACTAATGAATTACAGAACGCACAGGATTGCTGGACCCACTGAATGAACTCAGGCTCAAGCTTCCAGTTCGCCGCATGTTGAAGTACATATTTTTTAAGGAAGTCTGCATTCCGATCAATCAATTCGCAACAGATAATAATTAACCCTTTTGCCGGATCACCATTAAAGGTTTTATACCGCTGATAGAGCAAGGACGTCATCTTTCCCGGGTAAGAGACCTGGGGTTGCATATCCAAACGATCGTTTTCATCAAAAGAGATTCCGGCTTCAGTAGTATTGGACACAATAAATCGCAGTTCAGGACTATTAATCACTTTTTGATATTCCTCATACTGAGTATAGGGGTTTAAACCGCGTGTTATGCTATCAACCATAGTAAACTCTTTAATCGGCTGACCATCTTTAATCCCTTTAAGATAAACATGGTAAAGACCATCCTGTTGGTTGATCATATCAACCATACCTCTTTCAATAGGTTGTACCACGACAACCCCACTATTGAAACCGGCTTCCCGGTTCATCTTAGCGACCATCCAATCAACAAACGCACGAAGAAAATTTCCCTCACCAAATTGCAGAATTCTCTCGGGATAAACCGGTAGATTCTCAACAGTAGTCCTGTTCAGTTTTTTCATTATATGTTTTTAATTATTATAAAACCAACGTGTCCGTACACGGGGGACGGTACAAATCTATGAATACATTATAAGATTCAAAAACCAAGACAAAAAACAAATTTCCTATAGATCAACACGCCAAACACTTACATGCCACATTGTAAATTAATTAATAAAAAATTAATATTCTCCTTCTGATCGCTAAAAACAGACTTGAATTAAACTCATTATTCCTACCTTTAAACCTGCATACTTAAAACTGATCATGGTTTATATAATTACCGGAGGACCCGGTTTTGGAAAATCAGTGTTGATTGACCTTCTTGCGCAAAAAGGCTTCAGGATTGGGAACGAATCAGCGAGGGAGATTATCGCGGAACAAATGATTTCCGGGGGCGAGGCCTTGCCCTGGAAAAATATCAGTCTCTTCGAAGAATTGGTGGCCTCACAAAGAATCGGGTTTCTGGAAAGCATTCCCGACCACGAGATTGCTTTCAGCGATCGGGGTCTGCCCGATCAGGTCGCCTATTCCTGGTATAAAGGGAAGAAAGAATCGCTGTTCCTGTCCGAGGCAGTGAAATTCTACAATTACGCTCCCCTGGTTTTTATTACTCCGCCGTGGAAAGACATCTATACAAATGACGACATTCGTAAGGAATCATTTGAGCAGGCCACCGAAATACATTCGTTTATTATTAAAGCTTATCAATCGCTTGGTTATACCCTAATCGATCTGCCACTAATTTCACCTGATGAACGGATCGAATTTATCATGCAAACCATTAATTATCCCAATAGCTTAAATAAATAAACTATTTAACCTTAGAAATTTACAGAATGGAGCCATCGAAACCACGGGCCATCGGCAGTTCCATCTGTTCTTAAACCATATTAACAGGAAAGGACTATCGAAAAACGGCAATCATTCCTAAACAAAGGATGATTCAACACTTTTTCAGGGTGATATAATTACCAATACCGGCAGAAATAAACGAATCGCCATTCCTTTATTTTAACCCAAAAGGTGACGTGTATGACAATAGATAAAAAACAAATTAAATACTAATCCTGTAACCTTCTGTAAAATGCTAATTTTAAACAACAAAGTTTTACTTCATTCTATTCCGCCACCATATCGAAATCAGGACAAATCGTTAATTTAATTTTAAAATAAAAGCTAAACGTAAAAAATCGAGCTAATTCCTCCTAAATTCGATTGTTTTTTGTGATATTTGCCACTTAAAATTACCTCATCAAATTCATTTTCTTATGTATAAAATTCAAACCCTTAACAAGATTGACCAGGAAGGCCTTCAGGTATTCCCGCTTTCCAAGTATGAGATTGCCAGTGAAATTCCAAATCCTGATGCAATTGTTCTTCGCAGCTTCAACATGCATGAAATGGAATTGCCCTCCTCGCTGAAAGCCATTGCACGTGCTGGCGCTGGCGTTAACAATATCCCGGTCGATAAATGCACCGACAAGGGTATCGTAGTATTCAACACTCCGGGGGCCAATGCCAATGCCGTTAAAGAGCTTGTGATTGCCGGGTTGTTGCTCTCTTCGCGCGATATCGCCGGTGGAATTCAATGGGCAAAAACGTTGGCTGGTGAAGGCGATAAAGTTCCGTCGTTGGTTGAAAAAGGGAAAGCCAATTTTGGAGGAAATGAAATTAAAGGTAAAACCTTAGCCATCATTGGTCTTGGAGCTATCGGGGTATTAGTGGCCAATGCAGCTCGGGCTTTAGGAATGAAAGTAATCGGCTACGACCCTTATATTTCCGTCGATCACGCCTGGAAACTGGATCAAAGCATTGCCCGTGCCGAAGGAATCGAATCCTTACTGGCACAAGCCGATTTCATCACCTTACAGGTTCCGCTGATGGATGCCACCCGTGGATTTATCAATAAAGAAAAACTGAGTATGATGAAAGACGGGGTCAAAATTCTCAACTTTGCCCGTGGCGAACTGGTCGTTAATCAGGATATCATCGAGGCGGTCGCCTCCGGAAAAGTGGGCAAATATGTTACCGACTTCCCCGATGGATCACTGTTGAATATTCCCAATATTATTGCAATTCCTCACCTGGGCGCCTCAACCAACGAATCAGAAGTCAACTGCGCCATCATGGCGGCTGAGCAGACCCGCGAATTCCTTGAAAACGGGAATATCCGCAATTCGGTCAATTTCCCGGCCGCAGAAATGGAACGGAATGATAGCGCCCGATTAATCGTTGCCAATCGCAACGTTCCAAACATGGTAGGACAAATTTCAACCATTCTGGCCCAGGAAAACATCAACATTGCCAACATGTTAAACCGGAATAAAAAAGATATCGCCTATAATATTATCGATACAGACCATAAAGAAATTCCCGAGGAACTTCAAAAACGGCTCTGCGCAATTGAAGGCGTATTTATGGTAAGAGTCCTTCCGGGAAAATAAACTCGTCTGTCTAAAGGACATCCATATTGAACTGTTCGACAGAAAGCTGCTGCCGAACTTTTCTTTGAAAGAAAACTGATATTTTCCTTCAAAATAATATTTTAATTACTGCTTATCAAAATAATAAAAATGAGTAACACAATTGTAAACAAAGCCGCCGATAATATCCGAATTCTTGCGGCTTCCATGGTAGAAAAAGCCAATTCTGGCCACCCGGGTGGGGCCATGGGCGGCGCCGATTTCATCAATATTCTTTATACTGAATTTCTGAACTATGATCCAATGGACTTGGAATGGCCATTCCGTGACCGTTTTTTCCTCGATCCGGGTCATATGTCACCCATGCTCTATTCCGTTCTGGCATTATCAGGCAACTATACCCTCGATGACCTGAAAAATTTCCGTCAATGGGGTTCTGTCACTCCTGGCCACCCCGAAGTGGATGTTGCTCGTGGTGTAGAAAACACTTCAGGTCCGCTGGGTCAAGGTCATACCATGGCCGTAGGTGCAGCCATTGCCGAACGCTTCATGGTTGCCCGTTTTGGCGAATGGATGGCTCATAAAACCTATACCTTCATCTCCGACGGTGGTGTTCAGGAAGAGATCTCTCAAGGTGCCGGTCGTCTTGCCGGATATCTTGGTCTGAATAACCTGATCATGTTCTACGATTCTAACGATATCCAGCTCTCCACTGGAACCGGAGCTGTAACGATTGAAGATACCGCGAAGAAATATGAAGCCTGGGGCTGGAACGTCATGACCATCGCTGGGAACGATGCCGAGGCCATTCGCGCAGCTCTAAAAGCAGCTCAGAAAGAAGAAAAACGTCCTACCCTGATCATTGGTAAAACCATTATGGGTAAAGGCGCTATTAAAGAAGATGGTTCCAACTTCGAACGTCAGTGTTCAACTCATGGTCAGCCTCTGACTCATGCCGGAGCTTCATTCAAAAAGACCATTGCCCAATTGGGTGGTAACCCCGAAGAACCATTCCAGATCTTCCCTGAAGTGGCTGATCTTTATGCCAAACGTCGCGAAGCACTGATCGAATGGGCAAATGCCAAAAACGAAGAAGAAGATGCCTGGGCTGAAGCTAATCCTGAATTAGCCGCCAAACTGGATAAATTCCTTTCAGGCGAAGCCCCTGATTTTGATTATACCAAAATTGCACAAAAAGCCAACTCGGCTACCCGTAATGCTTCAGCTACTGTTCTGGCAGCTTTCGCGAAAGATGTTGAAAACATGATCGTCTCCTCGGCTGACCTTTCCAACTCGGATAAAACCGACGGATTCCTCAACAACAGCAAAGCCTTCACCACCGGAGATTTCTCCGGAGCCTTCCTTCAGGCCGGCGTTTGTGAGCTGACAATGGCCGCCATCATGAATGGTATCGCCCTTCACGGCGGAATTATTCCGGTTTGCGGCACCTTCTTCGTCTTCTCCGATTACATGAAACCTGCCGTTCGTATGGCTGCCCTGATGGAACTTCCCGTCAAGTATGTCTGGACTCACGATGCTTTCCGCGTAGGCGAAGACGGTCCTACTCACCAGCCGGTTGAGCAGGAAGCTCAGATCCGCCTGATGGAACAGATGAAAAACCACCACGGTGACAATTCAGTTCTGGTCCTTCGTCCCGGTGATGCACAGGAAACAACTGTAGCCTGGAAACTGGCCCTTGAAAATACCAGTACACCCACTGCATTGATCCTTTCGCGCCAGAATATCAAAGACCTTCCTTCCAAATCTTCCCGTTATGAAGAGGCTTTGCAGGCAGCAAAAGGAGCTTACACCGTTGAAGAATGTGAAAAACCTAACGTGATCCTGGTTGCTTCAGGTTCTGAAGTAGCTTCACTGGTCGAAGGGGCAGCCCTTCTGCGCGAACGCGATGGATTAGCCGTTCGCGTTGTTTCGGCTCCTTCCGAAGGACTTTTCCGCACACAGGATAAAGCTTACCAAAACAGCGTCTTGACCCCTGGAATCCCGAAATTCGGGTTAACCGCCGGTTTGCCTGTCACCCTTCGCGGATTGGTAGGCGACGATGGCGCTGTTTGGGGATTAAGCTCTTTTGGCTTCTCCGCTCCTTACAACGTTCTCGACGAACAACTGGGCTTTACCGCTGAAAATGTTTACAAACAGGTAAAACTGTTACTGGCATAATAGCATTTGTATCTCAATAGGAAAGGCTGCTCCGAACAGGGGCAGCCTTTTATTTTTGTAAAACAGGTTTGTAATTATCCACGAAGAGTATTAACTTCTTTCCACCGGGCGTTCACCCATTTTTGTTGTTGTTCAGGGTGATGATAGGTCCATGCCACCAATCGGCTGATCTTACTCCCCTGCCCCATCCCAATCGTCCTTACCTCAGCCGCCGCCACTTCCTTCAATGCCGCGTAAACACCTGGAAGATTTTCCGATTTGGAAATCAGGGTCGTAAACCACAGAATCGTGAAAGCATATTTCCTGCTTTGAAAAATCATATCACGCACGAAACGGGCCTCCCCGCCCGGAGTCCACAATTCATTGTTCCGGCCCCCGAAATTGAGGTCAACTTTAGTTATTTTCCGCTGCTTCAGATTCGAGAGCTTACGGATCGTCCCGCTTTCGGCTTCCGTCCGCGAGGCATGAAACGGCGGGTTACAAATAGTCAGATCGAAATGCTCGTCCGGACGGATGATCCCGTTAAAGATATCTTTGGGTTGTTGCTGTAATCTTAACTCAATATTTCCAATTAACTGAGGATTGGATTGAATGATCTTCCCGGCCGATTCAAGGGCTGCCTGGTCAATATCCGCCCCGACAAAGCTCCATCCATATTCCCGGTTCCCCAGAATGGGATATATACAATTAGCTCCTACCCCAATATCGAGACATTTAATTTTATTGCCTATCGGGATTTCACCATTGTTGCAACTACCCAATAAATCTGCGCAATAATGAATATAGTCCGCCCTTCCGGGGATCGGCGGACAGAGATAACCTTCCGGGATATCCCACGATCCGATTCCGTAGAAATGTTTCAGCAACGCTTTGTTCAGCATCTTCACCGCTTCGGGATCGAAAAAATCGACCGACTCGTCGCCGTAATCGTTCGGGCGAACATAAGGTTTCAACTCAGGACAGCTGTCCATCAGTTGCCCAAAATCGTAACGCCCGCGATGCTTGTTTCGCGGATGCAACTGTAACTTTTCTTTCGGATGTTCTTTTTTTTGACGAAGCATAGCCATCTGGTCCGATCTGTTATTCATTTTCAGGCAACTGGAATTCTCCGTTTACCTGCCCAAATATACCTTCTTTCTTTGATGCTTTTACAAATTCATCACTTCGATTGGAAGGGGTTATTCCGAGGGACCGCCCCCGGATATTCTGTACTCTTTCTGTACTTATTCTGTACTGTTTCTGTACTCTAACAGGACACAAACACCATAGAAATAATACTGAATATCTATGGAATGTAGGACGGGAAATACAGCCAACCGGAAAGGACCCAACGTTAAAGCCTCTTGCCAGGCAGCTGTCCTTGCCAATTCCGATAGTGAACTCACCCGACTGAAATAGGAGAAAGAATTTGTTCAGAACTGGCAGACCGGCCTGCCCGACACGATGAAAAAAAAACAGGACAAAGAAACCCGCGCTTAATTAACCGGGGGTTACGGGCAAGGCTGCTTTAGCCATCATCGGCTAAAGAAAGATATCACGCAGAAAAGGAAAGGCGATCGCGACAAATTGATGGAAGCCTACAAGGAAAACGTTGAAGTTTGGGAGGAGGCGATACTATTCATATCCGTTATGGCGAAGTCACACCCGTTTGTTATTGTCCGGCAGTGCGTTACCACGAACCTAAACCCAACGACATGCATTGAGAATGTACAAAGGCCTCACACCAATCAATATTCGAAACAGCACCGGGCCGGCCTTTCAGGATCGATATCCCCGAAACGGTGCGGCGCGGAGACATGACCTGTCATTTTTTAGTACACCTTTAGCCAACTACTTGTCGGGCAACATGCGGTTATCCACCATACGATTGTTATGTTGCTGGATGACCGCTTTTATTTTGCGTTCCATTCGTGATTGGACAGAGTCGTTCTTCCCAACCAAATTATTCCGGAGCATCGGATCGTTCTCCCGGTCGTAAAGGGCTGTCGTCTTGATTTCGTTATGCTGAATGACCCAATTGTCCCAGATCATCTGAAATACGTTTCCGGGATAATTCACCGCAAAATGATCGGCCCGGTCATCGAAAAGATCATTTCCAAAGGCGAAATAGGGTTGGTCATAGCCGAGGTAATTGAGGATGGTGGGCATCACATCGATCTGTTGTGCCACGCGATAATCGACCCTGGCGGGAAGCTGCTGCCCGGGGGTATAAAAGATCAGCGGCACCCCGAAAGAACCCAGGGATGTCTTATACTCCTCGTGAAAACGCCCGCTGATATGATCGCCGGTGATCACAAAGATGGTATTATTGAACCAAGGTTGAGCCGAGGCTTCTTTGAAAAATTTCCGCAACGAATAATCGGCATAGTTCAGGCTCTTGAAGATGGGCATTTGCCCCTCCTTGAATTGTCCGGCCAGCTCTTTAGGCAACTTAAAAGGGTGATGGGAAGAAACCGTAAATACGGTTGAAAGGAATGGTTGCTGAAGCTTGGAACACTCTTTCGCGAAGAATGGGAGGAACAGGTGGTCCCAGATTCCCCAAACGCCGTCGTAATCATCATCATTGCCATACTCGTTCATTCCCACATATTTATCGATGCCTGCCACCACGGTAAAGGCATTTAAACCCAGCGATCCGTTCGGTGCGCTGTGGGCAAACATCGTCTCGTATCCCTTGGTGGAAAGACAGGACGCCAGGCTGTTGATCGAATTATTGGCATAAAACGACTGGGTGTACGATTCCTGCAAAGAAGGAATACTGGCTAAAACAGAAGGACTGGCTTCAATGGATATTTTACTGTTGGCGAACGAGTTCATATAGACCAGCGCATGTTGGGCCAGGGAATCAAGAAACGGCGTAAAGCCGGTGTAGGTCCCGTTTTCAAGATCCTTGTTATAAAAACCGACCGCCTCCTTGCACAGGCTCTCGACAATGATCACGACCACATTCATCTTACGCACTTCCCTGACAGAATCGGGCCGATGAACAGGTGAATAGATCGATTGAAGCTCTTCTTCCGGGAAATAATCCCGCTTTTTATAGACCGGTTTGCTCGAAGTGCGCAACATACAGAAAGGAGTGTTCTGAACGATGGCCACATCATTCGGATGAGCTGTATATTGACCGGCATCGCTCGGGACCAGCGGGAAATCCTGTTTGGGAGGAACGCCGCTTCGAAGCCCGATCACGGTTAAAACCGATACAACGACTAAAACTAAGCTATTCAAACCGTAGTATTTCAGGCCCGACCACCTGGGCTCTTCCACCCTGACTTTCTTCGACAGCCAAACCATTACCGCGACCAGGGCCATCCATATAAAGAAAATATAATAGTAGTCGAAAAAGAAATGTTTGGCCAACTGCGAATAATTCTCTTCATTCTTGAATTCATCAAATACGATTACTGTGGTGCGTCGTTGGGTGAAACGGTAATAAATGATATCGATACAGTTCAGGGCCAGACCAACGGCATTGGTTGCCCAGAAGAGATAATTGAGCCATTTTTGATAGAACTGTGTATGACGAAACCTAAAAGGGATTAACTGGAAAAGGATGAACAGCAGGTTAATATAAAGCACTGCGCTGAGGTCGAACCTCAGCCCGCCCATCATCATGATCATAAACAAATTGACATTCACTCCCGGGAAAAGCCCCATATTGAACAGGTAAAACAGAATCCTGCAGGCAGAATAGAGGAACATGACAACGGAGAGTTTATAAGCCAATATACCGATAGGTGAACGCATCCTTTAGAAATGATTTATAAGATTAATCACAATTGCCGGCAAATGTAACAATAATGTAATAGGCATTCAATAAATCAATGTTATTGCCCGGATATGGCAATAACTTTTGGTGAAAAATTTACCTGATTCGTGCGACCAGGTACGGGAACCCTGTAATTTCATTAATTTAGATCAGACTAATTCAATATCATGAATCTTTGGTTATGATCAAATTTGAAAGACTTTTTATCGGAGTTGTGCTGGGAAGCATCAGCCCAATCCTTCTTTTTATCACCGGATGGTGGACAACTTACAAAAATCCGTTAACCGTATATTTTGCACTGACAGGATTGCTTATAGGACTAATAATCGATCTGTTCTTTCTTAAAAGATGGATTCCCAAAGCCTACGATTTACCGAAATGGCTACTTGTAGGAATTTTTCTGTTCTACTCGGTGGGCCTCTACGGATTCTTCATGGGATTCCCGGTTTTCAACCTGTTCATGGGATTCATTGCCGGTTATTATTACGGGAATAGAATGCACCGCGACAAAACAGCTCCGAGCCAAAGCCAGTCGTTAATCCGGCAGGTTTCGTTTTTTACGGCTTTGGTCATGACCTTTTTCTGCATTTCAACTGCATTTCTGGCCCTTAGAGAAAGTTCGATCAACTCTGAAGTTCAACACATGCTTGGCTTACCTTTCGAGGTTACCGATCCGATGATTTGGGGAATAGTTCTTTTCGGCGGGTTAGGTCTGATCGGATTGCAATACTATTTGACCCAAAAGGTAATGATCTATACCCTTAACCATCATCGGTAAATGATGATACCGGGTTATTCATCGATAAAAAACTCAATTCTGTCGGTATTTAATCTCAAAATCTCGATTATTGTTGTGGATTACTAATTCTTATCATTAAATTCGACCCTTATAATTTTAAAAAATCATTCAGTTATTAACTTAAAATTCGAACAAGATGAAAAAATTGTTTTTATCAGTGTTAGTTGTTGTTATGGCAGTATTTATTTGTAGTGCCGCCGAAATCGACGGTAAATGGAAAGCCAAAATGGAAGGTCCTGATGGAGGCGGAATGGAACTCGTTTTCAAATTTAAAGCTGAAGGACAAAAACTTACCGGGGCGATCGAATCTCCAATGGGTGAAATGCCTATCTCTAACGGGAAAATTGAAGGCAACAATTTCTCTTTCGACATTGAATTTGACGGGAATGCAATGCCCCACTCCGGGAAAATTGAAGGTGGCCAGATTAAATTAAAAATGGGCAACGGTGATGGTCCTATGGGAGGGGAAATGACCCTGACTAAGGTTACTGAATAAATCACGGTAATTTAAAGGGTTATTTGACCTTAAAATAAACCTGAGGGTATAAAAGCAATGCTTTTGTACCCTTTGTTTTTCCTGTACTATCCCTATGCTTTTGTTCAATTATGTTTCTCCCTGCAAGGGATAATTATCGAACATTTTTAATACAAAATGTTCCGAAACTATAGTTTCAGGTCTTTGGCACGGTCTTTTTATCAAACCGATAGAATGGCTTACCTCCCGAATTCTGCAGTAACATTACCATTGTCATATTAAAGATTATTCACAAAGAGGGAACCTGAAATCCCTTTCTTTTTTGAAGTTCCCGATCGTTTATATACCTTTGGGCCTTCTTATTGTAAAGCGCCAATTCGGCTCAATACAGACCGAAAAACCTTTTTACCAATTATTTGAATCTGCCACATGACCATTTTTGATGCCGTTATCATCGCGATAGTTGAAGGATTGACCGAATTCCTTCCCGTTTCTTCTACCGGACATATGATCATCACCGAAGCCCTTCTGGGGTTAAATATTGACGAGTTTACCAAGGCTTTTACAGTGAATATCCAGTTTGGGGCAATCCTTTCGGTTGTTGTTCTTTACTGGCGACGGTTCCTACAAAGCTGGTCTTTCTACCAGAAACTCTTTGTCGCTTTTCTTCCGGCAGCCGTGATCGGATTCCTGGCCGGTGATTTTATCGACAGCCTGCTCGAGAATGTAATGGTGGTAGCGGTCATGCTGCTAATCGGGGGAGTATTATTATTGTTCGTCGACAAATGGTTTCACAACGAAAATAATTCTCAGGAAGTTACCTATCCTAAAGCGCTAAAAATCGGCCTTTGGCAATGTATTGCCATGATTCCCGGAGTATCGCGTTCGGCAGCGACCATCATTGGCGGGATGCAGCAAAAACTGAGCAGGACCAATGCCGCCGAGTTTTCCTTCTTCCTCGCCGTCCCTACTATGGCTGCCGCTTCAGCCTATAAACTACTGAAAGATTACAAGCATATCAATGCCGACAACATCGACATCCTGATCATCGGTAACATCATCGCCTTTATAGTGGCCATGATTGCCATCAAAACCTTTATCACCTTCCTGCAAAAGCACGGATTCAAAGTTTTTGGCTGGTACCGCATCGTGATAGGACTAATTTTAATCACCTTATTATTGATGGGGATCGACCTGAAGGTGATTTAGGTCTGACCAACAACAATTTTTCTCCCTCTCTCCGGATAAAACTCCTGTTTCTTAGCCAAAATTCGGTTAAATTTATGGGTATAATATTAACACCCGATAAACCGATGATCATTGGCCCGGAGATTATAACATGGTTAAAAGAGAGCCTTTTGATCTTCTTCCTCACCTTTCTTCAGGAAGAGGTGGCCATTCTTTTCGCGGCATTTTCTAACGTAGAGCAGGGACTGCCATTACTTTTCACCTATGTACCAGTCTTCCTGGGAATAGTCGCCGGCGACATTTCCCTTTACGGCCTTGGACGCTTGGCCCGGAGAAACCAATGGCTCAGTTCGCTTATTATTGGTCCTAAGGTTGAACAAATCAGGTTATGGCTCCAATCCTGGCTGATCCGCGTCTTTATAATCAGCCGCCTCTCCCCCGGGATACTCTTCCCTGCGTTTGTAGCCTGTGGCTGGTTTAAAATCCCTTTCCGCCGTTTTATTTTAATCTCTTTCGTTACCGGAACGATCTACTCAACCCTTCTGCTCACTCTCGTGATACTCTTCGGGGATCTGGTCCTTGTTCGCTTTGGCTATTGGTCGTGGGCAATACTTGCCGCTCTCGTTCTGATCTGGATCATTCGAAATACAATCCTAACGGAAAAAAGAAAAGCTTCCGAAATGACGCTGAATGAGACTCCTCCTTCAATTACAGAGGTCATAAACAGATATTTACGCTTTAAAAACAGAACATCCTGAGGAACGAATGACAGAAGTCAGGGAAAGGGAAAATTGCATCCTGCAATTAAATGATTAAATTGTGTCCATTATGGAAAACAAAACAATCGAAACCAATCGACTCATACTAAAACCTCTAACCAACACCCAACTGGTTAAATACCTGCGTAACGACAAATCGCTGGAAGAAGAATTGGACGTAATTCCCGACGAACGGAAAATTTCTCCGGAGCTAAAAGAAGCACTGGAGACAACCATTCTTCCGAGTGTCGCCAACAATGAAAAGAATTACCTTTTTTCCACCCTCTGGACCATCATCCTGAAAGATTCAAACCGAATGGTGGGTGATCTTTGTTTTGCCGGAGAGCCTAACGCTGAAGGTGAAATCGAAATCGGATACGGGACCTATGAAGCCTACCGAGGCAAGGGCTTCATGACCGAAGCCGTCAGCGGGATCATCTGTTGGGCCAAAGAACAGCCCGGGGTTTCTGCCATTGTCGCTTCTACAGACAAAACCAACCTCCCCTCATCTTCCATCCTGCTCCGCAACAATTTCTTCAAAACCGGGGAATCTGACGGCCTTACCCACTGGCGATTGACATTCCTTCAATAGTCCCGATAATACCTGGCACGGCATCACTGTGGCATTTTTTAAACCGAAAGATGGTTTGGGTCAGAGGTTCCTGAGACTTAAAGCGCAGGGGCATAAAACAAGTGAGGGTGCGATTCGACTTCGCACCCCCACCTCAAATATCTGTCTTCTCTTTAGATCAATTCATGCACCACTAATCCTGAGCGTAATTTGGGCTCGAACCAGGTTGTTTTCGGAGGCATGATATTTCCAGAATCGGCAATATTGATCAGTTGCTGCATCGAAACCGGATAAAGGGCGAAGGCCACTTTCATCTCACCGGAATCAACACGCTTCTTCAGCTCACCCAAACCACGAATACCACCTACAAAATCGATCCGTTTATCGGAACGAAGGTCTTTTATGCCAAGGACCTTATCCAAAACCAGGTCAGAAAGAATCGTTACATCCAATACCCCAATCGGATCGTTATCATTATATCTTCCTGGTTTGGCTTCCATCCTGTACCATTCATTGCCAAGGTACATACTGAAAACATGCAACTTGTCGGGTTTGCAAATTTCCGTTCCGACTTTCTCTACAACGAAATCCTCACCCATCCTGGCAACCAGTTCAGCTTCCGAAAGACCGTTCAGATCTTTCACTACCCGGTTGTAATCGATTATATTTAATTGGTTATCCGGAAAATGAACGGCAAGGAAGAAGTTATACTCCTCAGTACCGTTATGGTTAGGATTTTTTTCACGTTTTTCCTTCCCGACCAAAGCGGCAGCAGCCGTACGATGGTGCCCGTCAGCCACGTAGGTGAAAGGAACCTGTGCAAACAGTTCCACGATGCGGGCAATGGTTTTCTCATCTTCAATCAACCAGAAATGGTGACCAAAACCATCCTCAGCAACAAAATCGTACTCCGCCTTTTGTTTTGAAACGATATCTGCCACAATCCGGTCAATCTCTTCAACAGCCGGATAAGCAAAAAAGACCGGCTCCATATTGGCTTGAGTATTCCGAACATGTTTCATGCGGTCTTCCTCTTTATCGCGACGGGTCAGCTCATGTTTCTTGATAATCCCGTTAAGATAATCTTCGACTGCAGCACAACCGACAATCCCATACTGGGTTCGACCATTCATCGTTTGAGCATAGATATAAAGCCGTTCCTTCTCATCCTGCTGCAACCAGCCATTTGCTTTAAACAATTCGAAATTCTCCACCGCTTTCTGGTAAACCGCTTCATCATGTTCATCGGTACCAGCCGGGAAATCAATTTCCGGTTTAATAATGTGAAGCAACGAACAAGCATTGCCGGCGGCCTCTGTACGAGCCTCGTCCGAGTTAAGTACATCGTAAGGTCTTGATGCGACTTTAGCAGCCAATTCCCTTGGCGGCCTGTACCCTTTAAATGGTTTTAATATTGCCATAGCTTTATTTGTTTCAAAAATTATACTTGAAGTAAAATATCTCAAGAGCAAATCCGGGAGTTCAGAGTAACTATCACAACTTATCCCTTTAGACGTTCATTGGTGTTTTATAACTATTCCTCAATGCTCTTAAATAAACTAACCCCTACAACCTTTCGGAAATAGGGGTTAGGGATTCATAGATCTATGATTTAATTTTGTGCTTCAAAATCCTTCATCGCCTGAATCAGAACCTCAACGCTTTCGATCGGCATGGCATTGTAGATTGATGCCCTGAATCCTCCAACGCTACGGTGTCCAGATATACCAACGATATTACGTTCCTTAGCCAAAGCAAGGAATGCACTTTCAAGTTGTTCATTGCCAGGGGTCATAACGAATGTAACATTCATCAATGAACGATCGGCTGCGTCAGGAACAGTACACATGAACATTTTATTACGGTCAATCTCATCGTACAACACTTTTGCTTTTGCAATGTTCTTGGCTTCCATCGCTTTGATACCACCGTTATCTTTCAACCAAATTAAGGTCTGAAGAGCAGCGAAGACAGGAACACAAGGAGGAGTATTGAACATTGACTCTTTCTCAATATGTGTCATATAATTGATCATGGTTGGGATCGGACGGCCCGTCTTTCCCAACGCATCCTTACGGACAATCACAATTACCACACCTGCCGGAGCAAGATTCTTTTGAGCGCCGGCATAAATCAGATCGTATTTCTTAACATCAATCGGACGGCTGAAAATATCGGACGACATATCTGCTACCAACGGCACAGGAGAATCAAGATCGGAATGGAACTGAGTCCCAAAAATAGTATTGTTTGTGGTATAGTGCAAATAATCAATATCTTTAGGAATATCGAAACCCTTGGGAAGGTAGTTGTAATTCTTGTCTTTTGATGAAGCCACCTCAACGATATCACCGAAATATTTAGCTTCCTTAATGGCATTTGCAGCCCAGACCCCCGTATTCAGGTATCCGGCTTTGCTCTTCAGCAAATTGTAAGGAGCCATATAAAACTGAGCGCTGGCCCCACCTTGAAGAAATAATACTTCGTAACCCTCCGGAACTTCAAGAAGCTCTTTCGTCAATGCAACCGCTTGGTCCATAACAGCGACAAACTCCTTGCTGCGATGCGAAATCTCCATCAGCGACAAATTCGTTCCTGCAAAATTGGTGATCGCTTCTGCTGTTTTCTGGATCGTAAAATCGGGTAAGATTGAAGGCCCTGGGTAAAAATTGTGTTTTTTCATTGTATTTTGAGAATTAATGAATATTCTGAATAAATACTCATTACCAGAGTTTAAGCCTTTCTGCTGAATCACACAAATGCTTTCCGGTAAGGAGCGGTAAAATTACACTTTTTGTGAAAAACATGATAAAAATCAACGAAAATAATAATGTCGATCGGGATTTTTAATGCCCGATTACGAGTATTACTTAGATAAACGGAGTTTTTACCACTTTTGCTTTAAGAAGCTTATTTCTCACTTTTATGAAAATCTCACTCCCGATAGCACTATTTTCGACAGCGATATATCCCATCCCTATACCTTTTTCCAGTACTGGTGATTGTGTTCCTGAGGTTACCACGCCTATGACACCACCGTTTGCATCAGTTATTTCGTAACCATGACGAGGAATACCCCGATCGATCATCTCAAAACCACGAAGACGCCGCGTCACCCCTTCATTCTTCTGTTGTAAAAACAATGCTTTATCGATAAACTCCTTGTTTTCGGAAAATTTGGTGATCCATCCTAAACCGGCTTCGATAGGCGAAGTGGTATCATCAATATCATTGCCATACAAACAAAATCCCATTTCAAGCCGTAAGGTATCGCGGGCGCCCAATCCAATAGGTTTTATTTCTTCTTCCTTACCGGCCTCAAAAATAGCCTTCCACATCTGCCCGGCATATTGATTGTAAAAATAAAGCTCAAAGCCTCCTGCTCCGGTATAACCGGTTGCCGAAATAATTACATTGTCTATTCCTGCAAAACTGCCCACAGTGAAAGTATAATAATTGATCGACGAAAGATCAACATCAGTCAGCTTTTGTAAAACTTCAAGTGCCTTGGGCCCCTGAATGGCCAACTGACTGATCCGGTCTGATGCATTTTCCAATTCTGCCCCCAAATCATTCTGTGAAACCAGCCAGTTAAAATCCTTCTCAATGTTCGAGGCATTGACCACCAACATATATTTCTCCACCTCAAAATAATAAACCAGTAAGTCATCGACGATCCCACCTTTACCGTTCGGGAAACAGGAATATTGAGCCTGACCTGGCTTAATAGCCGCAACATCATTGGAAGTCACCTTCTGAAGAAATGCCAACGCCTTGGGCCCTTTTACCCAAATCTCGCCCATATGCGACACATCGAACACCCCTACCCCGTGGCGAACGGTCAGGTGCTCATCCTTTATACCCGAATATTCAACCGGCATCTCAAAGCCTGCAAACTCAACTATCTTAGCATTATATTGCTTATGAATATCGTAAAAACAAGTTCTTTTCATCGATCTGTTTGTTTAATGGTTTTTACCTCGCCAAAGCTAAAAAAATTTACCGCAGAAAATCCTAACAAAACTCATTTTGATTAGAATATAATGCTATTTTTGAGATGCTTAATCAACTTCGGTTGAGTTTTAATTTTGTTTGATAATGGCTTATTCCAACTTAACTTACTTACGTGAAGTCGCTGAAGGGAACAACGAGATAATTCGTGAGATGATCGAAATATTCATCTTACAGGTTCCTGAGTTCATCCAAAATCTTCAACAGTTTTTACATCAAAGACGATATAAAGAATTAGGCAATGAAGCCCATAAAGCCAAATCGTCCGTGCTCGTGATGGGAATGGAGGAGCTGGCCAGTGACTTGAAAACCCTCCAATTAGCCACCATCGACGGCATCGGCGAAGAGACCTATCCCGATTACGTTCGTAAATTCGAAATCCAGTGTCTGGCAGCAGTCGAAGAACTTAAGAAGGAATTGGAAAATCTGTAACCGGAATCAGTTTACAGGGGTCATCCCCAATATTTCGCGGGCAAATGCCTGTGTAGCGGAATCAACTTCTGCAACACAGTCTGAAGTGAGATCGCAGGCAATTACATGTGCACCGGCTTTCGGGAAAGCTACTGCCCTCTTCTGTTCCTCAGAAGTCCCCAGCCGTATATACATCTTAAGTGCTGAAGCCACATCAATGGTTTGATCCTGATTCTCCTTGTCTTTATAATAATAACCCAGGAAAACCGGACATTTGATGCTTTTAAAAGTCCCCACGGTCATCCTTGCCTCAACCAATTGCTGGAGATATACGGTTGCCTCAGCCCGGTAACGGCAATACCAATATTTACATATTTCGCCATCGGGATCATCATCCGTCACACGAAAATCGCCGCCAAAGTTCATCCGGGCTATTTCTAACCCCCAGGGATTGGCCAAGAGCTGGGCACTTTTCTGTTTTATCCGCACGTTGGGAGAGTAAAGAATCAGACTGTGAACCTTCCCCGGAAAATCGGCGGCCAGCATCATCGCCAGGGTTCCTCCGGTCGAGGTACTCATAATAATAACCTTCTGTCCTAATTGCCCGGCAACCACCAAAGCCTCCTTGGCCGACTCCCATATCTTGTCGGGAGTCATATCCAACAACGGATTATCGGTGATCAAGCCATGAGAAGCCAACCTTGGCAGGTAGGCAT
The DNA here is from genome assembly GCA_964632305.1 of uncultured Prolixibacteraceae bacterium. Taxonomy (GTDB): domain Bacteria; phylum Bacteroidota; class Bacteroidia; order Bacteroidales; family Prolixibacteraceae; genus CAZWBR01. The sequence continues at coordinate 32,659 of CAZWBR010000024.1, forward strand.
TACACCCAAACTGTTTGGCAAAATTCTCTGTAACCGGATAACCTTCGCGCCGGCTGGCAGAAAAACCGTGCAGATAAAGTAAGACATATTCTGTCGGGTTCTTCAGTGAATCATTGGCCCATATAATCTTCGCTTCACATCCGGGCCGCACCTTCTCAGTCATCTCTTTCGAAGTAATATAATTCTCCACACTACCCGCAATAACAGGAAGTTCCTTATTTAAAACCGGTTCCGGCATCCGTGGTCCCAAAAAATAAAGGGCCACCAGAGCTAACACAACAATAATAAAAACCTTAATCTGCTTCACGATTCTTTCAATTATACTGTCTACCTATTTGGTTCCCGTATTATGGCCGTTCGTTTGCGACCATCCATCAGAACTTCCAATTCATGTTCAAAACGAACATGCTTAATATATTTTCCACTTCTGACCAAGACCTGTTTCTCCAGCCAATCCATTTTAACAAACTCATCACCATCGATATAAGGTACGGAAAAATACCCCACATTCATCGAGGTCACATTATGAAAAAAATGGGAGCCCAGCGAAGCATCCAGCGGAAAATCGGGTAGACCGATCTCCACGATCACTTTTGCATTGTTGATGTGGGCCCAGCGAACAGGGATCCCCGTAAATTCATCGCGTGTTCCCCACCGCCCCGGACCGATCAGGATATACCTCCGGTTCTCCTCGCTCAACAGGCGGTTGAACTCAAATATCTCGGCAGCGATCTCCTTCGTCTTGGTCCGGTCAAATTTAGCAATATCAACATAAATAACATCACGGATCCCTCTTATCCGTCCGTTGCCCATTCCCTTCTGCGACAACAATAATAACCGCGAATGATCGAGCGATCCTAAATTAATCTCCACATCATCTTCTCTTCTGATCAACGGTTTAAGCTGCAACAAATAAAATGTAGGCCAGCCGTTTTCTCCCGCGCTTAGATCGAGCGCGAACTCCATCTCTACCGGCGATCCCATCGCCTGATTGAAAAGCTTCATCAACAACTGAAGGGTATCGGCCAAGGCCACTTGACTATATTTCAAAATATTGGCAAAGTTAACAACCTTGATCCCCGAATGACGGCTACCCGGCTCCAACAGATCATTTTCGGTATCATAACTCGATATGCAATGCTCCATCACCTTGTTCTTCAACGTCGCGCTGATCGGATATTTCTTTATCGCGGCCAACTCACCCTCCTGGTCCAGATCAAAATCGCGATGCGTTAAATCAAGAGCATAGAATTCCCTTTGGGTATCCCGAACCTGGTCGGCTACCGACCCGATATTCAGCGCAGGATATTTCGGGCAAAAGCGAAAAGCTTTTTCACCTCCCGCTACGGCCTGCCCCAAACCAACAGCCGCTACCGCGAATCCATCTTCCGGGTGCATGTAGGAGTAAGGATAATAATTATACGATTGGGCCACCCCGCTTATATCTACGTAAAATTTATCATCATGCCTCCGTCCAACAACCGGCTGTATGATCACTGCCATCTTTTCCTCTTCAATCTTATAGTTAATCGCCCGAAAATAAGCCCTGGCATCATCACTAAAAACAGAGGCATAAATCAGCTTCACCGCGTTAAGCAATTGTTCGTAACGCACCAACTCATCAGGGTGATCATTGGGAATCAAATAAGTAGCGTAGACCCCTGAGAACGGACGGACCAGCGAATCCTCAAAGAGACCGGACGATCTGATCGCCAACGGCTGCTTCATATGCTGCACATACTGAAGTAATCGCTCCTTGACCGACGGACTTATCTCGGCAGCTAAAAATGCCTTTTTCAACAACGAATAATCGGTCTGATGATACGCAATATCATACAGATCATTTGTTTCCAAAAAACTATCAAACTCAATGGCACCAATAATCGCCGTGGCGGGCATCCTGACATTGATCCCGGGCAATATGGATTTCATATCGATATTTTCCATCAGGTTGCTCATAAAAGCTAAACCTCTTCCCTTGCCCCCCAACGATCCTAATCCCAATCGGACGATATAACGATTGCCACTGATGAGTAACGGATCGAAATTAATGATCCGCCCCCGATTCCTCTTTTCCCTTACATCTGCGAAAACATTCAAACAGAAATCCCTGATCTTGGAAGGATTATCAAAATCGTCTGTCCGGTAAGGAATTAACCTTTCGGCCATATTGATCTCACCCCGGGCCATCAGCCAGGTCGAAAAAGAGTTACGCTGACCATGATAGATCAACGACTCTTCAGGAACCTTGGCAATCAACTCTTCAAACTCATGCAAATTACGGGCTTCCGCGATCTTTTCCCCGTTCTTGTCCCTAAAAATAAAATCGCCAAATCCCAGCTTGCTGTTAATAAATGCATTGATATCGTGAGCAAGGGTGTCGGAATTTTTATTGATAAAGCCAGCCCCAATCTCAACAGCCCGATCAGCATTTGTTATATCATGCGACTGTAACAGCAGCGGTATCGGGTAATGCAGGGTTTCTTTCACATAATTTAATAATTCAATCCCCGCATCCTCATCATTTATGCCGTTATGGAGAAACTTCACATCGGAAATCACACACAACAGATAATCCTTATAATCATTGATTATCTGTACTGCCTCTTCATACGAGCTGACCAGTAAAACCTTGGGACGAGCCCGGTACTTAAAGATCTTGTGCAGTTCATCGATCGATTCGTCCGATACCAAAGCCTGGGTCTGTGTCATCACACTGGTAAAGAGCAAGGGCAGATAACGTGAATAATATTTGACCGAGTCCTCAACAAGCAATACAATTCTTACCCCGCCTAAAACAGTGTCCCTGGCGACGTTCTTTTTATCTTCAATATATTTGATCATGGCCAGAAAAACATTGGAGTTCCCGTTCCAGACAAACACCCGGTCAATGGCCGGGACCTTTAAGGCCAGGACCTTGAAATGCCCCACATCATTATTATTATTTACCAGCAACAGTATAGGAATCCTCGGCTTGAAGACATGAATCTCTTCCGCAATCTTCATGGGCATTTCCTTATCAACCCCCGCCATGATAATGACCAGATCGAAATGCCGTATATTCAGCATCCTGATCACATCTTCTGGCGAATTAACACTGGTAAACCGGGGCGCAGCATACAAATTCAACTGAAGATACTCGCCAAAAATCTTATCCGAAAACTGACCTTCCCGCTCTATCGAATACGAATCATACAGCGTGGCAAAAAGCATTACCTCCTTCACCTTATTGGGCATCAACTCCTGAAAGATATCGCGATCGGTCTTCCTGCGTTTATAAATCGATGAAATTGATATATTTTCAAACTTTTCCAATGAAATCATCCTACTCAATTTAAGATATCCTGAAAGTTAGGAAATTTCTGAATATTCAGCTAAAATCCACCTATTTAATTCCTCCTAAGCCGAAAATCGGAATGAGATAATTCATAAAACAGGAAGTGTTGTCGCTATTGGTAATTCCATTAATATCACATCCCTTTCCTAAAACATTCCAGGTACATCTACAGATCACCTTACAATCATAAAATAAGCCTTTTAAAGTTCTAATTGCAGCATGGCTTCCAAAAGAAATTCCCGGTTACAACGAGTTGAAACCGGGAATCGTAATTTTTCAGGATGACTGAATCGCTATTTTAACGGAGCATTTTTCAACGTCTCCACCAAAAAGTCCCAAAACTTCTGAACACTCGGAATTAAGACCTTCTCATCAGGCGAATGCGGGAACCGAATGGTCGGACCAAACGAGATCATGTCCCAGTTCGGATAGGCAGCTCCTAATATTCCACATTCCAATCCGGCATGAATAGCTTTTATTTCAGGCACACTGCCGTATTTTTTCTTGTATATCTGCTGCATTTCCGTAAGAATAACAGAATCCATATTCGGTTTCCAACCCGGATAAGCGCCGTCGAAGGTGACCATAGCTCCGGCCAACGAAAAAACACTCTCGATTCGTTCGGCCAAATCATCCTTTGCGGTATCTACCGAACTACGCAACAAACATTTAATCGAAATCACCCCATTCTCCGACTTAATCGTTGCCAGATTGGTTGATGTCTCTACCAATCCCGGTACCGTATCGCTCATTCGGATTACCCCGTTTGGACAAGCATGAACAGAATCAATCAAATCATCCTGGACCTGCTCTTCAATCAATGATTTGGGCATCTCACAGGACTCGGCCGTAAAGCTGAGGGTGGGCTCCACAACTCCTATTTCTGATTTATATATCGCTTCGTATTTCTTAACTGCTTCAGTAATTTCTTCAACACTTTCTTCCGGGACTACCACAATAGCTACTGCTTCACGTGGAATAGCATTGCGCATCCCTCCTCCGTTGAACTCAGCCAACCGGGCATCCAACTCCCGGGTCGCATATTTCAAAAACCGGATCATTAGTTTATTGGCATTCCCCCGACCTAACACGATATCCATCCCGGAATGTCCTCCCTTTAATCCGGTTACCGTTAGTTTCAGTGGAGCAACCCCTGAAGGAACAATCACTTCATCGTATTCAAATTCAATATTGGCGTTCACCCCACCGGCACATCCGACATAAAGCTCTCCTTCATCCTCTGAATCCATATTCAGCAGAATATCCCCTTTGACCCATCCGGGTTGAAGCCCGTTGGCCCCGGTCATCCCGGTCTCCTCATCCGAGGTAAAAAGAGCTTCAACAGGACCATGTACCAGATCTTTCGAAGCCAGTACAGCCATGGCGGCAGCCACTCCAATCCCATTATCTGCACCTAAAGTTGTTCCTTTAGCTTTTACCCATTCGCCATCGATCCAGGCATCGATCGGATCTTTCGCAAAATCATGAACCGTAGCATTGTTCTTTTGAGGAACCATATCAAGATGCCCCTGAAGGATAATCCCTTTACGGTTCTCCATACCCGTGGTAGCAGGTTTGCGGATCAGGATATTTCCAACGGCATCCTTTTCGGTTTCAAGACCTAAACCTTTCCCAAACGCCATCATGAATTCCTGTATTCTTTCTTCTTTTTTCGAAGGACGCGGTATCTGGGTCAATTCATAAAAACTGCCCCACAACCCCTTCGGCTCCAGATTAGTAATTTCTTTACTCATAGTCATATATAATTAATTATTTGGAGGTGATATTCTATTTGATTCCGGAAGGAAATTCCAGACCATATCCTTGTTTCTTGTCTGCTTTTTTCAGCAAATAGGACAATAAAATGGAAACAAAACCGCAAACGACCAACATGAGAATGGGAATCGTATAATTATAAGGCATTTTCCCTTCCCGAATGGCCGGAAGATCATTACGATTTACAAAATCAAGAACTGCTCCGATGCCATAAAAGAACAATCCGAGGCCCCAGTTTTGAACAGTAAACATAGTGGCATAAGCGGTACCCAAACGATTTTCAGCAACAATCTTGGCCACCGAAGGCCACATCGCCGCCGGTACCAGCGCAAATGCAACGCCTAAGCTTACCAATCCGGCATAACCAAGAGTTACACTATCAAATAACGAAAGGGATATATGGGCAAAAATAAGCAGGAACGAACCTAACATCATCAATGAAGCGGCATGACCCTTCTTATCTACAATATTCCCAAATATCGGGGTGAAAATAATGGTTCCCAACGGGATCAGCGATGCCGTCTTAGCCCCGTTATGCAACCAAACCTGAAGGATATCCCAAAATCCGTAAACAACCAGGGCAAAGGCACCCAACAAGGTAAATACGAAAATTTTTCGGGTAGTACGATTAGGGATCCTGGAGGGAACAATGGAAAAAGCCAATGCAAATACAAAAAGAATTAGATAAACCGAAACAATTCCCAAAGCTTCGCTCCCAAAAATCATCACCGACCCTTCAGGAGGCAGTTGCGAAGTAAACCCGAACTTATTGATCAACATATCCGGAGCATACTGAATAAAAGGAAATACGGCGGCATAGAAGAAGACGCACAACAACGTGATATAGATAAATGATTTATCACGAATTAAATTGATAAAATCGGCAAACTTGAATTCCTCTTCTGAAGTATCTTCCTGGTTGATCACGCCAACAGCCTTGGCTTGTTTGTCAATGCGGATATCAAAGAAGGTGTAGATCACAAACATAATTAGTGACAGCGCGATAAGGGTAGCAGCAAAGGTGACGGCAGGTGAAAAATGCCCGCCACCAATATCCAGTGAAGAGGCCATACCCAAGGCTGTACCCAACCTCCCAAAACCAATATTGATGGCCATAGCCAGAGCCATTTCATACCCCTTAAACCACTTCACAATTGTTCGGGTAGCCAACACACATAAGATCTCCAACCCGGAACCAAACATGATACGCCCGATAATCATCATCGTCAGGATAGTCCCTTTCTCCGGACCGAAAAAACCGGATGCGGCCAGTGCAACTATTGAGGCACCCAACGTAGCTAATGCACCAAACACATACCCCGTTAAGCGGATTCCCCATTTATCCAGGATTATCCCTCCAACCAGGATCATCCCAAACATATTGGCAATCGTGGTCAATCCGATAATGCGACCAAATTCCTCGCTTGAAAAACCCATCTCCGACTCCATGATCCCTTTCAGACCGGACATGAAATCCTGAAACCAGTAGGTTGAAAATGTAAGCGCTGATATCAGTAATAAAACCAGCCAGCGTATCGCTGCAGAATCCCGAAGGGTCTTCAATGTCTTTTCACTCATCTTTACTATATTTATTTTGTTAATCTGAATCGGAGGTGCAAGATAATTAAAAGTTAAAGATACAATTTTAAAAAAACGGCAGAATCCTCTAAACATTTTATTTCCACGCCATAACCATGACTTTTATCATGATTTGTCAACCAAAATAAAAAACAGAAGCGGGTTTTCCCCGCTTCTGTTTTTTATTTCTTTTCCCCTGATTTAATAGGTCACTATATTTCGGATGGCTCCTGTTACCGGATGAAACTCAAAAACATAATCCCCGTTCAATAACCCATCGGAAAGTGGGGTCACCACCCCAAGCTGGGCAATGGAAACCCTCGACTGGGCAATGACCTCACTGCCGTTCAGCAATCTTGCCACCGCAAATCCGGGAATGCGGTAATACAATCCTTTCGTTGACAGTTCTCCAGCCGCAGGTGTGGCAACCTGTTGGCTCTTCTGGTTCAATTCGGCCAGTGGCTCCAACTCCAGCATTATGGGTTTGCCCGATACATTGTTTTCCGGTAGTACCCCGCTTGTTGGTGAAAACCGGAACGCGACCAATCCACGATCGCCTTTACCTTCCGGCATTACTTCAAAAACATATTCATGTTTAGCCTTTATTGTTTTTCCTGCAAATAAAGCCACATAATCATCAATAATCCGGTCAAGCTCGCTCACCATCACCGCATAGGCCTCCCCGTCAGGCGGAAGCTTCTCATATTTGGCAGCCAGGGCCAAAGCCTTTCTTTTACGGAGCTTTAAAACATCATGTGCCGCCTCGGCAGCTTTCTCTTCAAATGATTTCAAACTGCTGCCTGAATTATGCAATGAATCTTTTTCTGCTAAAAAAGAATGCATCGAAACATCAGGCCATATCGTGGAGGGAACCTTGAGCTTCTTCGTAAAATCGGAAGTATAAACCTTGTTGGATTCCGCTTTCACCTCACTGTTAATCCCCAATAAAACACCGCTTTCCGAAAGACTCAGCAACGAAGCGACCGATCCGCTGGCTTTATATACTGCTGAAGGATCAGGTTCACCGTAGGTCTCCAGCTTTACATCAGTAATACTCCAGTTTTCAGAATCGGTAGAGGCCGCATTTTTTATTCCAAGATATTTTTGAGCAAACTCATAGTAAGGGCCATGATAAAACTTCTCCTGCTCAACCTCTACCTTTATGCGGATTCCGGTGCGGGGAAGCGAATAAACCACCCCTCCGGTTACAATCCCCAATTCACTGGCGGGTTTTTTCTTATCGTCTTTTGCGGCAACCGAAACGCTCGAAACAAGCAGGGCCACAGCTATAAATGAAAACAGAACAGATCTCATTGCTAATATTTTACGTTTTATTACTAATATATCCTATCGTCACCACACATCAGAATAATGATCATCAGACAGACTCTGATCTCTCAAAGATGACTGTTTTTTTCAAGTTTCCAAAACTTACGATTGCTTTTCAACACAACAAAAGCCCTGCCAAGATTATCGGCAATCTCTCCGGCCAGCAAAGATTCTTCGGAGGACGACTCTACCCAAAGATCGGCCGAGAGGCCATGAAGATAAACCCCTAAACGGGAAGCATCCTGCGGGGAATAGCCCTGCGACAACAATCCCAGAAGTATCCCGGTTAATACATCCCCGCTGCCCGCGGTCGCCATTCCCGGATTCCCCGTGCTGTTAAACCATACATTACCGTCGGGAAAAACGATGGCCGTATGGGCCCCTTTCAAAACAACAATCACCCTGTAACGCCCCGAAAACTCAACCGCCTGCCCAAGCCGTTCAAAATCAGTATCGGCCTTCTTCCCATACAACCTGGCAAATTCAAGCGGATGAGGAGTGATAATATCATTGGGTTGAAGCAGATCGAGCCAATCGGGATGATCGGCTAAAATATTCAGTCCATCCGCATCTAAAACCAGCGGAGCCGCACATTTTCTCAATAATTGGCGAAAGGTATTAGCTGTTGCCTCGCTCTTTCCGATGCCCGGCCCTACAGCAATCGCCCGGTACGTAGCCGGAGAAGGAATAGCAGAAATCATATCCTCTTCAGGGTCTAGGCTCGCCATTGCCTCCGGTAAAGCGGTCTGAATGATGGTATTTCCCTCTTTGGGAACATGCACTGTCAGCAATCCTGCCCCGGACCGAAGACAACCCCTTGCGGCAAGAACGGCAGCCCCCATCTTCCCCTTGCTCCCGGCCACCAGTAAGGCGTGGCCAAAACTCCCCTTATGGGCAAATTGACTCCTTTCCATCAGGAGTGAGGCCGCAGTTTTCCGATCGATAAAGTGCCACGAAGTGGATATATCCTCAATAGCCTGGCGATGTAACCCGATCGGCAACACCTCCCATTTCCCAACAAACGCTTCGTTCTCCCTGAACATGAAACTCAGCTTGGGAAACTGAAAAGTAAGCGTATAATCAGCTTTAATCACATTCTCGGCCAGGCTGTCGCGGCTCTCCTCCCCCATCAAACCCGATGGAACATCAATGGCAACAACCGTAACACCCGATTTATTGATCTGTTTCACAATCTTCGAAGCCAATCCGTTCAAGGGACGGGTCAGCCCCGAACCAAACAGTCCGTCTATAATCAGATCATAATCCGCGAGATCCAACGATTCTGAATTCCCGTCAAAATTAATGACCCGCACCACCTTCATCTCTTCAACCCTTTTCAGATTAACCGCGCTAGTCGCGCTAAGCTTCTTTCCAAAATCGGGAAGGAAAAGAACGACCGGGAAACCCTGACCGGCCAGCAATCGGGCCACCGCCATTGCATCCCCGCCATTATTTCCCGGACCGGCAAAAACGGCAACCTTTTCTGCCGGATTGAAATGGGCTATGATCCATTCGGCCACCCTGGACGAAGCCCTCTCCATCAAATCAATCACCTCAATGGGCTCATGGGCTATGGTGTAAGCATCGATCTCAGAAATCTGATGTGTGGCGAATATTTTCATGAGTTCCGTACTTTAGCTATCTCAAAATTACAAATAATATCCGGCGTTGCAAGCAATATCCGCCACCCAATAACAGAATTCCACACAGTCCTTGGAATTTTCAGCACGGTGTTTTTATATGATGAGAAAATATATTTAGAAAATTAATATTAAAGCAATTGATATTCCTCTTCTCGCTTCGCGTCTTTTGGAACGATAGGATAAATGGTGGGTTTTTGAGGTGATGGGTGTTGGGGGATAGGCGGCGGAGCCGCCTATCCCCCAACACCCATCACCCATTGATTATCAAATGATTTGTCATTCCGAGAGGATCCCCCAAAATAATTGGGGCAAGATGCAAGAATGACAGGAGCGAACTTGATAGTCGGGGCGCGTCTCCCAGTCGCACTCCGACTAACTGCGAGACTATTTTTGTCATTGGTATTGAAGCGAAGCAGAGTAAGAAATCTCAAGGGTAATTACTATTTGTTATAGAAGACCTGTAAGGTCGACATGTGGCAGCACAGGGCATGAGCCCTGTGAAGAGGAGTGATAGAAGAAGTCGGAGGTCTGAAAGACCGGCATGTATTGACCGGATTTGATGAATTGGTTTTGTGCCGATATAATACATGCCGGCCTTACAGTCCTTTGAGATACTATCGTTGACCGGCTCCACAGGCCTGACGGCCTGTGCTTTTACATATCGGACCTTCGGCCCTTTGATCGGTTTGTTGCTCATTATAGTGACCTCTCCTTACGCCATAACGTAGAATATAACTCCCCAAAACAATATAACGTCATGAGGTTTGATTTAGTGGAGTGGTACTCTCTCATTGGAAAACAAGCCAGGAATCTCTCAAAGCAGAATACATCTCCCGGTCGCCTAACCAATCCCCTATGAACCAATCCTCTCCCGCTATACTCTGATTTAAATCATGCTCCCCGCTTGATTATATCCTTAAAAAAGTTATATATATTTGTTGCAATTAAACAATATTTGAAAATTTTAACAGGATTATTTTATGCTAAAAGAACATCCTAAAGGGCTTATTGTCGCCTTTTTCACCAATATGGGAGAGCGCTTCGGCTTTTACACCATGATGGCCATCCTGGTCCTCTTCCTTCAGGCCCGATTCGGACTCTCTGCCGAGAAAGCCGGTAGTATTTACAGTTGGTTCTATTTCGCCATCTATGCTCTTGCACTGATCGGTGGTCTGCTGGCCGACTATACCAAAAAATACAAGACCGTGATCCTCTTTGGCCAGATCATCATGTTTGCCGGCTATGCGATACTTGCCGTTCCCGGATTATCATTGCCCATCACCATCTCCGGATTGTTTATCATCGCCCTTGGTAACGGGTTGTTCAAAGGAAACCTCCAGGCTGTTGTCGGCCAGTTATACGATGATCCCAAATATTCAAAATTCCGCGACTCCGCTTTCATGGTCTTTTATATGGGGATCAACGTGGGTGCTTTCTTCGCTCCCTTCGCGGCAACCGGCATCCGTAACTGGTGGCTGAAAACCAATGGCTTTGCCCACGACGGCAGTCTGCCGGCTATTTGCCACCAATACCTCGGCGGGGCGTTAAAGGACACCACCGAGTTTCAGGCTTTAGCCGATAAGGTAAGCCTCACTGGCCCGGTGGCCGACCTCTCGGCTTTCGCCCAGAATTATCTCGACGTCTTTGCCAAAGGATACAATTACGCGTTCGCCATCGCGGCCGGAGCAATGGTCCTCTCATTGATCGTCTACCTTATTTTCAACAAAACTCTGCCCAATAAAGAAAAAGCGGCAGCCGTTCCCGAAACCCAGGTCAATACCGGTGGCCCGATTAAAGCCGCCATGGCATTGTTTATCGGGGTGGCAATCGGTACCGTCATCTATTTTCTGACCAACCGAAATATCGACCTTGCTTTTGCCTTCGGCCTGTTCATCGGTTTTGTAAGCTGGATGCTCCAGATCTCCACCAAGGAAGAACGCCCGCGCATCACCTCATTATTGCTGGTTTTCCTCGTAGTGATCTTCTTCTGGATGTCGTTCCATCAAAACGGGTTGACGATGACCCTCTTTGCCCGCGACTATACCTTCAAAACGGTCGATCCGTTTACCAACCTGTTCTTCGGGATGGATTCGATTCTTTCCGTGATCGCGACCATCGTGGGTATCGTACTTTTAATCGGTAAGAAAAGTACTTCCAATACAAAAATTGCCGGGGCCGTGCTCGCCATCGCCGGTGGGGCCGCTTCCTGGTACTTTTACAGTCAGGGCGAAGCGCAGAATGCCATCAGCCCCGAGATCTTCCAATCGTTCAACCCGCTCTTCATCGTGGCTCTTACCTTCGCGGTGATGGGATTTTTCAGTTGGCTCAACCAAAGAGGCAAAGAACCATCCACCCCCCGCAAGATCGGGTACGGGATGATCATTGCCGCCCTGGGCTTTGTGATCGTCCTGGTTAGTTCACTGAACCTGGTATCCCCTTTCCAACTGGAAGGACAACCGGTACCCGACTCCTCCAGGGTGACGCCTTACTGGCTGATGAGCAGCTACCTGATCCTGACCGTGGCCGAACTGTTCCTCAGCCCGATGGGACTCTCCTTCGTATCCAAAGTAGCCCCGGCCCGTTTCCAGGGCCTGATGCAGGGAGGCTGGCTGTTAGCCACCGCGGTAGGTAATAAATTATTGTTCGTCGGTTCATGGGCCTGGGAACGGATGCATCTCTGGCAACTCTGGGGCATCTTTATCGTCTGCTGCCTCCTTTCCGCCATGTTCATGTTTGCCATGCTCAAACGTCTCGAAAAGGTAACCAACTCATAAACAACACCAAACAATTTCGATCCATACCAATTCGATAAGAGGGAGCCATTCGGTTCCCTCTTCTTTTTGTTGCCCGGCCACACAAGGATTATCGAATCCTTAATCCTATCTTTGCCGTAAAATTTGAAAAACGATGAACAAGACTGAAGCATTGACCATTCTTAACTCCCATAATAAAGGGATCCCCTTCACCGCGATCGAATTCCTCTATAACCTGCCCTACGATGCAGATTTGGAGAACAAGATCATGTTTCATCTTGAAAATGCTTACAACGACCGGGCTTCTATCACGCTCGACCACGATCTGGCCAACACCGCCCTCTGGTACGCGATACTGGCCGAGAAACATGCCACCCCCCGCCTGGTCCCTTCGTTGATCACCCTCTTTGCCACTCCCGATAGCCCCGACTGGGATTTTCTCGACGAACAGGGCCTCTACCTGACAGGTCTGATCTCCTCTAAATTCCCCGAAACGGTTGACGTTTTCCTTGAAGCCATCGAAACCCAGATCAGCAAGAAGAGCAACGCCCCTTACCTCTATCTCTACGACTGTGTCTATGCGGCCAATGATCAGCAGCACGGGGCAAGGATCGCGGCCTTGCTGAACAATCCCGACACCGGGTGGAAAGAGCTGCTCGCGGTGCATGTGGCCGAGGCCAGGCTCTACTCCTGCAAAAAAGAGGTCGAAAGTATTCACGAAAGTTTCAAGCAATACAACGAACCCGGGACGACCGATTACCAGATCCGTAAAGAGCTGGAATATGCCCTCGAAATATTCGAAGATCCGAACCTGAGCGGAAGCCCCTTCTTCAAACAGCGCGCCCCCTGGAAACAGCACTACCGGCAGATGGAACATTTCTTTAAGGATGAGAACCCGATGCTCTCCACCGTTTACAACAATATTGGCCGTAACGACCCCTGCCCTTGCGGCTCGGGCAAAAAATTCAAGAACTGCTGCGGTAAGCAATAACCGGAGTCGGGCAATAGTGGTCGGTAATACCCCTGTTTCCACCAACAGACCGGCATTTTTCCTTTGCTGAAGGAAGATGCCGGCAACCAAATATTTCACCCGATTTTCCAGCCCGAAAATCTATTTTGACCAATTTTTTCGTTGGCCACTACTCGAAGCGAAAGACCATTTTAAACCTGATTTACCCCGGATCAACTCCGGGCTTTCTCTAAGGTTTCTGTAAGGTTCCTCCAAGGTTCCTGTATGCTCGGTTACAGAAACCTTAGAGCAACCATAGAAAAACGATGGTCAAACCCCGGGGCAGATCCGGGGAAGGGCCCTGTCATTTAAGACAAAATTGTTTATAAAGGATCATTATTGTCCGTCAAAGTCTAAATGATTTAATTAGCACAGAGATTTCTCACCTCATTATCAATAACAGAATTTCCACTGAGATTATTACATATTATCCGGGTTCTTCTAAAAATGCTCATATTGGATAGTATGTCAGCTTATTGAAGGAATTTGTGCAATAAGGTTGAGATTCCTCATTTCGCTTCGCTTCAATACCAATGACAGAGGCTCACTCCATTAAATCAAACCTTATTACGCTATATCATTTTTGGGAGTTCTACATTATGGCGTATGGAGAAGTCCCTGTAATGAGCAATAAACCGATCAAAGGGCCGAAGGTCCGACATGTGAAAGCACAGGCCGTCAGGCCTGTGGAGACGGTCAACGACAGTATCTCAAAGGACTGTAAGGCCGGTATGTATTATATTGACACAGAACCAATTCATCAAATTCATTCAATACATGCCGGTCTTTCAGACCTCCGGTCTCCTCTGTCGCTCCTTTTCACAGGGCTCACGCCCTGTGCTGTCACATGCCGACCTTTCAGGTCTGCCGTAACATATGGTTGTCCAGATAGAGCTCTTCCAATGTTTGGAACTTTGGAAGAGCTTCTTAGATTCTTTGCACTAACGATCGGGTAAACAGGCCGGATCTGTGCTTCGCATTCGCATCCTGATCTTTTTTTTCAGACAGGATAATTAATAAGCATTCGCTTTTATAATCCCATATAGTATTTATTCCTGAGATTACTCATTCCGCTTCGCACCTAACCAATGACATAAATGCAGGAAGTCGGGGTGCGACTCTATGCTCGCGCCACAAACATAGGTTTGTGTCCAGTCGCGCCCCGACTTACGGCAGTCCTGATTCTACTTATGACAGAGCCTCACTCCACTAAATCAATCCTCATTACGCTATAACATTTTTAGGAGTTATATTCTACATTATGGAGCAAGGAGAAGTCCCTGTAATGGGCAACAAACAGATCAAAGGGCCGAAGGTCCGGCATGTGAAAGCACAGGCCGTCAGGCCTGTGGAGACGGTCAACGATAGTATCTCAAAGGACTGCAAGGCCGGTATGTATTATATTAACACAGAACCAATTCATCTTATCCGTTCAATACATGCCGGTCTTTCAGACCTCCAATTCCCTCTATATCTCCTTTTCACAGGGCTCACACCCTGTGCTGCCACATGCCGACCCTTCAGGTCTACCGTAACAAATAGTATTTAACCTTGAGATTTCTTATTCGGCTTCGCTTCAATACCAATGACAGAAACAGACTTGAACGAAACAACTATCCTATCCTTAATTATTGCATCAATCAAGCCTTCCATGGAGCAATCACCCGATCGAGGGCGGCTTTTCCCTGGACGTAGGAGAGGAAAATGCCGTAATTGGTGATCGGGATACCCAGCGCTTCGAGGTCGCGCAGACGGGCTGCCATCCGTTGGGCCGAGATCATGCACCCCCCGCAATGGATCACCAGTTTATAGCGGTTCATGGCTTCGTTCCCTTCGAACTCGCGTCCGAAAGCATGATCGACCGTGACACCGGGATAGAACCTGGCAATCAGGTTGGGGATCTGAACCGTTCCGATATCTTCGCGGATGCGGGAGTGGTTACAGGCCTCGGCGATCAGCACCGAATCGCCCGGACGGAGGGTATCGAGCGCCGTTATGGCATCGACAAAGCCGGAGAGGCGCCCGCGACTCATGTAGTTGATCATCATGATCGAAAAGGTGGTCAGCGCCATATCGTCGGGAGCCCACGATTTCAGGATATCCATGGCCTGCGAATCGGTAATGATGGCTTTGGGCCTTCGCGAAAAGCTGCTGATAAAATTATCCCATCGTCTCCTTTCATCGGGCTCGCCACGACGGGCTTTGCCCAGATCCATGCGGTACGAAACCGGATAGGCCCAGTTGCGGGTGATATACTCCTCGGCCATCGCCTGCGGACGGAGGTAACGGCCTGGAGGCGTCTCCTCATCCATCGGGATATTGAGGATATAGAAATGGTCCTTTTCGACAAACGGCAACAACTCGACCGCGAAGTTCTTCGGGATGTAATTGGCCAGTATAAATTCGATAAGCGGTTGCCTGAACCGCGGATCAACGAGAGAACCGAAGAGAGGACGAAGCTTTTTCAAGGGCGGCAGACGATGCTCGGCTTCGGCTATACGCTCCTTATCATCAGTATTGAAAAGATTATAAATCAGCAATATCTGTTTCTCCTGGTTCAAAGCCTCTTCCACAATGGCATTTTCGGTCGAAAAATCGCCGGTCGAGGGATCGACAACCAACAGGACCAGATCGCATTCTTTAAGGGCGGTGATCACTTTTTTCCTTTTCTTCTCGCCCAGAACATCCGACTCGTCGAAACCGGCCGTATCAAGCAGTTTGACCGGACCCAACCCGTGGAGCTCCATCAGGGTTATTTTGGTATCGGAAGTGGTGCCGGGGGTTGAATCGACAATGGAGGTCTCCTGTTGGGTCAACAGGTTCATCAGCGAACTCTTGCCTGAATTCATCTTCCCGAAGATCCCTATTATTTCGCGTTCTGTCATGGCGGTCAATTCTTAAAAGAGAAATAGATTCTACAACGAAAATACATTATTCCGGCGTAAAAAACCGGGGTCAGGCAAAGAATCGCATCGGTCGGGACCAATATTTCTGTTAAGCAAAAATTCGGTTTATTCCCGAATTTCTTTATAGCTTTGCCTTTACAAAAATCCATCAAATGGAAAGAATAGCTGTATTCCCGGGTTCCTTCGATCCCTTTACCATCGGACACGAATCGATCATCAGGCGGGCCCTCCCCCTGTTCGACCAAATCATTATCATGATTGGCTACAATTCGAACAAGAAGACCTATTATCCTCTGGCCAAGCGCAAGGAGTGGATCAAACGGGTTTTCCAGGATGAGCCCAAGATCAAAGTCGGGAAATACGAAGGCCTCACGGTGGATTATTGCCGCAAAGTTCATGCCCAGTATATACTCCGGGGATTAAGGACAGCGGCCGATTTTGAATATGAACGGGCCATCGGACAGATCAACAAGAAGATGCACCCCGAGATTGAGACGGTCTTCCTGTTGACCAAACCCGAGCATACGGCCATTTCGTCCACGATCGTCAGGGATATCCTTCGTCACAGGGGCGACGCCAGCATTTTCCTGCCCTCGTGCCTTAATTTATCCGAGTTCTATGAAGAGGAAGAATAAGTTACAGACCTTATTAGTTGTTAGTCTTTTCAGCTTTTTATTTTTCCCGGCCTGTCTTTCCGCCCAGAAGCAGGTGTCGATCAGCGGGAAAGCGAATGATTATGCCGGGAAAGAGGTTTCTTTTTACACCTATACGGAGCCGATCCTTCATCAGCGGCATGAGCTGGGATCGGTCAGGGTAGCGGGCGACGGGAAGTTCAGCCTGACGATGTCACTGTCCGAGACCACCGAGATTTATGCTGATCTGGAAAAATACCGGGGAACGATGGTGGTCGAACCCGGAAAGAGCTACGCGATCACCCTTCCGCCTTACAGTGCGCGCACCGCGATAGAGGCCCGCAGCGCCTTCTTCGAACCGGCGCTCTACTGGCTGGGTATCGAAGATAAGGACCCCAAAGAGCTTAACCTGACCATCCGAAGGTTTATATCTGCATTCAACCAGGAAACCTCAAAGCACACTAACGAAATCTACCGGCAAGGTTCGAAAGAGGCCGTTGCAAAGGTAATTGAGCATATGGATAGCCAGTTTGCCGAAGAGAGTGATCCCTATTTTAAAACATTAAAGACCTATTCTTATGCTGAATTGGAGTATGCCGTAAACCAGCGGACCCCGGAGAAAGTGATTGAGAAATATTTTGCCCGGGAGCCTTTAAAAATACATCACCCGGCCTATCAAAAGGTTTTCCTCTCCCTTTTCACCGATTTTCTCAGCAAAGAGGCCAAAGATTTCCGCAACGGGAAGATAGTGACGCTGGTCAATAGCGGTAATTTACCGGGATTGATTGCCTTTTTCACGGCACGGGGCTATTCGAAACAATTTGCCGAACTGGTGGTTGTCAAGGGATTATACGACGGTTATTATTCCGGCAGTTTCGACAAGGAGAGTGTTCTGAAAGCTCTTGAAAGAGCCCGGACAGAGGTCACGGCAGGGGCGCTTAATCCGACAATCCACCAGATCGTAAAAAAGTTATCCACGATGAAGACGGGCGGTAAAGCACCTGCCTTTTCTCTTAAAAACCGTCAGGGAACGGTCATCACTCCCGATAAATTCAAGGGGAAATATGTCTATCTGGTCTTTTTCCGAAGCGACAGTCCTGAAAGCCGTGCCGAGTTGGACTCCATCGTCCCGATAGAAAAGAAGTTACGTCAGGTCCTATCGATAGTACCCGTCGCTTTGGATGATAATTTCGCCAACGCGGAGAAACTTTGGAAAGATAAGAGATACACCTGGGATCTACTGAACGGGTCGAAACAGAAAGCATTGATTGAAGATTATAACATCAGGGTGGCCCCCACTTTTTATCTGCTGGCCCCCGACGGCACTTTCCTACTGGCGCAGGCCCCTCCCCCTTCGAGGGATTTTGAATCGCTCTTCCTGAAAATATACCGGGAGTATAATTTCAAGCATCCCCAGCCGAGGCCACGGCCCTGACGAAAGATTTCAATTTAACGTTTTTTTAAGGCGAGGGTCGACACCCCTCTTCCCTTGAAGGAAAAATGTTTATACCTTTGCAGCAAACAAAAAATAAGACAATCTATGGAATCGATGCAAACTGAAGTGGCCAAACGACTGCTGGCTATCGACACGATAAAAATACAACCCGATCGT
The DNA here is from genome assembly GCA_964632305.1 of uncultured Prolixibacteraceae bacterium. Classification (GTDB taxonomy): domain Bacteria; phylum Bacteroidota; class Bacteroidia; order Bacteroidales; family Prolixibacteraceae; genus CAZWBR01. Next base: position 51,234 of record CAZWBR010000024.1, read on the forward strand.
CCTTTCACCTGGGCTTCCGGATGGAAAGCTCCTATCTATTGCGATAACCGCAAGGTCCTTTCGTATCCCGAGACCAGGACTTTCATCTGTCAGCAATTCACCAGGCTGGTAAAAGAAAAATATCCCCAGGCCGAAGCGATCGCAGGGGTGGCTACCGGGGCTATTGCCCACGGGGTCTTAGTTGCCGAAGCACTGGGATTACCCTTTATCTATGTCCGGTCGAAACCGAAAGGACATGGTTTGGAGAACCTGATCGAAGGGGATATTCAGCCTGGCACCAAAGTGGTAATCATTGAAGACCTGGTATCCACCGGGACAAGCTCGCTGAGCGCCGCTGAAGCCGTTCGTAATTATGGTGCTGAAGTATTGGGAATGCTGGCCATCTTTACCTACAATTTCCCTCATGCCGCTCAAAACTTTGAAGACGCTAAGATTGAGCTGACCACGCTGAGCGACTACAACGTATTGCTGAAACTGGCCTACGAAGAGGGCGATATCACCGAGAAACAACTGGAGAGCCTCAACAGTTGGCGTAAAAACCCGGAGATCTGGGGTAAATAACCGGACTGAACAAGTTATAATCAATATATGCCGGTCGTCAAAAAACCGGCTTAATTTTTATCAGAGATGGCCTTAGAAAAGTATGTCAGCGAAATAAAGACGATCGATTATCCGCAGGAAAACGTCTACAACCGACTTTCGAACCTGAAGAACCTGGAGCAGTTTTTTGATCCGGAGAAGCTGAAACAGGTCAGGGAAAAAATGCCGAATGCCCCCGATGTCAGTATTGAAGATTTCAGGGCCACGGAAGATGACTGCAGTTTCAGGATCAGCCCTCTGGGTACCGTTGGGGTTCGGGTTGTAGAAAGGGAGCCGTTTAAAACCGTCAAACTGGAAGGCAATGAGGCCATCCCGTTCAACGTTCTTTTATGGATCCAGCTCCTGCCCGTCGATGAGCAGAGCTGTAAATTGCGACTGACCCTCCATGCCGAGTTAAGCCCCATGATCAAGATGATGGTCAACAAGTATCTGGAGGAAGGGATCAACAAGATCGCGGATGCTTTGACCAGGGTCCCTTTTAACTAATCTATTTGCAAAAGGCGACCTCCTTGAAATGAAAAGTCAGGGTGTTTTGTTGCCTGTTCTCGATCATCAGCCGGCCAATTTCATCGACCCCGGTTATTTTCCCTTCGAATATCTCGTCGTTCATTCGATAATGTGCCCATTCCTGGTACCGGTAAAGGCGGGATAAATAATCGCTGTCGATGCGATGGGTCAGACCACTTTTCAGTTGTTGATAACGAGCGTCAATCTTCAATAAAAGCTTTTCCAACAAGTCAGCAAGATCATATTCACCTCCGGTGAGCATGGCCAGTGAAACAGGATTAGGGGCGTCGGACAAGAATTTATGCTGATTGATATTTAATCCGATACCGACGATGCAGGAGGATATTTTTCCCATGCGGATGGAATTCTCGATTAGTATTCCCGCAATTTTCCGGTTTTCCACGTAGAGGTCATTGGGCCATTTAATGCGGACCTGATCGACCCATTCGCTCAGGAAGTCGGCAACACCGAGCGAGACCGCCTTTGAGATTTCGAATTGCCGGTCGATGCGGAGGAATTCGGGATAGATAACAAAACTGAATGTCAGGTTTTTACCCGGTTCGCTTTCCCAGAAGTTATTGATCTGGCCGCGTCCGACAGTTTGACAATCGGCAACAAATACCGTACCTTCATTCGGACGTTTTGTCATTAATAGGGCAGCGGCATAATTATTGGTCGATTCTGTTTGAGAAAGACGATCTATTGATGAACCGATAGTCATAAAGGCAATATTAAATTCGATTTCCAAAGTAAAAACATATCTTCGAAAAGAATGCATAAAAGCCCCTTTTTTAGTATCGTTCAAAAAAGTTATCTTTGTCAATTAAAATTTATGTATGGTAAAACAAGCCATTGAAAATGGCCGATTGAGTCTGGTAGATGCAATTATTGAGGGGATCCGCAGGAAAAAAGGGGTGGAAATCATCAATATTGATTTGAAGGAGCTCAACAATACTGAATGTGATAACTTTATCATTTGTCACGGCAACTCAAATACCCATGTGGATGCGATAGCCCGTTCGGTGGAAGAGTGTGTGGAAGAGCTGCTTCACGAACCAGCCTGGCATACAGACGGTTATTCGAACGCCCAATGGATCTTGTTGGATTATATTGATGTGATGGTTCATATTTTTCAGGAACCGTACCGACGGCTCTACGATTTGGAAGAGCTTTGGGGAGATGGAAAATTTTATAATATAGAAGCTGACATTTAACGTTATATGGCTGAAAAGAAATCAAACAACAATGGGGGTAACTCCAATAAAGGGAATAAGAGCCCTATGGGTGGAGGAGCAAACAACTCTTCACCGTTTAAATTTAATCCGATATATATTTATGGCCTTATCATCCTAGCAGTTATTGCCATACAATTCTTCGGAACCAGTGGCACCCCGGTTGAAACCAACTGGCAGGAGGTCAAAAACACGATGCTGAAAAACGGGGATATTGATAAAATCGTCGTCGTGAATAAAAACGTGGCGGAGATTTACCTGAAGGAATCATCGTATGATAAATATAAGAACAAATTAAATCAAGGGTTTAGCTCCCCCGCGAAGCTGGGGCCTCATTTCTCATTTACCATTGGTTCGGTGGATGTTTTTGAGGCGAACCTTGAAAAAGCGCAAGCTGAGGTGGGTGAATCGGCGAGAGTTGTCCTCACCTATGAGACGCGTCACGACTATTTCACCGAGATAATAAGCTGGATCCTGCCCATCCTGATCCTTGTACTCTTCTGGTTCTGGATTTTCCGTCGCATGAGCCGCGGAGGCGGTGGAGGTGCGGGCAACATCTTTAATGTCGGGAAATCGCAGGCCAAAGTTTTCGATAAGGATGCCCATGTATCCACTACGTTTAAAGAGGTGGCCGGATTGGCTGAAGCGAAACAGGAGATCCAGGAAATTGTGGAGTTCCTGAAGAACCCGGGACGATATACCAAACTGGGTGGAAAAATCCCCAAAGGAGCGCTGCTGGTTGGCCCTCCAGGAACCGGAAAAACCCTCTTAGCCAAAGCAGTAGCCGGCGAAGCCAATGTCCCGTTCTTCTCGATGTCGGGTTCCGATTTCGTTGAAATGTTTGTTGGCGTCGGAGCGTCGCGTGTTCGCGACCTCTTTAAGCAAGCCAAGGAGAAAGCGCCCTGTATCGTCTTCATTGATGAGATCGACGCCATTGGCCGGGCCCGCGGACGAAATCCCAATATGGGATCGAACGACGAACGTGAGAACACGTTGAATCAGCTTCTGACCGAGATGGATGGTTTCGATACCAATTCAGGGGTAATCATACTTGCCGCTACCAACCGGGCCGATATTCTCGACCGGGCTCTGATGCGTGCCGGTCGTTTCGACCGACAGATTCATGTTGAACTGCCCGACCTGATCGACCGAAAAGAGATCTTTCAGGTTCACCTTAAACCTTTACTTTTATCAGAGGAAGTGAATGTGGAGTTTTTAGCCAAGCAAACGCCAGGCTTCTCCGGGGCCGATATTGCCAATGTTTGTAATGAGGCCGCCCTGATTGCAGCCAGGAGGCTAAAGGAGAAAGTGGAAAAGCAGGATTTTCTCGACGCCGTCGATCGCATCGTTGGCGGACTCGAAAAGAAGAATAAAATAATCTCAGCCAATGAAAAGGCGACCATCGCTTATCACGAGGCGGGTCATGCCACGGTGAGCTGGTTGCTCGAACATGCTCATCCATTGGTTAAAGTGACGATCGTCCCGAGGGGAAAAGCTTTGGGAGCCGCTTGGTACCTGCCCGAAGAACGTCAGATCACCACGAAGGAACAGATTCTCGATGAGCTCAGCTCAACACTGGCAGGTCGTGCGGCTGAAGAGCTTGTCTTCTCGTCCATCTCTTCGGGCGCTCAGAACGACCTGGAGAAAGTGACCAAGACGGCTTTTGCTATGGTCTGCTATTTCGGGATGAGCGAAAAGGTTGGAAAAGTAAGCTACTACGATTCGACCGGACAAAGCGATTTCTCATTTAACAAACCCTACAGTGAAAAAACGGCCGAATTAATCGACCAGGAAGTGAAGGAACTAATCGATAAGGCTTACGAACGGGCTAAAGAGATTTTACGTCAACATGCCGAAGGGCACCATAAACTGGCTGAACTTCTACTCGAAAGAGAAGTCATCTTCTCTGAAGATCTGGAACATATTTTCGGGCCACGTCCGAAGGAAAGGAAAGTAGGGGAAGAATCGGCCGACAGCCAGGCGTAACCAGAACTCTAAAACTGACTAACAACGTTTTAAAATACTAAAACATGGAAAAAGGTTGGAAAATGGTTTACTATACCGGGGAAGAGTACCAGGCCCTGATCGCCAAAGAAGTATTGGCCGATAACGATATTGACGCGGTAATTATCAATCATCGGGATTCTTCATATACCACATTCGGCGATGTCGAGTTATATGTAAAGGAGGAGGACTTTGATCAGGCCACTTCGATCCTGCAAATTTTAAAAACAGGGGAAAATTGAAAGAAATACATAAGCGAACGTTATCCGGCATCCTCTTTGTCGCTATATTAACCGGAGCTATCTACCTCGGACCATTAACTTTCGGAATACTGTTTTTGGTATTATCGTTCTTTGTGTTGAGAGAGTTTTATTCACTGGGCACGATTGCCGGATATTCTCCTCAGGTATATCCCGGTTTGGTCGTTGGGACGGTTCTTTTTCTCTTCTCTTTCCTGGTGGTCAATGATCTCATTACAGCCAAATCATTTCTGGTTCTGTTGCCGGTTCTTTTTGCCATTCCGATCTATGAACTGTTCAGAAAAAAGTCAAAAGTACTGGGGAATATAGCCCTGACAGTTTTCGGCCTTTTCTATGTTGCAATACCTTTTTCGTTGTTCAACTTCCTGGTGTACCCCTCTTTCCCGGAGAAGGGAGCTTATGACCCCTCGCTGCTCATTATATTGTTTATCATTATCTGGACCTGCGATTCAGGGGCTTACCTTTTCGGAGTTAAATTTGGGCGTCACCGTCTGTTCGAGCGCGTTTCCCCCAAAAAATCGTGGGAAGGTTTCTTTGGTGGTATGATCGTGGCAATAATCTCCTCCGCTATCCTCTCGGTTGTCTTCACTCAATATAGTTTTTATTTTCTGGCCCTGATGGCCACACTAACAGTGATTACAGGCACCCTGGGCGATCTTGTCGAATCGATGTTTAAAAGACAGATCGGAATAAAAGATTCAGGCCGGTTCATGCCGGGACATGGCGGGTTGCTCGACCGTTTTGACAGCATAATAATGGCAGTGCCATTCATTTATTTTTTGGTGCAGTTTCTTCGCTGAATAATATTTAGCTAATTTTGCACAATAATTGCTGATATTCACCATGAGAATTCATAAAGAGGGTTATTTAGTCGTGCTTATTGCCATACTTATATGGCTGGGAATAAACTATATGGTCATACTGACTGGTGAACCGTATTTCAAGATATTCAGTTTGCTCGCCACTACCCCAATACTCTTTCTTTCCATTCGTTTTTTTCGTTATCCGAACAGAACGATCACGCCGGCCCCCCAATCGGTACTTTCACCAGCCGACGGAACCATCGTTGCCATTGAGGAGACTTACGAAAGTGAGTATTTCAAAGACAAGAGATTGCAGGTTTCCGTTTTCATGTCGGTTTATAATGTCCATATCAATTGGGTGCCTGTACCGGGTAAGGTGAGCTACTTCAAACATCATAGCGGAAATTTCATGGCCGCCTATCTGCCAAAATCGTCTACAGAAAATGAACGGGCCACTACCGTGATTAAGATGGAGGATGGCACCGAGGTACTGGTTCGTCAGATTGCCGGCGCCGTAGCTAAACGGATTATCTCCTATCCTAAGGTTGACGATCAGGTGAGCCAACAAACCGAGCTGGGCTTTATCCGTTTTGGATCGAGGGTCGATGTGTTCTTGCCTATCGGGACAGAGGTAAAAGTGCAGCTATGCGAAGCCGTGACCGGTAGTCAGACCATTCTGGCCCAATTATAACCCAATGGCTATGATCAGGAAGCACCTCCCGAATTTCATCACCTGCCTGAATGTTTTTTGCGGCAGCATGGCCGTGATTTTTGCCCTTGAAGGCCATCTAACCATCGCAGTGATCCTGATGATCGCCGCGGCAGTTTTTGATTTTTTCGACGGGATGGTTGCCCGCCTGCTCCACTCCTACTCCCCTATGGGTAAAGAACTCGATTCGCTGGCCGATGTCATTTCGTTCGGGTTAGCCCCGGGAATGGTCATGTTTACTTTACAGGGAAACGCCCTTATGGAAGGAAATGTCAGGGTGGAGAATTTAGCTGAGATGACCCTAATGCAGAATCTTTTTCTGCTTAGCGCTTTCCTGGTACCGGTCTTTTCGGCCTTGCGACTGGCTAAGTTCAATATCGACACCCGTCAGACCAATTCCTTTATCGGGCTTCCAACACCGGCCAATGCCCTATTGATTTCCTCCTTCGCTTTAGTTGCGGAACATGGAACAATGCCATCCATCGACCATATTTTACTTCAACCCATTACCCTTCTGATCTTAACATTGGTCACCTCTTATCTGTTGGTCTCTGAAATTCCAATGTTCTCACTAAAATTCAAAACCCTGTCATGGCAGGATAATAAGATCCGTTTCATCTTTTTGGCCTTGTCTGTTATCCTGATCGTCTCCTTAACGATTTATGGGATTGCCGCCTCAATCCTGACCTTTATTTTAATTTCAGTTCTTTCAGAACTTCCCCGAAAAAACCGAGGATAAACCATCAACCTTTTGTAGCTGGCTGACCCGAAAACGGATGCCCTTTTACTGCTTTTCTTTCTCTTTACGCCATTCTGTTTCAGAATTAAACATCAAACATTTTATTTTATTGAATTTAGTTGTATATTTAAGTTGGATCGTAAATCCATTGGCATTGAATTCAATTTAATTAAACCTTGACTTACTGTTTAATTATATTGTATTCTGTTCATTTTTCAAGAAACAACAGCCCGATAGTGTTGTACAATCCTATTGTATGATGGGATTCCCGACACGATCAGTTTGATTTACCTTCCAATTTTATGGTAACCATTGGCAATTACGGATTGATGAGTATCAAAATAATTTTAGTTATCAACAAAAAGGATAATTAATTAACAATACAAATTGTGTTGCTTATAATGCTAAGTTTATTGATATTTTTAAATCATGGGGAGTTCGCACGCAAAGAAAGTTCTTTCAACAATCGGGTCATTCTAAAACATTAAGTGACGGAATCGTAAAGCTTGTAATTGAACCGATCGTTGCTGTAGACTCCCTAAAGAAGGATGTTGAATCTTCCGGATTAATAGAATATTAGGTAAAAATTAACAAAATAATCTCATCATGAAATTGGTTAATTTCTCCAGACACATGATTCTGGCCATCACCCTGGCCCTTGGCACCCTGGCTGGCTATTCCCAGCAGGAGCCGATGTACACCCAGTATGTTTTCAATATGCAGACCGTGAACCCGGGTTACGTGGGATCGTGGCAGACCATCGGGTTCCTGGCCCTGACGCGTCACCAGTGGGTGGGAGTCGAGGGCTATCCTTCGACCCAGACCTTCTCGATGCAGACCCCTTTCCGTTCGGAGAACGTCGGGCTGGGATTGAACATCGTCCATGACAAGATCGGTCTGGAAAAACGGTTGCTGTTCAACGTCGACTACTCCTACCGTCTGACGGTCTCCCGCGAAAGCTCGCTGCGGTTGGGGATCAAGGCCGGGTTTACCAACTACTCCAACCCGCTGGGGCTCTACACCACCTATCCGGGCGATGTGAGCGACCCGAATTTCCAGGGCGCCGTCGACAACAAGTTTATGCCTAACGTGGGGGTTGGGGCCTTCCTCTCCTCCGACCGTTACTATGTCGGTTTATCGGTCCCGAAACTGGTTCAGACCACCTTCAAAAACACCGAGAATAATTATACCACCTTGCAGGAGATGCGTCAGTACTTCCTGATCGGGGGTATGGTGT
>CAZWBR010000025.1:0-58733 GCA_964632305.1 uncultured Prolixibacteraceae bacterium
TTTATGCATCTAAGTTATTCTTTTTGATGTTCTGTTGAAAACGGTGGGGGACTTAATAACGAATAAAATGGACTCTATTATTCAGGTCAATAAAGATTTGATGGTAAATAAAAATTACTTTTCAGATATTATTGATACCCAAATGGATTGGTTTTCAGTAATTTTTGTAATAACATTTGGCATATTAGGGCTAGCGTATTGGATTGGTATTATCAAATATTTTAAAAATAAATTCAGTGAATACGAGGAAAATTTAAAAACAACAAGGAATTCATTATTATCAAAAGTAATTCAAAAAGACAAAGAAAATAAAAACAATATTTCGTCTAATTACACAATCTTGGATAACAAAATATCTTCTTTGGAAAGAGGACAAACTGAATTAAATAATCAAAAGTTTTCAGTTATATCTGATGATATTATACAGCTTCAAAAAAGTGTTTCGGAGTTAATTGGGAAAACAGAAACTGAGATAAAAGAAATTATTGAAAAGCAGAACATTGATTTCAAATCAGAAAAAGAGGATATTCTGTCAAAACTTTGGGATACAAATTTTAATACTCAAAGAAGTATGTTCTTTTCATGTTATAAAAGTAAATCATATACTTCTGCTTTAACCTGGATTATACCAATGATAGAGATGATTGTCAATAAAGAGGTCGATTATGAACTAAAAGCCTTTATTGAATTAGCAACAGTATGCGTCACAAATATGGAAATTGATGATACAATAAAAGAAAGATTTGATGATTTTAATCGAACTTTAGTTGAGTTGGAAACAAAATTGGATGATGATGGTAGCAAGGAACCCATTAAACAATTAAGACTTCATTTAAATCGAACATATTATACAAAATACGAAATAGCAAACAAAAAATAACTTTGCTATTCGAAAAGCCAGTCCCACTCTCTTGTTTCGGAAATGAGGAGAACCTCGCCTACCCTCCTCCAGATGGCGGAACCGGCTCTTCCCGAAGTAACCGGGAGCGGTTTTCCGAAAAAAGGGTGGTTAAGAGAATTAAAACATAGGGCGTCAGGGGGAAGCACCAATAATAAAAAATAAACCGACCAGAGGGCCGAAGGTCCGGCGTGTGAAAGCACAGGCCACAAGGCTTGTGGAAACAGTCAACGATAGTACCTCAAAGGCCTGTAAGGCCGGCAGGTATTGGATCGGCACAATATCAACTCCGAATATCCGGTCAATACATGCCGGTCTTTCAGACCTCCAATCTCTTCATATCTCCTTTTCACAGGGCTCACGCCCTGTGCTGTCACAGATCGGCCTTTCAGGCCTACGGGAACAAATAGTTGCGCTGCCCGCCCCCCCAGTTTGCCCCGCTGGGGGCAAAATATCGGTAGAAAACGATAGAAAATTTAATCAGTAAAGGGCCGAAGGTCCGGCGTGTGAGAGCACTGGCCGCAAGGCCTGTGAAAACGGTCAACGATAGTCCCTAAAAGGCCTGAAGGTCCGGCAGGTATTGGATTGGCACAATATCAATTCATTAAATCCGGTCAACACATGCCGGTCTTTCAGACCTCCAATCTCTTCACATCTCCTTTTCACAGGGCTCACGCCCTGTGCTGTCACAGATCGGCCTTTCAGGCCTGCGGGAACAAATAGTTGCGCTGCCCGCAATTTGCCCCGCTAGGGGCAAAATATCGGTAGAAAAAAATGGGTCGTCTCTTTGTTCAGCCCCGGCCGGGGCGGGCGAATCATCGATATACAATTTCATCTACCGATGTTTCGTGCCTGGCGGCACGGGCACATAACCATAGAAATGATTATTATCCGGCTGTTTATACAATAATCGTCTTGATTTTTCGGATTACCCCATGCTCTCAAGAGAGCCGAAAAATTAACAGGGATTGTTCTCCTGAACCATTATCTCTTTGTGTATGTGGGGGGGAAAAGTATCACCGGTATATCCACAAACAACCCTGAATAAAAAAAGCCTTCCAGCGAATTGTTCGCTGGAAGGCTTTTTTTATTCTCTGACTTTTCCGGATCGGATTACAGCGCTTTCAGGCTTTGTTCACAAGCAGCTTTGATCTTTTTGGCATTCTCGTCGTTAGGATTGACTTCGAGAGATTTGTTGATCATTTCGATTGCCGCACTGAACTCCTTTTTTGCTTTTTCCACTTCAGCTTTGTAAGCGTCATCGGTAGTTTTCATTTTCCCGGCGGTTACTTTATCGGCAGCGGCTTTCAAAATTTTAGCAGCATCATTGTAATTTGATGTCCCTTCAACCTGGTAGTATTTGGACAACATATCTTTCAATTTACTGTTTTCCTGACTCTTGGCAATACCTTCATTAAGAATGCTCAGGTAAAGGTCTGTTTTATTCTCAGCTTTGCTCATTGTTGCCTTATAAACATAGGCGGTTTCAACCTTGTAGTTCCCCGCGATAGCCTGATCGAAATATTTCGCAGCCTTGGCATAATCTTTCAAGCTGTAGGCACAAACAGCAGAATTGTAAATCATTGGGAAATCCTGTGGCTGATCGCCCCATGCAGCAATCGCCTTTTCATAATTCTCAAGCGCCTTAGCATAATCCTTAGTTTTAAGCGCCTCATTACCGGCATTTTTCAATTCAACAGACTCTTGCGCGAATACCGCTGTAAGGCTAAAACAAAAAATAAAAATTGTAATTAATTTTTTCATCCTTTAAAAAATTTAGAATTGGTAATAAATATTGTTCTTATTGGGTTATTGTAATATTCCAAAAGTATTAAATCAATTGAAAAAACCATGAATTTTTCTTCAAAAATTCATGGTCCGAAAGAAATTGCAGCAATTTATTCCTTCAGAAAACCTGATTTAATCCCAATTATTTTCCGAACAGTTATCTTTAAACCCCTTATTTCAGGGATTATAGAGATCGGTGTGATAGAAGGCCAAAATATTATTAATCAAATCAATATAGGTTTTTGCCTCACCATTTTCAGGACAATTCTCCCGATACAGCAAAAAACAGTTCAATGCATCGCCCCATCGTTGAAGTTTGTAATCAATCTCTCCCATTAAAAAGAGAACCTCGGGATTGGTTTTATCCGGAATCTGATCCAACAACCGTAATGCTTCCTCTGGTTTCCCAATGGATAACGCACTTTTTGCCTCTTCTAAGACTATTTGTTGTTTCGATGATTTCATTTTCGCATAATTTTAATCAATTTTCCAATCTCAGCTGATTGGTTTCGTACTAAATGGTAAGCATTTCTCATGGCCAATTCACTATCTATAGGCGCATTAATTACAGAAAACAGGGCGTCAAACGCTGAATCTGCCTCGCTGGAAATACTTCCGCCAAGAGCGATAACCGGAATACCCGCACTACGGGCTCGCGAAGCCACCACCCCAGGGCCTTTCCCATTTAAGGTTTGGGCATCGATACTCCCCTCCCCTGTAAAAACCATATCCGAAGAAAGCAAATGCTTTCCAAATTCAAGACAATCAAGAATATATTCAGCACCAGGGACAATTTTGCCTCCCCAAAAAGCGACTAATGGCAATGCGGCTCCTCCGGCGGCCCCCAATCCCGGCAGAAGCGAAAAATCAGTTCCTGTTTGCCGTAGAATGATTTGGCTAAGATTGGTAAGCCCTTTTTCCAACATTTCCACCTGCTCAGCGGTTGCCCCTTTTTGAGGGCCAAAAACCGCTGCTGCACCCTCCTGACCCAACAAGGGGTTTGACACATCGGTAATAATTTCAAATTTACAGTTTGCCAATAAAGGATGGATTTGGTCGAATACGATTTCATCAATCTCCATCAAGCCCTCGCCGCCTGGCTGAATGCCGTTTTTCCTTTTATCAAGAATTCTGCCACCTAACGCATTTAAAAGTCCCACTCCCCCATCAACAGTAGCGCTTCCTCCCAAACCAAGGAAGATCTTAATAGCCCCCCTATCCAGTGCGGCAGCAATTAACTCGCCGGTACCATAGGAGGATGCTTTCATTGGATTTCTTTCTTCGGGAGCGATTAATTTCATCCCGGAGGCATCGGCAAGTTCAATTATCGCCGTTTTCCTCTCTTCAATCCATCCAAAACGGGACTCAAGGATTCGGCCAATTGGGTCATGAACACTGGCGCAGATATACTCACCTTTCAGATAATTGACTAAAATATCGGCTGTTCCGTCTCCCCCATCGGCAATGGGAAGGATATCCACCTGAAGATCGGGATTGGCAATCATAAGCCCCTCTGCAATTGCATTTGCAAACTGAAAGGCGGTCAAACTCCCCTTCATGGCATTTGGAGAAATTAGGATGCGCATAGAAATAGAAATTAACTAAGAATCAGCCCGACTAACACTGTGTACGCCTTTAATATTTTTAAGTTTCTGCATTAAGAACTCAAGATGCTCAAGATCATTGACAAAAACCCTCAACGTTCCATCGAACGATTTATTTTCACTGTTAAAGTTGATCGAACGCATCTGGACGCCAACCTCTTTGGAAATAATGTGTGAAATATCAGTAACAATATTCAAACGATCGGAACCTGATATATGGACCGTGGCCTGGAAGGAAGAACGTTTCCCGGTATCCCGCCATTTAGCTTTGATTAAGCGGTAAGGATACCGTTCAATCATCTGCTTTGCATTGGGGCAATTGATCCGATGAATTTTGATCCCCTCTTTAATGGTTACAAAACCAAAGATGTCGTCCCCGAAGATGGGATTACAGCAGACGGCAAGTTTGTAGTTAACATTTTTTAAATTGTTGTCGATCACCAGATAGTCGTCTCCGGCATCAAACGCAAGTTCTTTGGCTTCGGTTGGTGAAAGGATATCGGCCAGACGTTCCTGTTGTGTCTCCTTACGCTGCCCGACAATCACATCCTTGATTTCAAGCGGATCAATTTTTCCTAAAGAAACATTGTAGTAGAGATCGGCAGCAAGTTTCAGTTTGTAATGTTTCAACAAATCACGGATAACCTGATCAGATAATTCGATCTTCCAGTTTTTAAATTTCCGACGTAAGATTTCTTTCCCATTTTCAGCTTCACGCTTCTGTTCCTCATTCAGACTGGCCTTTATCCGGGTTTTCGCCTTTGTCGTTACCACGAAATCGAGCCAGTCGAGTTTGGGCTTCTGATTGTTCGAAGTCTCAACCGTTAATTGGTCGCCGTTTTTCAACTGATATTTCAGGGTAACGAGCTTTCCGTTCACTTTCCCGCCGACGCAATGATCTCCAACCTTCGAGTGAATCTCATACGCGAAATCGAGTAAGGTCGCCCCGGCCCGCAGCTTTTTCAAATCACCCTTGGGGGTAAATACAAAGATTTCATCTTCATAAATATTTACCTTGAAATCATCGATAAAGTCAACCGGGTTAAGCTGTGGATTTTCGAGTATCTCCCGGATATTTTTTAACCAATCGTCCAATTCCTTTCCGCCTTCTTTACCACCTTTATACCGCCAGTGAGCAGCCAACCCGTTTTCGGCGACATCATCCATTCGCCTGGTTCGAATCTGAACCTCCACCCAACGATTTCCCGGTCCCAATACGGTGGTATGAAGAGATTCGTATCCGTTAGTTTTGGGGAATGTGATCCAGTCGCGTAACCGGTCCGGATTGGAAAGATACTCTTCAGTTACGACCGAAAAGGCCTGCCAACAATCGGCTTTTTCATTTTCCGGTTTGGAGTTAAGAATGATGCGAACGGCAAAAAGATCATAAACTTCATGAAAGTCAACTTTTTGCTTTTTCATCTTATTCCAAATCGAGTAAATCGATTTGGTCCGAGCTTTCATCTCAAAATCAAAACCACGGTTCTGCAATTTTTTCTCGATCGGTTTTACAAACACGGAGACAAAATTAGCCCGTTCGATATCCGTCTCTTTCAGCTTTTCAACAATATAATTGTAATCATCCGAATGCAGATATTTCAGAGCCAGATCAAGAAGCTCAGAATTTATCTTATATAGTCCAAGGCGATGAGCCAAAGGGGCATAAAGATGCCAGGTATCAATGGAATAACGTTGTTGCAAATCCGCGGGCAAACTATCGAGATTGCGCATATCCTGCAACTGATCGGCAATCTTAATCAGGATAACCCGTACGTCGCCCGAAAGGGCCATCATCAGGCGTCGGAAGTTTTCACTATGCAGGGCAAGGTTTTCCGTGTTAAGTGAATTAATCTTGAGTATACCATCAAGTATTTCAGCGACCCCGATCCCGAAATTACTGTGAACCTCATCGAAAATAAAAGGTTTCCCGGATTTTCCGAACACATTGTGCAATAAGGAAGATATCAGTGAATCAGTTGATAATCCAAGCTCAACCACAGAGATACGGGCCACCGAAATAGAATGTAATAATATCAATTCGCCATTCTCCCAAGTCAAATCTCCAATTTGATCAACCGCGAGGGTCATAGCTTTTTCGATAACCGGCAAATCCTTTTCGGGAATAATCCTGGCACAATCAGAAATCAATTGCCGGTAGGCTAATTCTATCTTGTCATTTTTTTGCTTTTCCACGATATCGTTTTTCAAAATTTATTATTGACCTCGTCAGATAACAACCGATTCAATTTAGTAAGGATAATCGTACCTTCCAACACTAAATCCGGCCCGCACACTAAATTTATCCGAAAATTTATATCCAACCTCAAACGAAGTGCCATAATTCAACACCGGCATTTTCCCTGGGAAAACAGTCCATGCATTAAAACTGGTATTTGGCATTGCTGTCGCGGAATAAATCGATAATTTGTCGTTCAGCTTCAATTTTCCTTGCCTGTAATACCCTAACAGATCGGCATGAACACTAAAGGTTTGCTTAACCTTAATCGAAGAGAGTATATCCAGAGTTTTGAAATTTGCCTGAACCAAAGGAATCGTACCGGGTAGCCTGAATCCGATCGGACTAAATCCGATTATCGGATCAATCCCAGGAAATTCCTGATTGATCGGACTAAAATTCTCATTACCAATCAAGAGTGGACTTAGTAAATTCAGATTTTCGGGCAACTTAGGTTCATTAATGACCATAGATGTATCGATCGTCTGTGCTTTTACATTAACAACCGACATCCAGACTAATAAACTCAAAACCAATAATTGCCGTAAGACCATTATTCAACAGTAATTTGTATTTGAACAGAATGAAAATCAGGACTTCATTTAAATAATTATCGAGGGTTGAAATTATTAATTTCCTAAAATATCCGATAATTATCCCCAAACATTTTTAAGATTTGGAGAATAGTTAACTTTAATTAAACATAAACCACCTTCATTGAATGCTAGGTCTCAAATGGATCCATCAATCAAAATCATAATTATTACGGTTTAAATAGAACTCCATTTGGGATTTTTCATTTTCAATAAAAAAAGCCGTACCCAAAACTGGATTCGGCTTTCAATTCAAAACCAATATATAAACTAAACCAGACTTCTATTCCCATTGCGAAGCATCAGCCATCCAACTTTCAACAGTTAATTGAGCCTCACCATCAAGTTCTTCATTGCTAATCACCATCCCTTCAATCCAGTATGTATTGCTGCTCATCCATTGTTCAACCAGATTGGCATTTTCCGGTTCAAGAACTTCAGTTAAATCAATACTCCCCCAGATTTGGTTGCTGGCCATCCAGCTTTCAACGTTATTTGTATTATCATTTTCAATGGCCTCTGAGACACTGAGTGTTCCCCAATAATCATTGTTGACCATCCAGCTTTCAATCATATTATTGCTTTCATCTTCGATAACTTCTGTTACGCTGTATGATCCCCAATAGAGGTCGCTATTCATCCAGCTTTCAATCTCATTCGCCCCTTCGGTCAACGAACTCTCGTTCGTACAACTAGGGCAATTTAAGGTTGAGTAGACTGAGTTGGCAAGGTTACCAGCAGTTAATCCACCCCATACGCTGGTTGTAATAAGAAGCACCAGGAAAGCTTTCTTGTAAGTGTTGCTTAAAGTTTTCATTTTTTTGTTTCTCCTATTTTTTAGTTATTAATTATCAAGTATCACAGATGCTGTATTAACAACACTAATCGTGCCAAAACACATACACAACTGTTATACTGCATATTAACAAACTCAAGCATTTACTCAATCGTCGACTTCTGAACGGAATCATACATTGACTTGTTCGGAAACGGACACTTTTGCATTTGCTTTTCATTCAAAGAACATTGTTTTCACTTTTTATTACGGTCAAACTCAACATAAGTGACAAGAATTGCTGTTAAATAATCGTTAATGGAATATACATTATTGATTACCTACAACTTAAACCCATGCTTTTTCATTAACATCTCAATTAAAACAGATTATTCCAGAAGGTTTAACCTAATTCAGGCAGCTTTCAATCGCACTATTATATCAGATCCCCACTTGCCATGAATCAAATTAATGAATTATGAGAAAGAAGATTAATTTGTGTTCATCATAACAATGAACTCGTTACATTAACAGACCAGAAAGAGGCAGGTAAAGGATAAAAAAGTCATAAATATTGACAGTCAGGAAAGAGAAAGCCCGGCAGATTTGACAATATTTCGAGGAATTGATTTTTCAGGATTTCAGATGGAACATTCGTATTGTACCCATTGAAACAGGATCTTCACGATTCTTACAGAAATAGGTTTGGTGTTACTATTTTGACCTAGTAATGAGCGATAGGTTTATTATTCTATTTGATTCCAAATATCAGTATTAGGCATAACCGAAATTGAAATAAGGAATGATCCCAATACCCCTCTGATGAACATCAGTTTTTTCCGGTATATAATCCTTATTTAATTCTGGCTGCAAGGGTGGCCAGAAAATCCCAATCTTTTTTAGAATTGGATTCAAGATCATCCTATTATTGGGATCGAAAATGAATCTGACAATCAGGATTTGGTTCGCTATTGAAACCTCTCAAAGGGAAGGCTCTTTTTCTCTGGCAATTAAAAAAGATCGTGAACAATTGCGTATTAACAAAATCTCAAATAAACTCATAACATGATAAAAAAGCCGACCCGATTATCACGAGACGGCCTTTTAACTAACTAATTCAAAACCAATATATACAGAACTTCTAAATTTCTGGGTTAATTGTTCATCAAGCTTCATTTCTCCGAAGCTAAAGATGATTCATCGTTCAATGAAGCATTATTGTTTAACACTCCATAAGACCAATAACTTTCACTTCCCATCCAGACTTCGACAAAATTTAGATCATCGGATTCTGAGACATCATTCACATTGATGGTACCCCAGTAATGATTATCCATCATCCATTTTTCAATTTTGTTTGAAGCATCGGCTTCTGATAATTCATCGGAACTGGTTGTTCCCCAAAAATCATTACTGAACATCCAACCTTCAATATTGGCAGATTCTTCGGTTTCATTTAATTCTGCAACATTTAAAGATCCCCAGTAGCTGTTGCTATACATCCAGGATTCAACCTTATTGGTATCTTCAAGCATAACGCTTTCCACAGGGCAAAATGAACACTCACCATTGAGAGCCTCAATAGGTTTATTTCCACTTGCCCATGCCTTTGAAACAGGCATCATTGCCATTGACATTACAATTGCAATAAATAATTTTCCAGTAATACTATTCAAATTTTTCATTTTCATTTCTCCTATTCATTTAATAAATTATCAATTTAACGGACGGCATTTTTCAATTTTAGTTGCCTTATCATTTCGTAAATCAATAATGAAACACACAAAACATAAATAATCATCAGTTACACTCAACGAAATTTCAACCTTGAAAAGCTAAAATTCGCAGTAGAAGAAGTTCCATAATAACTAAGAACACTGATATCATTTGTTCATCAATTACAATCCAAAGATAAGGTGCTTTAAGCGCCAACTCCTTAAATTACTATTAAGTATTTTTTATCTAATGGTATGATTTTTAATCGACTAAAACAGGTAAATTAACATTTTATTTACGGATGCTAATTAAAGGCAGGTTCCATATAGAGAACAAGGATAGTACGTCGTCCCGACGCCAGATTAAATATTACTACCAGCATATCAATACATTACAAATACAAACAAACATTACACAAACTGAACAAAACAGAAGTTATCACAATTAACGACTGTAATTTTAAGTTAACTTCAAAAAATGGTGCGTTTTGACAATAACCATTCCTTAACATTAAAAAATCCCAAATTGACTAAAAAAGATGTTTTAAAACATTTTTTGGCCGAAAGTTCATCAGAAACTGAAATTATTCAAAACGTAATGAATCTGCTGGATCCGAATTGATCGTTCGCCAGAGCTGGCGATAAATTGTGAAGATGGCCACAAAAAATACGGCCAGGAAAACGAGGATATAGTTTATGACATTCAACTCAATATGGTAAGCAAAGCGACTAAGCCAATAAGTGGATATTAGGAATGATATTGGGAGAGCAATCATCCCCGAGATAACGATCAATCTCACAATCTCTTTTGTCAGCATTAATACAAGTTCCCTTGTTCCGGCTCCCAAAACTTTACGGATGCCAATTTCTTTAGTACGGTAGACCGTAGTTAGGGCCAACAAGGAATAGAGTCCCATGCAAGCAATAAAAATGGCAAAAAATGAAAACAACATGGCAATTTGACCTGTAACCTTCTCTTCCCCATAAAACAACCCAAAATTTTCATTAATCGAAAATGCCGAAAATGAGTTTTGCGATAAATACTCAGCCCACAACTGTTTTATCTGATCAATGATTTCCGGATCATTTCGGTTTAGTTTTATGGATACATATTTTACCTGATCCAAGCCGGAAGGAATAATTATTAACGGTTGAATTTTGGCATGAAGCGATTCATAATTAAAATCATATACGACTCCTCTTACAATTAAAGATTTCGTACCATAATCAAATTTGTTTCTTTTAATTACTGCTCCTAAATTATTATCTAATCCAAAATAGCTACATGCAGCCTGATTAACAACAACTTCAACCGTATCTGAATTCTCATGCGACTGACATTCTTCAACCCCGCTGATCAATTTCATCCCATAGGTTTTAATAAATAATGAATCTGCATTCATCACTGAGATCAACAAATTACGTTTCTGATCACCGTCAGATTGAAAACTCTGCATGTTAAACAATTTGCCAGGAACAGAATTTGAAAAACTCACGTTTTCGACACCAGTAATGAGTAGTAATCGGTTTCGAAACTCTTCTCTTTTGTCGCCAAGACCCAGGGCATTTTCAAGTACAATTATATTTTCACTCTCAAATCCCACACCTCGGGATTGTACATACCTGAGTTGTCTATAGATTGTTGTTGTCGAATAGATGATGACTATAGAAAAGACAAATTGTAAAATCACCAAAAGCCCCCTTAATCCCCGGCTTCCTCCGCCAAATTGTTTTTGTTGCCGTAATATTTCAGCGGGCGTAAAACGGGTTATATAGAAAGCCGGATAAAGTCCCGCAAAAATCCCGATCAGCAAAGTAAATAAAAATATTACCGGAGACATCTGTATTAAGGTCTGTTGAAGGTTATGCACAGAGGTGGAAAGCAACTCCTGGATTTGAGAGAAAACCAACTCAATAAACACAAGGGCAAAAAACAGGGAAATAAAGCTTATAATAATTGATTCTGCCAAGAACTGGCGGGTGATTTCACCCGAATGCGATCCCAAGGTTTTCCTGATCCCAATTTCGCGGACCCTACCTGATAAGCGCGCAGTGGAAAGATTTGCATAATTGATACACGCAATTAACATGATTAATATTGCAATTCCAAAAAGGATAAGAATTGTCCGTATATTTACATTATGCGACATCTCATATTTTAATGAAGAAAAGAGATGGATCGACTGTACCTTTTGCAATCGCAGCAGAAAAAAATTATTCTCCCGGTTCCCTTCCTCTATACTTGTCGATCCTAATGCAGACTTTATCTCCTCCTCTGCCTTGCTTAAAAAAGCTGTCATAATCCGATCTTCTGCCGGAGATAATCTATTCGGCGAATTCTTAGATGGTCTTGTTTGGCTTATATCTCTGATTCGAAAATAGGTATATAAAAAATTTGATGTCCACGCCGTGTCTGGCATCTCAACCGAACTCATTGACGCAAGGGCCTGATAGTTGATGTGAGTGTTTTTGGGACAGTCTTCAACAATGCCTGTAACCTTCCAGTCTTTTTTATTTTCAATACGAATGGTTTTCCCCAAAGCTCCTTCCGGGAAAAACTGTTTGGCCATTGATTGAGAAAGGACGACAGACCTTGGTTGATCAAAACAAGTATAAGGATTACCCTCCAATAATTTGAATCCAAAAAGTTCAAAAAAAGTAGAATCGACAAAGAGTAATGAATTGCCTGGCAAGATTTTCTCAACGGGAGCATCCATAATAATATCCCGGTCTAATCGAAATATCCGACAGGCCTGTTCAATATCGGGAACCATTTCCTTAAGTCCGAATGCAAATCGTTGAGAGGTAACTGCAGCTTTAGATTCAATCCCACCAAGGTTTGTATGAATATAGACCCGGTAAAGACGGTTAGCTGCAGGATGAAAACTGTCGTACATGAATTCTCCACGGATGTGCAACATTACTAAAATGGTACATGCCATTCCAATTGCTAAACCAAAGACGTTTATAAAAAAATATTCTTTGATTCTTAATAAATTTCGAATTGCCAATTTTAGATAATTGCCAATCATCCTTGAAGGTATTAGATTTGAATAACCGATTTTGTATAACTCTCCGTGACAACATGTCCATCAAATAGATGAATGATTCGTTGGGATCTTTGGGCATGCACCATCGAATGGGTCACCATAACAATAGTAGTTCCTTCCTCATTAAGTTTTGTTAATAATTGTATAATCTCCTCTCCATGGGTGGAATCAAGATTGCCGGTTGGTTCATCTGCAAGCAATATTGCTGAACCAGAAACTACCGCACGTGCCACTGCAACTCGCTGTTGTTGACCGCCCGATAATTCATTGGGGAAATATTCGGCGCGATGTTTCAGATTAAACCGTTCCAAAATTGCATTAACCCTTTTTAAACGCTCCGATGCAGGAATTTTTTGATATATAAGCGGGAGCTCAATATTTTCCCGAGTAGTCAATTCATCAATCAAATTAAAATTCTGAAATACGAAAGAAAAATTATTCTTCCGGATATCAGTTCTTTCGCGCTCACTTAAGCCCGACACATTCTCATTATTCAATTGGTATATCCCGGAACTTGCTGTTTCAATTAGTCCAATGATATTAAGCAAAGTAGTTTTTCCGCAGCCTGAGGGTCCCATTATACTGACAAACTCTCCCTTATTAATCGTGATATTAATATTGCTCAAGGCTTTTGTTTCGACCTCTTTATTCCGAAATGCTTTTGATATATCAATTAGTTTAATCATTTCCATAAATATAAAAAATCATTTTGTTCCATTAACCGACATTTACCTTTCTCTCAAAAGTAATCTTTAAAAATATAAAACTATATCAATTAATATAGTAACTTATGTAATTAATCGCAATATCACAAATTATGCCATCAACTTAAGCGGTTTATTTATTGCACATTATCACCTATTAATTCAAGTCGACATGTACGAAAACGGACATAAAGTGAACGATTTCGTACAAATTTAGTTGACAAAACTTTATCATTACTGAATTTTTATTAAATTGCATACAGAATAAAAACATCTGATAGCTAATTTATTGATAATCTATCATCACTTTTCAAGCGATGATCTTGCAATAATGGTCCGGTGTTTGTGATTCTTATCAAAAATATAAACCATGAACAAAAAGGGAAAAATTCTTGCCGTCGATGACAATGAAGATATATTATTCTCATTGCGACTATTACTTCGATCGCATGTTGATAAAATTGTGACTACAAATGCAGCCTTCGACATTCCCACTCTGATGAAGAATGAAGAGTTTGATGTCATTTTGTTAGATATGAACTTCACCAAGGATGCCATTAGCGGACAGGAAGGTTTTGATTGGCTCAGGAAAATTCTTGAAATTGATCCCAATGCTGTAGTCTTATTCATTACGGCATATGGCGATGTAGAAAAGAGTGTGAGAGCTATTAAGGAAGGAGCTACTGATTTCATCCTTAAACCCTGGCAGAATGAAAAATTATTAGCCACGATTAATTCTGCCCTCACCCTACGCGAGTCTAAGTTGGAGGTTCAGCAACTGAAAAACCGTCAAAAAGCGATCAATCAGGTGATGAATAAATCCTTCAAGGAATTTATCGGGGATTCCTCTGAGATGCAGAAGGTTTATATGGCAATTGGGAAAGTAGCGGCAACGGATGCCAGTGTTTTAATTCTAGGAGAAAACGGAACTGGCAAAGAACTGGTAGCCAGAGCGCTACACAATAATTCACTTCGGGCCGATGAAGCCTTTATCAGTGTTGACTTAACATCCATCAGTGAAACGCTTTTTGAAAGCGAACTATTTGGTCATGTTAAAGGGTCGTTCACTGATGCAAAAACCGATCGGCCCGGACGTTTCGAGATTGCATCAGGCGGGACACTTTTCCTTGATGAAATTGGCAACCTCCCCATGCCTCTTCAGGCTAAAATATTAACTGTACTTGAA
Organism: uncultured Prolixibacteraceae bacterium; assembly: GCA_964632305.1. Classification (GTDB taxonomy): domain Bacteria; phylum Bacteroidota; class Bacteroidia; order Bacteroidales; family Prolixibacteraceae; genus CAZWBR01. The sequence continues at coordinate 14,550 of CAZWBR010000025.1, forward strand.
CGCAGAGAGGTTACCCGAGTTGGATCGAACAAACCTCAACCAATCGATATTCGGTTAGTTTGTGCCACTAATATGCCGCTCCACCAGATGATTGAGGAAGGGAGATTCCGGCAAGACTTGCTTTACCGGATAAATACAGTAGAAATTGACCTGCCACCCTTACGGGAACGCTATGGTGACATCGCATTATTGGCCAACCACTTTTTCTCCATTTATACTAAAAAATACAGTAAACCACTGAAGGGGTTTACGAAGGAGGCAATGAAAAGGCTGGAAGAAGGACAGTGGCCCGGCAATGTCAGAGAGCTTCAGCACGTTATCGAAAGAGCGGTTATAATGGCAGAAAGTGAATGGATCACACCAAACGATCTGCAGATTAGAAGCTTAAATAAATCATCCGACGATTTGGAACTGGAAAATTATGATCTCGAGCAAATTGAAAAAACAATCATTCTGAAAGTCATGAAGATGCACCAGGGAAACATCTCCAAGGCAGCATCCGAACTTGGTCTGACCCGTACCTCATTATACAGACGAATGGAAAAATATGGACTCTAAGAACTTCAGGATATCACTTACCATAAGAATATTGTTGCTGGTAGCCAATATTTTTCTGATCATGTGGTTACTCTTTTCCACAAAATTCTACTTCACGATCCTTTTAGCTGTTGCTACATCTGTCTATCAGGTTTTCGTGCTGATCAATTATGTCGAAACCACCAATACTCTGCTTACCAATTTTCTCGAGTCACTCCGCTATTCCGATTTTTCCCGAACCTTTGAGATCAAAGGACTTGGGCACTCTTTCGATCGAATGACAGAAGCCTTCAGTTCGGTAATGAATGATTTTAGAAAAGTCAGAGAAGAACGAGAACAGAATTATTTCTATTTGGAAACCGTTGTAGAGCATATTGGGATTGGACTGATCAGCTATCGCGAAGATGGTGAAGTCGAACTGATTAATAATGCCACAAAGAAATTATTTAGCATTAACCATCTTAAAAACCTTAATGAATTGGAGGTAATATCTCCGGAATTGGCTAAAGTTTTAATCAATATCTCTAATGGGGACAATGTCATGGTGAAATTCCATCACCAGGACGAAATCCTGCAACTGGCAATTTATGCGACGGAATTTAAGGTAGCTAACCGGAATATCCGAATGGCAACCATCAAGGATATTCGAAGTGAATTGGAAGAAAATGAGATGGAGAGCTGGCAAAAATTAATTCGTGTATTAACCCACGAAATAATGAATTCCATTACACCAATTGCATCTCTCACCCAGACCCTGAATTATTTGATTAAGGACGTACGATCAACCTATCAAGACAGTTTTACTGATGCGGGTGAAGCTGAACTGATTGGAGAAATTGAAATGGCGATCGATACCATTCATAAACGAAGTATTGGCCTGCTCCATTTTGTCGAATCATACCGGAATTTGACTCGAATCCCCAACCCAAATTTCTCAATTTTCCCGGTTAAAAAATTGATCGATACGTTAAAAGGATTAATGAAAGAAGAACTTGCCCGACATGATATTGCCTGTTCCTGTGAGGTTGAGCCTGAAAATCTGGAACTATCAGCCGACGAACAACTCATTGAACAGGTAATGATTAACCTGATCAAGAACTCAATGCAGGCCCTGGATAAAACCGAGGAAAAGCATATCATGATAAAAGCATTTCCGGATCATACCGGCAGAGTTAATATTCAAGTAATGGATAACGGACAGGGAATATTGCCTGAAGTATTGGATAAAATTTTTGTACCCTTCTTTACAACCAAGCCTAAGGGATCAGGAATTGGACTTAGCCTTTCACGTCAAATCCTTCGCCTTCACGGCGGAACATTAACGGTGCGTTCAGAACCGGATTTAGAAACTGTTTTCACCTTAAAATTTTAACCCTTGAGATTATGATTAAGTTGATAAATCGGTTAATTGTTGCATTTTCAATCATCGGATTGTCATTTTTAATCTTTGTGGTTTGGATCAATTTCGATGTCACTAAAATAGGGAAACAGTATTCATACAAATCAATATCTGAAATTCCCCATAATCATTGTGCCTTGGTTCTGGGAACCAGTAAATACTTATCGAAAGGGAAAGAGAATCTTTTTTATACCAATCGGATTCGGGCTACTGTCGAGTTGTTCAAAAACAAAAAAGTAGATTATATCATTGTCAGTGGAGACAATCGTCATGAAAGTTACAATGAACCGCGAACCATGTTCAATGACCTGGTAAACGCAGGGATCCCTAAAAATCGAATTATTCTTGATTACGCAGGATTCAGAACACTTGACTCAATCATTAGAGGCTACAAAGTCTTTGGACAAAGGAGTTTCACAGTAATTTCCCAACCTTTTCATAACCACAGAGCAATCTATATTGGAAGAAAAAAAGGGATCAATGTCATTGGATTCAACGCCGACAATGTTGATGGCATTCCCACCCTAAAAATTACCATCCGGGAAATCGCAGCAAGAACCTTACTCGCCTATGACATGATGGTGGGCAAACAACCCCATTTCCTTGGCGAAGAGATAGTAATACCTGAATAGAAATTCATAAACCATATTTTCAACCACTTAGCAACATTTATTAATCCTCATATTTACATTAAATTTATGTAAAAGGTAATCTTGGCTTCTATCTAAAGTCTATTTTTGTCAAATATTTCATCCTTTCGAAATATACTATCGATGGAAAATAAGCTTGAAACAATAAAGAAAGTCGAATCGATGCTGCTCAACGTTGGAACTCTTCTAATGAGTTCCGGAGCCAGTACAGGAAGAATTCGAACAACTGTCAATCGAATTGCGGCGGCTCTTGGCTATAATGTCGAACTGTTAATTACCAACAGGACTCTCATGTTAAAAGTGAGCGATGAAGAAACCAGTGATTTCATTGCCAGTGTAAAACGCACTTCTCCTCACGGCGTTAATTTCATGATAGTTTCGGGAATCAGCCGAATGAGTTGGAAAGTGGTTGAGGAAAAATGGAACGTCGACCAGATTAACAAAGATATTGAAAGAATAAAGTCCCTGCCACACTACCCTCGTCCTTTAATCTTGTTTTTGGTAGCATTGGCCGGAACATCCTTTTGCAAACTCTTCGGAGGAGAGGGTATCGAATTATTGGTCGCCTTTGTAGCCACTTTCTTTGGCCTTTATATCCGTCAGGAATCCACAAAAAAAGGATTCAACCCATATCTATGCATTGTTTTTGCTTCATTCGCCGCCTCATTGATTTCCGGGTTAGCCGTTTATTTTAATATTGGTAGAATACCGGAACATGCCTTTTCGACCTCTGTTTTATTCCTTGTCCCGGGAGTTCCCTTGATCAATTCATTTACCGATCTGATCGATGGGAACCTTCTAAACGGAATAACGCGAGGCGTTCATGGTTTTCTTATCGCATTTGCCATTGCACTGGGCTTGTTGGGGGCAATGATTATTTATAATATTTAACAAATGGACATATTTATACATCTTGAAAAAGGGTTCTGGGCAGGCTTCGCAGCTTTAGGCTTTGCCATTTTGTTTAATGTTCCACAAAGAACACTTTTGATTATCTGGTTGACTGGTGCTTGGGGAGGTTTTTCCAAATTCTTTTTCATGGACCTTGGTCTATCCATTGTCGTTTCCTCACTCTTCAGCGCTGCGATAATTGGATTTATAAGCGTTTATGCTGCTCACATTCAAAAATCGCCACCCTTGATCTTTTCAATACCATCAGTCATCCCAATGGTTCCTGGGGCATTCGCTTATCGAATGATGCTGGGTTGCATGGAGCTGGTTGGCGAACAAACCAATAGCACAGCCTACATCCAGACTCTTGCTGAAACTACAAATAACGGATTAAATGCTATCTTTATCCTCATGGCTCTTTCTGCCGGAGTATCAATACCGATGCTGATCACCAGAAAAGAGACATTCAAACGCATCAAAAGCACAACTGAATAATCCAAAACAACTATTTTTCTATGTCTAAAGAAAAAAAGTCAATCCTGGAAAACGAAGTTAATCGGGTAATTGAACAAATTGAAAAAATAACCGGCTCAACCGTTAACTCGCCACTTCTTTCAACTAAGCTCTTGAAAGAAGTGATTTCTCTTCGTGAAAACAATGAATCTGAAGTAGCCATCTGCAGAAGGATTTCCCAATTAACCGGACTGGACGAATCCGATCCAAGGATAAAAGCTATTCTGAAGGAAATTGAAGATAAACCCTTTGAAAATATATACCAACCTTTCAACAATGATCTCTTTGCCAAACTAAAAAAAGATCTTGAAAAATAACAGCATAATCTATTTGTTTACTGACAAATAAGCGCCGAACCGGGCTTCTCCATCCGCTGGGGTCAATGCTAAAAAGCCCCGATCAATTTTTCCGTTCAATAGATGTAACGGTGAATTTTTGGACATCTCAGCACAAAAATCCTTGAAAAGTCCCCTTTCTCCAAGATAGATAATAAATTTCCCAGATGCCCTATAATCTACAAATTCCATCAATTTCAACGCGATAGCACCCATTGTAAACCGACAATTAATCTCAATGCAAGGATGAAAAATCAAATTTCCGGATTCATTCTTGAATATAATCGCATCGACTCCTAACCAACCATAATAATCAGTGGCATAACGACTCTCCATAAACGCACACAACAAATAATCCTTGATGATTTCTTTCTTTCCTTCTACAAATTCATATACAACCGGATCAATATACTCAGGTAACTCTTCAATATTATTCCCCAGATATCTTCCGAAATCATCAGTCGAAAAACAGGACATGCCCTGATAAAAAACCTGTCCATCCCCATTGGAAAAAAACTGAAATGAAAGGTCTAGTATTTTTTCATGCCAGGGACCTACTGTGACCAAGCCCTGCTGCCGTAAAATTCCGGAAATAATTTGCCTGTTTGTCCGATTATATTGATTTGGCCTCAAAATCTGCAGCCCTCTTCCTGAAGAACTCCATGGTGCTTTAACAACTATTTGCCTCCATTTTTTTTGAAGTTCGATAATTTCTTCATGTTCAGTACAAACAACCGGAATGTCATCCGTTGAAAGAATCCAATTCTCACCAGAAAGTTGGATAACCGAATTGAGTAGATGCAATCCTTCTTTCCTACTGTATAATTCCCGATGATCGGGCTTCCAGTTAAAAACCGGAGATGATTTAAAAACCCCGTCGCAATATGGTTTAAAACAGCTAAGATAATTATGAGCAGCAGGACTCCATCCCCATGGAAAAATCCTTCCCAGATGCATATCCTCCGATAATGCAAGCAATTCCTCCTTTGTCATTGATTCAGGCAACCGAAATCCAACATCATTTAACTGCTTCTGAAAATCATAGGACACTTGCTTTTTTACCAAAACTATATCATCCGGTTGAGCGAGGAAGGCGGGTAAATAACTGAGTTCATCTTCGAAAACTCGCAACTTTTCTGGAGCCATATAATGCTCTGAACCGTTTGCCACGGCAAGTTCGCAGGTCGGATTAAAATAATAGATATCTCTCGACATATTACAAAATTAAGGTTTCGTGAGAATAGTTAACCTTATTTGGATGGATTTATTTAACTTGCAAAAGAAATAAACAGAATAATTTTCCGAAAAATCACCTCATAGCATCATTGACATGAAGACTCCAAATTTCCTAATATGCAACGATTTCAATCCTCAAAATGATATAATCAATGAATATATCCTTCACAATCACCGTCCAAGATTTTTAGCAAAAATTTCAGAAATAGATTTTGAAGAGATTGTGAATACACCGGAAAAAATCTTTGCTGATGCCCTCTACGTCAATTCTGAGGGAGTCATGGAAATCTATCGAATCGAAATTGCTGAATTGTATGAAAAAAGTGATGAGGAAGACTTACATGAACAACTATTTCATGCTTCCGATTATTACACACAATACCTTCAAATAATGGAGAAAGAGGAAGGTCAAACCCCCGGCTATCCGGTTAAAGACTACAGTGAAGAACTACCTGGTTTAAAAATTCTTCAAGCCCCCGGCAATTGGACTGTTGTTTATAACGGTCTTGTGGCTGAATTTAATTCGGAGGAAGAGATGGATGAATTTTTGGAGCATGACCTCGAAATCGAACCTGAGCTACTCGACCAAGGAGTAATCAACCGTTTCGATTAGACTCCCGTATCGCTTTTCGCTTCTGGGCTAAATATCCCAATAAAGGAAAGCCAATCACCGAAAAAAGAATGATTAGTGTGCCAATATAAAAGCCTCCGGTCATCTTTTCTGTTCCACCGAAGATGAAAAAGGCCATAATAATTCCATATACCGGCTCCAGATTGACTGTTAAGGTAACCATAAAGGCCGATAAATGTTTCATTACATCCACCTGAATGGAAAAAGCATAAGCGGTACAAACTGTTCCCAATAAGAAAAGAAAAACAACATCATAAAAATTGGGTACTTGCAATCCGTATAAAAAGATTTCTCCACTGACCATCAAATAAATAGTAATACCTGCAAAACCCCCAACCATTTCATAGAAACTAATCAATGGGGCAGAAAAATGAACAACCAGTTTTTTATTTAAAACAGTAAACAGCCCGGCTAAAAAAGCAGAAATCAATGCAACGATAATTCCCGTTGTGTATCTTGTTTCAAATCTAAAAATCAAATACAACCCACCAATTATGACCAAACCTATCAGAACCTCAATCCAATTGACCTTTTTCCTAAAGTAAAAAGGCTCTATAAAACTGGTAAATAAGGTCGTGGTTGCAAAACTCCCTAACGTGACCGACACATTGGAAAGCTTGATAGCCCCAAAAAAAGTTATCCAATGCAAGGCTACAATCAAACCAACCCCCATAATTTTAATCTGATCCGCCTTCTCCAATGACAGATCTATATGTTTTAGTTTCAGAAAAACATAGAAAGAAACAAGGGCAATTAAAATGCGATACCAAACCAGATGAATTGCCGGAAGAGTAATCAATTTACCCAAAATTGCGGTAAAACCATAAATCAGGACGACAAGGTGGAGTTTCAGATGGCTTTCAAGAATCTTCTTTTCCAAAACTAAATTTTTGCGTAAAAATAATTCTAAATGAACAAAAATCCCGGATATCCTGAAATATCCGGGAAAATTAATCTACACAAACCTTTTTACGCTAAAAATGAACCCAATAAAGGACTTTTCTAAGCACCTAACCAGACTAATATTTAAAAGACTTAATTCAATAATATTTAAACATCCAATAGAATAATTTGTTCAATCAATATGACTAATTTTCCGTAACAGAAAATATGAAGGGAATCCTATGGATATATTCATCATAATAATTGCCTCCTTATTACTCTTGACTGGATTAATAGGCTGTATTATGCCGGCATTACCTGGTCCTCCCCTCTCCTATTTGGGACTTTTGCTTCTCCATTTTACGAAACAATACGATTTCTCAACGAAATTCTTAATAGCCTGGGCTGTAATTACCATCTTGGTCTCCATAATCGATTACCTGATTCCAATTTGGGGTACTAAGAAATTTGGGGGAAGCCGCTACGGTATTTGGGGTAGTGTTATCGGACTTCTGCTTGGTTTTCTTTGGCCTCCAATTGGAATAATATTTGGCCCTTTCATTGGGGCAGTAATCGGTGAAATGATCGGTGGACAAAAAAATAACGCCTTAAAAGCAGGATTTGGCGCTTTCATCGGATTTATTGGGGGAACAGTTATTAAACTAATGGCCTCAGGAATTATGCTCTTCCATTTCGTGGCTACATTAATTGAATAAGATTAGTTTATCACTATTATCCGATTAAAATTCAGCTGTAACTAATTATTTACGCAACTAATTGATAATCTGTGCCTATCCTCCCTGTTTCTTTGTTTTATAAAAGAGACCTCCTTGGATTGCAGGGGTTAACTAATCTTAAAAATTGGGGCCCCATCCTGATTTAAGCAGTCTCTTTTGGTACTACACTGAAAATCACAACCATCAGACAGGCTGATCAGGAGTATTCTTACTACCGTTGCCACAACGGAGAATGCCTTTATGGTGTTTGCCATTTTTTGGATCACACCCCTTCGCAATCGGGCCATCAACGGGGACCAAACCTGTTAAACTTACAACGCCAATTAAATTGATGACCTGTTTGAAAATCAGCGAAGCTAAACCTTCAGGAGTAATCCCTTTCTTTTTTAGCCGTTCAGTAGTTAAGAATTATATCACCCCACTGGTTCAAAGGAAAATCCGTTTATGCCAACCATTCATCCGGGAAACATGCTGAGGTGTATTACCACGTTGAACAAAAACTATGGGCCCCATCATTCCCGGAATGGCATTGGCTACTCCTGGTTTAATTTGTGTCCTAACAGTTTATTGTTTTAAGAACTATATCAATACTATTAATAAACTCTTTGTGTACCATTATAGTATAGAAAGAGTACAGAAAATGTACAGAAACAGTACAGAAAGACCGGGGATGGCCAGATTGAAATTATTACTCTCCGGGAACTAATGACAGAACAACAAAGCCAATCAATTAAGTTAAATCCTGGCGGAACAGTAAGGGTGAACCAGGGCGATGAGACCTGCGCCCCCTCAGTGGTCGGGGTTAATTCAACCGTTTCTTTTTATAGACATACAATGCCTCCGGGATTATTGGGCCAACCGATGGCAGATATGACCTCGGAGAGGTCATATGTTTAGTGAAAGAGTTCTCAATAATCAGCGATCCCGATCATTCGGGATCGCAGGTAAAAGGCAAGCCACACCTTCGGTCATCATAACATCGTGTCTCATTTTGGTGGGATGACCGCCCGGAATGACAAGTTTTTATCGGACAGCTATATTAGTTTATATCTTGATGTTATTGTATTAGCAAGCTTATAATTGACACTGCATGATTATCAACTTCCTCCAGGATCTCTTGTTTTCTCTAATCTATCGGGACCCTTTTCCTGTTTATCGCAATGTTCTCCGGTAAAAAAGAGAACTCGACCAATGGGAAAGAGTAACTCATATTATTGCTTATTTTGGTTATCTTTACGTACTTCTAAATAGGGAGTTATAAAACCAGTTAAAACTAATTAAAACAAAACTATGATTATTGACAAAATTGACAACAGCGATCGCTACTTAGGATTGGGCGAAAGAATTGCAAAAACGTTGAAATATATTCGCGAAAATGACCTTACTTCTGTAAAAGCCGGGAAATACGTTATTGAACCAGATCAAATAGTAATGCTGGTCAACGAATTTGAACCTTCCAATCGGAACGAGTATAGACTTGAAGGTCATCGCAAAAATATTGATGTTCAATATTGGGTTTCCGGATGCGAATTAATGGCCTATTCTCCGCTGGAAAATCAGGAAATAATTGAGGAATATAGTAAGGATACCGATTGTATTTTTTATCGTTGCAATGCCTCATTTTCCAAATTGGTCCCGGGGATGTTTGCCATCTATTTCCCATCCGATTTGCACATGGCAATTGTAGATGAAGAGCAACCGGGGAAGGTGAAAAAAATCGTCTTTAAAGTAGCTATCGATTAACAAACTTCCGAACAATAGCCCTTATAGCCTGCATATTATATGGTTTATAGATAAAATCATCGCATCCGACCGCCAGCGCTTCGTCCCGAAGCTGCCCATAATCAAAAGCCGTAACTGCGATGATGGGGATCTCTTTATCGAAGCCGCGAATTATTTTCGTGGCTTCTAATCCATTACACCCAGGCATCTTTAAATCCATAAAAATAATATCGTAACGATCGGATCTTGTCATTTCAACCACATCAATCCCATTGACTGCCCTAAATAGTTCTACATCATCATTCTTCAGCAGCGTACTAATCAACAAATAGTTATCATCAACATCCTCTGCAATCAACAATCGTATTTTTCGGCTTCTGTCAAGCATCAAATCGGATTTTTTATTAATTATGATATAGTATAAGTTAAATACATTATCAAACCACACTACTATCAACTCATTATTAACTCAATGCAGCATCCTAAACTCACATTATTCAAACTGCTAATTTAAGTAACTTTATTGAAAAGTCGAATACCAATTATTAACAGTCCTCCACTGTTTTATCCTTTATCCCATATCAATTGATGAGATGAATTAATTCAACACCTATTGGTTTGATATATGAACCTTCAGAACCTGATTGGTATTCAATGTCTCAACGGCAAAAAGATAAACTCCAGCCCCAGGCAATTCTCCAACCGAAACCATCAATGGTGATTTGGTAAACATTCGCTGCGTAACAGATAATTTCCTTCCCGAAATATCATAAATGGTTAATGTCCCAAACTCCTCATCTCCGGCATTCACCAGGTAAAGATAATCATCGGCCTGATTGCCCGGATAATAGACTGAAAACCTTTTACCATCAGGATTAGTCACAGGAGGTAATTCGTCGGCCAATTCATTCTCACATCCGTGAACATCGATTAAAAGCGAAGTTTTGATTCCCAATTCCGGGATCCAGTAAAAAGGAAACCAATTTTCTTTTATTTTGGCATACGCAAAATTTTGCCGGATATTAACACGGTTCGCTGCATGATATAATGCAATTGTATCACCAACATTCGTATTGTTAATTTCCATAGCTACAAAATAGCTTCCGGTAACAGGAACAGGATGATCAAATTCAATGAAGTTCATCCTTTCCGCATCCAAAGCGCTTAGTGGAATCCGCTGTGAGGACAACGTCTCTCCAGGCATTCCGTTACTGCTATCTTCATTCTTTATACTAAAAACCGCATACGCTTCTGAGTTTGGTGCAAGTATAGTTTTCTTTGCTATTCCCACAGAAATCGAATACACATAAGCCTTCTTCGTTTGTGAAAACTTCTCGGCATACTCGGTAATATCTAAGCGGTTAGTTCCTGTCAAATAGCCTTTCCCATCCTTGGTTTTTTGCAACAGGAACCTTTCACCGGTCAATTGATTGGAAAACAGCTCACAGCCTTCGGTGGAATCATACGGTTTTATCGCCTCCAGTTTTGTTGTACCGGTATTATCCGGGTCGAGCCAATAGCGAAGCTGCCGGTCCGGTTGGGAGTAATAGTCCCACTGTTTCGATAGCATTGAAAAATAATCGTCAGTCGAATTGGTACAGGTAGCTGTTCCTCCTGTCAGTGTCCCTCTCACAAATAAGTTATTATCAAATAGTGGGGAGCCGGAAGAACCACTCTCAGTAGTTCCTATATCCCATTTCTTGATCCACCAGAAAGCATCCTTTAAATAATAGTCTTCACTATAACTCCCTATTCCAGGAGGATCATTATCGATCGATACTTTTTTAACATCCCCCTTGGGATGATGAACGGTCGAAGTGGAAACGGGAGCGGTTTCCGAAGTATTCCAACCCGCGTAGTAAGGCCGAAATTCAGGCGGTGGCATAATCTCCAATTCCACTAACGAGAAATCGAGATAATCGGACCGTGCCCTCAGGATCGCCCCGGTCATTGTCTGATCGGCAAAACCATTCACACTCCCGTTAGTGCCGCAAAACGGGCTCTCATAATTAAAGCAAATCACTGTTTTCTGAGCTTCCAACGCGGTCTCGATACAGTGTCCGGCAGACAGAAGATAGGGCGATTTATCCTCCCTGACATTATTCACCAGGGTGCCGGTGCACAACTCCCTTCCGTTAACAATCATCTGTACTACAGACTGTTTTACCTCCTTATATGGTAATGCCTCAACACAAAAAACATCTTTGTTACAACGGCCAGCCTCCCCCAGAGGACGTTCGCCAAAGGCATTCTTATAATCATGGTTCACACTGGAAATGTGCAATTCCCCTCTATAAGAAACATCCACCGGCTCATTATACTCCACCACGATTTCCTCTCCGGGTAACGGATAAATCGGTAATGCGCCCGAAGTCTGTTCATTATTTGAATTAAAAGCGCCCCTGACAATCTTTCGATCCGGAGTATAGATAAAAATCGATGCCCCGGTTGGGACGATCACTTTATCGAAGATTATATTAATTGAATAAGCCCCCTTTGACCGGATTCCTACCCGCCATATCCTGGTCGATTTTACAGTTTCCCAAACGCCGTCTTTCACGGGATCGATATCCACATCGAAACTCCTGGCAAAATAATAAGATTTAACCGGCTCCTTTACCATGCTCTCCTCCATCATCAGCAATTCATTGAAAACCGGCATCATATCTAATACCGGGACTGCTTCATGAGCGCTCTTCAATTTGGAAAAAGAGGCCGGCTCACCCCCGTAGGAAATTTGTCCGGTGGCCTGAATGGCTTCTGTAAATAAGAAGATCAATATAACGGTTAAATATCGGACGATCATATCAAATGATTTTCTCAAATTTAAAAATTATACCCGCAATAACTGATTTTTTTATTTAGTTTACAAATTAAATTGATTAATGTTGAGTATCGCGACCGGCGATTATCCCTACCAATGAAAGTACTTGTCATCTACACCAATAAATTTGCGTACCATCCTGCGGAAAAGACCGTTGAAGAAGCCGAAACCGTGGAATCGGGGGCAACCTTCAACAATTGCATTGTCGCCTTTATCCAAGTGGAAGAGTCGGATGAGGAAAAAGATGTCGCCAGCCGAGAGAAGAAGTTGGTCAACCACCTGAAATGGACGGCACGGAAGAATAATGCCGACACCATCATTCTCCATTCCTTTGCCCATCTCTCCAAGTCTAAAGCCTCTTTCCCTTTCACCAAAGCACTTTTCGATGCCGCCGAAAATCGACTACAAAACGGAGGGTATTCTGTGGCCCAAACTCCCTTCGGCTACTTTCTCGATCTCGATATTCAGGCCCCTGGATTTTCCCTCGCCCGTATCTGGGCCTCATTATGATTTATTCCCTACGATCTTCCAACTTCAACCACTCATTCAACTATCCAATTAACTGCTTTTGCTGTTTTTATTACTGAATCTGCCGGATCCATTGTTAACCATGGCAGATCCATCGATAGCTTTAGTTGACCGGATATAAAAATGACCGGATGAGGTTCTCTTTTTAGATTATCATCCGGTCAATATTTTCTTTTCCAACATTATTATTCAAGCCTCCCGAATCAATCTCGTAATTCCCGGATCAGGAGATCAGATCAGTTTTCTTTATCATATTCATCAGCGTTAATCTCCCCTCTCGAAACCATCAGGGCATTCATCGCCAGGGCTTTTAGCTCATCCTGACCCGGATAGATAAACACAGGAGCAATAAACTCAACCCTTTCGCGGATCGTTTTCATGATCCTCTTGCTGTAAGCAATTCCACCGGTGATCAATATCCCGTCGATTTTCCCTTTAAGAACTGTTGCCATCTCACCGATGCTTTTCGAGATTTGATAAGCCATCGCCTCCAAAATAAACAACGACTTCTGATCTCCATTTTCGATATTCTGCTCAACATCCCGGGTATCGTTCGTTCCAAGGTAAGCCACGAATCCGCCTTCCCCGGAAACCATCGCGTAAATTTCTTCTTGTGAGTATTTACCACTGAAGCAAAGCGAGATTAATTCACCGGCAGGCAAAGTCCCGCTCCTTTCGGGGGAAAAGGGTCCTTCACCGTCTAAAGCGTTGTTCACATCGATGACCCGCCCACCGGAATGGGCTCCGACAGATATTCCTCCGCCCAAATGAGCGACAATCAGGTTTAAATCCTCATAGCGTTTCCCGATTTTTGAGGCATGTTGCCTGGCCACCGCTTTTTGGTTCAAGGCATGAAAGATGGACCGTCGCTGGAAAAGCGGATGCCCCGATACACGCGCGATCTCATCCATCTCATCGGTCACCACCGGATCGGCAATCAAGGCTAAAATACCGGGATACATTTGGGCAATATCATACGCGATCATAGATCCCAGGTTGGAAGCATGCATCCCCATGATCCCTTTCCGGCAATGTTCCACCATCAAGGCATTGACTTTATATACTCCCGATTTGAGAGGATAAGTCAATCCACCCCGGGCAATGACAATACCAATCGATTTCAGATCAATCCGGTCACGTTCCAGTTCAACAAGGATTTGATTTTTACGATATTCGAATTGCCCGGCAATAGTTTGATACTTTGCAAGATCCTGAACTGAATGATACAAAGTTTTCAATAGGGAACAAATGACATTTTCGTAGACTGCAATCTTCGTGGACGTTGAACCAGGATTGATCACCAGAATTCTTTCATTCTTTTTATAATCCATATGTCGGTTAGCTATTTGTTAGTCATTAGTGAAGCAAGTGCGATGGAGTATAACTTTGTCAGGCTGGAATCTGACCGGGAAGAAAGCACTACCGGGACGCTTGCCCCAACCAAAACCGCTGCCGATTCGGCATTGGCAAGCTTCATATTGGTTTTATAGAAAATATTACCAGCGTCCAAATCGGAAAATAAAAGACAGTCCGCATCGCCGGCAACAGGCCCCTTCACTTCTTTCAATTCTGCCGATTCGCGATCAATCGCCACATCGAGTGCCATTGGGCCATCGACAAAACAGCCTGTGATTTGACCTCTTTCATTCATCTTCGACAGGATGGCGGCATCTTTTGAAGATTCTAACATCAACAACACCTGCTCACTTGGAGCTATCACTGCTATTTTAGGCTGATCAATACCCAGTGCCCTGGACGTTTGGACCAAATAATTAATCTGTTGAATCTTTTGGACAAAATCGGGAGTAGGCAGGACTGCAACATCACTGGCAATTAATAACTTGTAATGGTGCGGATTGGCAATCGCCGTAACATGGCTTAAAACATTCCCGTCAGACAGTAAGCCCTTCTCTTTATCCAAAATAGCTTTAATAAACTTATCGGAGCTGATCAATCCTTTCATCAGCACATCTCCCTCTCCCCTCCTGATCATTGTCACAGCAACAGTTGCAGCCAGACGTTCATCGGGTTGGTGGATAATCCGAAAAGCAGAACTATCCATTTGTTCCTTCTGAAGAATAGGATAAATCTTATCCTTATCGCCCACCAAAACCGCATTAACAATCCCCAAATTCACAGCCTGGTAGGCTGCCGTAATGGAATGATAATCATTAGCGTTAACAACAACTAAAGATGTCCTTTTATTTTTTTTAGCACTTTCCAGTAGCTCTTCCAGTTTTCTGATCGGCATAATGTCAATTATTACAATTGTCACTAATATAGTTTAATCCAATCATGTAAAACATGACAAAAGCATATCTTTGATCAGGATCAAACTTACGTTCAGAAATAACAATGATTAGTTAGTGTTGGTTCAATTCTCCTTTACTAAGCGATATGTTTCCCGAGCAATAACCAACTCTTCATTGGTAGAAATTGTCATAACCGTAACCCTTGAACCGGGCAATGAAATAACGGCATCACAACCTCGTAATCCAATATTTTTTTCGGCATCAAACCAAATACCCAGAAAATCGAGGTGGTCGCAACACAACTCCCTGATATAATCGTTATTCTCGCCGATACCTCCTGTGAAGATCAGGATATCCAAACCATTGAGAATAGCGGTATATCCACCGATAAATTTTTTCACCCGGTGAGCATACATTTTTAAGGCCAACAGCGATTTTTCATGACCCTCTTTGGCATCCTGGACCAGATCTCTCATATCTGAGGAGAACTCCGATACCCCCAAAACACCGCTTTTACGGTTAATCACATCGTTTACCTGCTCAATTGAAAGGTCCTCATGCTGCGCAATATAAAGAAGAGCGCCCGGATCGAATGACCCGGTACGGGTGCCCATCATCAACCCATCGTTGGGTGTAAAACCCATGGAGGTATCCACAGATTGCCCACAATCGATTGCCGTAACTGAAGCTCCGTTGCCCAAATGACAGGTGATAATCTTTTGTTTGTAATAATCCACCCCCAAAATCTGGCAGGCTTTCTGGGCAACAAACTGATGGCTGATCCCGTGAAAACCATAGCGCCTTACATGAAGTTTGGTATAATACTCAAAGGGTAATGGGTACAAATAGGCATGTTCCGGCATCGTACTATGGAAAGCGGTATCAAATACCGCCACCTGGGGAATGCCGGGAAGTAATTGCTCTACCGCCATGATCCCCTGGTAATTGGCCGGATTATGCAGTGGAGCCAATTCAAAACATTCCCGAATATCGTTTTTTACGGCATCATTAATAATCTGGCTGGAATTGAACTTCTCCCCTCCATGAACCACCCGGTGACCAACGGCCTCAATTTCATTCAGAGAGTTCAGCACACCTCTCACCGGATCCGTCAAAAAGTTAAGAATCGTATCAATTCCAGCCTTATGGTCAGGTACTTCTACCTGCTCCTTTACATCCTCCTCATCCGGCACTTTAACGGAGAAACAACTCAGATCCGAGCCCACTCTGTCCACAATTCCTTTAGCCAAAAGCAGGTCGCTCCCGCCAATGGCTAAAAGCTGAAACTTTATTGACGAACTGCCACAATTAAGGACGAGGATATTCATTGTTATTTAAATCAATTCTTTAGTTTGACTACTAACAATCTTCTTGGTATCTATCGCGATCATCAACTCCTCGTTTGTCGGAACAACAATCACTTTCACTTTTCCATCTTTTTTACTGATTACTTGCTCCTTACCCCGAAGATTTTGATTGATCGATTCATCAATCTCTATTCCTAAAAATCCTAAATCCTTACATATCCCGGAACGCGTATCATCCGAATTTTCACCGATACCCCCGGTAAAGACCAGGACATCGATTCCCCCCATGGCGGCAGCATATGAACCGATGTACTTTTTAATCCGATAATTGAACATATCAATTGCCAATAAAGCCCGTTCATCCCCCCTTTCAAAAGCGGCAGCCCGGATATCGCGCGAATCGGACGAGATGCCCGAAATACCCAACAATCCCGAATGTTTATTGAAAAGCGTCGAAGCAGATTTTGTCCCGATCTTTTCTTTATCCATAATGTAAGTTACAGCCCCCATATCGATATCCCCTGATCGGGTTCCCATGATTAATCCTTCAACGGGAGTGAAACCCATGGAGGTATCAATAGACTCCCCGTTCTTTACCGCACAAACCGAAGCCCCGTTGCCTAGATGACAGGTAATGACCTTACTGTTTTTGGCATCTATTCCCAGTAACTCGCAAGCCCTGCTACTCACGTAGCGATGACTGGTCCCGTGAAAACCGTAACGACGGATCCCGTATTTTTTATACAAGGCATAAGGAATTGCATACATAAATGCGTGCTGTGGCATCGTTTGATGAAAAGCCGTATCAAACACGCCAACCTGCGGTATGGAGGGAATCAAAGCTTTAATTGCATGAATCCCTTTCAAATTCGGCGGATTATGGAGAGGTGCCAACTCAATAAATTTCTCCATTTCGGATATCACCTCCTCGGTAATTAAAACACTTCCTTTAAACCGTTCACCTCCATGAACCACGCGGTGACCTACGGCATCGATATCCTCCAAGGATTTCAAACATCCATGTTTTACGCTTGAAAGCACCCCGAGAACATACTCGATCCCTATTTGATGATCCAGAATCTCACCCTCAAACTGAACCTTCTGACCTGATTCTTTTTCATGTTTTAAAAATGAGCCCTTCATGCCGATCTTCTCAACAACCCCTTTGGCAAGGACCTTGTTTTCATCGACATTGAAAAGTTGATATTTGATCGATGAACTCCCGCAATTGAGAACTAATATTTTCATGATAAAATTATTCCTGGTAAAAATTATATTTTGGAAACTTTGATCGAATCATCAATGATCATCTTTCCGTTCTCATCATATTTGTAAAAACCTATGCCGCTAAGCTTCCCGAAACGTTTCGCCCTTACCAATCTCTTAATAACCGGTGATGCCATATATTTCGGATCTCCAAACTCATCGTACAGGTTTTCCATCCAGCGATTGATCTTATCCAATCCTAAGATATCGGCTAATTCAAACGGTCCAAACCGCATTCCAAACCCGATCTTCATAACTTTATCAATATCATCCATTGTCCCAACCCCTTCCATCAAGGTCCTGCAAGCCTCGTTCAACAGTGCAGCATAGAGCCGGATCGAAATCAATCCGGCAGATTCTTCAACCGGAATCGGCAGACGGTTAACCATCTTCACAAATTTCAACACCTTTTCATAAACCTCATTCGAGGTATAAAGTCCTTTGACCACCTCACAAACGCGGGCTTCAGGCGACTGAACAAAAAAATGCAAGCTCACACAACGTTCCCTGTATTTCAGTTCCGATGAAAGCTCAGTGATAATAATAGTGGTGGAATTGGTGGCGATAATACATTCCTGGCTAACGACCTCTTCAATCCGACGGAACACCTCTTTACGTTCCAGAATTTTCCGGTCGCTTGCTTCCGCCCTGATCGCTTCAATAACAAAATCACAATCGGACAAATCCTTGTAATCCAGACTCCCTTTAATCCTGGAAAGAATTAACTTCTTCTCCCCGGGGGTCATCCCCCAGTTTTCAATACTTCGATCCAGTATCTTGCCCAACTGAATGAAGGCATTATCAATCTTTTCCTGTGAAAGCTCGATGAACACAACCTCTATGCCATTCACACTGGCTATCCTGGCAATGTTCTGTCCGGCTTTTCCACATCCCACTATACCGATCTTGGAAAAGAGCGTACGTTGCTGCTGTTTCTTGCTTAGTCCAAAATCCTCAATAGGTTCAATTATCAAATCTTCCATTATTTACTCCAATTTGTAACAAACTATTTTTCCCTATATCACAAAGAACAAGATAAACCTTGCTTTGTTTTCTATTTTCCTTTTGTTCCAACTTGATTGGCCGTTATTGCAACCATATTCACAATATCACTGACTGAACAGCCGCGCGAAAGATCATTAATCGGGGCTGCCATTCCCTGGAGGACCGGACCAATAGCCTCGGCCCCTGCCAATCGCTGAACCAGTTTATACCCGATATTTCCGCTTTCCAAACCCGGGAACACCAAAACATTGGCCTTACCGGCTACTTTACTTCCCGGCGACTTCAGTTGCCCAACCTCGGGTACAAGCGCCGCATCCAGTTGCATCTCCCCATCGATCAACAACTCAGGGGCCAGCTCCCTGGCAATTTTTGTTGCATTAGCCACTTTATCGACAAACTCATGCTGAGCACTTCCCTTTGTTGAAAAGGAAAGCATAGCTACCCTTGGCTCAATACCGGCAATCATCTTGGCTGTTTTGGCAGTCGTAATTGCAATCTCGGCCAATTGTTTCTCATCCGGGTCAGGCATCACCGCACAATCCGCGAATACCAATAAGCCATTATCGCCCAATGATTGATCCTTGAAAATCATAAAGAAAACTCCGGACACAACAGTGACCCCAGGCTGCGTTTTGACAAACTGGAAAGCAGGTCTCAACACATCCCCGGTAGCATTTATCGCCCCCGAAACTTCACCGTCTGCATCCCCGGCCTTGATCATTATAGGTCCGTAATATAACGGATCATTCAATAATTTTAAAGCAGCCTCGGTGGTTAATCCTTTACTCTTCCGTATCTCGACCATTATTTCGGCATACTCTTCACGCTTAGCGCTGGTGGTTGGATCAACAATCTCGGCACGACTAATATCCAATCCTTCTCTTGATGCAATCTCTTTGATTTTATCTGGGTTGCCAAGAAGAATAATCCTGGCAAGTTTTTGTTTCAGTATGATTTCTGTTGCCTTAAGTGTCCTAATCTCAGAGCCTTCAGGCAAAACGACCCTATTCTGCAATAGGGTGGCATTCTCCTTTATTCTTGTTAATAGTTCCATCTTATCGTATAAGTTTAAACTTTCGACTTATTTAATTAAAAGTACGCAAAAATAAGCATTCTTGAAGGAGTTATCCTGATAATCACCTACTTTTTTATTCAAAAACATTATCTCTAAAGGAACAGTTTTGTGTCATCAATTATCAATTAGAAACTTTCCTTAGTAATTTCTTTTTTTGCACAACCTAACTTTTGTATTTTAGCAATCCGCAATAATCTGTGATATGACGACAACCCTTTCCTTCGAAAATATAAAAAAATCCATTGAAGGTGAAATCCTTACCGATAAGACCAATCGGATAATTTACGCGACAGACGCTTCCTCCTATCGGGAGATTCCGCAAGCAGTCGTGATTCCGAAAAATAAGGAGGACATCCGTAAAATATTGAATTTCGCCCGTGAGAACGGCACCTCCGTGATTCCCCGCGGGGCAGGAACCTCACTGGCTGGACAAGTGGTCGGATCCGGCATCGTGATCGATATCTCCAAATTCATGGACCGCATCCTGGAACTAAACGTAGGGGAAAAATGGGTAAGAGTAGAACCGGGAGTCAATCTCTCCGAATTAAATCTCTTCCTGAAACCTTACGGTTTATTGTTCGGACCCGAAACATCAACCACGAACCGGTGTCGTGTTGGCGGGATGTTGGGCAACAACTCCTGTGGTTTACGATCGCTCATCTATGGCAGTGTCAGAGAGCATATCCTGGAGGTGGAAACCCTATTGTCAGATGGATCTGAGGCAACCTTTGGCCCTTTGAACAACGAAGAATTCGAAGCGAAATGTAACGGAAATCCAGAGCTCCTGGAAACCAAAATCTATCAACAGATTAAACAGCTCTTATCGGATAAGGAACTGCAGTCGAAAATTCGGGATGTTTACCCTGATCCGGAAGTAACCCGCAGAAATATGGGCTATGCCGTCGATTTCCTGATGGATACTGATCCTTTTACCGGGAATGGCGTAATGTTTAATTTCTCAAAACTATTAGCCGGATCGGAGGGGACATTAGCCTTCACCACATCGATGAAGATCAACCTGATCCCTCTTCCGCCCAAAATCAAATGTGTTGTCCCGGCCCACTTTACCTCACTTGAGGAATCAATACAAGCCAATCTGATTATTCTGAAGCATCAACCCACGACTATTGAGCTGATGGATGATATCATTATGGATTGTACCAAAGAGAATATATCCCAGCGTCAAAACCGCTTCTTTATCCATGGCAATCCCAAGGCGGTTCTTATGATCGAATTTGCTGCAGATTCCCGGGAAGAGATAGAGGAGCGGCATGCCCGAATGGTCGAAGAACTCAAAGCGGCCGGATTAGGCTACCATTTCCCGCTGATCTTTGGGGATGACCAGATCAAAAGAGTCTGGGAACTGAGGACTGCGGGCCTGGGACTTCTTTCCAATATCCCAGGCGATAAACGAAGCGTGACCGTGATCGAAGACACAGCAGTGGCCCCAAGCCGTCTTGCTGATTATGTGGCTGATTTTAAGAAAGTGCTTGCCAATCACGGACTGAGCTGTGTCTTCTATGCCCATATCGCCACCGGAGAGCTTCATCTTCGTCCGCTTCTAAATCTTAAAGATCCCATCGATCAGAAGCTTTATGAAACCCTGGCCACTGATGTGGCTTCACTGGTTAAAAAACACCGGGGTTCACTCTCCGGTGAGCACGGCGACGGACGACTTCGCGGTGCTTTCATTCAGTTTATGTACGGAGAAGAAATCTATCAACTGTTCAAGGAGATTAAAAAAACCTGGGATCCCCGAAATGTGCTGAACCCCGGCAAGATAACCGATGTGCCGCCCATTACCCACAATCTTCGTTATGCCCTGACTAACCGATATCCTCATATTGAAACCACCTTCGACTTTTCTTCCACCCACGGTTACCTGAGAGCCGTTGAACAATGCAACGGCTCGGCCGACTGTCGGAAAAGTGAGGTTATTGGCGGAACGATGTGCCCGACCTTCATGGCTACCCGCGATGAGGACAAATCGACCCGCGGAAGAGCCAATCTTCTTCGGGAATATCTTCATCATTCCGACCAAAAAAATCCCTTATCGCATAAGGAAATCTATGAGGCCTTAGACCTCTGCATCTCCTGTAAAGGATGTAAAAGCGAATGTCCCTCCAATGTGGATATGGCCAAGATCAAAGCCGAATTTCTGCAACATTATTACGACGAGCATGGCATTCCTTTCAGATCAAGATTAATTGCCTACCTGCCACGGTTAGGGAGACTGGCTATGGCTTTTCGCCCCATAACCAACTTTATCCTAAATCAAAAATGGTTCAAATCGGCCATCGGTTTCCATCCCGACCGGACCATACCCGGCTATGCCAAACAAAGCCTTCAGGCCTGGCAAAAGAAAAACGGCCAACACAACGGAAATAAAGGAAAAGTATATTTCTTTGCCGATGAATTTACCAACTTGCAGGAACCCGGAATCGGTATTAAAGCGATCTTATTACTTAACCGGCTTGGCTATGCTGTTGAGATTCCGAAACACCGTGAAAGCAGCCGTACTTTCCTGTCGAAAGGGTTAGTAAGGGAAGCTCAGAAAATCGCCATTGACAATATACTGTTGCTCGGAAAACTGATCACTGATGAAACGCCACTCATCGGGTTGGAACCTTCGACCATTCTTACCTTCCGCGATGAATACCCCGACCTGGCCTCCGCGGAACTAAAAGAGACAGCCGTCAATATCGGGAAAAACGCCCTACTCTTCGAAGAGTTCTTTGTAAAGGAAATGGAAAAAGGAAATATCACCGCCGATCAGTTTACTGATGCGAAACGGGAGATAAAACTTCACGGTCACTGTCAGCAAAAAGCAGTTGCCTCTACCTTACCCACCAGGCGCATGCTCTCTCTGCCGGTCAACTATTCGGTCCAGGAAATCAAATCAGGATGCTGCGGAATGGCTGGCTCGTTCGGTTACGAAAAAGAGCATCACCAGCTTTCAATGCAGATCGGCGAAATGGTCCTCTTCCCTGAAGTTCGCCGTTCCGACGATTCAATCACCATCACCGCTCCCGGGACCAGTTGCCGCCACCACATCAAGGACGGGACCGGCAAAACCGCGGTCCATCCGGTTGAAATAATGTTTGAAGCTCTAAAATAGAATCCATTAATCGAAGAATAGATTAAAAAAACATTCCCCAGGCTTTAGTGAGTCCGGGGAATGTTTTTTCAGACAATCACTTGATGGCCTCAAATTTTGTCTCCAGATCAGCAACATTTTTTTGCTTCTCTTCAATAACCGATTGCTGAGTATGCTGATTGTCCAGTAACTTATTGATTTCGGCCCGGTATTTCTGAATCTCCAGCTTATTATCCAGAATTCGTTTCTTCTGTTTCTTTATATCCGAAAGAATGCTGTTTCTTTCCTTTTTCAGGCTTTTCAGATAATCCTTAGTGGTGGTATAATCGGCAGATTTCTTCTCATAGGTCCGCAACAGATCTTTCTGTTCAGCCGTCTTGGTATCGACCACCTTTAACTGAGCATTCTGATTGACAATATTCGCTTCATACTCCGAAATCTTCACATCATTCCTGCCAATCGATTTCTCCAGGCGGTCGACTTCCCGTTCATACGATTTCAGCGTCTTTTCTTCATCCTTAAGCACCGATTCGGCCGCTTTAATTTGTTGATTGACTTCATTTCGGTAGACTTCCACTCCAAAATCATGCAGATAATTCTTAAAAGAGTCCATCATTTCTGCATCGGAGTTCTCTCCATTGATAAAAATAGAATCGGTGTATTGGAAAAAAGCGCTTAACTGTGTCCCTTCATCCAGTTGGGTAATTCGGGCATAAATATCCATGGGCCGGGACGTCAACGCATCATGAACCACAGATTGAACAAAATATTCATCACCCTTCTTCTCCACCTTAAGGTTCTGCAACTCCTTCCGACTCTCGGAATCACGAAATACATTCCCAATCTTTGTCGTAAACTGTCCCACCTTCTTACCAAAACTGTGAGAATTCACATATTTCTTCCAGATCTCTTCCGTATCCTTGAATTTGGCTTCAGGAATGGTAACCTCGAAAGCGGTATTCATACCCTTCGACATTGTTTTCTCCACGACTTTCACCTCGATATCACCCTGAGCATTTGCAAAACAAATGAAAAGGATAAACATAATTGTCATTACAAATGATGTCTTCATATCCTGATAGTTTTTGAATCAATCAGTTTAAGATACACAATAATCCTTAAATTTCCTAATCTTCAGGATGCTACTGCAGCTCAATGCCAGAGAATAAATATTGTGGAAGTCTGTGCCAATGGTTGATTCAACGACCAAATCGATCGTTTTCAAACCCGTCAGCGAACAACAGTTTAATTACTATTGCAAAACGGTTATCTTTGCGCCTCAATAAAAAAAAGAAGATGATTTCAGTTGACGGACTTACGATGGAATTTGGCGGCACAACGCTATTCAAGGATATCTCATTTGTAATCAACGATAAGGATCGTATCGCCTTGATGGGTAAAAACGGTGCTGGTAAGTCCACACTACTCAAAATCATTGCAGGAGTTAAATCGCCTTCACGCGGAAGGGTTGCCACCCCGAAGGAGGCCGTCATCGCCTATCTGCCCCAACATTTGATGACCGATAACGAACGTACTGTCTTTGAAGAGGCTTCCCAGGCTTTTGCCCATATCGCTGACATGCAGCAAAAAATTGACGAACTGAACCTTCAGCTTTCAACCCGCACCGACTATGAATCGGAGAGTTACTTTCAGTTGATCGAAGAAGTTTCTGCGCTAAGCGAGAAGTTCTACTCCATCGAAGAGGTCAATTACGATGCCGAAGTTGAAAAAATACTGATCGGACTGGGCTTCGCCCGTGAAGAATTCAACCGTCCTACCCGGGAACTGAGCGGGGGTTGGAGGATGCGCATCGAGTTGGCTAAACTGTTACTCAAGAAACCGGATCTGATCCTGCTCGACGAGCCTACCAATCACCTCGATATCGAATCGATCCAGTGGCTCGAAGATTTCCTTACCAACAGCGCCAAAGCGGTAATGGTCATCTCCCACGACCGCGCTTTTGTCGATAATATCACCACCCGGACCATCGAAGTAACGATGGGACGAATCTACGATTACAAAGTCAACTATTCGAAATACCTCGAACTGAGGAAAGAACGTCGCGATCAACAGCAAAAAGCCTGGGACGAACAGCAAAAGATGATCGCCGAGACGGAAGAATTTATCGAACGGTTCAAGGGCACCTATTCCAAAACGCTACAGGTTCAATCCAGGGTAAAGATGCTGGAAAAGCTGGAACTGGTCGAAGTGGATGAAGAAGATACCTCTGCCTTACGGTTGAAATTTCCGCCGGCTCCCCGTTCGGGTAACTTCCCCGTCATAATCGACAATCTTTCCAAAAGCTATGGCGAGAAACTGATCTTCAAAAATGCCTCCCTCTCTATCGAACGGGGCGAAAGGGTCGCTTTCGTTGGAAAGAACGGAGAAGGAAAATCGACCCTGGTCAAAGCCATCATGGGACAGATCGAGCATGAAGGCAAACTCTCGCTCGGGCATAATACGATGATCGGTTATTTCGCCCAAAACGAAGCTTCACTGCTTGACGAAGAAATCACGGTCTATCAGACCATCGACGATGTAGCGAAAGGTGATATCCGCACCAAAATCAAAGATATCCTTGGGGCTTTCATGTTTGGCGGTGACAGTTGGACCAAAAAAGTGAAAGTATTATCGGGTGGCGAACGCACCCGCTTGGCCATGATCAAATTGTTGCTCGAACCGGTCAACCTGCTGATCCTCGACGAGCCTACCAACCATCTCGATCTGAAGACCAAAGATATCCTGAAAAGCGCGTTGCAGGACTTCGACGGAACACTGATTCTCGTCTCTCACGACCGCGACTTCCTCGACGGACTGGTGAGCAAGGTTTACGAATTCGGCAATAAACAAGTTAAAGAACACCTGGGCGACATCTACACCTTCCTGCAAAAGAAGAAGATGGACAATTTAAAGGAGCTGGAACGAAAATAGTGATCGGAATAACAAACCTTTCTAATCCTGTACGATCTTCAGTTCTGTTCGACGGTTGACTTTCCGGCCCTCATCGGTGTTGTTATCCCCTATGGGTCGCGTAAAACCATAACCCCGGCTCTTCAGTCTTTCGGGAGCAATACCCCCTTTTATCAGATGATCCACAACCGCCTGGGCCCGCTTCTCCGAAAGAGTCAGATTATACTCAGCCGTACCTACATGATCGGTATGACCACCAATTTCAACAACCAGGCCGGGATTCGATTTCAGGAAAGACACCATCTCAGCCAACTGAGGCGCTGATTCCGGTTTCAATTGCCAGGAATCGGTCTCAAAGAAAATATTCTCCAGTATCGTCGATTTCTCTTTTTCAATACGGTCGAGCTCTACGGTCAGATAAAGCGGATTAGACTTGGAATAAACATCCTGCAAATCAAAATTAAACGAGCGGAAAAGATAACCTTTACAGGCAACATTCAATCCATAGTTTTTCCCTGATGGAAGACAAAAGAGAAACTCACCCTTGTTTTCCTGTTCAAAAATATGCTGCACCTCCTCATTTCGTGCCAGATCCTGAAGGACCATATCGCTTGATAGAAGATCTTTTGACTTTGAATCCACAACCCTCCCTTTTACATAGGAAACTTTCAAGGGTTGAATATTCTCCGGAAGATCAAAATATAAAATATCTTTTCCGGCTGAATTCTCATTTTTGGCCGTATACCACGCTTTCTTCCCGAGTACTTCGACAACAAGACCCTCTTCGTTCCCGGAGGTGTTAATCGGATAGCCCAGGTTAACTGGCTTTTCAACCTCGTGGTTATCGATCCGTGAAATAAACAGGTCGGTCCCCCCCATTCCCGGCCAATAATCGGAAGCAAAATAAAAGCTCTTTCCGTCGGCATGAATAAAAGGCGAAAGCTCGTTGCCCGGAGAATTAATTGACTGCACATTTACAACTTTGCCATATACCGGAAAACCCTTCTCTGATATGCCCAGCTTCTCGGCCTGCCAGATATCCATCTTCCCCTTACCCCCTGCCCGGTTGCTCACGAAAAAGAGATAACGACCGTCGGCCGAAACCGAAGGTTGCGACTCCCATCCCCCACTGTTGACGGGCGATCCAAGGTTTACCGGGTCTGACCATTGACCGTTTGCCCCCCTGACCGACATATAGATATCGCAACTCCCCAATCCATCAGGCCTTCCACAGGCCGTAAAAAACAACAGCCGCCCGTCGGCCGAGATACATTGAGCCCCTTCGTTATCCGGCGTATTAACCGGGTCGCCGATCGCTCTTGCCGCTAACCATTGCCCCGAATCACATACTGAAACATAAAAATCTTCCTGGGCTACCGGCAGTTTATTCCCATCCCGATCGCGATCGATGAGCCGCGTAAAGACCAGTTCCCTGGCCTCAGCATCCAGGCTGGGCCAATACTCGTCGGAGGGCGAATTAATCGAAGGGCCGGGATTCACAGGAACAAAAGCCACCGGATTTTTCACCGCCTCAGCTGCAAAACGGCACGACCCGATCAGGTTCTGTTCTTCAGGAGTAAGACTCTTCTTTAAGAAAGCAAACTGATTGGCATTCAACAAGGCTTCATCGTATTGCCCCTTTGCAAACTGTGTCTTGGCAAGAAATTTAAACCCGTTTGGATAACTGTTTCCCGCCAGGGACAATCCCGATTTCAATTCTGCCATCTCTTTATCCAAATCACCCTCTGCATCATAGATATCGGCCAGTGCGAAATGGGCCATGTAATAACCGGGATCGTTTTTAAGCGCCTGATCCAGCAATTCGATCGCCTTACGGGTATCCCCGCCCTGAAACTCTGTTTTGGCCTCATTATATAACGATTCGGCCTTACCCGGCTGCGCAGGCCTTCTCTGGGCATTGGCCTTCGGCATAACCACGATCATCAGCAGAATCAATCCAATTGTCCCGATCAGTGCTTTCATTGTTCAACCAGTAAAATTCTGTACTATTCCTCAGACAAGTCAATACCCGAAACTGAGGATTAGTATAAAGCGAAGTTAACTTAAATTCGGAATCTGACGGCTACGCAATCCATAGTAAAAAACAGGAATGCGATACAACACCCTAATCTGTTAAGGCCATAGGCTCTGAAAACTCCTCCAAAACGATAATATTCAACCTAAAAAGAGGGCTTAACAATATTAAGTAAGCATTAATTTTATGCTTAAACAGAGGCTCCATCTTCCTATTACCGTCAATTTTGCGTATATTCGCCTTGTTATTTCAAACGTTATTTATTTAATCACAAAATCTGATAATACAATGGCAATTAGCTACAAAGATTTAGGATTGGTCAACACCAAAGAGATGTTTGCCAAGGCTGTTCAGGGTGGGTATGCAATTCCTGCCTTCAACTTCAACAATATGGAGCAGTTACAAGCCATCGTCATGGCCTGTGTTGAAACTCAATCTCCTGTTATCTTACAGGTTTCAAAAGGCGCCCGCGACTATGCCAACCAGACTTTACTTCGTTACATGGCCGAAGGCGCTGTAGCGTATGCTAAAGAAATCAGCGGTGGAGCAGGCATCCCGATCGTTCTTCACCTCGACCACGGCGATAGCTTCGAAACCTGCAAATCATGTATCGACATGGGATTCTCCTCTGTCATGATCGACGGCTCTCACCATTCTTATGAAAAGAACATCGAAATCACCAAACAGGTTGTAGAATATGCTCACGCCCGCGGCGTAACTGTCGAAGGCGAACTTGGTATCCTTTCAGGTATCGAAGACGATGTTGTAGCAGCTAAATCTGTTTATACCAACCCAGAAGATGTTATCGATTTCACCAAGAAAACAGGTGTAGATTCATTGGCAATCTCTATCGGTACTTCACACGGTGCAAACAAATTCACCCCGGCACAGTGCACCCGCAATGCTGACGGTGTTCTTGTTCCTCCGCCGCTCCGTTTCGATATCCTCAAAGAAATCGAAAAACAACTTCCCGGCTTCCCGATCGTTCTTCACGGCGCTTCTTCAGTTCCTGCTGATCTTGTAAAAGTGATCAACGAAAATGGCGGCGCCATGAAAGATGCAGTAGGTATCCCTGAAGATCAACTGAGACAGGCTGCTTCTTCTGCAGTATGCAAGATCAATATCGACTCTGACGGACGTATCGCGATGACCGCTGCTATCCGCAAAGTTCTCGTTGAAAAACCAGGCGAATTCGACCCAAGAAAATACTTAGGTCCTGCCCGTAGCGCATTAAAAGACCTCTACAAACACAAAATCGTGAATGTATTAGGTTCTGCCGGCGCTGCAAAGTAATTGATTATAATTACGCTATTATACCGAAAGCTGCTTCATCCCGAGGCAGCTTTCTTTTTTTAGTACAGAAAGCTCTCTTTCGAAATCCCCAATCACGTTCATCGCCTCTTCCTGTGAGTCACGAAAGAAATCCAATTTCTTCATTCCCAATCGCGGAAAGCAAGAGATCCAAAACAGAAGTTTAAATCCGTTCAGGGATCGTGCCCTATTTTCAAATCTTTTTCAATGGTTCTTCAATAGATATTCTGTACTATAATAGCACAGGATAAGCACAGAAGATGCACAGAATATGCACAGAAAGTCCGGTGATGGTCCCCGGCAAACGGGACTTTGCCAGTGGAAACCACTAAAGAGGATATTGAAAACCATCCGGAATAAAAAGTAAAGGAGCCTAACATACCGGATGTCAGACTCCTTTTTTGTGACCCTGACGGTACAAAAATCGAACTATTTAATAGATGAATTAAAACTTTGGGAAGATCTCTCGGCTTTTATAAAATCTTTCTGATTTCAAATGGAAACAGTACTTGTTATAAAAACGAGAAGAACTTTTCGGTTCTGTTTTCGCACCATTTAAAGCTAAAGAATATGCCGATATCAAGACTGGATAACGTACCACAGCCTTCGAAGGCTACGAAATCATCCATTGCTTAAATGGTGCTGCTTTATTTTTACTGATATAAATTCGCTCCGGCGTTTCAACCCTTAGCGAAATTAAAAGTCGGTTATCAAACCAAATCGTAATGTCGCTAATTTGCTTTTTTGCGATAACAAACTGTTTATTTGCCCTGAAGAATAAGGAAGGGTCTACTACACTTACAATACTGTCCAAACTTTTATTATATGAAAGTTTTTGTCCGTCGAGGAGTATGATTTGAGTTGAATTATCCGTGGTATAAAAGCAGGCGACTTCGTTCAGAGTTACTGGGATTAACTTGTCGTTTACCGGGATCAGCAGTTTTTCCGGATACCTGCCCGAAGGAATTAGTTGAGACAAATGATTGATATATTTTACCAAATCATGCCCGTTTAATTTCCGGTATTTATCAATCGCACGTTTTACTTCGCTTTTCTCTATCGGCTTCATTAAATAGTCAATGCTATTGACCTTAAATGCCTCAATAGCATATTCATCGTAGGCGGTTGTGAAAACAATGGGCACCTCGACTTTTACCAGGTTAAAGATGTTGAAAGCTGAACCGTCAGACAGGTGGATGTCCATAAAAATTAGGTCAGGGGCAGTATTGTTTTCCAACCATTTTACGGTTTGTTTTATACTTTCGGTGTTTTCTGTAATCTCGATTGTTTTATCGACCTCTTCAAGTATTTTCTTCAGGTTAATATATGCCGAAGTTTCATCTTCTACTATCAATACTCTCATGTGTCTTATTTTTTTAAAGGCAAATATACCCGAAACACTTCATCTGTTTTTTCTACCTGTATTTGTGTATCCATCAATAAAATAAAACGGTTTTTCAAATTAGTTAAGCCGATTTCATTCGAAAGAGATTCTTCCATTTTTTTATGGATTGGATTAGAAACGACAATTTCCGGCTTCTCATTTACCAGGACCGAAACAACCATCCTGTTTTCACTATCAATAACATTGTGTTTTACAACGTTCTCAATCAGGGGCAACAGTGATAATACCGGGAGCTTCAGTTTTCTGTTTTTACTATCAATAGTAATATCAAACGAAAGCTTATTTGCATAACGAACCTCAAGAAGATAACGGTATGATTCAAGAAAGTTGAATTCTTCGTCCAATGTTACCAGACCCTTTTTGTCGCTCTGCAATATATAGCGAAAAACTGCCGATAACTTATTAACATATTCCAATGTTCGCTCTTTATCATCTTCTCTGACAAGGGAAGAAAGCCCTCCAAGTGAATTGAAAAAAAAATGTGGATTAATCTGGTTAGCCAGGGCTTCGCAACGGCTTTGCAGGTTTTCAACTTTTAGTTGTTCTATTTCCTGTTCTTTTTTCCGTTGCTCTGAATACATAGCCAAAATCTGCCCAAGGAGTACACAGAGTAAAAAAACAATAGCAAACTGGAATATCAGTATGTCATTAAAGCTGTCGCCATGCGGGACAATAGCAAATGCAATGAGAATATAAATACCATAAGAAACCAGAACAATCACTAAAATGCGCCCCAGCCGTTTTGCAAGAGTGTCTTTACTAAGATGGCGAACATTCACCTGAAAGGAAATATAAATGATGGTAGCAAAAAAAAAGTAACGAAAAGCAAACAGGATGAAAAGCGGAGTTTTTCCGCCGTAAAACTCAATATCTTCCAGGTCCCAGCGCAAATAAACAATGTTGGGATAAATAATAAATATTGCCAACAAAAGGCTGGATAATATTATCGATTTACGGGAAGTAAGTTTATCAATTTGCATAACAAGATATTTTCACAAAGATAATGAAACACCATATTATTCATTAAATAAACGGCAACCGATAAAACCCGGTTTTTCGTTATTACCAGTCATTTTTTCGCTTTGCCCGGATATCAAAAACTGGGCACATTTTAATTCTACAATTTTACGGGCAAATTATAAGTTATGAAACGATTAATAGTCAGTGTCATTTTTTTGATAATCTTATTTGGCAATGCCCATGCTGCAGAAAAATCGCCCGGTGCAGCAAAAGGAAAGGTACTCGATGCACAAACAAATGAGCCCCTTGAGTTTGTTACCATCAGCATAACAAAAAAAGGAGCAGGCGATTTTCAGCCCCAAGGTACGATTACCAATCAGGGAGGAATATTTACATTAGAAAATCTGCCTGTTGATACATTTAATTTAAAGGCATCGATGGTAGGTTATGTTGCCTATGAAACAGATATTGTCATTGCTCCTGAAAATAGCGTTGTTGATATTCCTCCAGTTCTTCTGTCTAAAGATGTAGTTGGAATTGAAGAAGTGCAGGTTAAGGGCTTACGTTCACAAATGAAATTTGAGTTGGATAAAAAAGTCTTTAATGTTGCCCAGAATATTGCCTCAACAGGAGGGTCGGCCAGCGATGTGCTTCGTAACATCCCATCAGTTAAAGTAGGCAATAAAGGAGAAGTATCATTGCGTGGAAATTCATCTGTAACCATATGGATAGATGGAAAGGCATCCGGCTTGTCTTCTCAAAACCGGGGACAGATACTACGACAGTTGCCCGCCGAGAGCATCGACAGGATAGAGATTACCACAAACCCTTCGGCAAAATACAGCCCCGAGGGAACAACGGGGATCATCAACATTATACTTAAGAAGAACCGTAAAGCCGGTTATTACGGAGGTGTGCAGACAGGCATTGACTCAAATGGAGGATATAGTGCCAGCACAAACTATAACTTCAGCAGTGGAAAATTGGATGCTTATGCCGACCTGGGGTTTAACCGTTTTGTATTCAAAAGCGGAGGATACTCTAACCGGCTGAATTACCTAGGGGCCGATACTACTTATCTAAACCAAACTTCAGCGGGCAAAGGAACCTGGAATAGTTGGTTTGCCCGCACCGGACTTACCTGGCATATTAACACGAAAGATCACCTGTCGTTATCAGGTTTGACAATGATTGACGGGGGAAAAGATAACAGCAGGATGAACTACCAAAGCAACATTGTAGATCTTTATTCACAAAGCAAACGTATTTCGACAATGAAAAACGATATGCTTGGAGGTAATCTGCAATTGGGATATAAGCATGATTTTAGCGACAACAGTAACATTGATTTTTCAGCATCATACAATACCTGGAAAATGAACCAGCCAGCTATTTACACACAAACTTCGTTGTTTACAAACAATAAAGAAGTTTCATCTTTTCAAAAACAGAAGAGCAATATGGACAACCATAATTGGGAAATTCAGGCCGACTATGTTAATACAATCAACGAAAAACATAAAATTGAAGCCGGCTATAAAGGAACACTCGATAAGAATGTCAGTCCTGTAGAAACCTATTCGGGAAGCAATGAAAACAACTTCGAACCCATTACCAGCCTTTTCAACCGTTTTACCTATAACCAGGATGTACACGCTATTTACGGGACTTACGGAGGGAAACTGGGAAAATTATCTTATCAGGCAGGTGTTCGTGGAGAATATTCAAATATTGTAACCCGCTCGCTTGCATATATGCAAGCGGAGAAGGATGTAGCTCCTTATAAAACCCACTATTTAAAATTGTTTCCAAGTACTTTTCTCTCCTATTCTTTACCGAACGACAATGAGGTTCAGTTAAATTATTCGCGCCGGATAAGCCGCCCCTGGGAAGAACAACTAAACCCGTTTATGAATATAACCGATTCGACAAATATTTCCTTTGGGAACCCGTTCCTGATACCTGAATATTCAAATTCATTCGAACTAAATTATATAAAGAACTGGGAAAACCACATGTTCTCATTCTCCGGTTATTTTCGGACAACAGAAAATGTCATCCAAAACATCAGTTATGTTGAGAACAACATAATGAAAACTACTTATGAGAATATTACAAAGTCAACATCAGCAGGAACAGAACTTGTTTTGAAAGACAAATTTTTCAAGAAAATTGACCTTACCACATCGGTTAACTTGTTCTACTATAAGCTTGATGGATTTAGCTACTTACCCCAGGGAGCTGCTTCTCCGGTAACCGGCAAAATGCAGGATAATTTTACATGGAACGTACAAATGATTGCCAACATAGCCTTACCTAAATCTTACACCCTGCAATTAAATGGCAACTATAATGCCAGGCAGTTGGTTGCCCAGGGCCACGAGAAAGCCAGTTACTCGTTGGATGCAGGACTCAGAAAATCGTTTGATAAATTTAGTATAAGTCTTAGCGCCGAAGATTTATTTAATACCCGACAATGGAGTACAGTTACCAATGGTGCAGGCTTTAAACAAGTGTCGCAAAGCTGGTGGGGAGGTCGACAAATCGGAGTAACATTGACTTATAATTTTGGAGACATCTCGTCTCAAAAGGATTACAATGATAAGGATGAAGACAAGCCCGATTTTTCGAACAAACGTAAAGGCCAACCCCACCAAATGCGGGTGAATCATTAAACGGCTGGATTTTTTCTGCTAAAGAATCGCAGGAGAACAGTAAATGGGGGTTCCCATTATAGTCAATATGGTCAAAAAATGATCGGCGAATATTCTCTGCATCTTAGATTAGGCGAATTGATTTGCATTGGCAATGCTAGTTGTGAAACCACGACAAGAAACATCGTCCTATTAATAGCAACAAGAAACCGAATAAAAAGCGAAACAACTTTATGTCGTAGTCTTTTACTACCCGAAGGGGGTTGTCTGGTTTAAATTAGGAATACCTTAGTTTAGGGTTTGGGAATGAAAAAGGGATGAATAGGGAGCAAAAAGAAAGATATTAAAACCATATTTGACACCCATGTAAATATAAATCCTCTGTAAATAAAATATTTACAGAGGATTCTCGCTTTTAGTTGGTGACCCAACTTGGACTCGAACCAAGAACCTACAGCTTAGAAGGCTGTTGCTCTATCCATTGAGCTATTGGGCCATCGCATTTGCGCTGCAAAAATAGAAAAAATCCCTTAACCGGAAAGCGGTTAAGGGATTTTTTAAGCAGGCTTTATGATTAAACCATAAATATATTGTGTTCGGCGCACTGGCGGACCATCTCATCGGGCCATAAGCTGGCCTGAACTTCACCGATATGGGCTTTGCGAAGGAAATACATACAGAGGCGCGACTGACCAATGCCCCCGCCAATCGATAATGGCAGCTCGTCTTTCAGCAGTTTTTTGTGGAAGAGCAGATCTTTTCGCTCCGGCACACCGGCAATATCCAACTGGCGCAACAACGCTTCCTTATCGACACGGATCCCCATTGAGGAGATTTCGAAAGCTTGCTGAAGCACAGGGTTCCAGATCAGGATATCGCCGTTCAAGCCTAAATAACCACCGGCATTAGGAGTCGTCCAGTCATCGTAGTCGGGAGCACGGCCATCGTGCGGCTCACCGTTGGAAAGCTGACCTCCGATACCAATGATAAAGACAGCACCATATTCTTTGGTAATCTCCTGTTCACGTTCTTTAGGAGTTAATTTTGGATATTTTGCTACCAGCTCTTCCGAATAGATAAAAGTAATTTCTTCGGGAAGCATGGGTTTAATGGCCGGGTAATTTTCGTAGACCATGAATTCGGTACGAAGAAGGACCGAATAAATCTGGTTTACCACCTTTTTCAGGTAATCGATGTTGCGTTGTTTGGCAGAAATCACCTTTTCCCAGTCCCACTGATCGACGTAAAGGGAGTGAATATTGGTCAGTTCCTCGTCGGCACGAATGGCGTTCATATCGGTATAGATACCATAACCGGTAGGAATGCCATAATTAGCCAGCATCATTCTTTTCCATTTAGCCAGTGAGTGGACCACCTCGGCTTTTGCATCGCCCATTTCCTTGACGGCGAAAGTTACAGCCCTCTCTGTTCCGTTCAGGTCGTCATTAATCCCGGTGCCTTTCATTACGAATAACGGGGCAGTGACCCTGCGCAAACGTAATTCGGCAGCAAGATTTTCCTGAAAGAAATCTTTGATGAACTTGATCGCCTTTTCTGTCTGTTTCAGATCCAATTTTGCTTTATAATTTTCAGGGAAATAGAGTTTCATACTATTTTTTCATTTAGTTTTTGCAATTATACAAACTAAAAAAGATATTCAAAAGGAATTGTGGTTCAGCCCAAATATTATCTGCTTACAATCTGTAAGATTAAGCGTATCACTTATTTTTTTCGCAGGTGGCCCATCCCTTTTCATTCCAATTACTTACCCGTAATATTGGCGGTTCATCGTTAGCGGTACAGAACTATGCCTATGCATTCTGATTTAGAGATATTTAACTTTCTCTGTCCGATTATCGGAAATTTCAGACACCGGTCAGGCTCAGTCCGGGATTAAGTCATCCCGGCGAATCCGGTTAAACACTTCACCACCAGTGATTATATCATTTTTTGAAAACGTACGATTAATCCAATCGGCAACAAGAATAATCATCTCACCATCGAAAGAGGATCCCTTTTATTTTCATGGCTGAACCGATCATTTTCAAAATGAAAGTATCAAAGAGAGGATAACGATATATTGAATTAGTCAATAATCAGTTCCAACCCGTCATATCCGGGTTCAACCCCTGACGGAAGAAGGTCTAATAGTTCATTATGTTTGCCGATTCCATGGCTCATATGCGTGAGATAAGCTTTCTTCGGGGCAATGCGGGCAATCAGCTCAAGAGCCTCTTCAAGGTTCAGATGCGATATATGTTTTTCCTTCCGTAATGCACAGATAACCAACACATCGAGTCCTCTCAGTTTTTCTATCTCAGCCTCTTCGATACGATTAAAGTCGGTCAGATAAGCAAACTTATCGAAACGGAATCCGTAAACGGGCATTTTATGATGATACAGTCGTATCGGGGACACCTTAAATGGTCCTAATAGAAACGGACTCCCATCAATAGGGATTAGCTTCATGGAAGGGGTACCAGGATATTTATTTTCCGCAAAGACATAATTAAAGATAGTCTTCAGATTATCCTGTACCCGTTTCTCACAATAGATATCCATCGCTGAGCCCCGGAGCCAGTTAAAGCTTCGAATATCGTCCAATCCGAAAATATGGTCAGCATGTTCATGAGTCAAAAGAACGGCATCCAGATCTTCAACCTGGTGGCGCAACATCTGTTGCCGAAAATCGGGCCCGGCATCGATCAGGATCCGGAAATTATCCTTTTCGATCATCACCGCGCTCCTGAGTCGGTTATCTTTGGGATCCTCCGAACGACACACTTCACATTTACAGGCAATTACAGGTACTCCTTGCGAAGTACCGGTGCCCAAAAGAGTAATCTTCATTCCACATATTTCGTTGTCTGCCAAACTTACATCAAAAAAGTTATCCCTCCATATAAAATCATTTCTTTCGGTTAATAAAAATAACACTAGTGTAGGTTAAAATCCCGACTATTGTTTTTAGGTTGAGATTTCTCATTTCGTACGAAATGAGAATCAGTCAGTTATAGCCAGAATGGAGAGAAGAGGGGGTTATTTCGCGAAACACACCCTTGCACTCTTCACAACAAAATAAAGGCCTGTCATTCTGAACGAAGCGAAGAATCTCCTGCATTTTCCCTGACATTAATTATAAAACAACTATTGGACCTGCAAGCTTTTGAACCCGCCAGATTTAACTAATTTTGTCCAAAATATTTGTAATGGGTAAACTATATCTTATTCCCACCACTTTGGGAGATACTGAAACCGGGATGGTGATTCCTTCCGACCTTAAGAATATCGTTAAATCGATCCGCTATTTTATAGTCGAGAACACGCGTACTGCCCGGCGCTACCTGAAGAAACTGGATAGAGAAATCAACATCGATGAACTTGACTTCAAGGAATTGAACGAACATACCGACCACAAGGGGATGGAGCTGTTTTTGGAACCGATTGCAAAAGGATTCGACATCGGGATTATTTCGGAAGCGGGTTGTCCGGGGGTTGCCGATCCGGGTGCTGATGTTGTAAAGATCGCCCATCAAAAGAATATTACCGTTTGCCCATTGGTTGGCCCGTCTTCTATCCTGCTCTCTTTGATGGCCTCTGGGATGAACGGACAAAATTTTGCCTTCCTGGGCTATTTGCCGGTAAAAACCGACGAACGGATTAAGGCGATAAAAGAGGTTGAAAAACATTCGGCCCTAGCCAAACAAACACAGATATTTATCGAAGCTCCCTACCGTAATACAAAATTACTGGAGAACCTTCTCTCAGCGTGTCATGAGCAAACGAGGCTTTGTATTGCCGCGGATCTGACCCTCGAGACGGAATTTGTGAAAACAAAGACTATCGCAATGTGGAAAAAATCGATTCCTGACATTAACAAACGTCCGACCATATTCCTGTTGCAAAAAGATTTTTAGAGAATAATCGTAAGGGGAATCACTTCAACACACTGATTTTTCGAAGCATTTGAAATTCATATTCAAAATTGGGCGTGAAGACACCTTTGCCGATCATCTTTCCTATTTCAGCAACCGGCCAAAACTTTCCTTCTTCAACTTCGTCGGTATGGATATGAATGGTTTGATGATCGGAAGTTATAAAGCAATAGACCAATTCGGATTCCACTTCCGAGTCCCATCGGTATTTGGCTGCCGGAGTCGCCTGAAAATCTTTCAATCCGATCTCTTCATAGGCTTCGCGCCTTAACGATTCTTCCAGGTTCTCACCAAATGAAATATGACCGCCTACAGCAGTATCCCATTTACCAGGTTGAATAAGTTTGGTCATTGGCCGCTTCTGCAAATAGATCGAGTTTTCCGGCCCGATTACCTGTAAATGAACAACCGGATGCAATAGTTTACTGCCGGAGTGACAGACCGAGCGCGGAGCTCTCCCCGTTACGTTTCCCTCTTCATCCACCAGAGGCAACCATTCTTCCTCCTCAACGCTTGTGGTAATTCTATGATTATTCATCCTGTTTTTAAAATATTCGAAAACAAAGAAGAGCCCGAACAGAAGGTAAAACATCCCTCCGCTAATAAAAGCCCAGGCTTCATTGCTCAAATAAAAAGCGGAGAAGATAACCAGAAGGGAATGGGCCAAAACAATCCAGAAGAGATTATTCAGACTTTTCCGGTACATTACGGTTTGCTGGTCCGTCATGGCAATCCCTTTCATATATCGTTGGGTCATGGCGCCAATAATATCCAGCTTTGTAAAAAGGGATAAGGCCAGTATCGCACAGAGGATTAACTCAATAAGGGCCGGTTTCAGTTTAAAAAAAATATCATTCTCTAAGATTAGCGAGAACCCGGAAAGGGTAACCAGAAGAGCGGTATCGAGCAGGATGAACCGATCGAATCGTTTCTCCCGAATCCAGGTATAGATCAGTTCCCCAATGCCAATAACTACAGCCACGATTATGCCCACTGTCATGCCCCATAGCTCATCGGCGATGATAAAAACCAACAGCGGGATGAAACCGGGCAGCAACTTTTTAAGTAGATCGGCCTGTTTCAACTTCCAGAAATTAAAAGAGATTAATTGACGAGGCGACCAGAGCCTGTGTCACGTTGTTTCTCAATGACAGGAAATTCATCGGTTGAACGGTAGACTTTATAGATCTTCACATAAAATACCAGTGTGGAATAGCGTGGAATATAGCCGGTCTCGCTGGAACTGTAACCCAATTTTGAAGGTATAATCCATTTAGCCTCACCACCATCCTTCATGTAAGTGATCGCTTCATCCCAACCGCTGATCACCGATCCCATACCTACCGTGAAGGAGAAAGGTTCGAAATCGCCCGAGGAGTCAAAATTATACCCATCAATCACCCCAAGAGTATCATTCTCATCTATCAAATACCCTTTATAATAAATTTTCACGTAATCGCCACTTTTTATCGAGTCACTACCGGCAATACCCGGCTTGGTCTCAATATAATAAAGACCTGATTTAGTGGGCTTAACATTCGGGTGATATTTTTCAACATATTTGGCAAGCAATTCTTTCTCATCTTCCCGTAATCGTTGATTGGTCGTTTTTTTACAGGAAGAAAAAAAGACTCCAGACAAAGCAATCACCAACAATAAATTTATTAACCGCAGCTTCATTCGTGAACTATTTGATATTAAAGAAAATGAGCTATTCCAATCGAATCGGTTATCAGATAACAGAAACCCGTATTTCATGGAACTCCCGCAAAATTAACCATTTTTACCCCTGTACCAAACCTAAGATAATAAAAATCAATTCCGGACTAAACTTTCCTGAACCAACAGCTTTGAATACTTGGGCAATAAACTTTTAAACTGTTCCAGAACTTCCTTCATTGGCCGTTTTGATTCTCCCCCTGAGGCATTTTTATGTCCTCCCCCATTGAAATGAGCCGATGAAAACTCATTGGTTGGAAAGGTGCCTTTGGATCGAAATGATATCTTGACCAGATCATCCTTTTCCATGAAGAAAGCAGTAAAAATTACACCGTTGATCGACAACGGATAATTGACAAAACCTTCGGTATCGCCAGTTTGGAAATCGAATTTTTTCAATTCCTCTTTTGATAGCCAAATCAATGCCGTATGGTATTCGGGAAAAACTTCCATCTTTTCGGCTAAACAATACCCCAACAAGCGCATCCGCTTTTCGGTAAAGTTATTAAACAAGGCATCATGTATTTTCTCCTTTTCAGCCCCCAGGGCAATTAATCGTGCCACTGTTTCGTACAATTGAGGACGGGAGGAGTTATGATTGAAGGAGCCCGTATCGGCAATTATTCCAGACAGAATGGCATTGGCACTAAGTTGATCCATATAATTTATCAATCCGCCTTCTTCAATAAATTCCATTACCAGTTCGGCGGTGGAACTCACC
Organism: uncultured Prolixibacteraceae bacterium; assembly: GCA_964632305.1. GTDB lineage: Bacteria > Bacteroidota > Bacteroidia > Bacteroidales > Prolixibacteraceae > CAZWBR01. The sequence continues at coordinate 55,087 of CAZWBR010000025.1, forward strand.
TTGATTTCAGAAAAGAGATAATCCGCTTTTACTACAGGATCGGGATGATGGTCGATCAAAACAATCGGTTTTCGGATATTCTCAAGAAATTTCTGCAATTTCCCTGTCCGTTTAATATCATTAAAATCAAGATAAAAGAGCATGTCGGCATTGTGAACCAACTGATGGACCTCTTTTTCGTGAAATTCATAAATTACTGTTTTAGCTCCTTCGTTCAGCCAACGAAGGTTCTCGGGGTATTGAGTCGGGAAAACGATTGTTGTTTCAAATCCTGCATTACGGAGTAAACGGTTTAATCCAAGGGAAGAGCCTACTGCATCACCATCAGGATTGGTATGCGGAATAATAACGATTCTCTTGACTTCCTGAAAAAGCCATTCCTTTACTTGCTTGCATTTAAAAGTATCAATATGTGCCAAACCATTTATTTTAATGAACAGACAAATATATTACAATTGAGAATAATGAATGCCACATGAACTACATTATAATTTTATCATTCATCTTTAAGTAAAGATTAAATAATTTCGGGAATTGAAAAAAATATGGCTCTGTAATTACCGTTTATCACATTAATCCCTATTTTTAATACATCAAATCGGGAAAAACCCATTAAACACCAATAAGATATGGCAGGCAACATTACATTCACGATGATTAAACCATGTTCGGTTAGAAATAACAACATAGGACCAATCCTCAAAATGATCAACGAAAGTGGATTTCGTATCAAGGCAATGAAACTGACCCAAATGACCCGTGAAAGAGCTGAGGCCTTTTACAGCATTCATGCAGGAAAATTCTTTTTCGATGAACTGGTCGAATTTATGTCTTCCGGGCCAATTGTAGCCGCGATATTGGAGAAAGAAAATGCAATCGCCGACTTTCGTGAACTGATCGGAAGTACGAATCCGGCTAATGCTGCACCCGGAACTATCCGTAATCTTTTCGCCGAATCATTTACGGCGAATGCCATCCATGGAGCCGACAGCGATGAGAATGCCATTCGTGAAGGAGCATTTTTCTTTTCAGAAATGGAGCAATACTAAAGCATTAATTGACATACAATTTTATAAGTATTTTTAAGTCAACAAAGCCCAATACCCTTTATATTCATTAAGAACACAAACCGGATTATGAGCATTTATCTGACTTATGTAGTTTAAACTAACGGTTTACTGACGAACAAAAAAAGGCCACTTCCGGATAAAGGAAAGGGCCTAAAAACTGAAATATGTATTGTTTTATTTTATCAGTTCCACGCTACGTTTTACAAAATTACTAAGGGCTTCTCCCTTCAGCATAGAATTGGCTAATAGTGCAAGATCGACCAATTGTTTTGCCAATGCATTTTCGGCACCGAATTTCTCCAACTGCTCCCGTTTTTTGGCTTCGATCCCGGAGATCTGCTTTTCGGTTTCAGCCAACAGGTCTTTTTCTTCCTGGGGTACTTCTTCCTCCTTTTTATCCTTCTTCAGTTTTAGCAAGGAATCCTTTTCTCCCATATGTTTGGCCAATTCTGCATCAAAAAGAGCCATTTCATCGGCCAGAGCTTTATGTTTTTCGGCAATAACCCGTTTAACTAAAGGATGTGCAACATTGACCACCAAATTATAGCTATCGGGCATTTCGCCATAAAAGCTCATCCCATTTTGCATTTTTGACATGTCTTTCATCCGGCGCATAAACTCGTTCTGGGTAATCACCATCGGGGCACCATTCTCTCCCATATCCTGAAAATCGACAATAAAGTTTCCACGTTCTTTGGGGACGATAGCCTGAAAGATCGGACTTAACTCGTTTTTCTCTTCCAATGAGATCGACGTCTCGGCAGAATCATTTTTAACAATCAATTTTTCAACCACATCACCATCGACACGCACGAAATGAGTCTCAGGGTATTTTTGTTCAAAATGATTTAGCAGAGGAGTTGCCAGAACATCATCCATCAATAAGACATCATAACCCTTATTTTTGGCTGCCTCAATAAAGGTGAACTGTTCTTCCTTGTTGGTCGCGTAAAGGTAAACCAACTTATTATTTTTATCTGTTTGATTGGCCTTGATAAGATTTTCATATTCTTCCCAGGTAAAATAATTTCCGTCAGTGTTGGTGAACAAGAAAAATTTTAAAGCCTTTTCGTAAAATTTCTCATCAGTGAGCATTCCATATTCAATAAAGAGCTTTAGGTCGTTCCATTTCTCTTCCAACTCAGGACGTTTCTCTTTAAAGATCTCCTGCAAACGGTCGGCCACTTTTTTGGTAATATGACCACTGATTTTCTTAACATTAGAGTCACTTTGAAGATATGAACGGGAGACGTTTAATGGGATATCCGGAGAATCAAGCACCCCATGGAGCAAGGTTAAAAACTCAGGGACGATTCCTTCGACAGAGTCTGTCACAAATACCTGATTGCAGTAAAGTTGAATTTTATTTTTCTGAACTTCAAAGCTGTTTTTCAGTTTTGGAAAATAAAGAATCCCTGTCAGATTGAAAGGATAATCAACATTTAAATGAATATTAAACAAAGGCTCTTCGGCATAAGTATATAACTGCTGGTAGAAAGCAGTGTAATCTTCATCTTTCAAATCTACCGGTTTCTTAGTCCAGGCTGGTGCAATGTCATTGATCTGGTTGTCTTCTTCCGTATCGACATACGTTCCATCTTTCCATTCTTTCTTCTTTCCAAAGATCACAGGAACAGGAAGAAACTTACAATATTTTTTAAGCAAATCAGATATACGGTTTTCTTCCAGAAACTCAACCGACTCTTCATTGATGTGCATGATGACATCAGTACCAACTTCATCTCTTTCCGTTTCTTCCAACACATATTCAGGTGATCCATCGCAAACCCAACGAACAGCCTTGGCCCCTTCCTGATAAGACTTACTTATGATCTCAACTTCTTCGGAAACCATAAAAGAAGAGTAAAATCCAAGTCCAAAATGACCAATGATGGCATTGGCATCGTTTTTATATTTTTCAAGGAACTCATTGGCTCCTGAGAAAGCAATCTGGTTAATGTATTTTTCAACTTCACTGGAAGTCATCCCGATACCATTATCCGAAACCGTAATTGTTTTGGCATTTTTATCAACCGACACCCGAACTTTTAAATTCCCGGTATTCTCCTTACATTTCCCTGAAGAGGATAAAATTTTCAGCTTCTGAGAAGCATCGACCGCATTGGATACTATTTCACGAAGAAAAATATCGTGATCGGAATAGAGAAATTTTTTAATGATTGGGAATAGATTTTCGCTGGATACGCCAATTTTTCCTTTCATAACACAAAATATTTTGATTGGTAATTTTAAAATTTGTCTATTCCAGATCAAAGGTTATGCCAGCAGGGGCATCCTGCCGATATGACAGGAAAGTCAAATCAGATTGGACGAAGACTCCATAATGACTGAAAGATTGACACGAAACCACATTCGGGAAATAAAAAAAGCTCCAATCATTAAATGACTGAAGCTTTCGCACGGGAGGAGCGACTCGAACGCCCGACACCTGGTTTTGGAGACCAGTGCTCTACCAACTGAGCTACACCCGTGTGAGCGGAGAGAGAGGGATTCGAACCCCCGGTACCTCGCAGTACAACGGTTTTCAAGACCGCCGCAATCGACCACTCTGCCATC
>CAZWBR010000026.1:0-58369 GCA_964632305.1 uncultured Prolixibacteraceae bacterium
GTAGTTTTGAATTGAAGGAATAAAAAATCAGACAGAGTTTAATTTACACTCCCCTCCGGCGGCCACCCCCAGAACCTATGTTCGTCCTAAGGCCAAGACCGGTGTTACCCCATCCTTTTTCTTAGGTTTCTCTATGGTTTCTCTATGGTAGCATACAGGAACCTTAGAGGAACCATACAGGAACCATACAGCAAGCCCGGCGATGATCCGACCCGGAACAGGCCGGTGCCTGAGCTTGTCGAAAGCTGAGCCCCCGCCCCAGGGGAAGACCCCCAAAAGCATTGTTCCTGTTTATGTTATAAATAAAAGCGGTTAACAGGTTAAAACGATCCGTTTAAGTTGCCATTGTCTGATTTTTACAACTTAATCGACCATTCGGCACTTTGAACCAGGAACTTATTTCTTCTGTTTCAGCTTCGTGGTCAGTCAGAGAAATACAAATGAGGCTGCCATTTCAGACAGCCTCATATTTTTTGTGTGCCTAACACGGTCTTGTAGCTTACTGCTCATTTATTTCTTTGGCCAGATCCTCTATCTGCGATGGCGGAGTCGCATGTTTCTTAAGAATATTTCCTTTGTTATCTGCCAGGATATACCAGGGGATGCTTATTGATCCATTCCTGTCATATATTTTTCTTAGTTCGGCATCAAGCTCTTTGTTTGCCCTTACATGATATCCTTCAAGGTTGTAGAACTTTATCATGTTATTCCATTGCGCTGAATCTTTATCACGGTCAATGGAGATGTACAGGATTGGAATGTTATTATTCCCCATTAACTTTTTCAAGGCTTCCTTATGTTGAAATTCCTCTTTGCAGGGGCCGCACCAGGTTGCCCAGACATCAATGAATACTCTCCCTTCGGGTAACGTTTTCGTAATTTCGGCCAAGGTGTTCAGGTTCCGGTAATTTTGTACAAAATTTATATTCTGGCTGAATTCTGAATCGGCGATTTGGTGGAACTTAACGATTTCATCGATCAACGGTGAGATGAAGAGGTGATACGCACTGTTTGGGTACTGCGTTTTAAAGTCAGCGTAGAGGCCAATCAATTCTTTTTCATATCTTTTTTGGATGCTATTGTCGTATAAAAAATAAGCCAGGTAATTTTCACAAATCTCCTTCGGCAAATATTCTTTGGCTTTATTTATCCGGTCATTCCTTGACTGTTGGGTCCGGCTTAATTCTTCAAGTTTCTCTTTCGTGAAATTGCCGTTCATATACTCCTGGAAATAGATGTAACATTCAGCATAAAAGTTGAACCAGGGTGAATTCACTATTTTAGGATTGGAAAACAGGGGCTGTTTAAAACTCTCTTTCCAAAGATTCTCAAAGTCTGCTGTAAATTCGCCCTGACCGGTTTGTATGACCCTTAAATCTTTCAGCCAGGCTGTTGTTGCCATAACCGCATCCCAGTAACAGTTCCGGTCGGTTTTTACCAGATCATATGCATCCTGCGAGATTACCTTATCGGACAGAAATTTATCAAATACTTCTATCTCTGCCAGTCTTTTCTGATCAATGGTCTCTTTTATCCGGCTTGCAACCGAATCCCTGGAAAACTCCCTTGCCCCAAGCTGGATATGCTCCGGATCGGGAATTTTGTTGTAGGCAGCCTGAAAAACGGAACTTTGATCGGTGACTGCAAAAGAATTTCCCTTCTGATTCATGTCAAACGTTACCTGATAGGTTTTCCCCGGCTCCGTGATAAGTGTTCCATGTTCCAGATTTGGGGTGAGTAACTTAATAAATACCGCGTTATCGCATTTAATCCTGATTTGAAAATTCCCTGCCGAATCGGGTTGAACCGATTGTTTAAACCACCAGTTACAGATGCCGTTGATCGGCGTGGTGTACTCTACTTTTTCGGGTATATCACCAATGATTTTCCCAATAATTACGGTTTCGTTTGACGGACCCTGACATCCCAATAGTCCAATCAGTGAAACAGCTAAAATTGCTTGAATTAGTTTCATTGCCTGTTGTTTAAGTTTGTTGGTTCTCCTTTGCTGATCTATATGCAGTGCAAAGAAATAAAAAGATAAAGGTATGAACAATTATCACATAATCAATAATATTGACGGTTTTATGCAGAGAGGGTATAGTAATAACCCGGGGCTGTGTAATGTTGAAGTTATTGGCAGTAGGTATAATTCCGAAAATGGCAGTCCTGAATAGGAATGCAGATGAGTTAAGCAATGGGCTGACGGGAGGCCAGGCCTGCGAAGCAGGGTTAGCGGTGCTATTCGGTCAATAAAAGAGGATTACAGCGGGTAGGAGAGAGGTGGGCGGTCCTTAATCCTTCTTTCAAAGTGTTTCTTTTTGTGTAACGTTATTTAAGGGTCTGGCACTGAATGAAAAAAGACAGCCAGCCCTTCCCGGGCTGCTGTCTTTTTTCAGTGTATTGCGATAGATCAGTTTATTTCTGAAGAATGTTGTCGATCAGTGCCGACAGGTAAATATAACCTGCACAGCCATCGACCACTACTTCATTTTCGTACCAGATATAGGGCCAGTTCTCCTGATTCTCATAAAAATCGGGTTTGATCAGATAGTTTCCGGGTACCATACCGCCGGGGATAAAGGTGAAGTCGGCACGGTTATTCCCGTAGGTTACTTTTTTAGAGTTAACACCAACACCTGAGACAAATGAGATGCTCGAAGCCGGGTGGCAACCCAGGATGTAATTCAACCCGCGGATTGCATGTTCCTTGCTGATGATGTCGGGGAAATGCTGATATAGTTTTGCATTGGTAAGCGACCAGTCGACAATGCTGAAATTACTGCCAATACCATAAAAGCCACCCTGACCAAGCGGAACGCCGTAAGGATTGACATTCGCTATTGAATCGAGCTGTTTCTTCATGCTCTGGGCGTATGTGCGCATATCGTTTTTGAACTCTTCGTTCATATAGGGCATTGCTTTCAGCATGGTCCGGATATTTCCTGACCCACCCATCATGCCTCGGCCTCTTTGCGGAGCAGCGGCACCAGGTTTAACACTTGGCCAGATTTTAGCAAGGTAATCAGAATATTTTTTGTCGCCCGTAGTTAAGAGTAATTCGACGGTAATATTAAGATCCTGAGCAGGTCCCATTGCTCTGCCGAAACCGCCAGGGCCGGCGTTGGGTGCCTGTTCGGCCGGTTGTTCTTTTCGGTTGGCAACATTTTCGTCCCAAACTTTAGAGGCAATATCCAGACATTCTTTCGCCAGTTCTGGATTGTAAGGTTTTAAAGCTCTGCTGGCTGCGGCTAATGCCGTGGCCGAACCAATATCGCCCGAAGGGCTGGAATTGGTAAATGCCCAGCGGTCGTCCATCGTTCCTGAGGAGAATCCATTATTCTGGAAAGGTTTCAGGGCCGGGTTGTAAACGAGTCCGTCGGTTAAGTTGCCTGCATCGCCGATCATATTGTACTGCCACAGATGAGGTTGGACGATACCGCGGATCGAGTGCCCAAAAGCCCTGAACTGTGCGACAAGAGCCAGGGTGCCGTGTTCAATCTGTTGCAGAAGGTCCGGCACTCCGTCAGGGTGGTGAAGGGCTACATATTTGCGGTCTTTGTTAACCATGGTTTCATCACGCGTCAGTTTCAGGTCATCCCATGCACTGACCAGGTATCCTACAGTGGTATTGTGTGAGCCGGTTTGGATATCAAAATCACCGGCATCGAACCATCCACCGATGTTCAGGCCAGGGATATGTTCGTAAGGTTTGTATTTGGTGCCTGTGGTACTACCCATGCGGTAGCCGTCGTGGATAAGCGTATCGGTCGGAGCTTGCAAAGCATCGTCCTGGTGGGGGTTGCCGTGCCAATAGCGATAAGCTTCTTTTACCTCCATGTGGTCCATTTGTACCGGGAGCCATGTATCGAGTGTCGGGTGCCAGGTGTTTTCGTAGACATTTTTACCAATCGGGAAAGATTCAGATTCAAATTTCCCGTACTGTATTTTGTAGATACCCGGTTCCTGGATCGAAGAGAAATCGAATTTCAGGTAATTGTAACGCAGGAATTTGCCCCAATTGGTTAATTTGCCATCGAGCACTTTAACCAGTTTGCCATCTTCGCCCGTGCGAATCAAACTGGCCGAAGACAAAGCGTTATCGATGGTGTCGATTTCAATTACGGCTACTTTCTGTTGGTCGGGATGATAACCCACCTGGGAATGTGAAATAACCGGCTCCTTCATCCAGGTTGAAATCCCGTTTGGATTAAAGGTCCATTGAATCACATTTCCTGTTTTGCCGGCAGGGATGAGTTCCCTTACGACAAACCATCCGTTAGGGGCAAGGTTACGCCCATCCAAAAGTCCGATCTGACCGGTTAATGACTGGAGAGTGACCAGTGACTTGGGATCTTCAGGTGATAATACAAGTTTTTTACCCGATACTATTGGGGTTACTTTTGCGTAGGTATCGCCGAATCGTTCATTGGTCATTACGTTATTCCATTGAGGGATCCTTTCGGAAAACGGATCGGCAACCATTGGACCGGAAGGTCTTAACGGGAATATGCCGGATTTGTCATCCATCAGGTAAGTCTTTTGGAAATAGATGGCCGGTAAAAATTCGATGTTCATGCCTGCTTTTCCTACCAGCTTTTCCGGGAGAGGATTATCCAGAATGACAGTCATAAGCAAGCTGTTGTCTTTTGCTTCGACCTTAATCTTGCTTGTGAAATCAACCTCTTTATAATAAAGGGTTATCATTACACTGTTTGTGCTGGCATCAATTTCACGTTCCGTCACACTTGGGGTTAAATCCCATTGTTCCGGGGTTGGACTAAGCCGTACTGCCCCGCCTGTTACCGTACGGACATTGTGTTGGATCATCTCAATCCCGTTCAACTTTTCATCGAAGAATCCGCCTGAATTGTACGTATCATTGTAGATCATTACATCTACACCATGTTTCTTAAATACGCCCAGATCGTTTAGTTTAAAACCGGTTTGTTGACTACAACCCATTAGACATGGGAAGAGAGCCAGCATAAGAATCCAATGAATCTTTCTGAAATGTTTAATCGTTTTTTTCATAAATGTTAAGTTTGTGGGGTATTGACTTTAGTCTGGTTTTGTTCCCCATTTACAAATTAGCTGACATATTTATTTCTCAAATATAATATTTCCTTTTGTTTGTACTGAATTCAGAGGGGTACTTTTGTGTAATTCAGACTGTATATAAAGAAGATACCCCCTGAAAGACCATTTGTTTTATGTTTAGTCAATTCGCAGGGAACGGGCAATAATTAAACCTGGTTGTTCCATTCACCTCCGGAGGTATTTTTCGGTTTGTCATCGGGCAGTTTTACGGATTTTCTATCTGCAACCGGAGGGCGTTTGTCGGTTCCAGTAAACAAAAGCCCGATAAGGAATCTTTTGTTTGAATAGTTCGCTTTAAATCAGTGAGAATACATCTTATAAAAGATTTTGCATCTTTGAATATGAAAATCTGAAATTTATAGCTTAACTTTAATAGTTGGAAGTGAGTGAGCTGGGTTAATTTGTCTGCTTTTTTGTTAATAATGATTGGTGGGTTGCACCGTAAGAAGGGAGCAGTATATTAGCCATTATAGTAGAAGCGGAGAAGGATTTTCAATAAAATAGGTCATGGATAGGTTTATTCCTAATTGCTATCGATGGTGAATACGATCTATTGGAAAAAAAAATATGTGCAATTGGTGTTTGCTTTTGTTTTCCTTTCCCTCGCATTTTTAAATAAAGCAGACGGTCAGGCTGTGAATGTACAGTGGCCGCTGACCCTATGGGAAGTTCCCACTATTACCGGGAATGTGAATGCCGCCAATCAATTGGGGAGTTCAGGAATAGGTGCCATTTCCTATTGGACGAGCGGTTCTTACTCCACCGGGTGGAATTCAACAAGCCGCAATACTTCCGATTATTACGAATATTCCCTTATTCCCTACTCCGGGCTCAGTCTTACCGTGACCAGTGTCAGCTTCTCGCACAGTGTTAATTCGGGGACCATGATGGCTGCGGCCTACTATTCCACCGATGGGTTTGCCACGACTACCCGCCTTGGAACGTCGGATGTTTCGGTTTCTACGACTGAAAATACGGTTACCTTCAGCGGGTTGTCCGTCAATATCACCAACGGAAAGACTTTTGCAGTCCGGATATATGGTTGGGCTGCTGCTTCGTCTGCTACCGAGTACCGGAATAAGGATGTGACAATCATCGGGACTACTTCATGCACAACTGTCTCGGTCACCGCTTCAGCCTCTTCCTCCTCCGTTTGCAGCGGTGAAACCATCAATCTTTCATCGACCGGTCCTTCCGGCAGTACCGGAGCCGTTTTGCTGAGTGAGAATTTCAATTCAGCTACCAATAACTGGGCCAAGGTGAATCAATCCTCAGGTGGCGTTATTGACGAAGCGGCCTGGTCATTGCGGCCCGATGGTTACTATTATTATTTCGATTTTCACTCCAACGATAACAGCCAGTTTTATATATCCAACAGCCATGCGCAGGGCACGTCTTCATCTACGGTCACGATGCTTCAGTCCCCGGTCATCAGTACGGTGGGGTACAGCACCTTTTCGATGGAGTTTTTCCACTATTTCGACTCTTTCCGTGGAGACGCGGGGCGGGTACAGGTCTCGACAGATAACGTGAATTGGAAAGATGTGGCTATTTTTACCACTCCTCAGGGGAGTGCAAATGCTTTTGCCCGTTATGCGGTTAATCTCGATGCCTATGTGGGCAAGTCAACTCTGTGGGTTCGATTCCGCTATACCGCCAGTTGGGGATGGTGGTGGGCCATCGATAATGTGACTATCGGGAGCCTGAACAGTTCCTACACCATTAACTGGAGCTCCTCTCCGGCGGGATATACCTCAACGGTTCAAAACCCCCAGGGGGTTACGCCTACCCAAACCACGACCTACACCGTGGAATACAAATCGGGTAGTGGTTGCAGCGGGAGCGCCTCCACCACCGTAACCGTTTCTCAGGGGACCACCGCTCCGACTGCTCCGGCAGAACAGAACTTCTGCAGGGCAGTGACCATAGCCGATTTAGAGGCGACAGCCCCTGCCGGCAGCACTGTCAGATGGTTTACTGCTGCAACGGGAGGAACCCCGATTGATCTGTCAACCGTTCTTTCTACCCGGACTTATTATGCAGAATCTTTCAATAGCTCCTCCTGTTTCAGTCAAACCCGTACCCCCGTATCGGTCAATGTTAATGCCGTACCGGCACAGCCCCCGGTAATCACAGGAGAAACGGCGGTATGCCCCGGAGCGGCATTGACTTATAGTGTGACCAATGTTCCCGGAGTGACCTATACCTGGAGCTTCCCTTCCGGATGGACTCAGACAGGTGGCGGAACCACCAGTACGGTGACCGTTACGGCAGGCAACACCCCTGGTGATATCGTGGTGACCCCGTCGAACAGTTGCGGCAGTGGAGCCGCGCAGCGACTGGCGGTTAAGCTGGCCACCCCGGTTGTCCCGGCTATTATCGTCTCGGCGGACCTGAATCCGTCATGCAGTGGTCAAACGGTTTTGTTTACTGCGGTTGCAACCAATGGTGGTACATCGCCCGGATATCAATGGAAAGTAAATGGCTCTGCCATAACGGGAGCGACTGCTTCAACCTACTCTTTTAAACCGGCATCAGGCGATCTTGTCAGTTGTACACTCACTTCATCAGAGTTGTGCGCCTCGCCAAAGAGTGCCGAATCGAACCTGATCTCCATGGAGCTTAAACCATCGGTGGTTCCCTCCGTTACTATTTCTGCCAGCCAAAACCCGATATGTGACGGGGCGGAAGTAATATTTACCGCCACATACACCAATGCGGGAACAACGCCGGTACGCCAGTGGAAAGTCAATGGCGTTAATGCCGGATCCGACTCCGACACCTTTCGCTTCATCCCTAAGGCGGGAGATGTTGTGACCTGTGAAGTGACCTCCTCTGATAGTTGTTCTAATCCTGCTACTGCTATTTCTAATTCCGTAGTGATGCAGGTAGATCCATCAGCAGAACCGGAAATTGTGATCACGGCCGATCAGGATCCGGTTTGTGAAGGGAAGAATGTCAATTTCACCTCAATAGTGAATAATGCGGGGACTAACCCGGTTTATCAATGGATCGTCAACGGAACAGATATTACCAATGCCACTTCAGCCAGCTACGCCTATATCCCAAAGGCCAATGATGTGGTCGAATGCAGACTTATCTCTTCGGATCCCTGTTCCGGTTCTGATCCGGTTCTATCCAATAAGATTACGATTGTTTTCGGAACCTCATTAGCTCCTTCCATCACCATATCGACTCCCAGGATGCCGGTCTGTCCGAATGAGCCGGTGACATTTTCTTCTTCCGTGACTAATGGAGGAACGACACCATCCTTTCAATGGGTTGTTAACGGGGCTTCGGTCGCGGGGGCCGTTACGGGCAGTTACACTTTTATCCCGGATAACGGGGATGAAGTTATTTGCGAGATGACCTCTAACCTTCCATGTGTTACAACCTCAAAAGTGAGTTCCAATCTTATTAGGGTATCGGTATCCCCCTCAATCGTTCCGGTAATCAATATTGTTGCCGATAAGGCTGAGATTTGCGAGGGTGAGATGGTACGTTATACTTCATCCATTACTAACGGAGGATCTTCACCTATCTACCAATGGCGGCTGAATGGGACCACTATTGCAGGAGCTACCCAGAGCAGCCTGGATTACAGTCCAAAATCGGGCGATGCGATTACTTGCCGGCTAACCTCAAGTGAAAGCTGTGCGCAACCATTGTCAGCCTCCTCGAATAGTATAAAGATTACGGTAAATAAAGTATTAGTACCCGCGATAACAATTGTCTCCGATCAGAATGAAGTGTGTTCAGGAACGGTGATTACCTATTCTTCAAACATTACGAACGGAGGATCGAACCCCGTTTATCAATGGATTGTGAATGGGAACCCGGTTGATGGAGCCACCAATGCCACCTATTCATATGTTGCTTCCAATGGGGATGTCGTCTCCTGCCGCTTGACTTCAAATGCTTTGTGTGCTAACCCTGCGGTGGTCAATTCAAACAGTATAACCATGGTGCTGGGCCCTCCAATATTCCCTTCGATTACGATTACAGCAGATAAAAATCCGGTCTGTCCGGGAGAGGAGATCACTTTTTCTTCTGTTACAGCTTATGGTGGTCCTACACCAACTTACAGATGGATCGTGAACGGATTGGAAAGAAGTAGTTCGACCCCTGGAAGTCTGACCTTTATTCCAAATAATGGGGATGTGGTTAGTTGTGAATTTATATCGAGTCTCGACTGTGCAGAGCCTCAGATTGTTTCCTCAAATAGCATAACAGTAACACAAAGTTTGTCGACTACTCCGGTAATTACGATCTCAGCCGATCAGGAATCAGTCTGTGCAGGAACGAGGGTTAACATTACCGCGGATATAACAAACGGAGGACCAAATCCCACCTTCCAGTGGAAGGTAAACGGAAGTAATGTTGGAGGAAATATAAACACGTTCAGTTATATTCCCAACGATGAAGATGTTGTTACTTGTCAGTTGATCTCCGACGATCCTTGCGCTAACCCCAAAGAGGTATCCTCATCAGAAATAACGTTCCAGGTAGAGAATAGATTAACCCCGGCCATTCGGATCGTGGCCGATCAGAATGAAGTTTGTACGGGAGCCATCATCACCTATTCCTCTTCCATCACGAATGGAGGAAGCGATCCGGCCTATCAGTGGATCGTAAATGGTAACGCGGTGGTCGGAGCAACCAATGCCACTTATAGTTATGCTGCAGTAAACGGTGACGTGGTCACCTGTCAATTAATATCCAATGCCGCATGTGCATCTCCTGTAACAGTTGTATCCAACAGTATTACGATGATTATGGGACCTCCAATCTTCCCTTCAATCGTGATCAATGCCAGTCAAAATCCTGTTTGTCCCGGAGCAGAGGTTACGTTTACTTCGGTAACCAGGTATGGAGGATCAACGCCAACCTACCGATGGCTGGTCAATGGAGTGGAACGGAACAGCCTCGTCCCCGGCATGCTGACCTATGCTCCTGAAGACGGTGATGTGGTCGCCTGTGATTTTACCTCCAGTCTCGATTGTGCAGAACCACAGGTGGTGAGTTCCAATGTAATTACTATTACTCATAATGCCTCACTTGTTTTATCCGTGGATATTTCTGCTGATCAGGAGACAATTTGCGCCGGTTCAGCAGTCTCCTTTACAGCAGAAATAATTAACGGGGGTACGGCACCTTCCTATCAGTGGCAGGTCAATGAGGTAGATTATCCCGGCGCCAATGAGGCAACTTTTAATTATAATGAACCCAAAGATGGTGATGTAGTCAGATGCCGGGTTGTTTCTAATGATCCCTGTGTCGCCATTGTCAATGCAGTTTCGGAAAATATTATCCTGGAGGTGGTAAACGAGCTGACCCCTTCCGTTGAAATCACAGCCGACCGTACTGAAATATGCGAAGGCGAAACCGTTACCTTTACTTCAGTTTCCACAAATGAAGGCGCCACACCCGGCTATCAATGGCTGGTGAATGGTGCTGTTATTGCCGGGGAAACATCCGGGAGTTTAAGTTATGCGGTTAAACCGGGAGATGAAGTGACCTGTCTGCTGGTCTCCTCTGCGCCTTGTGCAGATCCTATTTCGGTCTCCTCAAACAGCATCGGTATTACTGTTACGGAATTGGTTGTTCCATCAATTACTATTGCTGAAAGTCAAAATCCGGTCTGTGCAGGAACCATGGTTACATTTACCGCGGAGGCCCTCAACGGAGGAGATACTCCGCTTTTCAGTTGGAGGGTTAACGGGATCATCGTCCCGGGTGAAACAGAGGAAACTTTTACATATTCGCCTGTAGATGGTGAAGTCGTTTCCTGCGGATTGGTTTCAAGTGTGTCGTGTCCTGATGTCTCCTCCGTTTTGTCCAACAGCATTACTATGTCTGTTAACCAGCCTGTCATGCCTGAGATTATGATCTCTGTTGACCGGAATCCTGTTTGTTCGGGTACTGAGGCTCTTTTTACAGCGAGTGTAATTAATGGTGGTATTACACCTACTTACCAGTGGAAAGTCAATGATGCCCCTGTTCTTGCTGCTACTGCCGCTCAATTTACCTATACCCCGGCGGAAGGAGATATTGTAACCTGTGACCTGTTATTCAATGAAGCCTGTTTGTCGGAGATTGTAATGACTTCCAATAGCATTGTGATGGGCTACAAGAAGGAAGTGTTGCCGGTTATTAATATATTGCCTGTTCAGAATCCTGTCTGTCCGGGTTTACCAATCTCCTTTGTCTCTTCCGTCACGAATGGCGGAACAACACCCTCCTATCAGTGGAAGGTTAACGGAACGAATATAAGCGGTGCAACTGCCGGCTCATTTAGCCGGGCGCTTAATAACGGGGATGTTGTTACCTGCGAATTTACCTCCACGATCGAATGTGCCGGTCAGATCAATGTAATCTCTAACAGTGTAATTGTAGAATTGAAACCTGTTTTAATACCGGTGATTTCCATTGCCTCCGACAATAATCCGATGTGCGAAGGGGCTATTGTTAATTTTACCTCCAATGTGACCAATGCAGGACAAGGTCCTCTTTACCAGTGGATAATTAACGGGACCCTTCTCCCGATCAGCACTTCCCCGGTTTACTCCTATGTCCCTGAAGACGGGGATCAGGTCAGATGTGAGCTTATCTCCAATGATCCCTGCGCAGGTTTATCTGTCGTTCAATCAAATGTTATTGTATTCGACCTTAACCCTACGGTTGAACCCCTGGTGACAATATCATCCTATCGGGAACCGGCTTGTCCCGGCTCTCCGGCAACATTCGTCGCGGTCGCGACCAACAGCGGTTCTTCCCCCGCTTTTCGCTGGCTGGTCAATGATCTACCGGTTAGCGGGGAATTTAACGATACTTTTATCTATACTCCAGTTGATGGCGATCGGGTCGCATGTATTCTTACCTCTTCAAATCCATGTGCCAATCCGGTAACTGTCCAATCGAATGAGTTGACTATGTCAATTCGGGACGATCAAGGACCAAAATTGTCGTGTCCTCCCGATTTAACGGATGTGCCGGTTGATCAGGGCCAGTGTTTTGCTACTATAGAAACTATGGGTGAAGCTGTTGCTTATGACGACTGCGGCTCAGTGACAGTGGTAAATGATGCACCGGCGCAATTCCCGATCGGTATCACTACTGTTATCTGGACAGCAACCGATCTTGCAGGTAATCAGACTACATGTAGCCAGAGAGTCACGGTGATCGATAATCAACCACCGGTAATTACATGTCCCCCGGATCTTAGTTTGTTGACAGATGGGGCATTTACCACTTATTTGGAAAATGTTGATCTGGGCACTCCAATGGTGTCGGACAATTGTGAAGTACTTGATCCGATTAATGACGCACCTGAAAGGTTCCCGCTGGGGATTACCACGGTCACCTGGAACATTGCTGATGCTTCCGGGAATATTTCCAGTTGTCCCCAACAGGTGGCCGTTATCCAACCTCTTGTTGCCATCGCTGGTAACGATACGATTATTGGATCCTGCGATACCCTGAAGCTGGATGGAAGGCGTTCTTCAGGCCCAATCGAACTCTATAGTTGGTCCCTGCTAAGTGAAGGGGGCCAACTAACCGGGCAAACCGAGGATCAGGCCTCTTTTAGCCTGGCACCGGGTTATGATTTGTTATTGTTGCCTCACGATTTTACAGTTTTGTTGCAAGTGGTCGGTGAACAAGGCCAGATGGATAGTGATACTTTGATGGTCCGTGTGGATCAGGCTCCTGAAGCTGTTGCTGTTCAATCGGGAGATCCCAATAATGCAGGTCGGTTGATACTGGATGCTACCTCATCAAAAGGAACGGATTTATCCTTTATTTGGACAACGACCAATGGTCAAATCGAGGGAGGACCTGATGGACCTCTGATTACTGTATCCCGTTCAGGAAACTATTCTCTTCGGGTGTCTGATCGATACGGATGCAGTTCATCGGCCTCACTTGAGGTTGACATCACTGAACCCTTGCTGATTGCAAATGACGATTATGTGAGAACAGTATGGATCGATACTGTCAGGATCAGGGTGCTGGACAACGATTTTGATAGCTTCAACGGAATCGATACTACTTCCATGAAAATTGTGGATGAACCGGAATTAGGTGCTGTCCGGATTGATCAGGATGGCTCAGTGATCTATACCCCAGTATCCAGTGCAACCGGTCTTGATAATTTCCGCTACAGGATATGTAATTATGGTAATCTGTGTGATACGGCACAGGTGACCATCAATCTGGTTGAATCCTTGATTATTATTCCTGAAGGTCTTTCCCCGAACGGAGATGGTTTGAACGACCAGTTTGTCATTGAGAGTCTGGTTCGTTATCCCGGCTCAAGACTGGCCATCTATACCCGTGCCGGGCAGATGGTTTTCAGAAGCAATGATTATCAAAATGATTGGGATGGTCATGTTTCTGTCAACGGGAACCGTAAAGGTCAGTTAGTACCGCAAGGAATATATTATTATACTCTCAAATTGGGTGGGACTAACCGGAAAATAAGAGGTTTTATCTTTATTGCTTACTAGTTTCATGTTTTCTTTGTTTTTCTCCCGGGATCAGATTTTCTGCCTGACTTAATAATTCCGGGGGCGATTGGTTCGTTTTTTTACATATCTGATTCGGGAAAATGAGCTCCCGCGACCGGTGGGGCAGGAAATACGGCATTAAAGGATCCAGGTGATTGATTTCCTTGTTACCGAAATTGAAAACTTACATTTTTTTAGATTCAAAAAAAAATGTAAGTTTGATTGAATATATTTATATTATGGATCAACGATTGCGTTATGTTGTCATTGCTTTAGGAGTCATGCTTTTAGGCTTCATGGTTTATTATTTTAGCAATATCGTTGCTTATATTTTGATCGCCGCGGTGCTTTCTCTGGTTGGTCGTCCACTTGTCCGAAAACTGGGGAAGGTAAAGATCAAAGGGTTTCGGATGGGCAAGAGTGCGGCTGCCTTTTTAACCTTGCTGACCCTTTGGTTGGCCTTGTTATCCTTTTTTGGATTCCTGATCCCGCTGGTGGTTTCGGAAGTAAACCAGCTCTCTTCCATTAATATTCCCGAAGTGGTTAGCTACATGGAAAAGGCTATCGATCAGTTGAGTCAGGAATACCCGCACCTGATGCCACAATTACCGGGCAACGGCGAACTGCAACCCTACCTGGAGACCCAGTTGACCAGTCTGCTGAATATCGGACATGTCAGCGACCTCTTTTCGGCAGTGGCTTCGGTTGCCGGCAATATCTTCCTGATGTTTTTTTCGGTTTCCTTTATCCTTTTCTTCTTTTTGAAGGATGAACATTTGTTTGGAAACTGGATTTTGGTGCTGGTCCCTGTTAAGGTGGAAGAGCGTGTGTCAAAAGTGATGAATTCCATTACCAACCTGCTGAAACGTTATTTGATCGGTATGTTGCTCGAAGTATTCGGGGTTATGATTGTTTCCATCATTGGATTTTCCATCGTGGGCATGGGTTTCAGTCATGCGGTTGTTGTAGGGGTCTTTGCCGGACTGTTAAACGTGATTCCTTACATCGGCCCTTGGATTGGTGGCCTTTTCGGCTTGGTGGTTGTTGTGGCCAATCATTTGAATGATAATTTCAACGAAGTGACACTCCCCCTTTTGATCTTGGTGATTGTCGTGGTTGCCGTGGTCCAGTTTATTGATAACTGGTTTTTCCAGCCCGTGATATACTCCAGTAGTGTTAAAGCCCATCCGCTTGAAGTATTTTTTGTTATCCTGATGGCCGGCAGTATTGCCGGAATCCCCGGTATGATTCTTGGTATTCCCGTTTATACGGTACTGCGGACCATTGCCGGAGAATTTTTATCAGAATTTAAGGTGGTCCGGCAATTAACTGCCCAGACCCTTCCTGTTGCGGATTGACCTTTTGATACTACAGGTTCTGCCTTTAGATTATACTATGTGAGGTTGTTTTAAAGGTCTGGTTTTGGTGTGGCGATATACCCAAAGCGGATTTCCCCAAAAAAATACGGTATGAGTGAATGAATCCGGTTTATTGCTGTTCCTGAGTTTCCAATCCCAGTTCATCTCCCTTTATTAACATTAGCCGGAAAGCTTCCTCATAATTATTTCGGATTTCACCGTCAAGTATAGCTTCTTTGATAGCCGATTTTATAAGTCCGATTTCTTTGCAGGGTTGAAGATTAAAGGTTTTCATGATTATTTCCCCTGTTACAGGAGGTTGAAAGTTACGGATCGCGTCACGCTCCTCAATATCTCTCAACTTTTCTCGAACCAGCTGGAAGTTTGCCAGGAAACGACTCACTTTTTCCTGATTCTTCGAGGTGATATCGGCTTCACAAAGGGTCATCAGATCATCAATATCATCTCCTGCATCAAACAATAATCGCCGGACTGCCGAATCGGTCACTTCTTCTTCTGCCAGAACAATCGGACGCATGTGCAACAATACCATCTTTTGAACAAACTTCATCTTTTCGTTCATCGGCAGTTTCATCCGGTCAAAGATCTTGGGAACCATCTTTTCCCCGATAAAATTGTGTCCATGGAATGTCCATCCTAGCGTAGGGGAAAATTTCTTGGTTGCCGGTTTTGCGACATCATGCAACAAGGCAGCCCAACGGAGCCATAGATTCTCTGTGTTTTGCGATATTTGGTCGAGAACCTCAAGGGTGTGATAGAAATTATCTTTGTGGCTAATTCCGTTAACTGCTTCCCTTCCTTTGAGGTTTTGCAATTCAGGAAGGATAAGCTTTAAGAGTCCGGTCTTTTCCAGTAATTTGAACCCAATCGAGGGAGTAGGGGAGAGGATGATCTTGTTGATCTCATCGCTGATCCGCTCCCTGGAAACAATCTTAATCCGGGTATTCTGAACCGTGATCGCTTCCAGGGTCGTGTCGTCGATCCTGAAGTCAAGCTGGGTCGCGAATCGAATAGCCCTTAACATCCTCAGCGGATCGTCCGAAAAGGTGATTTGCGGCTCTAAGGGGGTCCGGATAGTTTTTTTCTCAAGATCCTCAATGCCTTGAAACGGATCCAATAGTTTCCCGTAGCTGTGGTGGTTTAGGCTGATCGCTAACGCATTTATGGTAAAGTCACGTCGTTTTTGATCGTCTTCCAGCGTGCCGTCCTCCACGATAGGCTTGCGGCTTTCTGACCGGTACGATTCTTTACGGGCCCCCACAAATTCAAATTCAATGTCGTGATGGCGGAACATGGCCGTCCCGAAATTTTTAAAAACGGAAACTTTTAACCGGGGATTGATGGCCGCTGCCACCTTTTGGGCCAGATGGATGCCACTTCCCATGGTCACAATATCAATGTCATAGTGATCGCGTTGACGCCCCAAAATAAGGTCACGTACATAACCACCAATAACATAGGTCTCCAATCCCTCCCTGTCTGATACTGCCCCGATCAATTGAAATGCCGGATGGCTGAGATACTCTTTTAAATTTTGCCTTTCTGGCATCTTATGCTTTTTCTGAAAAATGAATTGATTGCAAAGTTAACCATTAACCGGAAAGATTGATACTCTTTCACGTTCGCTTTCTTCTTTGTTAAAGACAAACGAGAGGATAAAAAGGTTTCAGTTTCTCCTCACTTATAACGATGAGGCTGTCGTTTCCAGCTTCATTCCTCTTGACCCTTTGATCAGGACTAAATAATCCTGAATCGTGTTATGGTTGAGGTCTTCAATCAACTGTAAGTTGTCTTTAAACGATCGAAATTTAGAATCCATCCTGCAACTCCCGAATTGTGGTCCAACAAGGTATACAAGGTCGGGATTCATCCGGGACAGAAGATCGACAATCTTCTGATGTTCTTCCTGTGACGATTCTCCCAGTTCCAGCATATCGCCCAGTATAACCGCTTTTCGCGGAGCTTCATAATGGCTGAAATTCTCCAGTGCGGCCGCCATGCTGGTTGGATTGGCATTATAAGCATCCATCAACAGGGCATTGCGATTGGTCCTGATAAACTGTGAACGGTTATTGGAGGGCTGGTATTCTTCAAGTGCCTGCCGGATCTTCAGCGGATCGACCCCAAAATGAAGCCCGATAGCCGAAGCCGCGAGGGCGTTCTCCAGGTTATAACCTCCCACCAATTGGGTCTTACAATACAACCATCCTTTCGGGAATAGGGCTTTGAACGCCATAAACGGAGAGGATTGTAAAAGTTCTCCCTCCAGCCCTTCGTTACCTTTTTGGGTCGTATAGCCTATTTTCAAAACTCCTTCGGCTTTACTGGTGAGATATGGATTGGAGGTATTGATAAAGATCTTGCCATTGTTCTTTTCCAGGAAACGGTACATCTCGGTCTTGGTGTTGATCACCCCTTCAAATGAGCCAAAACCCTCGAGGTGGGCTTTCCCCACGTTGGTGATAAGCCCGTAATCCGGCAAGGCTATTTCACAGAGTTGTGCTATTTCCCCCGGGTGGTTGGCCCCCATTTCAATGACCCCGATTTCGGTCTCCCGTGTGAGAGAGAGCAGGGTCAAGGGTACCCCGATATGATTATTCAGATTTCCTTGAGTATTGACTACCCTGAATTTTTTTGAAAGCACTGCAGCGGTCAGTTCTTTGGTGGTCGTCTTCCCGTTTGTTCCGGTTATTGCCACGATCGTCAGGCCTAATTGTTGCCGGTGATAACGGGCCAGCTCCTGCAGGGTCGACAATACATCATTAACCAACAGGAAACGATGATCCGAGTGGTATTCCGCTTCATCTATCACGGCATAGGCGGCCCCGCTTTCCAAAGCTTTGGCCGCAAATTTATTGCCATTGAAATTTTCCCCTTTCAGCGCGAAAAATATCGATTGAGGCTCGATCTTTCGGCTGTCGGTAACAACAACAGGATGCTGAACAAAAATATCGTAGAGTTCTGAAATTTTCATAAGATAAATTAGAAATGAAAAAACCTCATCGGTGAATGAGGTTTTTTTCAGTTATTCAATGATTGTTTATTTCATATTTGAGTCGCCAAGATGGGTCATTGCACAACGGAACCCTAAATCACTTGCCGATTTTTTCTCATCAAGATATCTGCGGGTGCCTGGCCCTAACCAGTAGGTGCGGTCCTTCCAGCTTCCTCCTTTAAATACGCGAACATGGTCCGAAATTCTTGGGTCCGATTTCCCCATGCCGGGTTGATACATCTCTTCTGTGGTCTTGCTCTTGTTTTGTTCGTTTTCCCACTCTTCCGATTCTTCGATGCGCGACTGATAATCGCCATCCCTGAAGTTGGTATAGTTGGCGAGGGTGTCACGAATCAATTCACCGAAATCGTTTTTCATAACGTTACCGTTTTCATCCCGGCGTAAGTTGGTGTATACGCTTCCCCGCAAAGGCTGGAACTCGTTGAATTCCTGGAATGTCGTCGGACGGTAAACATCCTGAACCCATTCGTTTACATTACCTGCCATATTGTATAGACCATAATCGTTGGGCTGGAATGATTTCACCGGAGCAGAGATTTCATAAGCATCGTTTAATGCTCCTGCAGTACCCATATAGTCGCCACGACCTCTGACATTGTTGGCCATCATCGTTCCGCGTCCTTTTTTCGCACTCTGACGAACCTGATTCCCGTTCCAGGGATAGATTTTCCGGTCAGTCACTACCTCTTCCTCGGTATTGCCAATCAATCCCAAAGCGGCATATTCCCATTCTGCCTCGGTGGCAAGCCGGTAACGGGGTAAGACAACCCCATCCGACATGTTAACCCGGCGGGTGCCGCCATCTTTGCCAAGATTCTTGATCGGACGACGTCCTTCTGTCCCGTCATAAGCCGCGTTAAGATAACTGTCAGAGGTAAAGACATTTTGTCCTTCCTGTGCCAGATCTTCCTGCAAGACTCCTTCTTCGATCAGTATACGCTCATTAACCCGGTCAGTTCTCCATTTACAATAGTTGTTGGCCTGAACCCAGCTTACTCCAACTACAGGATATTCTGAATAGGCAGCATGACGAAAATAATTTTCAATATAAGGTTCATTGTAGGCTAACTCTTCTTTCCAAACCATCGTATCAGGCAGGGCTGCCTTTACAATTTCCGGGTTATTCGGATAAACTCGCTGTAACCAGTAGAGATATTCCCTCCAGTCCACATTGCGGACTTCACTTTCATCCATATAAAAGGAGGCAACCGTCACACGGCGCGGAACGTTGTTCGCTTCGAACATTACATCCTGTTCGACCCTTCCCATTGAAAAGGTACCACCCTGGATATAAACGAGCCCGGGCCCGATGTTTTGCTTGTAACCCGCCCGATACTCAAAACCTCCGTTCTTCGGATCGTTGTAGGACCATCCGGTAGTCGATGATTGCGATTTCTTTCCTTTGAACAGATTACATGAAGTGGCAAGTACTAAACTAAAGGCCAGTAGGATAATTGTATTCAGTCTCATGTCTAAATATCATTTGTATTCTTACAGTAAGCTATGGATGCAAATTAAATGAATTCTTTTTAAAACAGTTATATCCCGATGATAACTTTTTACCCGAATCACCATAGTTGCTACAAATATATGGCAAAATATCGATTCATTAAACAAAAAAATAGCGGATTGAGAGTAAAAATTTGACATATTTTAACTTTCATGATAATTTACCCCTTTCTTACGCTTCTTGAGATCTGTTAGTCGCTGCAAATTAGGCTGTTGGTTTGCTGATGCCTCTCCTCTTAAGGCCTTTGTTCTCATCTGAAATTAATGCTGTTCATCCTTCAGCTCCTGCCGGTTTGTCCCGCTAATTTGTTTTCTTTGCATTTGATCTGAGTTGTGAATTAAAGTGTTTATTAAAAATACAATTTTATGACAAATATTCGCGTGGGTCTGGGATACGATGTCCATCAGTTGGCTCCGGGGGAGGAACTTTGGTTAGGCGGGATTCTGATCCCCCATGAAAAAGGTACGATTGCCCATTCCGACGGCGATGTCCTGCTTCATGCCATCTGCGATGCCTTGCTGGGGGCCGCCAAACTCAGGGATATAGGGTATCACTTCCCCGATACCTCCAACCTATATAAAAATATTGACAGTAAGATACTCTTGTTAAGGGTTGGCGAAATGGTACGATCGGCGGGTTACCTTATCGGGAATATCGATGCGGTAATTATAGCCCAGAAACCTAAGTTGAAAAATTTTATCCCCGCGATGGAGCGCATTATTGCCCAAACACTGGCGATCGAACCGGAAGAGGTCAATATCAAAGCGACCACGACTGAAAAACTTGGGTTCGAAGGCCGGGAGGAAGGAATCGCTGTTCAGGCTGTCTGCCTGCTAACGAAAATTGACTGATTCATTTTCAGTAGACATGAGCGCGCTGCCCGATTTGATCTATTTTACCGATTCATCCTGCGGTGTATGCCATGCCCTCTTGCCTGGTTTAAGGTCGCTGGTTAATGTAAAATTTCTTAATATTCAGCTAACGGTTTTCAATATCAGGGAATGCCCCGGGTTGGTCTCCGAATATATGGTCTTTGCCGCGCCTACCTTGTTGATCCGTTCGGGAACGGTTGAATACGGCCGTTTTTCAGGCGTTTTTTCATTATTCGAAGTCGAAAATCTACTTAACAGAATAGTTGGATTATCTACCTGAAAAAGGGGATTTTCATCTAAAAGCCTTTGAATTTGTTTTCAGACAGGTTTAGAATGTTTTTTTTTGGTAATTTTGTTTATGTATAGAGGTTAAAAAGGGTTATTAATTGAAATATGCATTATTCATAATCTTTGCCTGGTTAATTTGCTTTACTGCCTTCCCAAACCAGTCACCGGAAGAGTTGGATAGCCTTGTCCGAAGGTTGAAAACCATTCCTGCAGAGGGAAAATGCAACCTTTTGAACCAGATCGCCTCCGGTTATTTATCTTCCAACCCGCAAACTTCGTACGAGTATGCCAGCCAGGCTTTCGAACTGGCTTTAGAACTCCACGATAAAAATGCGGAGGGGATAGCGCAGTTAAATATGGGTAAAAGCCTTATTCTGAGGGGTGAGTACGAACCTTCGCTGCCCTTTATCCAGAAAGCGCTGTCCGTCAGTGAAGAGTTAAACAACCGCAGTATGCGGGCCAATTCGTTTAATCTGCTGGCCAATTATTACCAGGCGGGTGGCAACCTCTCCAAAGCGCTCGATACTTTCAACGAGGGTCTCTCCATCCTTTCTTCCCCCCAGGATGACAAGGATATCGCCATGATTGAATCGAACCTGGCCAACCTCTATATCACTACCGGTGAGTACAGAAAAGCCATGGATATTTTCTTCGAAGTGCTTAAGATTTACGAAGCCCTGGGGAGTGATGAAAATATTGCCACCGTCAAAAATAACATCGCCATCAGTTATCACCAGATGCAGAACTACGATCAGGCGATGGATTATTATCAGCAAGCACTGACTATTTACCAAAAGTTGGGACAGGTCTCCAACCAGGTCGTCCCGCTGAACAATATCGCTGAAATCTATAAGGACCTGGGACAATACGATAAAGCGATCGAATATTTCAGACAATGTTACGGCTTGGGTATCTTTCTCGATAACGAACAATATAAGGGGATGGGACTTACCGGTTTGGGTGAGACTTACCTCCTGGCGGGAAAGATTAATGAAGCTGCAAAGAACCTTGAGGAAGCACGCGCTATTTTTGAAACTCAGAATTATAACGAGGGGTTAGCCACCATCTATTACTGTCTGGGTGAACTGGCTTTCCGAAACGGCGATTCCAAAACAGCTAAATCGTGGTACGATAAAAGCCTCGGGTATTCCGAAAAACTGCAGATGGTCGAACAGATGGGGAAAAACTACCAGGCCCTCTCTAACCTGGCCGTCCTTTCCGGCGATTACAGGTCAGCTTACGAATATTACCGTAGCTTTTCGATTATTTCTGATTCGGTCTACAAGGAGAACCGTGAGAGTCTGATCTCCGAGATGATGGCTAAATATGATCTCGACAAAAAACAGACCGAGATATCGGCTTTGCAAAAAAACAACGATTCCATCCAAACCGCGCTGAAGCAGAAAAAACTGCATTACCAGATCCTGATCGGGTTGATCTTCTGTTTGTTTGTAATCCTCGGACTCCTGATCCGGCAGTTCTTTATGAAGCGTAACTCCAACAGGGAACTGAGAACCAGTTACGACCGCATTGCGGAACAAAAGGATGAGCTCGAACAGCTCAACGCCACTAAGGATAAGTTAATCTCCATTATAGCCCACGACCTTCGCGGACCGGTCGGTACCACCAAAAGCATGTTAAACCAACTGGTCAAGGCTCCCGAGGTCTTCTCGAAGGAAGATCAGGCCCAGATCACCGAGGAACTATATCTGGTCAGCGAGAAAACTTACGACCTGCTCGAAAACCTCCTCTCATGGGCCAATAACCATCGTGGTTTGCGTATCTCCAAAGATGCATTCTCAGTCAAGAAACTGGTCGAATCGAATGTTGAGCAACAGGAGTTCTTCGCCGAAAAGAAAGGTATCCGGCTCTACTCACAGATTACCAACGATTGCACAGTGTTGTGCGATGTCAATATGATCAATCTGGTCATCCGTAACCTGATCTCCAACGCTATTAAATTTACCCCGCCTAAGGGGAGCATCACCCTCTCGGGTTACCGTAAGGAGAATTATTATAAGATACTGGTCCAGGATAACGGGATTGGAATGGCCCCTGAAGTGATGTCGCGTATCTTCGACTCCCGCGATTTCTATACCACTTATGGGACCAACCGTGAAAAAGGCTCCGGGTTGGGACTGAAACTGTGCAAGGAGTTTGTCGAGAAAAATGGTGGAAAAATATCTGTCGAATCCGACCAGGGACAAGGGACTACCTTCGCCTTTACCCTCGAGGTTGCTCCCAGTCAGCCATCCACCGATAAATCGGACAGATCTGATAGATTGGAGAAACCCTTCGCGTCTGACTCTTCCGATAAGAGTATTTCCCGAATGCCCAATCTCGGGGCTAAGGTTTAAGAACCTTTATCCTTTTATCCGTCCGCGAAAGCCTGAATCATACCTCTCATGCCCCGTAAGGCGGATTTTTCCTGATTGATTTTTCTATTGTCATTTTGTTGCGTAATTTCACCGTCTATTTGAATACTGATAGAATAGATTAAAATTTATACAAAATGAAAAGAACAGGATTGATTGTCATTTTAATAATTGCGGTACTTATTTTTGCCGCGTTCAAGTGGGGAATCGGGGTCAATAACAAGATGGTCGAATTGGACGAGAGCGTTGCTTCTTCCTGGTCACAGGTGGAGAATGTCTATCAGCGCCGGGCCGATCTGATCCCTAACCTGGTCAATACAGTGAAGGGCTATGCCGAGCACGAACAGGAGACCCTTACCGCGGTAGTGGAGGCCCGGGCTAAAGCCACTTCGGTCACCGTCGACCCTACCAAGCTGGATGCCAATTCCATTCAACAGTTCCAGGAAGCACAGGGCGGACTCTCTTCTGCTTTGTCAAGATTGATGGTGGTGGTTGAGAAATACCCCGATCTGAAAGCCAATGAAAGCTTCCTGAACCTTCAGGCCCAGCTCGAAGGAACAGAGAACCGCATCACCGTGGAACGACAGAAATTTAACGAGACAGCCAGAGGCTATAATACTTTTATCCGTAAATTCCCGAACAGCTTTATCGCTTCCATGCAGGGATTCGAAAAGAAATCCTATTTCGAAGCCGAAAAGGGATCCGAAAAAGCTCCAAAGGTTGAATTCTAATCGGGTAAAACAATGAGTCCCGAAGAATTTCTCGGAAAAGAAAATGAGAAGCTGGTCACCCAGGCGATTAAAAACGCCGAGAAAATGACCAGCGGCGAGATCTGTGTTCATATTGAATCGGTCTGCAAAGAAGAGGTCCTCGACCGGGCAGCTTACGTGTTTAAAATGTTGGATATGCACAAGACGGCGCAGCGAAACGGGGTTCTGATCTATCTGTCCATCGACGACCGTAAGTTCGCGATCCTTGGCGATGCGGGCATCAATGCCGTGGTTCCCGCCGGGTTCTGGGAAGAGGTGAAAAATTCAATGGTCCGGCGTTTTGCCGAAAAAAAGTTTGCCGAGGGTTTGGTCGAAGGCATCGTGATGGCCGGGGAAAAGCTGAAAGCATTTTTCCCTTACCGGAAGGACGATCAGAACGAACTTTCGGACGAGATATCTTATGGAAAATAAAATAATGAAGATCCATCACGCAATACCAGTGCGGAAGCTGCTGTTAACCCTTTTGTCCCTCTTCCTTTTTTGCGGGGCATTTGCCCAGGAGGAATTTCCCCAACGGCCCGAACCGGCACGGCTGGTCAACGATTTCGCGGGGATACTCCCGGCCGGTCAGCGCGACCAGTTGGAGGCCAAGTTGGAAAAATTTGCCAACCAGACCTCAACCCAGATCGCTATTGTCACGGTCAACGACCTCTATGGTTACGATAAGGCGGATTACTCTTTCCGTCTGGCCGAGAAATGGGGCATCGGACAGAAGGGGAAAAACAACGGGATCCTGATCCTGGTTAAACCAAAGACCGCGAATGAAACAGGTAAAGTATTCGTCGCGGTAGGTTATGGGTTGGAAGGCGTCGTCCCTGATGTGATTGCCCGTCAGACCATTATCAGCGCTGAATTTATGCCGGCCTTTAGGGCGGGCGATTATTATACCGGACTGGAGCGGGGAACCGACGTGCTGATGTCGCTGACCGCCGGCGAATTCACCGCCGAACAGTACCGGAAAAAAGCCGAAAACGGAAAAGGCGGAGTTGGCGGACTGGGAGTCATTATCTTCCTGGTCATCATCTTCCTGTTCTTAAGTCGCGGTAGCCGCCGTTTTCATGCGGTAGGCGCCCGTCCCGGATTGCTGGAGACCCTGTTGCTGATGAATATGATGGGTGGCCGGCATAGCGGATCGTGGAACGACTTCTCCGGTGGGAAAGGTGGTTTCGGTGGCTTCGGCGGTGACTCAGGTGGGGGCTTCGGCGGCTTTGGCGGCGGAAGCTTTGGCGGAGGCGGCGCCGGTGGTGAGTGGTGAAACAGTCGCCGGATTGATTTCGGAACAATATTACCCGCAGATTTTGCAGATTCGCTCAGCGTGGATAGCCCACATCCGCTGGCGAACAGGTGAAATTTGCGGGATTTTTTTATGCTTTCGCTTCACATACACAATACTATTCTTTTAACATGCTGTAAAGCGATTATTGGTCTTGTACTTAGGCTTGGAATCGGTATTGTTTTCCACGGTTCGACTCAATCAGGGGGGTCGGGCCGTATTTTTTGTATTTATTATACAGTTCATTTACGCTTATTCTATGGTTATTAATCGCACAATAATCGCAGAATAACCGTACAATAACCGCAGAATAACCGCAGAAGATACGGCGATGACTTGGTAATGTGGGTTGGAGGGAGGATTGGGCTAAGGACGAGGCAACAGGGAGAATGGGAATCCGTTCTCGTTTAAATCAACAAGATCTAATTTAATGTATCGATGATAAACAAAGAAAACGGCCTTGAGGGGCCGTTTCTTAAATTATCTTTTCGCGTGTAGCGATTATTCTTCGATGGGGTTGGCGATATCTTTATCGACCAGGATGCGGCCGCAATATTCGCAAACGATGATCTTCTTGCGTGAAGCAATGTCGAGCTGGCGTTGCGGCGGGATTTTGTTAAAGCAACCTCCGCAGGCGTCGCGCTGAACGGTTACCACGGAGAGGCCGTTACGGGCATTCTTACGGATACGGTTGAAGGCGGTCAACAGTCGTTCTTCGATCAGGGTTTCGATTTTGGCCGCTTTAGCTTTAAGGCGATCTTCCTCGACGGCCGTTTCGGCAGTAATCTCTTCCAGTTCTTTTCTTTTGCGGATTAGATCGTCTTCACGTTCTTTCAGCAGGTTACCGGAGGTCTCAACCTGTTCGGTCTTGTTTTTGATCTCCAGGGTGAACTCGCGAATTCGTTTTTCGGACAGCTCAATTTCGAGGGTCTGGAATTCGACCTCTTTGGAAATGGCATCGAACTCGCGGTTGTTACGCACGTTTTCCTGCTGTTCCTTGTATCTTTCGATCTTCGATTTGGATTCTTTGATCTCTCCTTTTTTGTTGTTGACTGCCGTATTCAGGCTTTTGATTTCGTCGTTGTAATTGGAGATACGGGTTTTCAATCCCACGATCTCATCTTCGAGGTCCTGAACTTCGAGCGGTAACTCACCACGCAAAGTGTTGATTTTATCGATCTCGGAAACAACGGTCTGCAGTTCATAGAGCATTTTGAGTTTCTCTTGTACCGACACCTCTTTATTTTCGGCAGTTTTGTTATTTTCTATCGACATATCCTGAATATTGTATTTAATTTATTCTCAACAAAGATACGACACCGGATTGGTTTTTACATCCGATAAACGGAGTGCAAATGTAGGGAATTTTTTTATAAGTATTTCATAAAAAACCTCTTTAGTGAATTGTTCACTTTCGTAATGGCCGATATCGGCGATGAGGATTTTGTTTTCGGCCTCGAAAAAGTCGTGATATTTAAAGTCGCCCGATATAAAAAGGTCGGCCCTGGCCGCGAGGGCTTTGGATAACAGGAAACTTCCGGCTCCTCCGCAGAGGGCTACCGTTTTGACTGGCTGGTTCAGTAAGTTGGTGTGTTTTATTGCCTTACAGTCGAATGTGGTTTTTATTTGCCGTAGAAGAGCCATCTCTTCTTTTGGTTCGGGTAGTTCACCGATCATTCCCGCCCCTACATTTTCCAGTTCATTATCGATCAGGTAGATATCGTAGGCCACCTCTTCGTAGGGGTGGGCCTGGATAAGGGCGTCGATCACCTTGTTTTTCAGGTGACGGGGAAGTATGATCTCTATTTTGGTCTCTTTTTCGATATGTTGCTGACCCGGGATGCCCACGAAAGGGACCGAGTGTTCATCGCCCCTGAAAGTACCCACCCCCTCGCTGTTGTAGCTGCACTGGTCGTATTGGCCGATGTGGCCTGCCCCGGCCGCAAATACCGCGTTGCGAACCTTCTCTGTATAGGAGAGCGGGACGAAGGTGGCCAGCTTATAGAGATGGTCTTTGACAGGTGCGAGAACGCGGGTGTTGATCAACCCCAGTTTTTCACAGATCTTCGAATTGACGCCGCCCGTCACGTTGTCGATATTGGTGTGGGCCGCAAAGATCGCGATATCGTTTTTCAGGGCTTTGATCAGGGCACGTTCGAGGGAGTTGGTGCCATTGATTTTTTTTATCCCTTTGAATATCAGTGGGTGGTGCGAGATGATCAACCCGCATTGGTGTTTAATCGCCTCGTCGATGACTGCTTCGGTTACATCGAGCGTGATCAGTGCGGCACTGATTTCCTGCGCCGGATCCCCGACGATCAGTCCTGCATTGTCGTAGGATTCCTGGTAGGCCGGCGGGGCAAATGATTCGAGATAATTAACGATTTGCTTGACAATCATTGGAGAACAGTTTGAGGTGAGTGATCACAACTGGTCTTTAATATCGAGGAGGTAACTTTTAATCTCCTGAAGTTTCTGCACGATCTGGAAGGTGTTCTCGGCATCGGCCTTGTTTTCCCTGATCTTGGCTTTGGCCCCTTTCAGGGTCATGCCGCGTTCTTTAACCAGGTGGTTGATCAGGGCCAGATGGTCGATATCTTCCTGGGTGTAGAAACGGTTTCCTTTCTTGTTCTTGAACGGTTTGATGGTTTCAAATTCCTTTTCCCAAAAGCGCAGGGTGGAAGGGGCGAGGTTAAACCGCTCGGAAACTTCGCCGATAGGATAATAGAGCTTCTCTGATTTAGGTTCTTTAAATGTCATGGCTTCAATATTTAGTCAAAGCTTTGTCCCATGTTTGAAGATATTTCAATCATCTTTTCGTATTCGTCAGGGGTCAGATCCTGGAAGTAATAGTTTTGCGGGTTAACTTTCTCGCCGTTTTTCATTACTTCGTAATGGAGGTGGGGGGCTGTTGAAGCGCCCGTGCTGCCTACGAACCCGATTACATCGCCGCGGTTGACCTTCTGGCCTACTTTAACATTGTGGCGTTTTAGATGGCCGTAGAGTGTCTCGTAGCCGAAGCCATGGTCGATGACCACTACATTGCCATAGCCTGATTCGCGCCCAGCCTCTTTCACGACGCCGTTTCCGGTGGAAAAGACATCGGTGCCTGTTGAGGCGGTAAAGTCCATCCCGTAGTGGAACCGCGGGATACGGTAGATGGGGTGAATGCGCATCCCCCAGCCTGAAGCGGTTTGTTTCAGGTCTTTATTGGAGACCGGCATGATAGAGGGCATACAAGCCAGCATGGTTTCATGGTTCATGGCCATCTTCACCACATCGTCGAACGATTTGGACTGGACATAGACCTGTTTGGAGAGGATATCCAGTTTTTTCGCGGTATTGATAATCAACTCGGAGTTGTCCATGCTTTCGAGTTTTGAATAGCGGTTAACGCCTCCGAATCCCGCCATTCTGACCGAAGAAGGGATGGGCTCCGCCTCAAAGATGGCACGGTAGATATTGTCGTCGCGCTCCTGGATGTCCTGCAGGACGCCGGAGATTTTCTCGAGGTCCTTGTTCATCAGGTTATACTGCGAGAGTAATTGCTGGTTTTGACGTTTCAGCCTTTTGGTCTCGGGCGAATCGAAAAACTGCAGGAAGATAAGGAAGAAGAGAGCTCCTGAAGCAACTCCGGTTGACAAGTAACCCAATGTTTTTTTGATCAGTGTTTTGACGTTCCGTTCTATTTTGTCAAAACTTAAGGTTTCCGGATTGAATCTATAGTTGGTTTTACCCATATATCGCTTTAATTTTTGGATACTTGTTGGTCAAAATTAGCGAAATAATCTAATTTTGCAATGTTTTTAACAAGATCGCGTTTTCGAACAGCTGCAAAACTAAAATTTTTTAAGCTTTTCGTGAAGATTGATTTCGCGTCTACCTGTATCATTTAATGGTTTTTAACATTTATTGTTTATGAATTCGAAACAGATCCGTCAGACATTTCTCGATTTTTTTGCTTCAAAACAACACCATATTGTGCCCTCGGCCCCGATGGTGGTCAAGAATGACCCCACGCTGATGTTCACCAATGCCGGGATGAACCAGTTTAAGGATATCTTCCTGGGCAATTCACCTGTCAAATATCCCCGTATTGCCGATACGCAAAAATGTTTGCGTGTATCGGGAAAACATAACGACCTGGAAGAAGTAGGCCACGACACTTACCACCATACGATGTTTGAGATGTTGGGCAACTGGTCGTTTGGCGACTATTTCAAAAAAGAGGCCATTGACTGGGCATGGGAATTGCTGGTCGATACCTTAAAGATTCCGACCGATCGTCTCTATGCCACCGTATTTGAAGGTGATGATAAGGATGGTGTGCCGATGGATTCTGAGGCTCTGGAGTATTGGAAGAAATATCTTCCGGAGGAGCGTATCCTTTTCGGTAATAAAAAAGATAATTTTTGGGAAATGGGCGACAGCGGTCCTTGTGGCCCCTGCTCTGAAATCCACGTCGATATCCGAAGCGGGGAAGAGCGTGCCAAAATCCCCGGAAGGGAAATGGTTAATCAGAGCCACCCTCAGGTGATCGAGATCTGGAACCTCGTGTTCATACAGTTCAACCGAAAAGCCAATGGGCAATTGGAAGAGCTTCCGGCCAAGCATGTCGATACGGGGATGGGTTTCGAACGCCTTTGCATGGTGCTCCAGGGCAAACAATCGAACTACGATACTGATGTCTTCCAGCCGGTGATCACCGAGATCGGCTACCTTGCCGGAAAGAAATATGGAGAGAATGAGAAGTCGGATATCGCGATGCGGGTCATCGCCGATCACCTTCGCGCCATCTCTTTTGCCATTACCGACGGGCAGTTGCCCTCGAACAATAAAGGGGGTTACGTGATCAGGCGTATCCTTCGCCGCGCGGTCCGTTACGGTTATACCTTCCTCGGTTTCCGCAAACCGTTTATCCATCAGTTGGTCAATGTGCTGGCCGATCATATGGGCGGCGCATTCCCCGAACTGGTCAAACAGAGGGAGCTGGTGATCAAGGTCATTCGCGAAGAGGAAGACTCTTTCCTTCGTACTTTGGAAACAGGGATCCGGATGCTGGATACCATCATGGACGACACTAAGAAAAGGGGAGCCAATGAGGTGAGCGGTAATGTGGCTTTTGAACTCTACGATACTTTTGGATTTCCCCTTGACCTTACAGAACTGATCCTTCGTGAGAACGGATTGGTGGTCAATCATAAGGAGTTTGAATCGGCGATGGAGGCTCAGAAGAACCGTTCGCGCAGCGCGACCCAACTGGAGACCGGCGACTGGATCGATCTGCATCATGCCGAGGAGGAAGGTTTTATTGGCTACGATCATCTCGAAGCCAGGGTTAAGATCAACCGTTACCGTAAGGTGAAAGGCAAAAAAGGGGAGTATTTCCAATTGGTCTTCAATTATACCCCATTCTATGCTGAATCGGGCGGTCAGGTAGGCGATTCAGGCTATATCGAAGCTGACGGCGAAAAGACCGGGATCCTCGATACGGTTAAAGAAAACAACCTGACGGTACATCTGGTCAAGAAACTGCCTTCCGATCCTACGTTAACATTTAACGCGGTGGTTAATGCCGCCAACCGGAGAAAGACGGCCAACAACCATACTGCGACCCACTTGCTCGATCATGCTTTGCGTGAGATACTGGGTACTCATATTGAACAGAAAGGATCGCTGGTCACCCCTGATTCTCTTCGTTTCGACTTTTCTCACTTCCAGAAGGTGACCGATGAAGAGTTGGAGAAGATTCAGGCAAGGGTGAATGAACTGATCCGTTTAAACCTTAAACGCGATGAGCGTCGTGAAGTGCCGATGTCGGAAGCCGAAGAACTGGGGGCAATCGCCCTCTTTGGTGAAAAATACGGCGACCTGGTACGTGTGATCAAGTTTGGAGACTCGGTGGAGCTTTGCGGGGGGACCCACGTGGCCCGCACCGGCGAGATCGGCCAGATGATTATTCTCTCCGAAGGTTCTATTTCCGCCGGGGTACGTCGTATTGAAGCCATCACCTCCGATAAAGCTGAAGAGTATGTTGCCAGCCAGTTGAAGACTTTGAAAGAGGTCGGGGCATTGTTCAATAATCCGGTTAACCTGAAAGCTTCGGTCGAAGAGCTGTTCGTGAAAGTAAATGTGCTGAGCAAACAGATTGAAGGTTACGAAAAGGATGCCGCCGGGAATATTAAGAAAGAATTACTGGCGAAAGTTCAGTCGGTGAACGGGATTAATTTCCTGGCCGCGAAGATCGATACCGGAAACGCGGCCATCGTGAAAGATATTGCATTCCAGCTAAAAGGGGAGTTGGATAATCTCTTCCTGGTGCTGGCTGCCGAGATTGAAGGCAAGGCCAATATTCATGTGATGATATCGGATAATCTGGTTAAGGAAAAGGGCTGGAATGCCGGGAATATCGTTCGTGATCTGGCTAAGCTGGTAAACGGCGGAGGCGGGGGACAGCCTTTCTATGCCACTGCCGGGGGAAAAAATCCGGCAGGGATTGAGAGCCTGTTGCTGAAGGCCCGATCGTTCGTCGAATAGTCAGTTCAGAAAAAATCAAATTGATGAAGCCGCGATGGGATTTTCCCCTTGCGGCTTTTTTGTTGGAATGAAGGTAATGCCGGAGGAAGGGTTATAAACGGGACGAATCATTATTGGTTGATAAACAATTGACAAATGATTGCCGGACCATTAATTACTTAACGGATAAGGATCGGATTTATCTGACCTGGTTTGTTTCTTTCAGATCAGCGCAGCCGGGCCCTGTTTTTGATGTAATAGTCGGGGCGGAACAATTAGCGGGATCAAAGATGTAGGGAATAAGATTATCCTGCTGGTCGTCGTTCCGGTCTCAAATGTGGGGTATGATTAATTAACCGGAGTCCGGTAGATTGTGTTTGTTGTTGGCAGATGAGGAGTTTGAGGTTGGTTTGGTCATTCATCCGGCCGGCCGACACTCTTTTGTGCGGAGATAAAAAAGCCGTAGTGAGGAGGGTCAAGGAAAATAAATCCATCCGATCCTGCCGGAAGAACGGGGAGAGCCCCTTTCTTTGGCAGACCTGTCGGCTCCTTCGGGTAAGGATCGATGTGATGGATTAACTTTTGGAGAAAAAGGGTTATACTTTCTTCACCTGTACCGCGTTCATTCCTTTCATCCCGCGTTCGAGGTCGAAAGTTACGATATCGCCTTCTGCAATTTTCTCAAGCAGTTGGCTGACATGCACGAAATATTTCTCCTGGCTTTCCTTTTCACGGATGAATCCAAAGCCTTTTGAGTCGTCGAAGAACTCAACGCGACCGATCAGGATCTCGGGCTCAGTTTCTTCCCTTTTGGGAACACCAATCTCGATACTGTTGGCGTCGATGACTTTTTTCTTGGAAGGATCTGGTGGGGTGTCGGTGATGTTACCGAACTCATCGACATAAGCCAGCATGCTTTCGAAGTCACCACCCTGAGCATTGGATTTACGCTCTTCTTTGCGCTGTACTTTTTCCAGCCGTTTCTTTAAACGTTCTTTTTCTTTTTCTCTTTTGTTGAAGGTTGTTTGCGATTTCGCCATTCACTAATTGATTTTAATTGATTTCAAAAAGATTCTGCCTGGGCAGAGAGGGGTTCATAGAAATAGACAATCGTAAGGCGACATGATGGTTCAAAACGGGTAACGGCCGGATTGATCAACTGCGGGGATACATGAAAGTTATTCATACGGATTCCTTGGGGCAAAGGTACTATAAAATTTTAAAAGTAACGAATGCTGGTTTTGAAAGGGGAAAGGAATGGGACTGTGAATGGCTGAAGAGCGCAAGGATAATACAGAATCGGTATTGAATTGTCATCCTGAAAGGACACGCCCTGTTAATGAACCTATCAAATTGTCGTAAGTTCTTTTGTCCGGATTATGGCAATTGCTTTATTCCAAAGAAGGTGATGCTTGGTTAGCTTCGGATCAGGGAAATGCTGGGTTTCCTACCGGTTTAGGCAGAAAGAGTTATCCGGTTCTTGTCCTTGCCGGTCTGAACCGGAACTGAGGTATGGCGTAGTCAATATAATTTTGTCGTTCAGATTTCTTTTGTGTCGAATTTTAAGTCATCGGGGTTGTCTGGTTGGTGCTTAAAAAATGATCTGTAGTCATCACGGTTGAATAGAAATAATTCAGGGCTGCCAGGAAACTCTTCTGTACCTCCAAGGCGTTGACGGCTTGTCCGTCAATCTCAAGATCTTTGGTTGCACAGGCGTCGCCGATCACGATGCAGTTAAACCCTGAATCTTTAGCCGCCCGGGTGGTGGCGTCGACACACATGTGGGTCATCATCCCGCAAATGACAATAGTTGTAATCCCCAGTTTTTTTAAATGATCCGGCAAATCGGTTTCACGGAAGCTGTTGGGATAATGTTTGACGATTACTTTTTCGTGATCCAGTGGCAGCACATTTTTTTGTATTTCCGCCCCGGGGGTATTGGGAAGGAAGAAGGTTGGCGTTGGTTTGACGGCGATGTGTTGAATGTGAATAACGGGCCACTGTTTCGACCTGAAATGTTCCAGTAGTTTTCGGGCATGTTTACTTGCTTCATCAGAACCGACCAATGTCATGGTTCCGTTTTCGAAATAATCGTTTTGAATATCGATCAATAATAATGCTGTATCCATTGAGGTTGTTTCTTTTGCTTATTACTTTGAATAAGTTGTTGTGCAATACAAAGATAGGGTTTGTTTTGGTTCGGGAATTATTGATAAACATATTTTCTACGGAATAATCTATCGGGCGAGGCTTAATAGCCGGTAGAAGGAGGGATTGGAAATGACTATATCGGCATAATGATTAACCAATTCATCGGTTGAACAGAAGGAGATACCCAGTCCCGCTTCTTTAATCATGCATAGGTCGTTGATGCTATCGCCAACGGCGATACAGTTCTTGGATTTGATATTGTATTTGGAGAGCACGCTCAGCAAGGCGTTGGTTTTGCAAAGGGGGTGTTTGCATATGCTCTTTTCGTTGCTGAAGAAAAAGGATGGGATTTTGACTTCTCCGGTACAGACACTCCTGGAAAATTCCAATTCGTTGGCGAGTGAAAAGTCCATTCCCAGCTTGTTCTTGATGTGGTTGGCAATGCAGTAGTAACTGTCGGAGATGATCCCGACAATATAACCGCGGGTTTTAAGGATAGTTACAACCTCTTTGGCATCGTCCACAATGGGTATTTCATCGATAATGGTGATCAGTTCGCTGATGGATATGCCTTTAAGATGTGTCGCGATTCTTTTGGCCCGTATGATGGCATCGTTTTCCTCGGCCCGAATGTTCATCAGTTCTGTTTTGAATCCATACCTTTCGGCACAGGTGTCGATAAACCGTCCCTTGAGAAGGGTGTTATCCATGTCAAAAACCACTAATTTATGGAGGTCATGGAGGTGGTCTTCCAACGCGAATTCCATTTGGGATCGGATCTCATTCAGGACGCCCAGTTCTTCGAAATTGAAATGAGGGTTTTTGGAGCTGGCGGCTTTGACAATAATGGCATGTGCCACTTCCTTGCTCATCTTTCCGAGCGCTTGCCAGGGCTTGCTTTTGTTCTCGATATAACCTATTTCCACTTCCGTCATTCTCGCATTTATCAGTTTCATATCGATCAGGATGCCGATATCCACCCCGTAATCTTCCCTAAAATCGAGTTGTTGAAAGAGTGTTTTTTTACCGGCAATCATTCCGCTGAGAGGCTGACTGAATTGGAGCAGTTCGGGGAAGAAGATACTGAGCAGTGGTTTGGCCACGAGTTCGGTTACCCGGCCTGCATTTCTGCTGAACGTTGATTTTACAAAATCAGCTTCTCCTTTCAGGATGGGCTCGGTGAGTAACTTTAAAGTATCCGGTGGATAGGGATCGATATCGCCGTCGAGAAAGGCGATAATCTCATTTGAAGCATAAAGGATGCCATCCTTCATTGAAGCTCCCTTGCCCAACCTGGTACTGGTGATAACCTTGGCTCCGTTTTCACGGGCAATGGCCACCGTGTGGTCGAGCGATTTATCATCCACCACGATGACTTCGCTTATCTTGGATTGACTTTTGGCGTAATTAACCACACTGGCGATGTGCTCTTCTTCGTTCAGGGTGGGAATGATTACTGTTATCATTTTTTTTACTGATCTGATTAATCAACCAAGCTTTTTGTCTTCTGTAAGTTAGTGATTTTTTTTGAATTGACCAGTGACGTCTGCTCCTTTTTAGACGATATATTAGCAGGGTCTATTAAATTATAGTCAACACAAAACGACTGTTTTTTCAATATATTTACCCTGCATTAAATAAATGAGATGCTATGAAAAAACTAATCAGGTCCATCTTCTCAATCTCGGCTGCCGGTTTTTCGTTGTTGTTGATAGCCTTTGTGTTGGGTTTCGCCACGATTGTGGAACATAACCACGGTTTTCATGCTGCCCGCGTATTGGTGTACCAGGCCCATTGGTTTGAAATGATTTTATTTGTGATGACCGTAGCTTTAGTTTACAACATATATCGTTTCAGGTTATACAAAAAAGAAAAACTGACCATCGGGTTGTTTCACATGGCTTTTATCCTGATTGTTCTTGGGGCAGGGGTCACCCGTTACTTCGGACAGGAAGGTATAATGCATATTCGAGAAGGGGAGAGCTCGAACGAGATGGTGGGTGGTGACCAATGGTTTCAGCTTCAGGCCGAATACAACGGACAGACGGCCACAATGGAACAGCCGTCATTGCTCAGCATCTATTCGAAAAGAGTGATTGATGGGACGATCCGTGTCGGTTCAAAGACAATAAGGGTTCAATCGGTCGATTACCTGCCCCGGGTATTTCCTGTTTTACAGCCGGCTGAAGGTGGTGAGCCAATGATAGAACTGGTCTTTGCCGGTAGTGAACCGATGCGGTCGAAGATCTTGCGCCGGGGAGAACTGTTTTGGAACGGAGAGATCTCGTTTGGATTTGAAAAGGAGGCTGACATTTGTTTTTCCCTTCATAATGATTCATTGAGTTTCATATCCAGGGATACCTTGCAAAGCATGAGCATGGGGAATGAACTTGCAGGGATGCTGCCCCCAGGGATTGGGCACAACGCGACCCTGCAAACGGTCTACCGGATACGGGAGAAGGCTTTTGTTATCCGTGACTTTTCTCCCTCTGCTGCGATGATTGCCATGGCTGCAGATCCGATGACTGAAGGATCCGATGCGGTCCTGATCCGATTGTCGGATGGAGATCATCAAAAAACAGTAACCTATTGGATCGGTGATCAGGGAGTTGAAGAGTCTCAGAATACAAACTTCGAAGGGGTGAATTTACAGATGCGGATGGGACCGAAGAAGGAAGTATTACCTTTCTCGTTAAAGCTGAATGATTTTGTACTGGAGAGGTATCCGGGTTCAAATAGCCCATCGTCATATGAGAGTAATGTGGTGCTGGTTGATAATGAGCTGGGTGTCAGTAGTGAAGAGCATATTTTTATGAATAACGTGCTGAAATACCGTGGCTATCGCTTCTATCAGTCGTCGTATGACAGCGATGAGAAAGGAACCATATTGTCGGTTAATCATGACCGGACGGGAACCCTAATCACATACCTGGGGTATTTGCTCCTTTTCTTTGGGATTCTTTTCTCCGTTTTTAATCGGGAGAGTCATTTCTCCCGGCTGATGAGAAAAGCGGCAGTCCCGGTAGCCGTTATCCTATTAATCCTTGGTGTTAGTCAGAAAACTTCGGCTGCTGTAAAAGAGATTCCGCGTTCTTCAGCCAAGGCATTTTCCGAAGTGTGGGTTCAGGGACTGGATGGACGGATCAAGCCGTTTAGTACGTTAGCTTACGAGGTGGTGATGAAGATGTCGAGAACGGAAAAGATCGATGGAATGATTCCCGAACAGGTGGTTCTGGGAATGGCAGCCTATCCGGAGAACTGGCGGACTATTCCTTTAATCGCGGTGTCGGACAATAAGTTGAGAGAATTGTTAGGGATTACACGGAGCAAAGCCGCTTATGCCGATTTTTTCGATCAAAGGGGTGGTTATAAGCTTGCGCGGGCCGTTAATGAGGCTTATGCCAAAAGTCCGGCTAAACGGGGGAGCTTTGATAACATGGTGATCAAGACAGATGAAAGGTTGAACGTGGCTTATATGATCTTTACCAATGACTTGTTCCGGTTATTCCCTTCGAAAGAAACTGGAAACCATGAATGGTCAAGCCCTGGAGCTAAACAGAATGGTAGTTTTGGGTCTGATTCTTTGTTGGTAGCCCGTGGTTTTAGTGAATATCTGCAGGCCATGAAAAGCGGAAATATTGAGAAAGGAGAATCCTTGCGGGCTTCCATCATGGCCTATCAGGCCAGTTACGGTTCAGCATTGATTCCTGGAAAGACCAAACAACAATTGGAGATCATCTATTACCGGATCAATATTATCAAGGGTTTAATGTTCGTTTATCTACTCTGCGGGTTTGGGGCACTCTTTCTTTTATTCAATGCACTGCTGACCGGAAAGGTGATTTCCCGGAAAGGTGTCTGGGTGGTATTGTCGATCATTGTTGCCGGATTTATCCTTCATACGGCAGGTTTGGCGATCAGGGGGTATATCTCGGGCCATATGCCCTGGAGCAACGGTTACGAATCGATGATTTACGTGTCGTGGGCCGGGATGCTGGCCGGATTGGTCTTTGCCCGACGAAATCCGATGGTGTTGGGAGCGGCAGCTATTCTTTCCGGGTTGACCTTGTTTGTTGCCCAAATGAGTTGGTTGAATCCCGAGATTACAAACCTGGTCCCGGTGCTGAAATCCTACTGGCTCAGCTTTCATGTGGCAATTATTACGGCCAGTTATGGTTTTGTTGGGGTGTGTGCCATAATCGGATTACTTAACCTGGTGATGAATGCCCTGCGCACCGCGGAAAACGGAGGTCGAGTAGACCGGAATATTCAACATATGACCATTATAAGTGAGGCGGCCATGATTTTGGGCCTCTATTTTCTTACTGTCGGAACCTTTCTTGGTGCGATCTGGGCCAATGAGTCCTGGGGCCGGTATTGGGGGTGGGATCCGAAAGAGACCTGGTCGCTGGTGTCGATCCTTATTTATGCCTTTATTGCCCATATGCGGCTAATACCGGGATTCAGGGGGTGGTTTGCCTTTAATGTTGCTTCGGTTATTGGATTGTTGTCGGTATTGATGACCTATCTTGGGGTTAACTATTATCTCTCGGGGCTCCATTCTTACGGTAGCGGCAGCGGGGTTTCATTTCCGGGATTAATGATCGCTCTGTTTTTAGTTATTGGAATAATTGTTTATTTAGCACGGCGGAAAATTTCGCAAAGGGAATAGAAAACTAAACAGATTGGTATAAGGTAGAAATAAGGTAAGGTATGGTAAAAAGGACATTTGATATATTGGACCATTGTTTGAAGAATTATCCCAGGGAGGATGCCGTAGCAGGCAAATACGGGAATGAATGGATTAAATACAGTACGGCTCAGTTTGCCCGTTATTCGGAGCTCCTGGCGTTAGGATTACTGGCGTTGGGGATAAAAAAGGGTGATCGTGTAGCCACGGTGAGTGGTAACCGGCCGGAATGGAGCTTTGTCGACATGGCCCTTTCGATGACAGGGGCGGTTCACGTACCTGTTTATCCGACAATTAGTGAGGAAGAGTACCGCTATATTTTCAATCATGCCGAAGTTCGGTTTATTTTCGTCTCGGAGGAGAAGCTCTACAAAAAAATAGGCTTAATGGCTAAGGAGATCGGGTCGCTGGATCGGATCTTTTCTTTTAATCCGGTTCAGGATGCTGAGAATGTCGAAAGTCTCTACCGGTTGGGAGAGGAGAACGAAGCCCGTCTTCGAGCGACACTGCAAGAGGTAAAGGAGAGTGTCCGTGAAGACGATATGGCCACGATGATTTATACCTCAGGTACCACCGGAACGCCTAAGGGGGTGATGCTGTCGCACCGGAACCTGGTATCCAATTTCACCCAACATGCTCATGTTTTTTCGTTGGACTATCATCATCATGTGATTTCCTTCTTACCGCTTTGTCATATCTTCGAACGTTCGGTCAATTATAATTTCCTGTACAAAGGGATGGGTGTTTATTATGTCGAGAGTCTCGCGCATATCCTGCCGGCCATCAAAGAAGTTAAGCCACATCTTTTTTGTGCGGTGCCCCGGTTGCTGGAGCGGGTTCACGACGGGATCATGGCTAAAGGTAAACAGTTGAAGGGGATCAAGAGAGTCCTTTTCTTATGGGCTGCCGATCTGGCAAAAGATTTTGATTACAACCAGGAAGTATCGCTGTCGCGAAAGATCAAACTGGCGATTGCCGATAAGCTGATCTACTCGAAATGGCGGGAAGGTCTGGGAGGTAACCTGCAAATTGTGGTTTCAGGCGGCGCCTCTCTGCAATCGCGCATCGCCAAAGTATTCGGGGCTGCCGGGATATATGTGATCGAAGGCTATGGTTTGACCGAGACTTCCCCGGTGATTGCCGTGAGTAACCTGGTGACCCATGAGATCAAAATCGGGACCAACGGTCCGGTATTACCCGGTGTTGAGGTGAAAATTGCCGAAGATGGTGAGATCCTGACCAAAGGCCCTAACCTGATGATGGGCTATTATAAACAGCCCGAAATGACCCGCGAGGCCATTGATCAGGAGGGATGGTTTCATACCGGCGATGTCGGAGTGCTTGAGGATGGTAAATACCTGAAAATAACCGACCGCAAGAAAGAGATATTCAAATTGTCGGGAGGTAAATATATTGCCCCTCAGATGATTGAGAATAAACTGAA
Organism: uncultured Prolixibacteraceae bacterium; assembly: GCA_964632305.1. Classification (GTDB taxonomy): domain Bacteria; phylum Bacteroidota; class Bacteroidia; order Bacteroidales; family Prolixibacteraceae; genus CAZWBR01. Next base: position 39,892 of record CAZWBR010000026.1, read on the forward strand.
AGAGTCGATCCTGATCGAGCAGGCTATCGTGATCGGCGATCATCAGAAATTCGCCAGCGCGCTGATCTCTCCTAACTTTGAATATCTGCACGAATGTTGTACCGAGAAGAAGATCCTCTATACCGATCATCACGAATTGATTTATCATCCTCAGGTCGTTGCAATGATTCAGAAAGAGGTGCGTGAAATCAATAAGACTCTCGGACAGCACGAAGAGATCAAAAGGTTTAAGTTAGTGGCCGATACCTGGTCGCCCCTGACCGGCGAACTCTCGCAAACCCTTAAACTAAAACGAAAAGTGATCGAAGAAAAATACAAAGATTTGATTGATGAGATTTTTTCCCTTTCAAAGGATGAAGATTGAGGCGGTAAATCTTTTAAGAATTATTGATTGTTAATGGGTAAGAACCTCTTTTTATCCAATTATTTTTGAATCGGCAACTGATTTATTCCAATTATCGAATACTCTTTGATGAAAAGCTTTATTTTTGCCGATCTGAAAGCAGTTTTTTCGGATATAAATTAATTTGGTAATTTTCGAATCCATTTATGGAGAAGATATTAATCACAGGAGCTACGGGCAATGTGGGTTTATCCACATTACGGTTGATGCTTGAACGCGATTACCCCGGTACCGAAGTGGTAGCCGCAGTCCGCGACATCGAGCAGGCAAAAAAAAATAAGGGGGTCGAAAACGCCCGGTTTGTAAAGTTCGAATTTGACGAACCATCGACTTATGATGCCGCGCTGGAAGGCGTTACTAAAATCGTGCTGATACGTCCTAATCAGGTGGCTGATGTGTCGAAATATATATACCCATTTATCGACCGGGCAAAAAGTAAAGGGGTTAAGCAGTTTGTTTTTGTTTCAATCGTTGGGGCTGAGAAAAACAGGATTTTTGCCAACCATAAGGTGGAAAATCATTTGAAAAAACTGGGGGTCCCGTTTACCATTCTGCGACCTTCACTCTTTATGCAGAATCTCTCATCGCTTCATCGTCAGGATATTAAAGATCATGACCGGATCTATATTCCTGCCGGGGCAGGCTTGGTCAATTATACCGATGTCAGGGATGTGGCCGAGGTGATTGCCGAAGTACTGAATCAATCGGGGCATGAAAACAAAGAATACGAGATCACCGGGCCTGAGGCGTTGGATTTTTATACGATCGCTGAAATGTTTACCCGGGAACTGGGGCGCGAGATCCGTTATGCCCGGCCGTTGGCCATCCAGTTTGTCCGGCAGAAACTGATCGATAAGAAACAGCTTCCCTTTGTGGTCACCCTGTCATTGCTGTATGGGGCCGCCCGAAACGGGAAGATGGGGCATGTCTCAACTGCTTTTAAGGAGCTGACCGGAAAAGAACCCCGGAAACTGGTCGACTTTATCCATGAATACCGCGGGTGTTGGGAAAAGTAAAGGGCAAAATATTGTTGTCAAAAACATCAGATATATTTTGAATGTCTATTTGCATGGAAAATTAATTTAATTATCTTTGCACCGCATTTGAAAAAGGTGCCATAGCTCAGTAGGTAGAGCAACGGACTGAAAATCCGTGTGTCCCCGGTTCGATTCCTGGTGGCACCACCTGAAAAGGGTAGAGAGAAATCTTTACCCTTTTTGTTTTACTGAAAATGTGAGTGTCGCCGTCCCGATGGCTATCGTGGACGATTCCTGGTGGCACCATGAAGGAGAAAGTTTAGTGCTTTACCCTTTTTACATCCTTTACAGTCCTTCAACCGATGCCTTTTACATTGGAGAAACCTCAGATATGGAAAAACGCTTATCAGAACACAATTTCCCGCAGATCTCGCAGATTTTCACGGAAAACTCATCGTTGATCCGCGTAATCTGGGAGAGAAAGATTCTATAAGTATTGGCAAACTCAAGAGGACTATTGGGACTATTCCTTTCCTCCCGTAATCGATTCCAATTCGTTCTTCCCCTCTCCTGTCAGGGAATACACCGGATCAAATCCAGAGTTGCTCTTAGGTTCCTCTTATGTTTCTGTAAGGTTCCTGTTAGCCAGGTTACAGGAACCTTACAGAAACCATAGAGAAACCATACAGAAAGCATGAGCCAAACATGATTTTGGTATAATTATAGGCACCGGTTCCTGGTGGCGCCACAAAGGAGGTGTCTAAAAAGTCCTTAGGTTCTTCAGATGACTGACAAATTAAGCGTCGAGGGTTAGTTCCCCGCAGATCACGCAGATTTTCGCGGAAAACTCTGCGATGATCCGCGCAATCTGCGGGAGATGGATCCGGCTTTGAATGAAGCGCCAAGTGCCGGACGCCTTTGGGGATACCCTCTTAGTTTTAATATGTCTTGCCAGTTTTAAAACCCCATTTTTGGCAGGGGAAAGATTTGCCGGAATTTAACTTTAAGAATCTGAAGCCTGAGATCAAAATTTCCTTTGCGAAACAGATAAAGAATCATCAATATTAACCGGTCCGATCATTATTTTGAATACTTTTGCAATCGGTTCAAAATGAATGAATGGAATATTTTTCAGCGACTTTAACCAACGGGATCCGTTTGGTTCATTATTATATCGATTCACCGGTGGCTCACTGCGGGGTGATTGTCAATACCGGTTCACGGGACGAATCGCTCCGGGAGCAGGGGATGGCCCATTTTATCGAGCATACTATTTTCAAAGGGACTCAAAAGCGGAGAGCTTATCATGTGATCAGCCGCTTGGAAGATGTTGGAGGAGAGATGAACGCCTATACCTCGAAGGAGGATACGGCCATCCATGCCTCATTCCTGTGTGAGTATTACGAGCGGGCCCTTGAACTCTTTGGCGATATCCTGATCAATAGTACATTCCCTGAAAAGGAACTGAAAAAGGAAAAAGAGGTGATCATTGATGAAATCAACTCCTATAACGATACCCCTTCAGAGTTGATTTTCGATGAGTTTGAAGAGCTGATTTATGATGGTCACCCGATGGGACGTAACATATTGGGAACCCCTGAGCATGTCCGTAGCTTTGATGCTGATGATATCCGGCGTTTTATGTCGATGAATTACAATACCGATCAGATGGTGATTTGTTCGGTCGGTAAGATCCAGCCGAAAAAAATTCTGCATCTGGCCGAACGTTATTTTTCTCAATTTCCCAGTAGCTTCAGGGTTCAACAGCGGGAAAAATATGTAGGTTACCACCCGTTAAGCCGTGAAGTGGTCAAGGATACCTATCAGGCTCATTGTATCGTTGGCGGCGAAGCCTTCGATGTGTATCATGATGATCGTCTTGGATTAGTGTTGTTAAACAGTATCTTAGGTGGCCAGTCGGGTAATTCAAGACTGAATATGACCCTTCGCGAAAGGAACGGGATCGCTTACAATATTGAATCTTCCTATACGGCCTATTCCGATACGGGGACTTTTACCATTTATTTCGGCACCGATAAGGAGAACCTCGAAAGGGCGATCGCTTTAATCCATCGCGAGATCAATGATTTGCAAACGAGGGCGCTGGGATCTATCCAGTTGAGCAAAGCAAAGAAACAACTGATCGGGCAGTTGGCCATGTCGCAGGAGAACCATGAAGACCTGATGCTGTCGGTTGGAAAGAGTTTCCTGTTCTTCAACAAGATCGACGGGCTCGATGTGATTAATCAGAAGATCGAGGCTGTCACGGCACTGCAATTGATGGATATATCCAACCGTCTGTTAAATACCGATAATCTATCTGTCCTGATTTATAAATGATGAAACTGGATCGGTTACTCGAAAGCTATATCCTGTCGCATATCGGGGATGAAGACCCTTTACTGGCACGACTTAATCGGGATACTTACGTGAAGATGGTTAACGGGCGAATGTGTTCCGGTCATCTGCAGGGCTCCCTGTTAACCCTGTTCAGCAAGCTGGTCTGTCCGCTACAGATCCTCGAGATCGGTACTTACACCGGTTATTCGGCCCTTTGTCTTGCGAAGGGATTGGCCCCGGGAGGTAAACTTCATACGATCGAGATCAACGACGAGTTGGAGCTCTTCGCCGCGCGCTATATCCGCGAGGCCGGGTTGGAGGAGACGATTGTCCAGCATATCGGCGATTCAGAAACGATCCTTCCAACCCTTGACGAAATATTCGATCTGGTCTTTATCGATGCCGATAAACGGAAATACCTCTCCGATTACCGTATGGTTTTCCCGAAAGTGAGGCCGGGAGGGCTGATCATTGCTGATAATACCTTGTGGGATGGTAAGGTGGTGGGCAAGATCTCCCCCAAGGATGAGCAGACTATTGGGATCATGCAATTTAACGATTTTGTGAAGAACGATCCAAGGGTCGAAACCTTTATCCTGCCTGTTAGGGACGGGATGACCATCCTTCGGAAAATATCGGAATAGAACCGGTACGAAAATTTTTCCAAAGACCTCTTTTCTATCGCATTATTTTGTAACTTGATGCATTCTATCCTGATTGCTGATGAAAGAGGATTTTCTGCATTTTGTATGGAAGCATAAACTTTTTCTGCAAGACCATCTCTTTACCGCGGAAGGGGAGGAGGTTGAGGTGATCAGCCCGGGCAGCCTGAATGATCATGACGGCCCCGATTTTTTCGATGCCCGCATCCGGATAGGCTCCACCATATGGGCCGGCAACGTTGAACTCCATTTTCGGGCCTCTGATTGGAACAGACACGGCCATCAGAAAGATGCTTTTTATCGCAACACCATTCTCCATGTCGTGGTCGACAACGATGTCGTGGTCGAAAATGATATCGGGGCCATCATTCCCTCAATGAAAATCACCTGGCCTTCCTGGATCGAGGCCAACTATACCGCACTGATAAAAAACCGCGATTGGGTGAATTGTGCTTCCTATCTCTATCGGGTCGATCCTTTCAAGATCCGTTTTTTTCTGAACAGCATCCTGATCGAACGGTTGGAGGATAAAATTGAAGCCATCGACCGGACGCTGAACACGGCCAAAGAGGATTGGAACGAGGTGTTTTACTGGTTTATGGCCCGAAGCTTTGGGTTTGGTGAGAACAACGATCCTTTTGAAAGGGTAGCCCGCTCCCTGCCTCAGTCGGTCCTGGCCCGCCATCATGATTCGCTCTTCCAGATCGAAGCCTTGCTCTTCGGTCAGTCGGGATTACTGAACACGGAGCTCTTCGGGGACGATTATTACCTGGACCTGAAAAAGGAATACCAGTTCCTGGCTGCCAAATATGGGCTCACCCCGATAGAAGGTCATCTCTGGAAGTTTATGCGGATGCACCCGGTTAATTTTCCCACGGTTCGGCTCTCGCAGTTTGCAGCACTGATCCATCGTTCCCGTGGACTCTTTTCGAGCATTCTCGATAAGAAGAACCTTGGTGATCTTCAGAACCTTTTTGTGATCAGCGCTTCCGAATATTGGGATACCCATTACACGTTTAATAAAGAATCGGTCAAAAAGAAGAAAATCTTTGGTGATCAGGCCTTTCGGCTTATCCTGATCAATGTCGTTGTCCCCTTTCTCTTTCTCTACGGAAACCGGAATAATAAATCCTATCTTAAAGACCGGGCCCTGGAGATGCTTGAACAACTCCCGCCTGAGAACAACCGGGTTATTCGTCGTTGGGAGGCTGCCGGGATTGCAGCCGCTAATGCCCTTGAATCGCAGGCCTTACTGCACTTACAGCAGAACTATTGCCTTCCGGTCCGATGTCTGGAATGTTCTATTGGCCACCGGATAATCCTTCATTCACCCCGATAATGAATGGGACTGAAAATAAATCATTTATCACTTATTGTTTTAAAAGATAATTTCTTAACTTTGTGACCGTAAAAAATAATGTTGAGCCGTTGCGATCGAACGCGAATCCTGCGGCGCAATAATTGTATCACAAACAAAACATTAAGTTTATGTATTTAAGTTCAGAAATCAAGCAGGACATCTTTGCCAAACATGGCAAAAGCGCTGCTGACACAGGTTCTTCAGAAGGACAAATTGCCCTTTTTTCATTCCGCATCAGTCACCTTACCGAGCACTTGAAAAGCAACAAAAAAGATTTCAGTACTCAGCGTGCATTGATCCAGTTGGTTGGTAAACGCCGTGCGTTACTCGATTACCTGAAACGTAAGGATATCGAGCGCTACCGTGCCATCCTGAAAGAATTGAACCTTCGTAAATAAAACGAACAACCTAAAAAAGGCAATTTTCGAATTGCCTTTTTTTAAATACCTTATTTTGCCCCACCCATTTATATTAAGTTATTAATCAATTTTTAAAGTATTATGTACAAAGCTATTAGTAAGACTATTGATCTGGGCGATGGCCGTACAATTAACATTGAAACCGGAAAGCTGGCTAAACAAGCCGACGGATCGGTTGTCGTCAAAATGGGTGAAACCATGCTGCTCGCAACCGTTGTCTCTGCAAGAGAAGCTGGAGAAGATGTTGATTTTATGCCCCTCTCGGTCGATTATCGCGAAAAATTTGCTGCCGCCGGAAGGTTCCCAGGTGGGTTCCTGAAACGTGAAGGCCGCCCTTCGGATGAAGAGATTCTCGTCGCCCGTCTGGTCGACAGGGCCCTGCGTCCATTGTTCCCTGATAACTACCATGCCGATACCGTGGTGATGGTAATGTTGATTTCATCGGGCAAAAATGAAATGCCTGACTGTTTGGCCGGGTTAGCCGCCTCGGCTGCTATTGCCGTATCGGATATCCCTTTCAACGGCCCGATCTCTGAGGTACGTGTAGCGCGCATCAACGGAAAACTGATCATCAATCCTTCTGTCGAACAACTGGCAGATGCTGATATTGATATCATGGTCGGAGCTTCCTACGACAACATTATGATGGTCGAGGGTGAAATGGACGAGGTGACCGAAGCAGAGATGCTCGAAGCCATCAAATTTGCCCACGACAATATCAAGGTGCATTGCAAAATGCAGGAAGAGATGGCTGCCGAAGTAGGCGTTGTCAAACGGGAGTATTGCCACGAACAGAACGATGAAACACTTCGTGAATTGGTATGGAAAGGCACCTACGATAATGCTTATAAAGTTGCAAGATCATTGAACAACAATAAACATCAGCGTACCGAAGCCTTCGAACAAGTAAAGGCAGATTTTATTGCTTCTTACAGCGAAGGAAAAGAAGAGGCTGATGTTAACAAGAAATTGATATCCAGATATTACCACGATGTGGAGAAAGAGGCCATGCGCCGTATGATCCTCGATGAAGGCATCCGTCTGGATGGCCGTTCTACCACTCAAATCCGTCCGATCTGGGGCGAAATCAGTTACCTGCCCGGATCGCATGGCTCGGCTATCTTTACCCGTGGTGAAACGCAGTCTTTGACCAGCGTTACCCTTGGAACCAAGATGGACGAGAAGATTATCGACAATGTTACAGTACAGGGTAAGGAACGCTTCCTGCTCCACTATAACTTCCCGCCTTTCAGCACCGGCGAGGCTAAAGTACCACGTGGTCTCTCACGTCGTGAGATTGGTCACGGTAATCTGGCTCACCGCGCTCTGAAACGGATGATCCCCGAAGGATTTCCTTATATCGTTCGTGTTGTCTCTGATATTTTGGAATCAAACGGATCTTCTTCTATGGCCACCGTCTGTGCCGGTACCATGGCAATGATGGATGCCGGGGTCAACATGGTCCGTCCGGTATCAGGTATCGCGATGGGTTTGATCACCGATAAGGGATCTGATAAATTTGCCGTTCTTTCCGATATCCTCGGCGACGAAGACCACCTGGGAGATATGGACTTCAAGGTAACCGGTACCACCAAAGGGATCACCGCTACCCAGATGGACATCAAGGTCGACGGTCTTTCCTACGAAGTATTGGCCAAGGCATTGCAACAAGCTAAAGAAGGTCGCGAACATATTCTGGGCAAAATCCTCGAAGTGATCAGCGAACCTCGCGAAGATTACAAACCCAATGTACCCCGCATCGTGAAGATGATCATTCCTAAAGATATGATTGGTCCGGTTATCGGACCCGGCGGGAAAATCATTCAACAGATCCAGGCCGATACCGGTGCTACCATCGCTATCGAAGAGGTTGACGATAAGGGTCATGTGGAGATCAGCGCTCCGAATAAGGATGCCATCGACGCTGCCGTGGCTCGCGTAAGGGCTATCGTAGCTGTTCCTGAAGTCGGTGAAGTATACCAGGGGAAAGTGAAATCCATCGTACAATTTGGCGCTTTCATTGAAATCATGCCTGGGAAAGAAGGTCTTTTGCACGTCTCCGAGATTGACTGGAAACGGATCGAAAAACCTGAAGATGTGTTGAAAGTTGGCGATATCGTGGAAGTAAAACTTCTTGAAGTCGAACAACGCTCCGGTAAACTGAAACTTTCGCGTAAAGTTCTGTTGCCAAAACCTGCTTCTGAATACGGCGATGATCGCAGAGGTGAAAGACCTCAGCATCACCAACGTGAGGAAAGAAGGGAGCCGGGTCACACTCATTCACTCCGCAAACCCAATCAGGAATAAATAAATTCCATATAGAAAAATGCCCGCTAACCCCGGGCATTTTTTATTTTCCCCTCTGCCATCCATGTTCCGGAATACATGTAAGATCGATTCAATCTCTTTTTCGAATCCATTGTCAGGGCAGAAATGTAGGGATAACCTGTAATCTCTACCCGAAAATCTTACAATCCTTCTTCAGGCTTTCCCTTCCTCATCATAATTCCTTAAATTTACCATGCAATAGTCAATTGAATTTATGGATCTCGATTTTCTGGTGGTTGAAGGAAATATCGGTGCGGGCAAAACAACTTTAGCCGGCATGTTAAGCGAAGAATTCAATGCAAAGCTGATCCTGGAATCCTTTGCAGACAATCCCTTTCTTCCCAAATTTTACGCTAATCCTGAGAAATATTCTTTCCCGCTCGAACTCTCTTTCCTGGCTGAACGGTACAATCAGCTTAAACACTCTTTGGCCCATCGCGATCTTTTCCATAAACTCACTATCGCCGATTACTATTTCATGAAATCGCTCATCTTTGCCCGGAACACCCTGGCACCCGATGAATATAACCTGTACCGGAATTTTTTTGATATCATCTACGAACGATTACCCAGACCCGATCTTTATCTCTACCTGCACCTTCCTGAAGAAAGGCTGCTGGAAAACATTCGTAAACGGGGGCGGGAATACGAGCAAAATATCGATCAGGCTTACCTGAAAAAGATCCGCGAAGGCTATTTTAGCTTCTTTTCCCAGCAAAACCAATTCCCTGTTTTGATTGTCGATACCACCAATATCGATTTTGTCGGCAATGCTAAACATTATGATCTTATTCGGGATTTATTGGTTCAGCCAGTCGATTGGAGTGGTGTAAAAAGGGTGGTTCTATGAGATAATGGCCTCCGAATTAACATTTATTATAATCCTTCATTGACGAAAGATTTTAAATTTGCATGGTAAACATGGACTATTCACGAAAAATTATTTAAGAGATTATTATGAAGAGTTTAAAGTTAATTGCCTTATTTTTTGTTTCCGGCTCTGTTATCCTATCCGGATGCGCCAGTCTCAAAAAAATGAAGAAGAATGCCGACCTGATCAACTACGCGGTTACCCCTGAAGTTTTGGAGACTCACGGTGGTAATGTAGAGGTCGCTATTCAGGGCCGTATCCCCGAAAAATATTTCGTCAAAAAAGCGGTCATAACAGCTACTCCTGTTGTAAAATATGCTACCGGTGAAACAGCTTATGCTCCCTACATTCTGCAGGGTGAGAAAGTGAAAGAAAACAACAAAGTGATCAGTTACACCGATGGCGGCAGCTTTTCTTACAAAGGTACTGTTCCTTATAATGAAGCAATGCGCAGATCTGACCTGGAGATCCGGATCCGTGCCACTAAAGGTAAAGCTACTCTTGATTTTGCCTCCCGTAAAATCGCCGATGGGGTCCTTGCCACGTCAACCCTGGTCGATAATAGTCCGCTGACTATCCTTGGCGTGCAGAAAAAGAAAAACACTACCGGGGTTTATGATCCAACCATCGATAAATTCCAACGCATCGTTCCCGACCAATACATGGCCGATCTGCTCTACCTGATCAACAGCGCCGAAGTTCGCGGTCAGGAGATGACTAAAGAGGAGATCGCCCGTCTTAACCAATATATCCTCGATGCCTATACCGGCGACCGTAAAGAGTTAAAAGGCGTCGAAATCAGTGCCTATGCCTCTCCTGATGGCAAGTACGATTATAACAGCGCCCTTGCTGAAAAACGCGAAGGCTCTTCTTCTAAAATTGTCGAAAAGGACCTGAAGAAAAATAAGGTCCAGACCGATGTGAAAACCAAAAACACTCCGGAGGACTGGGAAGGTTTCAAAGCTTTGATGGAAAAATCATCCATCCAGGACAAAGAGCTGATCCTCCGCGTTCTTTCGATGTACTCCGATCCTGAAGTTCGTGAGCGTGAGATCAAGAACCTCTCCTCCGCCTTTACATCAGTTGCCGACGAGATCCTTCCGAAACTGCGCCGTGCAAAAATCACCGCCAGTGTCGATCTGATCGGGAAAACCGATGCCGAGATCATCGCTCTGGCCGACAGCGATCCTTCCAAACTCAACCAGGCTGAACTACTGTACGCCGCAACCATGACCAACGACGCTGACAAACAAAAAGCGATCTATACCAGCTTCACTAAGTTTTATGCTGACGACTGGAGAGGCTTCAACAACCTTGGGTTGGTTCAGTTCAACCTGGGTGATGTTAAAGGGGCCGATGCCAGTTTCCAAAAGGCCGATCAGCTCGATCCGAAAAACCCCATCATTCAGAACAATCTTGGCGCTGTTGCCCTGAAGAATAACGAATGGACTAAAGCCGAAGAACTCTTTGGCGCAGCCAGCGGAGCAGGCAAACAGGTCAACGAAAATCTTGGCATCCTGAAGATCAAACAAGGCCAGTACGAGACTGCTGCCAAATATTTCAATGAAGAGTCAGAAAACGTAGCTAACCGCGCGCTGGCTCAACTGCTCAGCGGCGATAACAACGGCGCACTCCGTACTCTGACTGCCGCCCCGGTTGAATCAGGCCGTATCGCTTACCTGAAAGCTATCATCGCTGCACGTACCGCCAAACCCAGCTTGCTCTACGAAAGCCTTGGCTCTGCTATCAGCAAAGATCCCGCATACCGCACCCTGGCACGCAACGATCAGGAGTTTGCAAAATATGTCGATGAACAGAATTTCAAACTTCTGTTGCAATAGACAGAATCTGATTCATACAATCAAAAGGGGGATGGAAACATCTCCCTTTTTTTATGACATACTTCCACAGCCTTCCTTCCTGTTGTCGAACCCTGAAACTCGCGATAGAATCATTCCCACTCCTTCACCTTTTCAGAAAGAAGCGGTCCTGAATAAACTTTAATTTCGGTTTACAGGCACCTTTGGGACTGCGATTTTCAACGATTGTTAAAACGGGTATCCATCGGTCTGGCTATTTGTAACAACCAATCGCTAAACTTATATTGCTGTTGTTAATAAAGGCTTAATTCAATAGATTATGACTAACTTTGACTTCCGATGGATCAACTGTTGAAAATATATCAGCTCACGGTCGAAGATGCCGCGAAGATCGCTAACTCCCCTAACGATCCTCACGTTCATGAGTTCGATGAACTGATTATCGGGGTAGAAGGACAGTTGGAACATTTTATTGATTTTAAAGCCACCATTTACAATGCCCCTTACATCAGTTTTGTCACCCAGGGGAAACTGCACCGGGTCAAACCGTTGGTGGCCGATGGCAAGTGCCTGATCTGGGTCGTGCGCTTTAATCCCGGGTTTATTCCTGAAAGTTCTTTTCATCTCTATTCCCTCTATCACGAACAGGCCACCCTCGAATTAACCCGCGATAACGGTTTCAACCGTATGGTCCTGCTTTGTGAGATGATGCACGGGGAGATGCAGCAGGATAAACCCAATCTGTCCATCGTGCGCGACCTGCTGAGGACCCTCTTTACCATGATCGGGGCCGAAAGGGAGAAGTATGCCGATGACCTTCAAATCGCCTCTTCCAGCCAGAATACCACCTTCAGGAACTTTCTGAAGATACTGGAAGAAAATTACCACCGCCCCGAAGGGGTGGAGTTTTATGCAGGGAAGCTTTTTATGACCTCCCGTAACCTGAACCTGATCTGCCAGAAGATCATGAACAAAAGCGTCTCCGAAATCATCGAAGCCCGCAAAATGATGGAGGGGAAGAACCAGTTGATCCATACCCCCAAAAGTGTTTCTGAGATTGGCTACGATCTGGGTTACAGCGACAAAGCCTGCTTTACCACTGTCTTTAAGAAGAATACCGGACAGACCCCTACCGCCTTCCGCGACGAGATGCATAAGCTTTTTTCCTGAATCCTCAACACCATTTCCGAAAAGCTCTACCGCACCCCCTTTTCGCCAATCTATCTTTGTATCAGTAATAATTAAATATTCACAATTTTAAAAGATAGGTTATGGGAACAACAGATTATAAAACCAAATGGGTCGCCGACCCCGCTCACAGCGAAATATTATTTAAGGTGAAACACCTGATGATTACCAATGTCAAAGGGGAGTTTCGGAAGTTCGATGCCGAAGTTTTTACCAATGGTTCCGATTTCTCCGATGCCGCGATAAAGGTTACCCTCGATGCTTCGTCGGTCTTTACCAATAACACCGATCGGGATGCCCATCTGAAAAGTCCCGATTTCTTCGATGCGGAGAACTTTAATACCCTTTCTTTTGAAAGCAGTTCACTGAAGAAAGTCGATGATGAAACTTATCAATTGAGTGGATGGCTGACCATCAAAGGGATCAGTAAAGAAGTAACTCTCGATGTGGAGTTCGGAGGTTTGAACAAAGATCCCTGGGGCAATGAGAAGGCCGGTTTCTCCCTCTCTGGAAAGATCAACCGCAAGGAGTGGGGCCTCAATTGGAATGCTGCCCTCGAAACCGGGGGAGTGCTGGTCAGCGATGAGGTGAAGATCAGCGCCGAGGTACAATTGGTCAAACAGCTCTGATTTAAAGTTCATAATTAAAAAACAGCATCATGTCAAAAACGATACTGCATAAAGCGGCCACCCGTGGCCATGCCAATCATGGATGGCTCGATACCTGGCATACTTTTAGCTTTGCCAATTACTGGGATCCCGACCGGGTTCATTTCGGGGCGCTTCGGGTCCTGAATGACGATTTTATCGCCCCGGGAATGGGGTTCGGTACCCATCCGCACGATAATATGGAAATCATTACCATCCCGCTCGGGGGCGATCTGGAGCACCGCGACAGCATGGGCAATGGCACAGTCATCCGTCATGGTGATGTGCAGGTGATGAGCGCCGGATATGGGATCACGCACAGCGAGTTTAACGCGAACAAGGATCAGGCTGTGAAGCTGCTGCAGATATGGGTCTTCCCCAATCAGAAGAATGTGGTGCCCCGCTACGATCAGATCACTCTGGAACTTGAGAAACGCCACAACCGTTTTCAGCAGATCCTCTCTCCAAATCCTGATGATGAAGGGGTCTGGATCTACCAGCAAGCATGGTTTCACCTGGGTCGTTTCGATAAGGATTACACCCTCGATTATATCCTCAAAGAAAAGGGGAACGGCGTTTATGCCTTCGTGATCAAAGGCGATCTGACCGTCGATGGCATCGCGTTGAATGAACGCGATGGCCTGGGTATCCGCGACACCGATCAGTTTACCGTGAAAGCCAATTCCGACGGGGCAGAGCTGTTGCTGATGGAAGTCCCGATGGAATGGTGATTGCTGTACCAAAGTATGTTTAATGCCTTGAAATAAAAATATCAGAGTTATGCTGACCGATTACCGTAATACCCCTCCGATGCCGGTACTCTTTCTGGGGCATGGTTCCCCGATGAATGCCATCACGGAGAACGAATTTGTGGAAGGGTTTCGCAGGGTAGGGAAGGAGTTGCCCCGCCCCGAGGCGATTCTCTGTATCTCGGCCCACTGGGAGACCCGGGGCACATGCCTTACTGCCGTGGATAAACCTCGCACGATCCACGATTTTGGCGGCTTCCCCGCTGAACTCTTCGCGGTACAGTATCCCGCGCCGGGCGATCCTGTACTCGCCCGGGCGATACAAGCCCACTCACCGGATGAAAAAATGGTGCTTGACGATCGCTGGGGACTCGATCACGGCTGCTGGAGCGTGGTGAAACACCTCTATCCCGAAGCCGACGTGCCGGTCATCGAGATGAGTCTCGATTATCATAAATCGCCGAAGGAGCATTACCTGCTGGCTAAAGAGCTGGCCTGGCTCCGCTCCAAAGGGGTACTGATCATCGGGAGCGGGAATATCGTCCATAACCTCGGGCTGGTGGACTGGAAAAAGCTCGATTGTTGCGACTATGCCTTCGATTGGGCGCTGGAGGCCAGCGGGAAGATCCGGCAGTTTATACTGGACGACGATCACTCCCCGCTGATCAACTATATGGCCCAGGGAAAATCGTTTCAACTGGCCATCCCCACCCCCGACCATTTCCTGCCGCTGCTTTATACGCTGGCGCTGAAAGGGGAAAATGAACCGGTCACCTTGTTTAACGATAAGGCCGTTGGTGGTTCCCTCACCATGACCTCGCTGAAAATAGGTTAAACAATTTGTCGTTCAGGTTGTTCCTTTTATGAAAGCAAAATGAATTAATATTTAAAACAGACAATTATGGAAAAGAAAAACGATATAGGATTACTGATTCTGCGATTAACCATCGGCTTGTTAATGTTGCCGCACGGCTTGTCCAAGCTCTTTGGCAGTCTCGACGGGATCAAGGGCATGTTGGAGGCTTCCGGCTTCCCGGGTTTTATTGCCTACGGGGTGATCCTGGGCGAGGTGGTGGCCCCGTTGCTGGTGGTCGTGGGGTTTCGTACCCGGCTGGCCTCGCTGGTCCTTGCCTTCAATATGGTGGTGGCGGTCATGATGGCCCATGCAGCCGATCTCTTTAAGTTGGTTCCCATGGGAGGCTGGGCCCTCGAACTGCAAGGTCTCTTCTTCTTTGGCGCGCTGGCTATCTTCTTTACCGGCGCAGGAAAATACGCCCTCTCCTCCGCCAATAAGTGGGATTGATTCTGATCGGGAGGCCCGGTCCGGGACTTTCGGATCCGATCTCCTTTCGCAGGATGATTTTCCCCGTTAAGCATCGTCTTGGCGGGGAAAGTTTTTTATCCCGATATCAGTCTCTTCTCGCCCCTGCTGGATCCGAAATTCATTATTGAGGATTCCATCTTCAAAAACAAAATAATTTCTGGAGGATGTTTGCCAATTGTTTCCAGGGATATTTTCGTAATCCGCTCCGACTAATCCGTCCGGACACTACACTTCGTTCAATCCGGGTTTGGATAAATCAGGCTGGATATTATGATATCTAAATAGGTGGTTTCTTGAAGAGGGTCAGGCGACCATAAAATTTACATGAAAAATATATTATTTATCACAAAGTTTTCTACTTTAGCGTGGGATTATCGGTTGGGAATCAATTTTTAGTAATGACAACTAAGACCTTGCATCATGAATAAGATAAAGCTTATAAGAACCGTTGGAATGACAATCTTCATTCAGTTGTTGTTCGTCACTTTCGTTATTGGGCAGGATATTACTGTTCAGGGAACCGTGAAAGATGCTTTTCTCAAGCCTTTGGCCGGGGTGAGTATTAAGGTCAAGGGGGGAACGGCGGAGGCGCTCACCGATCAGGAAGGAAATTACAGCATCACAGTCCCTTCGAAAGGGAAACTGCTCTTTTCGGCCAAAGGCTATTCTTCGGCGACAGAAAAGGTGAGTGGAAAAACAACCCTCAATGTTTTTATGGTACCTGCCGGTATCGGTCAGGATGAAGAGGTCAACATCGGATATGGGACGGTTAAAAAGAATGATTTGCTTCAGAGTGTGAGTTCTGTTGACAAAAAGGACATCGCGGCTTCTTCGCAGAGCGATATCATACAATTACTGAAAGGTGTGCCCGGATTGGTGGTTAATGACAATAACGGCACCCCGGAGATCAGGATCAGGGGAACCCGCTCGTTTAACGCGACCAACGCCCCGTTGATCATCGTGGACGATATGCCCTTCAACGGCCAACTCACCGAACTGAATAAAAACGATATCAAATCGATCGATGTGCTGAAAGATGCATCGGCCACCTCCATCTATGGGGCGCGGGGAGCCAACGGCGTTATCCTGATCAATCTGAAAAAATAGTACAGGCGGGATTCTTTCCTGTTGGAGGGGAACTGTTAACTGCCCGATCCTGTCCGGCTTCCGTTTCGTAATGCCAAGGGTAGCTGGAACGGACTGGCCTGTTTGACTAACTCCGGTCGGGTAACTTTTGGCCCCGTTCACGATACCCGAATATCAGGCTGCTCATTACCCGACCTGAATACTCTTTATCCCTGATAAGAAACGAATCAATAATCATAAACAGATATGGAAGGTACAAAATATGTCCATGGATACTCCGAAAGAGAGGCGATAAGATTAAAAGATCAGGCTGCCACTTTGGATGAGATCATTCATCATGATACAATATTCCCGAAAAACAGTATGGTTCTTGAAGCGGGGTGCGGGGTCGGAGCGCAAACCAAAATTATTGCCACAAAAAACCCCGATTCAAGGTTTATCTCGGTGGATATATCCGAAGATTCAATACGGGAAGCCAACGGGATGATCCGGTCTTTGGGTATCGATAATGTCGAATTGAAAGTTGCCGATTTATATCATCTGCCATTTGGGGACGAAACATTCGACAGCGTGATCGTTTGTTTCGTGTTGGAACACCTTCACAATCCCATACAAGCCCTAAAGGAGTTAAAAAGAGTACTGAAAAAAGGAGGAACGATCATGGCTATTGAAGGCGACCATGGCTCAACATTCTTCTATCCCGACAGTAAGGATGCCTATTCGGCGATCGACTGCCAGGTTCAGCTTCAGAAACAGAGCGGGGGCAATTCAAATATCGGGAGAGAGCTTTATCCGTTATTCCAATCGGTTGAACTTTCCAATATCTCAGTCTCACCGCGCATGGTTTATGTCGACGGGAGCAGGCCTCAGCTTGTCGAAGGATTTATTAAAAACACGTTCACAGCCATGATTGAGGGGGTGGGTACAAAAGCCATTCAGCAGGGTATCGTCGATCGTCCGACATTTGAAAATGGCATTAAGGATTTATACCGGACCGCCGAACCGGATGGCGTTTTCAGTTATACCTTTTTCAAGGGATTCGGGACAAAAAATTAAACAAGAGAAGGGGCGCCTTGGCGCGCTGGTGTTGTTCCGGAAAATCCTGAATGGAATTTATTATTTACCTTTCGGACAGTCGTTCAATTGTCGCCGGGCCGTTTTGCCCTGCCGGGATATTTTCTTAACTTGTCCTTTCATTTCCATATAATGAAAAGGATTCAAACCAATCAGCCAGTGCGCAGCCATGAATGAAACAGACCAATACATCGCCTCTTTCCCTGAAAACGTTCGTGTGATCCTGGAGCAAATACGGGCGCTGATCAGACGGTGCGCCCCGGAGGCTACCGAATATTTCGCTTACGGGATGCCGGCTTACATGACGGGAGGAAAGCCGCTGGTCTATTTCGCGGCCTTCAAAAACCATATCGGCTTCTACGCCACCCCTTCGGGTCATCAGCAGTTTGCCGGTGAACTCTCGCGATACAAACAGGGAAAGGGGTCGGTCCAGTTCCCGATCGATCGGCCGATCCCCTACGACCTGATCGAACGCATCGTCATGTTCCGGGTCGCGGAAAACAGCATCAGGGCGGGGCGATAACAGGCGTTGAATATCCGTTTACCTGACTGGCGGGGTTTGCTTTATGTCATTTATTGTCATTGATGGTCATTAAGTGGTCATTTATTGTTTTACCTTCAGCTTACTGACTATTTATGACAGAATTCCATCGACCAAATCCCCCCTGCCCCCCTTTAGGAAAGGGGGACTTAACCCTGCTAAAAATTGGTGAATAAATGCTTAAAACATAAAAAGGTTTCACAACATCCGATAAGAGAACTATTTCCCCCTTTGTAAAGGGGGACTAAGGGGGATTTAGGCTGTGAATAAATTGTAGTCCAAATCATTATGAATTATAGATTCATATTAATTTAATACTTTTGAAAGTTGCCTCCTGTCATTAACCCCTCATGCCACATTTATATGGGGGAACCTCTATTAATGACCACTTAATTACCTTTTCAGCTTTGTTCAGGTCATTATGCGGCTATTCGAATAGAATAATCCTGTAATTCTGCCCATCGTTGATCGTCTGGTCCCCGGTTTTCTTTTCCTGACAGCGTTAGACGAGTCCTATGGGGGCCGCCTAAAGGCTATCCCATCCCCGGTTTTACGCCCTCCTTTTTGATTGCTTTCTCTTACCCTTCTGTTAGGTTTCTCTAAGCTAGCATACAGGAACCATACAGGAACCATAGAGGAACCATACAGATACTATGGTTAAAACCAAAGTTTGAACCCTCTTTTTTTTA
>CAZWBR010000027.1:0-56896 GCA_964632305.1 uncultured Prolixibacteraceae bacterium
GCGGGAGTAGCTCAGTTGATAGAGCATTAGCCTTCCAAGCTGAGGGTCGCGGGTTTGAGTCCCGTCTCCCGCTCTGATTTTTTGCCGATGTAGCTCAGGGGTAGAGTACTTCCTTGGTAAGGAAGGGGTCACGAGTTCAATTCTCGTCATCGGCTCTCTTTTATTTCACTTCCCGTCTCCACTTTCAACTTCCCTTCTTCGTTAACTTCAAAAAAATCATCATCTTTGTGCCAATTGTTTTTTACAAGCAACATAAATTTGACATGAAATACCAGTGTTTCATCTCGTCTCCCCGAAAAGGGACGAATAATCAAACATGGATCTTACATCTCACCCTTTCTAAAGACAACTTATTGACCGATGAAAAAGAAACTAATCCTCTTCTCCCTGCTTATTGTATCCGCATTACTCTTTGCCCAATGCAAGAGCTGTAACTGCAGCTATCAACCCAAAAAAGCGAAAACCCAACATTTGTGGATCAAAAAATAACAGATTCAAGAATCCAAACACGATACGTTAACAATTTGTAAACACCCCTTCAATTCACCTCCAATAATTTGAAATATCTGAATTTATATTGTTACTTTTGTGGTGAATTTTTTAAAGGTGTTTTATTCTTTCTATAATTCTCAAAACGAATAAATTATGTCTAAGATTAAAATTGGTATTAACGGGTTCGGTCGTATCGGACGTTTTGTTTTCCGTGTTGCCGCAGCTAAAGAAAATGTTGAAGTTGTAGCAATCAACGACCTTATTGATGTAGAATATATGGCTTACATGCTGAAATATGATTCTACTCACGGGCAATTCAAAGGAACCGTTGAAGTAAAAGACGGTAAACTGATTGTAAACGGAAAAGCAATCCGTGTAACTGCAGAACGCAATCCTGCCGATATTAACTGGGGCGCTGTTGGCGCAGAATACGTAGTTGAATCTACCGGTTTGTTCCTTGAAAAAGGAAAAGCACAAGGCCACATCGACGCTGGTGCGAAAAAAGTAATCATGTCTGCTCCTTCTAAAGACGATACCCCTATGTTCGTTATGGGAGTTAACCACACTTCTTACACCAACGACATGAACTTCGTTTCCAACGCTTCATGTACAACCAACTGCTTGGCTCCTATCGCTAAAGTATTGAACGACAACTTCGGTATCGTTGAAGGTTTGATGACAACCGTTCATGCTACTACCGCTACCCAGAAAACTGTCGACGGTCCTTCTATGAAAGACTGGAGAGGTGGCCGTGGTGCTGGTCAGAACATTATCCCTTCTTCAACCGGTGCTGCTAAAGCTGTAGGTAAAGTAATCCCTGCACTGAACGGCAAACTGACTGGTATGGCATTCCGCGTTCCTACCCCTGACGTTTCTGTAGTTGACTTGACTGCCCGTTTGGCAAAAGAAACTACCTACGCTCAGATCTGCGCTGCCATGAAAGCTGCTTCTGAAGGCGAATTGAAAGGTGTTCTTGGTTACACCGAAGACGAAGTTGTTTCCAACGACTTCCTCGGCGATGCCCGCACTTCAATCTTCGATGCAAAAGCAGGTATCCAGCTTTCTCCTAACTTCGTTAAAGTGGTATCTTGGTACGACAACGAAATGGGTTACTCAACAAAAGTTGTTGAATTGATCGAATACATGGATTCTGTAAAATAATCGGAACCCCACATTCATAATAAAGCCGTCGCTGAAAAGTGACGGCTTTTTCTTTGCCCCTTGTTTCCCTGTCTCTCTCCCATTCTGATGCCTTCGTCCGATCCCCACCCTAAGCTCTCCTCTTCCCAACACCGGATTATCTCTGTTTCTTCAATAGCACTTCTGTGCTTCTTCTGTGCTTAAAAAGCACAGAAGAAGCACAGAAGATGCACAGAATATGCACAGAAACCCCGAAGAAGGTCCTTCCCTAAACGGGACTCTTCAGGGAGCCTTCGGATTCAGGCAAAAAAGAAAAACGGATACTAAAGATCAGGCAACAAGGTGGGGTAGCAGCGATAATAGATCCCCAAAGACACAGCACGAAGAGCTCAGGTCGGGATTATTCGCCCAGCCGCCCTTCGATCTTACCTACCGATTTGACATCATAACTACCGGAATACTCGACCACAAAAAACGACCGGTTCATGAAGCCCCCGAAATCGGAGACCTTTTCAAAGTCGTAATCGGCTTGCAGTAAACCGGCGTTGCTGACGCCGTTGGCGTTGGAGGGTTTGTTGGCCTGATCGAGCGCTTTCAGGAAATAGGTAGTCGCATCGTACCCCTGGAAACTGTATTGGGAAGGTTCAGAACCATATTCCTGCCGGTAAACCCTGATGAAATCGTTTACTTTGGCGCTTGAGTAATCGACAAAATAGGGGGAGAGATATCTCAGGCTGATATTATGAAAATACTCTACATCAACACTCTGAAGCCTGGTGTATTCCTGTATCCCGACAAGGGTAACCGAGTATTTTTTGGATAAGGTGTTCAGCCGGTTCATGGCTGTGCTCACGTTCACCTCACTGGTTTCGGCCATCACGATGATATTGGGCTTATCCTGTTTCAGAAGGTTTTCCAGTCCACCGCTACCCTCGGACCAGATGTTGTAGAAATGAACATTGGAGGCCAAAGCATCGTTACGACTCATCAGTCCGCGTAACCGATCGGTGACCATCTTACTGTCCTGACTCCCGTTGTTGCGGCTAAGGACAATGATATTTTCCTTCCCGAATACCCTGGCCACATAATCGGCCGTGGTGGTCAACCGCAGTTTCTTGGCCGGATTGGCCTGAAAATAATAGGGATTCTTTGACACGTAAACCTCATCGGCCGACAAGGGTGAGACCATCGGGATATGGTTTTTGGCGCTCAACTCCGAAATGGTCTTTTGGGTCTCGGGATAGACGGGACCGATAATCAGATCGAGCGACAGGAATTCAGGGTTTTTAACCAGGCGATCGACCACTGCAGGGTCCTGCCAGGTGTCGTAGACATATAATTTGACCTTTATTCCTTCCTTTTGGGCCTGGTCGACCGCGAGCAGGGCGCCCTGGTAAACGCCCAGGAAATTACTGGTTCGTGAAGAGGTTTTCAGCGAATCGCCGGGGGCAACTCCAAAAGGAAGGAATAGCCCGACATTGTATTTAGTCCCTTTACTGGCTTTGGCGATTGAGGATTTACTCCCCGCCTTATCCGCCTTCACTGGTTGTTCCTCCTGTACCGACTCTTTTGTCGTGTGCGGCTTCCCGGGAAATTGAATTACCATCCCGGCCTTCAGTCCCTCTTTTGCCTGAGGGTTATATTTCTTAATCTCCTCCTCTGAAACTCCAAATTGTTGTTTCAGACTGAAAAAGGTGTCGCCATTTTCCACCTTGTATTCTTTGAATCCTTCCCTGACAGGCTCGGCCACACTTTTTGCCGGTTGTCGCGCGGGGATCTTCAGGCTCATTCCTTTGGAGATCGACGAGGTAATCTGCGGGTTCGCTTTCAGAATCTCTTCCTGGGACATATTGTATTTCCGGGCAATCGAATACAAGGTTTCACCCTTGGCAACCTTATGAACAGACGGCTGAGCGGATGGGGAAGTCTGTTTGGATGGTTTTGGAATCTGAAGAACTTCTCCGGTTTGAAGGCCATCCTTCAGTCCGGGGTTATAGCGGTGGAGCTCGTCGAGGGTAATCCCGTATTTTTTTGAGATTGAGAAGGTGGTCTCCTTTTTCTTCGCCGAATGGTAGATAAAGTTATCGGGCTGGGGAGATTGAACTTTAGCGCTTTTTTCCGATTGTGGGGCAACTGCCTGATCGGGGATCTTAATTTTTTGTCCCACCGCTATCGATCCTCTCAATTCGGGATTGGCCGACTCGAACTGATCAGGCGTGATCTTAAAAGCCTTAATAATCGAATAGGGGGTATCGCCTTTTGCTACCGTGTAAAGCAGGTATTTCTTTCCCCCGATCATCACCTTTTCGGCAGCCGGTTGAACCTGAGCACCCGACTTCACGGCAATAGTAATCGACAGGACCAAAAGAAGAAAAAACAGTTTCGAACGCTTCACCATCTTCATTTCACTAATATATTCAAAGCGGATTTATCGGAAAACCGGGCTTTTATTTGTATTCCCCGAAAGTTTTCATAAACTGGACCCTTTCGTATTCGGAAGGATTTACCGTATTCCCCTGGGCAAGCTTACCCCTGAATTCTTCAATGGTGCTATAGCCATGTTGGGTCATCCACTCCCCGATACGGAGATTCATTTCGGCAATGGCATTAAATCCATCCTCGTAGACAGCAGAGACGACCTGTGTCGCGTGAGCCCCGGCCATAATCATCTTAACGGCGGTCTGCCAGGAATGGATACCGGTAGAAGCGACCAGATCGCAATTAACCCGGTTGGACATCATCCCGATCCATCGCAGCGGGATCAGATAGTCGGAAGGATCGCTCAACACTGACCCGCTGGTAATTTTTTCCTTATCGATATCAAGGTCAGGGGTGTAGAACCGGTTAAAGAGGACCAGGCCTTTCACTTCGCTGAAAGAGAGGTCGCGGATCATTCCGCCAAGATTGGAGAAATAGGGGCTTATCTTAACCGACACCGGGATTTTCACCTTGTGGACCACCCTGGAGATGATATCGAAATAGATGCTTTCGTTATCCTGACTGGTTTGCGACAGGTTCGACGGCAGTACGAATATATTCAGTTCAATCGCATCGGCGCCGGCCGCTTCGATCTTCTGGGCGAAGAAGCCCCACTCCTGCGACGTGACGCAGTTGATGCTGGCGATAACCGGTATTTTCACCTGCTTTTTGGCCTCGGCAATCAGGGCCAGGTATTGTTTCAGGTTATCCTTGCGGATCTCCAGATCGTAATAATCGAGAAACTCAAGGTTACTGTCCATTGGGCCGAGCTTACTGAACTCATGGGCAAATTCGAGGTAGATCTCCTCCTCGAACACCGATTTCAGGACCACAGCCCCCGCTCCCGCTTCATCGATCTTTTTCAGGTTTTCAACAGAATTGGTCAGGCCGCAGCTCCCTACGATAACAGGGCTACTTAATTCAAGTCCCAGGTAGGTGGTTCTTAAATCTTTCATAATCGTTATAATTTTAGATGTCCCTATTTAATTAATGTTCCTGAAGGTACTGGTGCATATTTTCAGCGGCACGGCGTCCATCGCCCATCGCGAGGATCACGGTAGCTCCCCCGCGAACGATATCGCCACCGGCAAACATATCGGGGACAGAGGATTGCATTTTATTTTCATCGACGATGATGGTTCCCCATTTGGTGATCTGCAGATCGGGGAGACAAGAGGGGACTAACGGATTAGGAGAGACGCCAACAGCCACGACGACTAAATCGACCTCCAGTTCAAATTCAGAACCCTCCAGCACGATTGGCCGGCGGCGTCCCGAAGCATCAGGTTCGCCAAGGCCCATCCGGTTCAGAACCATCCGGTTGACCCGCCCTTTCTCATCGGCAAAATATTCGACCGGGTTACAAAGGGTCATAAACTCCACCCCCTCTTCCTTCGCGTGTTTGATCTCTTCGACCCTGGCGGGCATCTCGGCTTCGGACCGGCGATAGACGATTATGGCCCTTTTAGCCCCTAACCGTAAGGCGGTACGGACAGAATCCATAGCGGTATTTCCGCCTCCGACAACGGCCACATTTTTCCCTCTTAACACCGGGGTATCCGATTTTTCGGTCGAGGCGCCCATCAGGTTAACGCGGGTCAGGTATTCGTTGGAGGAGAGAATCCCGTTATAGTTTTCTCCGGGGATATCCATAAAACGGGGTAACCCGGCGCCACTCCCGATAAAAAATCCCTTAAAGCCCTGCTCCTTTAAATCGTCGAACGAGGCTGTCCGGCCAACAATAAAATTTCTTTCAAATTTCACCCCCATTTTTCGAAGGTTCTCCAGCTCGAAATCGACAATCGAATTGGGCAACCTGAATTCGGGAATGCCGTATTTTAATACCCCGCCGATTTCGTGCAATGCCTCAAAGACCGTAACGTCGTATCCGAGTTTCACCATATCGCCGGCAAAGGAGAGTGCTGCGGGACCCGAGCCGACCGTGGCCACCTTTATCCCGTTGGGTTTAGCAGTTACCGGCACGGTACTCTGTCCCGATTCCCTTTCATAATCGGCGGCAAAACGTTCAAGATAACCAATCGCGACAGCGGGCTTATCCAGTTTTTCGACATAGAAGCAGCGTGATTCACATTGTTTCTCCTGGGGACAGACCCTTCCGCAAACGGCGGGTAAGGCATTGGTCTCTTTCAGGGTAATGGCCGCGTTCAGGATCTCCCCTTTCTCAATATACTTCACAAATTTCGGGATATTGATACTAACCGGACAACCTTCGATACAGGTGGGGGTAACACAATCCATGCAGCGGGAGGCTTCGGTCATGGCCTGAGTCAGATTCAGCCCTTTATTGACTTCCCGATCCTGGTATTTCACCCTAATTTCAGGTTCAAGCTCCGGCATTTTAATCCGTTCGATGACCATGCGGTCTTTGGCCTTCAGCCTGGCGCGCAACTCTGCACGCCATTCGCTGTTGCGTTCTTCTTTCAGATAAACAGGGTTTAAAGCCATCTCCCTTTATATTTTTTGTAAATAATTCTCGTAAGCTATTTTCTCTTCTTCGCGATAACCGCCTAAACGCATCATCATCTCGTCGAAATCGATCTGATGGGCATCGAATTCGGGCCCGTCGACGCAGGTGAATTTGGTCCGGCCGCCGACGCTAACCCGGCAGGCTCCGCACATGCCCGTTCCGTCAACCATGATGGTATTGAGGCTGGCCTGGGTGGGGATATTGTATTTTTTGGTTAACATGGACGCGAATTTCATCATGATAGCAGGGCCGATGACGATACATTCGTCGATCTTTTCACGCTGGATGAGTTCCTCCATTCCGGCGGTGACCAATCCTTTTCGCCCATAGGAGCCGTCGTCGGTCATCACGATCACCTCGTCGGACCATTTTCGGATCTGATCTTCAAGGATAATCAGATCGTGGCTTCGGGCGGCAATCACAGTGACGACACGGTTTCCGGCTTTCTTGAAAGCCTCGACAATGGGCAGCAGCGGAGCCACTCCCACGCCGCCCCCGGCAGCCAGGATCGTTCCCTTCAACTCGATGTCGGTCGGTTTCCCAAGCGGTCCCACCAGATCGGTGATCGAATCACCGGGGTTTAGGGCGGCTAATTTAGAGGAGCTCACCCCAACCGTCTGGGCTACCAGGGTGATGGTCCCCTTTACCGGGTCGGCACCGGCAATGGTGAGCGGGAAACGTTCGCCATTCTCACCGATCCTGAGGATCACAAAGTTGCCAGCCCTCCTTGATTTTGCAATCGGGGGGTTTTCCACAACCAGTTTAACGACCTTGTCGGAAAAAAACTCTTTTTCGATAATCTTATTCATCAAAAAGCATATTAAATAATCCATCAGAACGGGCAATAAGCTGATTTCGATAAAATTACAAACCAGGACAGAGCTTAAAACTGAGACATAAATCAAGAATAGCCCGTTTTTCTATTCTCGTGTACTCAATAATTATCCTCCAAAAGTAAATAAATGATTCATTCAGGCCTATTTCAGCAACTAAAATACTTAGCTTTTGTCAAAAAAGAGCAGCTTTCGGTAAAAATATCAGTGGTTTTGGTTTGATATAGTTACGGATTCGTCGGAAGAGGGATCGTATCACGCCACCTTTGATCGCGAATACCTATGATACGATAAGCCCAATCAAAAAAGCCATCCCGGTAAGGGATGGCTTTTATATTAACATTGAAAAAATGTCTGATTTGGATTATGCCAAACGGGCTTCCAATTGTTCGACCTGTTTCAACAAGGCAGCAGGCATTCTGTCGCCCATGTTGGCGTAGTGTTCGTGGATCAATGCCAATTCATCTTTCCAGAGCGCTTTGTCAACTTTCACCAGTTCTTCAACATCAGCCTTGGTAACATCCAAGCCAGTGATATCGATAGAATCAACGGTAGGAACGAAACCGATCGGGGTTTCAACAGCTTTAGCAGTTCCGTCGCAACGTTCGAAGATCCATTTCAGAACACGGATGTTGTCGCCATAACCTGGCCACAGCCATTTACCGTTCTGATCTTTACGGAACCAGTTAACGTTGAAGATTTTAGGAAGAGCTTCTTTATTAGGAGCTGTTTCGCCGATTTTGATCCAGTGGGCAAAATAGTCAGCCATGTGGTATCCGCAGAAAGGCAACATTGCAAACGGGTCGCGACGTACACCGGCTTTCAAACCGATAGCGGCAGCCGTTACTTCAGAACCGACTACAGAACCCATGAAGGTACCGTGAGCCCAGCTCATCGACTGGTAAACCAACGGCACGGTGCTTGGACGACGACCGCCGAAGAGGATAGCCGAGATCGGAACTCCCTTCGGATCTTCCCATGCCGGGTCGATAGCAGGACACTGGTTGGCCGGAGCGGTGAAACGGGCGTTCGGGTGAGCAGCCGGTTTGCCGGAAGCTTTGTCGTAAACCTCGTTAGTCCAGGTGATGGTACCTTCCGGTGCATCGTGGCCAATACCTTCCCACCAGATGTCGCCATCAGGAGTTAAAGCCGTATTGGTGAAGATGGTGTTAGCTTTTGCCGAAAGCATAGCGTTCGGGTTGGTATCCATAGAGGTGAACGGAGCAACACCGAAGAAACCAGCTTCAGGATTGATGGCGTATAATTTACCATCAGCGCCGAATTTCATCCAGGCAATATCATCGCCGACAGTTTCAACTTTCCATCCGGGGATGGTAGGGATCAACATGGCGAGGTTGGTCTTACCGCAAGCGCTTGGGAATGCAGCAGCGACATATTTCTTAACACCCTGAGGATTGGTGATACCCATGATCAACATGTGCTCAGCCAACCAGCCTTGTTCTTTAGCCATGCTGGATGCGATACGCAGGGCGAAACATTTTTTGCCCAACAGAGCGTTGCCGCCGTAACCGCTACCAAAAGACCAAATTTCCTTGGTTTCAGGGAAGTGAGTAATGTATTTCTTTTCGATCGGGGCGCAAGGCCATGGCACATCCTTCTGTCCGGGTTCAAGCGGAGCCCCAACAGAGTGGATACATGGAACAAATTCGCCGTTGCCTAAAACATCGAGAACTGCTTTGCCCATGCGGGTCATGATTCTCATGTTTACGACAACATAAGCGGAGTCGGTCAGTTCGATACCGATATGAGCAATGTCAGAACCCAAAGGACCCATGCTGAAAGGAATCACGTACATGGTACGGCCTTTCATGCAACCTTTATAAAGACCTCTCAGAGTTTCTTTCATTTCTGCCGGATCAGCCCAGTTGTTGGTAGGACCAGCATCTTCTTTCTTTTCAGAGCAGATATAAGTTCTGTTTTCAACGCGTGCCACGTCGCTCGGGTCTGACTGGAAATAATAGCTGCCCGGACGTTTCTTATCGTCCAGCTTAACAGCGGCACCGCTAGCAACCGCCTCTGCAAGAAGACGTTCGTTTTCTTCTTCCGAACCATCGCACCAGTAAACTTTCTCCGGCTGACAAAGTTCAGCCCACTCGTTTACCCAATTAATCAACTTTTGATTGTTTGTCATTGACTCAAAATTTAAGGTAATGGATACTATTTATTGTTTAATCATCAGTATTACTGAATTCTAATTCTCGTTGGAATAATCCCTGCACGCCAAATAAATGTTCTCAAGCAACTCGCCGATTTTCGATTGCGGAACGGCTGAAAAAGCCAGGCGAATCAGGTTCCCGAAAACAATTACCCCGGTACTGTATTTCTCAAGCAATATTTTACGGATTTCTTCAGCGACAAGACCTTCCTTCAATTCGACGCACATGAAATATCCGGAGTTAAAAGGCAGTGGCTGAAAATACTCGGCGTATTTTGGATTGGACAGGGTTTTCCGTATAACTTCATACCTCGATTTTAAGGTATTGAATTTCTTTTCCTTATCCGAATTATATTGTTCTGAGAAATAAACTTCCTGCAACAGTGACTGAGAAAGATGACTGATATTGGAAATATTTCCCCGGATAGCTCCGGCTGTTTTATTTTCAAGAGCCTCGTACAATGCCGGGGTGCCATTTTTAATGCCGAATGAAATAAAGCCGACACGGAAACCCCAAACATAATCCTCTTTGGTTGGGCCATCGAGTTTTACGGCAAGAATCTTTTCATCCAGTGTGGCCAAACGGGTGAATATGGATTCTTTAAAAACATTCTCCTCGTAGACCAATCCGAAGTAAGCATCATCGATCAGAACGACAACCTTTTTACCTTGTTTGGCCTGATCGCCAATCAGATTCACAATCCCGTCGATCTCATCCTCCAAGGGAGTATAACCGGTCGGATTGTTCGGAAAGTTCAGCAACAGAATGACGTTATCTTTACAAGCCGCCATCCTTTCGGCCAAACCGTCGAGATTGAAGCGCCCTTCCTTGAAAAGAGGAAAGTTAACCACTTTTCCCAGGTAGGCATTTTCGAAGATCAACGAATAGTTTTCCCAGAACAGATCGGGAATAATCACTTGATCGCCCTCATCGACAAAGAGGTAACCGGCAGTACTGATGCCGTGGGTCAAACCGTTGGTAGCAATCGGGGTACTAATGATGGTATTACCCAAAGAAGGATTTTTCCTGTAGATAAACTCTTTCCAGATATCTCTAACCTCTTTCTTCCCAAAACTTGGTGCATAAGGGAAAACAGAACTGTTTGGAAGATTGATTAGTTGATCAAATTCCGACAGATGCATTGAGGTACCGTCGTCTTCAATCGCTTCTCCGATAGTAGCGTTGATTTTCTTTCCTTTGGCCTGGGCCGATTGGGCCAGGATACCTAACTTAGGAAAAAAGATGTTTTTACCTCTTTCGGATAGCAGTTCGTAAAGGTTCCCATTCTGCTTTTGGATGGTCTCGTTAAGAGTGATTGCTTGTTGATCCACTTAAGTGATGTTTAATTTAATTAAATTATACTTAATCGCAAAGATAGTCAAAAAATCCCTTTGAAAGAATTTCAGCGCCCGAAAAAACTAAAACTTAACATTGAATTGACATTGAAATAACAATATGAATTCATCTGTCAAATACCGGGAGGCGTTATAACCCACAATACTTTAGCGGATGAAGGGTGAATATTCTTTAAGGTGTGAGGGATATTGGAATTGAAATAAAAATTATCCCCTTTCTCGAGAATATACTGTGATTTTTCAAGGGTAATCATCAGTTTACCCTCCAGAACGTGAATAAACTCCTGTCCGGGATGGTTATTCATAATATCGGAAGAGTCGGAATTCTCAACAAACTTAATAATATACGGCTCCATTTGTTTCCCGCTTTCATGTTGCGAGAGCAGGAAGAGACTGGTCCCTCCTGAATTGACCTTCACAAATTTGATATCCCTCGATTTAATCAGCGGATTCTTGGTTAGCGTCTCATTCTCACCGATTAAATCACCCACTGTTGTAAAGAGATTATCCGCGATGGTCTTGAGAGTAACAATCGATGGAAATGCTTTGGAGTTTTCAATTTGAGAGAGGGCACTGGCACTAATCCCGACCTTCTTCGAGAGTTCACTCAAAGGCATATTCAACATCTCCCGCTTACGTTTAATCCTTTCCCCTATCCTATTCATTGGTTACACTGCAATTAATATCCTTTTTTTCTTCGGGAACAAAGATAATGAAATATGAATGCCGAAACGTACATTTGTTTAATTTTTTAAGCCCCACTTAATACAGGTAAATATCAATCAGGTTAGGCAACCGCAATTCCGCAGAAATAAGTTTCGGAAAGTAAAAACGATATCAGGAAAATACATCCGCGCGTTTACCCCACAAATATTTAAGGATCACACCATTTCGCAGAAGGGCATTCAGAATCCGATTTCCGGGATATTCACTGCCAAAACCCATCTGCTGTTTTAACAGATCCCGTGAAGGTCATTATACCGCGCCAGGCCTCTGAAGAGTGAAAAAAATACAGGGCGACATGGAAATAACTCCTGCCGCCCTGTCTACCCATTACTTAACCCTAAAATCAACTATGCAATTAACATGAAATGCTAACTTCTGGGGTGGAATTTGTTCACCGTATCTTTCAGATAATCCTTATCGAGATGAGTATAAATTTCAGTAGTTAAAATCGATTCATGCCCAAGCATCTCCTGCACAGCCCTAAGATCAGCACCGCCCTGAATCAGGGAAGAGGCGAAAGAGTGGCGGAAAGTGTGGGGACTGATACTCTTCCCGAGTTTGATCTTCGAGGCGAGGTTCTTGATGATGGTAAAGATCATTACTCGGCTCAATTTACGTCCTCTGCGGTTAAGGAAAACGATATTTTCGCTTCCTTTGTCAATTTTCAGCCGTTTCCGGTATCCGATCAAGTATTTCTTAATATCTTCGATGGCCCTTTTACTGATGGGCACCAGGCGTTCTTTTTCACCTTTTCCGGCTATTTTAAGGAATTCCTGTTCAAAGTGAAGGTTGGACATTCTCAGGTTGACCAGTTCTGAAACTCTCAAACCGCAACAATAAAGCGTTTCAAGGATGGCTTTATTGCGTAATCCTTCCGGCTTAGTCAGGTCGATTGCTTCAATCAGTCTATTGATCTCGTCATCTGTAAGGACATCGGGGAGTTTTCTTCCGATCTTGGGCGATTCGAGAAGCGTGGTAGGATCATTTTCGACGGCCTCCTCAATGAGTAGAAATTTGTAAAATGATTTTATTCCACTAATGGTTCTGGCTTGTGTTCGGGGACTTACGCCTTTTTCGTTCATCCATTCGACAAACTTGCGTAATTGTGCCAACTTAACCGTTTCCGGCGTGATGTTCGGATAGTGCTCTTCGAGAAATGACACCAATTTATTGATATCATTTACATAGGCACTCACTGAATTTTGAGAGAGTGATTTTTCCAATCTCAAATACGTCTCATACCCTTTCTTGCTTTCTGCCCAGTTCATGTTAATTAATTTTATAATGTTGAAGTAAATATATAATGATCGTGATCAACGAGCTATAAAACAGATATTATGAACAATGATACGAAAATATATTATGAAAGTTAATTAATTTTTTTTGAAATTGCAATATTTTAAATATAAAAAACAAGAAATGAAAATAATTATCGTTAACGGACCTAATTTGAATTTGCTCGGAATCAGAGAAAAGGGAATTTACGGAAACCGCTCTTTTACTGAATGGTTCGAGTCGCTCAAGTCCTTTTACAAGGCGATTGAATTTGAGTATTTCCAATCAAACATAGAGGGCGAAATTGTTAGTTTCCTTCATAAAACGGGCTTCTCAGCCGACGGGATTGTGTTAAATGCAGGAGCCTATACCCATACCTCGGTGGCCATCCGCGATGCCATTTCGGGGATTACCACACCGGTGGTCGAGGTTCATATTTCCAACATTCTGACACGCGAGAGTTTTCGCCACGAATCGTTGATCGGCCCCGTGTGTAAGGGAAGTATCATGGGTTTTGGTCTCGACTCCTACCGTTTGGGAGTGGAATGTTTTCTGGCGCCGCAGCTTTAATGTTAAAACAGCATAGCGATGGATTATTTATTTGTTAATTATTTAGGATGGCACACCATTTGATAGAGCAAACAAATCCTTGATAATTAATACACTAAATAGTATTTTTTGTACCTTTACACAATACTTGACCTTTCGTGGCAAAAATTAATCTCTTAAAATCGACTATTTTTGCATCAAAATAGAATATTTAATTGTAGGAGAAGACTTAATGAACTTTAAGAAGCACACGAAAATAGTTGCAACTATTTCCGATAAGAATTGCGATCCGGCTTTCCTGAGCT
This sequence comes from uncultured Prolixibacteraceae bacterium, assembly GCA_964632305.1. Classification (GTDB taxonomy): domain Bacteria; phylum Bacteroidota; class Bacteroidia; order Bacteroidales; family Prolixibacteraceae; genus CAZWBR01. Next base: position 13,819 of record CAZWBR010000027.1, read on the forward strand.
CGCTTCATGAAGCGGGAATGAATGTTGTTCGTATCAATACGGCTCATCAGACCCCGGAATCCGCGCTCAAAATTGTGGAGAGCGTTCGCAAGGTTTGCGATTGTATCGCTATTTTGGTAGACACGAAAGGTCCTGAAATCAGGACAAAAAATATTTCAGAACCGATTAAAATTAAGGCTGGGGAGAAAATCCGGATCAAAGGGGGTGAAGAAAACTCCGGCGAAGGATTATTAATTGTTGACTACAACCATTTTGCCCAGGAAATTCCGATAGGAAGTTCGATCCTGATCGATGATGGCGAACTGGAGATGACTGTTGTCGGAAGAACGGGTGACGCTCTTGAAGCGATTGTCGGAAACGACGGAGAGATCAAAAACAGGAAGAGTATCAACATCCCTGGAGTATCCCTCTCTCTTCCATCGCTTACAGACAAAGACCGGATGTTCATTGAATGGGCAGCCGACAATGATATCGACTTCATCGCCCATTCATTTGTCCGGAACAAGGAGGATGTATTGGCCGTTCAGGAGATTCTCGACAATAAAGGCAGCAAGATCAAGATCATCGCGAAAATTGAGAATACCGACGGGGTGAACAACATCGATGAAATTCTCGATTATGCCTATGGGATAATGGTTGCCCGCGGAGATCTGGGAATTGAAATCCCTGCCGAAAGAATCCCCGCGATCCAGCGATTACTGGTCCGTAAATGTGTCGAGCGGAAGAAGCCGGTTATTATCGCAACACAGATGCTACACACGATGATTTCCAACCCGCGTCCCACCAGGGCAGAGGTAAGTGATGTTGCAACAGCTATCTACGACCGATCCGACGCGATCATGCTGTCGGGTGAAACAGCCTATGGACAATACCCGATAGAAGCGGTGAAAGTCATGTCGCGTATCGCTCTGGAGATTGAATCGAGTAAGGACAGACGAAACGACCTTCCGGTTCCGCGTCTCGACAATGAAGTATCAGCGTTCCTGGCCGAAGCAGCCGTTCTTGCAGCCAACGAACTGGATGTGGCAGCTATCGTTACGGATACCCTTACCGGGAAGATCGCCCGTTATATCTCAGCCTTTCGTAGTCCACGACCGGTTTATGCCAAATGCCATAAAGGACGGGTTAAAAGAGAATTGGCCCTATCATACGGAGTATTCGCCAGCGAGATTGTCTCCAAGAAAGACAAGCATAAACTGGTCGAGACCTCGTTGCTCGATCTTGTAGCCAAAGGAAAAATAACGGAAACCGATACGGTTGTCTATGTCGGCGGTAATTTCGGAGTAGGCGGCGGAACTTCATTCATCGAGATTGCATCCGTCGAAAGGATGACACACGAAAAGAAAAGACAGTAATACGCAATGGGAATAATCATTTCGATTATTCATCGAAATGATTATTCTAACTAAAAAAGAATATCCCGGAGAGAAGAATCCCCGGGATATTCTTTTTTTAGTTTATTCCTATTCCTATCAAATGGATCATTCTATTTTTGCGAATTATCCTTTCGGTTCGCTTTTCCCTTCAGCTTATCGATGGCCTCTTCGACATCATCAACGATCAAATTAACCACTGACTTACCTTTTTCATAGAGATCTTCCGCCTGATCTTCAGCTTTCTCTTTAAATGTCTCGAACATGGCGCCCGCCTCCCCGCTTTGAAACTTATCGACCTGGCCTTCCACGTAATCGCCAACTTTATCAACCAGACCGGCGGCTTTTTCAAAGGTGCCGCTTTTTTTTATCTTTTCAATATTCTCTCCCACAAGATCTTCCGCCTTATCCGCAAACTCTTTGGTCTTATCGATCAGTTCATCAATCTTACTCTTCGGTTCACTACCGGAACCGGGTTGCCCGCTTTTTGATTCTTCGCACATTATCGTTTCTTTTATTGGATTATTTTTCCATTAAATCTAATGTTTAATCGTCGAATAATCAAGCCCCCTATTCCTGGCAGGAAGTTAACCGGTCATTTCTTCCTGTTCCAGTTCCCCTGTCCTTTGCCGAAAAGCTTAATTTCGAGATCAGGCCGATTCATCCGACGCAGCTCATTTCTCAAGTCCCGCTGATAATCACTCTTATACCAGAAAAAGAATTTCCGCTGGGCCAGCTTCTGTTCCTGGCTCCTGGCCGAGAACACCTTTTCGAGCGTGTAGGGATGATAACCGGAATAATAGATCACCGTGGCCAGGGTCATCGGGGTTGGCGTAAAATCCTGTACCTGCTCTAATTTAAAATCCAGTGCTTTGGTCTCAGCAGCCAATTCGGCCATATCCTCCATCTGACTACCCGGGTGGCTCGAAATAAAATAGGGGATCAGTTGCTGCTTCAACCCTGCATTCTCATTAACCGAGTCAAAAAATTTCTTCAGTTTAAAGAACAAGGCGAACGGAGGCTTCCGCATCACCGACAAGACCTTGTCCGAGGTGTGTTCAGGCGCAACTTTCAAGCGTCCTGAGACATGGTTTAGGATCACCTGTTCAAGATATTTGAGATTAGCCTGGTTTACCTTCTCATCCTTGGATCGGTGAAAAACCAGATCATAACGGATGCCACTGCCGATAAAGGCCTTTTTCACCCCGTTCACCCGGGTCACCTTACGGTAGAGCTCACTCATCGGTCGGTGATCGGTGTTCAGGTTATGACAGACTGATGGATAGATACACGAGGGCCTTTTACATTTCCGGCATATCTCCTTATCAAACCCAGCCATGCGGTACATATTGGCCGAAGGCCCCCCCACATCGGAGATATACCCTTTAAAATCGGGCATCTCCACGACCTGCTCCACCTCCTTTAACACCGATTCTTCCGAACGGGAGACAATAAATTTCCCCTGATGGGCCGAGATCGTGCAGAAAGAGCACCCCCCAAAGCAACCGCGATGGATATTGACCGAATGCCGGATCATCTCATAAGCCGGAATAACCCCCTTACCGTTATAGCGCGGATGCGGAAGACGCGTAAAGGGAAGCGCCGAATAATGATCGACCTCCTCAGTCGAAAGAGGGGGCCACGGCGGGTTCACCACGATTTCCCGACCTTCAACCCGCTGAACCAGCTTGCGCGCCTCCATACGATTTGACTCCTCTTCGATATGACGGAAGTTTTTAGCATAGTTGATCTTCTCGGCCCGACATTGTTCATGCGAGAAGAGCTCCAGCTCTTCCCACTTCTCTACCGTATCGTATTCCTGGTACCGCTCCACCACGAAGGCCGTTTGGGGAATCGTGGTAATCGCCTTCATTTGTTTACCTTCGCGAAGCTGCCCCACCAGTTCAATCAGCGACTTCTCCCCCATCCCGTAAAAAAGAAGATCAGCCTTTGAATCAATCAGGATCCCGGGTTTCAGCTTGTCCGACCAATAGTCGTAATGGGTCAGGCGGCGTAACGAAGCTTCGATCCCCCCAATGATAACCGGAACATCCGGATAAAGCTCTTTGAGAATATTGCAATAAACGATCGTTGCGTAATCGGGGCGGGCCCCTGCACGATCGCCGGGGGTATAGGCATCGTTGGAGCGCTTCCGCTTATTGGCCGTGTAATGATTGACCATCGAATCCATACACCCTGCCGTGACGGCGAAAAAAAACCGGGGACGCCCCATCTTCTTGAAGTCCCGCAGATCATCCTGCCAGTTAGGCTGAGGGACAATAGCCACCCTCAACCCCTCCCGTTCGAGTATCCGGCCAATGACGGCCGCCCCAAAAGAGGGATGATCGACATAGGCATCCCCCGAAAAGAGGACCACATCCAACTCTTCCCAGCCCTTGGCCTTCACCTCTTTGGCCGTGGTGGGCAACCAATCATTTATGGTATAATTATTCAAAATCAAAACTTTTCGACAAAAATACTCTAAACTTGTCAAACTTCACACTAAACAAGCTGCCCCACATTTGATAATCTCCCGTAAATGATTATTTTTGAAGGTAAACCACATCTGCGATGAAACTTGTCAAACCACAGGATTTGATTAAAGCAAGCCCATTCATCCATTACCTCGGAGGGGAATATTTCGCCAGGATATTAATGCACCTCCTGAGGTTTAACCGAATTAACGACCTTTATGATCACGTCAGCGACACCTCCGGGATCGAAGCCATCGATGCGATTATCCGCCATCTCAACATCACCCTCGATATCGATGAAAAAGACCTGAAAAAACTCCCGGCCAGCGGCGGGTTTATCACGGTTTCAAACCACCCTTTCGGGGGAATTGATGGAATATTGCTGATCAAACTGCTTTCGATGGTCCGCGACGATCATAGAGTAATCGCCAACTTTCTGCTAAAGAAGGTTGAGCCTATTTCAGAATTTTTCCTGGCCGTCAATCCTTTTGAAAATATGCCTTCGGCTAGTTCGAGTGTTGGAGGACTGAAAACCGCGCTCGATCATGTCAAAAACGGTGGGGTACTCAGCATCTTTCCCGCCGGCGAAGTATCGACCACCTATTCCACCAACACCATTACCGACCGCGAATGGCTTTACTCAGCCCTCCGGTTCATCAAAAAAGCCAGGGTCCCCGTGGTCCCAATCTATTTCCATGGCCAGAACAGCAGGCTTTTCCATCTATTGGGAAGAATTCACCCTTCCCTAAGAACGGCCAGACTCCCGTCAGAACTCCTGAACAAAAAAAACAAAACCATCAAAATCAGGATCGGGAAACCCATTACTATCAAAGAACAGGATTTATTCACCGATCTCCACCAGTTCGGAAGGTACCTCAGGGCAAAAACGTATTGTTTCGACTCCGGTATCGAAGTAAAACGACTCTTCAATTATTCATTAAAAGCTATCCCGAAACCGGAACCCATCGCTCCGGCTCAACCAACGGAAATAATTGAAAAAGAGATTGCCTCAATGAAACCGGAGCACCATCTGTTCACCCTCAAAAATTATTCGGTCTATTGCGCCCCAACCTCTAAAATTCCCGTTATCCTGAATGAGCTGGGACGACTGCGCGAAATCACCTTCCGCGAAGTGGGCGAAGGGACCAACCGCCCGACTGATATCGACGAGTTCGACCTCTACTATTATCAGCTAATTATCTGGGATAATGAGGAAAAGAAGATCGCCGGCGGTTACCGGATCGGGAAAGGTGCCGACATCCTTCAGCAATACGGCTTCCGCGGTTTTTACACCCAAAGCCTCTTCAAGATGAAACCTGGTTTCCGGCACACTTTGCTGCAATCCCTCGAACTGGGGCGTTCCTTTATTGTGAAGGAGTACCAGCGCAAGCCGCTCCCCCTCTTCCTGTTATGGAAGGGAATCCTCTATTTCCTGCTGAAAAACCCCGAATATCGCTTCCTGATCGGACCGGTCAGCATCAGCAATACCTATTCCGAAAAATCGAAAGAGCTGATCATCCGTTACATCATGTCCAACTATTTCGATTATAAAAAGGCGGCATTGGTCAGCCCGAGAAACCAGTTTAAAGTAAAAACCAGGGATCCCCACCTGAACGACGCTCTCCGCAATATGAGCCATGATCTTGGGTCACTCGATAAATTTATCGGCGACATCGATCAACATAATACCGGATTGCCGGTGCTGCTGAAGAAATACCTGGGTCTGAATGCCAAAATTATCGCTTTCAATGTCGATCCTAAATTCAACAATTGCGTTGATGGATTGATTGTTCTGGATATCTATGCCGTTCCGATCGAGACGATCGAATCCCTATCGAAAGAGGTGAACGACATCAGCTTTCTCGACCGGTTCTATACCTCCAGGGAATAGAAGCACCGAAATGATCGGCAATAAGCGATCGAATAATAAATTAATCTATTCGAAAAGTAGAGAATCATTCCAATCTATTTCTCAATTTCAATAGAAGAGTTATTTTTGATGGTTCAAAAATCAACACTTCTAATATGAATAGAAATTTCTTTACTCGTCCTCTCTTAATCGTGGCGGCTCTCGCGATGCTGGCGGCCTGCGGGGAGCAAAAAAAGCCCGATCCGGCGATTAATCTTTCCGACCTCGACACGACGGTGGTTCCCGGAAACGATTTCGACACCTATGCCAATGGCGGATGGAAAAAACTGAATCCATTACCCGCCGACCGCGGACGCTTCGGCTCTTTCGATCAATTGTCCGAACTGGCTGAGAAACAAGTCAACGACCTGGTCCAAAAAACAGCGGCCACCCAAAATGAGAAAGGCTCCGTTGCTGATAAAATCGCCACCCTGTTCAACATGGGAATGGACAGCGCTAAAATAGAATCGCAAGGGATCGAACCGATAAAAACTTATTTACAGGAAATCGAAACCATCGGATCGACCCAGGATGTGGAAGCCGCGATAGGCAGGTTCCACCAAATGGGAATCTCACCACTCTTCGGATTCTACGGCTCCACCGATGCCCGCAACAGCACCATGGTGATCGCCCAATTAGCTCAGGGAGGAATGGGAATGGCCGACCGCGATTACTACCTGAATGACGATCCCCACACGACCGAATTAAGAGCGAAATATGTGGAATATGCGACCAAAATGTTCGGTCTGATTGGTGATGACCAGGCCAAGGCCGCACAAAATGCCCAAAAGATAATGGCGTTGGAAACCCGCCTGGCCAAAGCCGCCATGAGCCGCCTCGAACAACGCGACCCAAATAAGATCTACAATAAGATGACGGTAGAACAGTTGACCGGCATAGCCCCGAATATCAACTGGATCAGCTATTTCGATGCCGTTGGGGTCAGCAATCCCGGAAATATCAACCTCAACCAGCCAGAATTCATCAAAGAAGTCAGCCTTATGTTGAAAGAAGTGCCGGTCGAAGATTGGAAAACCTATCTGCGCTGGAACCTGATCAACGCAACCGCACCTTATCTTTCTGCCGACTTTGTCAACGCTGATTTTGATTTCTACAGCAAGGCAATGAGTGGCACAGAAGTGATGCGCCCTCGCTGGAAACGGGTCCTGGGCGTGACCAGCGACGCCCTCAGCGAAGCCATCGGACAGCTCTATGTTGCCCAGTATTTCCCGGCCGAGTCAAAGGAACGAATGATCAAACTGGTGGAGAACCTCCGGGTATCCTTAGGCGAACGGATCAAAAACCTGGAATGGATGGGCGCCGACACCAAACAGAAAGCGCTGGATAAACTCAATACCATCAACGTGAAGATCGGTTATCCCGATAAATGGCGCGATTACTCCGGCCTCGAAATCAAGGATGATGCCTATGTGCTCAACGTGCTTCGTTCGCAGGAATTCGAGATGGCTTATAACCGCAACAAGATCAACAAACCGGTCGATAAGGCCGAATGGTATATGCCCCCGCAGATGGTGAATGCGTATTACAGCCCCGACATGAACGAGATCGCCTTCCCGGCAGCTATCCTCCAACCCCCTTTCTTCTATAAGGATGGTGATGATGCCGTCAACTACGGAGCCATCGGCGTGGTTATCGGCCATGAGATGACCCATGGTTTCGACGACGAAGGACGTAAGTTCGACAAAGAAGGCAACCTGGCCGACTGGTGGACCGCCGAAGATTCCAAACTATTCGACGAACGCACCAGGGTCCTGGCCGATCAGTTCAGCAGCTTCGTGGTGCTCGACACCCTTCATGCCGATGGTAATCTTAGCCTGGGCGAAAATATTGCCGACCTGGGTGGATTGAATATCTCCTATCAGGCCTTCAAAAAAGCCAACACCCAGACAGAACCCATCAGCGGGTTCACCCCCGATCAAAGGTTCTTCCTGGCCTATGCCCACGTGTGGGCCCAGAATATCCGCGACAAGGAGATCCTGCGCCGCACCAAGGAAGATGTCCACTCTCTCGGACGTTTCCGTGTCCTGGGCCCGCTGCGCAATATGCCCGAATTCTATGCCGCCTTCAACGTACAGCCCGGACAGGAGATGTATCTTGAAGATTCTCAAAGAGTCAAAATCTGGTAGAGCCCCTCTTCTGATTAAGCGACAGGAAACTCCCGCCCTCCTTTAGGATGGCGGGAGTTTTTTTATCTTTTCCGATGATTAAAATCTGACCGTTCTTCTTTTGGCTTTATCAAAAATGATTACCTTTAAAGTTTGAATAGTTCGACAGGAGAAGAAAAAAATCCGGTCGTAACAATTGGGAAAACTTTACAGGAGACATTTGAGAATCAAGATCAAATTTTGCAACCATGGCAAAACAGCAAAACAGAAAAGACCGTGAAGGGATCGTCTATTCCACGGCCAGCAATTTCGAATACAACTACACTCCGGAGGGCGAAACGTCAGAGACCCTGAAACCGGCGCAGCAAAACCTGAAGGTGATGCTCGATAAAAAACAACGCGCCGGGAAAGTCGTCACGCTGGTCTCCGGATTTATCGGGACGGAAGATGACCTGAAGGAGTTGGGCAAAAAACTGAAATCGAAATGTGGCGTTGGCGGAACGGTCAAGGAGGGAGAAATACTGATCCAGGGCGATTTCCGCGACCGTATCATCGCCATGCTGCAGGCCGATGGCTATAAAGTTAAAAGAGTGGGCGGCTGATCCCTTCCCGTTTTTACACCTAATCTTATTCCTGTGTACCAGAAATTTATAGTAACCATTTCAGAGCACCGTACTTTTGGCTACCTGCTCTATCCCTATATCGTTGAACATCAGGAGAGCGACTCCTTCCTGCGTATCGTTCACCGGGCCAGGGAACACCACCTGAAAAACGATGATTACAGCTATTCGCCGCTCGAAAGCCAGATCGTCCGCCTGGCCGAAAAGTATTGCGACGAGAATCTTCTGAAGAAATTCAACCCTAAAGGGACGCTCAACGATTTTTACAAAGGCATAAAAGCCGATGAGTTCAACAAAAGGATTATTCCTTACATCGAAGAAATACTGATCAAATGCCTCGATCTGATCAAAGGTTCAAATATTGAGGCCTACGTCAAGAAGGCTAAATATTCAAACCTTTACCAGGAAGACCGGATCGACATTTGCAGTGAAGATACCGGGGCCGTCTTTAATTTCCGGCGACTGGAAGAGGAGACCCGCTATTTCCTCACCATCCGCCACGGCGAAGAACAACTATCGCTGCTCCATAAAAACATCGTCCTGTTGGCCAATGAGCCATGCCGGATCCTATACCAGAACAAACTCTACTATTTCGACGATATCTCCGGACACAAACTGGTCCCCTTCTACGAGAAAGAATACATAAGCATCCCGCGAAAAATAGAGGAGAAATATTACAGCACCTTCATCCTCCACGCCTTATCGGCGCAGGAAGTCAGTTATTCAGGTTTCAGCGTCGTCGAATCAACGCCTAAAATATCGGCACAGCTCTCCCTGGAGATGGATATTACCTCTGAACCGGTTTTTATCCTCCGCTTTAAGTACGATAACCGTCTTATCTCGCCCGATGACGAACAAAAAAGGGTGGTCTCTTTTCATAAATCAGGCGACGACTTTGTCTTCCATCGCTTCAACAGGGATTTCAACCGGGAGGATACGATCTTCTTTCTCCTGAAAAAATATGGATTGGATGGACCTAACCATGCCATGAAACTACGAAAAGATCTGACAGGCGAACCTCAAAACCAGATCTATACGGCCGTACAATGGCTCTCAAAACATCAAAAAGATTTGGAAGCCTGTGGAATATCGGTTGTTCAGGAACAACTCGAACAAAAATATTTCATTGGCAAGCAGGAGCTTAAAATCCGGATAACCGATACGAAGGATTGGTTCGACATCTATGCCACGGTGCAGTTCGACGATTATATCATCCCTTTTATACGGCTCAAACGCTATATCCTCGGCGGGATACGCGAATACAAGCTGCCCAACGGCAAAATAGCCATCCTCCCTGAAGAGTGGTTTTCACGCTTCCGCGACATCTTCAACTTCGGTAAGACAGAAGAGCAAAAAATCAGGCTCAAATCAAGCTATTTCATGCTGCTGGCGGAAAGCGACCTGGAGATCGATCCTGTTTTGCAGAAGAAGATTGAGGAGCTGAGCTCCGTACAACTATCAGGACAACAGTTACCGGAGGGGCTTCATGCCACGCTGCGAAGCTACCAGAAACAAGGCTACGACTGGATGTTCCATCTCTATTCCCATGCCATGGGCGGCTGCCTGGCCGACGATATGGGGTTGGGAAAAACGCTGCAGGCGATAACACTCCTGCTGCGGCTGAAACGGGAATCAAGCGAACAGCCCTTTTTCGAGCACGACGGCACCGGTCAGTTCTCCCTGTTCGGGGATGACCAACAACCATCCGAAGAGCGCCAGCCAGCCTCCCTGATCGTCCTGCCCGTATCGCTGGTCCATAACTGGGAAAACGAGATTCGGAAATTCGCCCCATCGCTTAAAGTCTACTCGTACACCGGGGCCCGCCGGAAGGAAAAAACCAGCCTTTCGGGAATAATCAACTTTTACGACATCATCCTGACCACCTACGGAACGGCCCGAAACGACGCCGATATTTTGTCACACTACGAGTTTTTCTACCTCATCCTCGATGAAGGACAAAACATTAAAAATTCGGAATCAAAAACCTATCATGCCATAACATCTCTCCGGTCGAAATACCGGTTAGTATTAACCGGTACCCCGATAGAGAATTCACTCTCAGACCTTTGGTCACAGGTCAACTTCCTGAATAAAGGGCACCTGGGATCGCTGGCTTTCTTCAAACAAAATTTCATCCAGCCTATCGAGCAGAACCAGGATGAGGAACAGGGCCACCGGCTCCATCATTTAATCCGCCCGTTCATCCTGCGACGGACCAAGGAACAGGTGGCCAAAGATTTGCCACCCCTGACCGAAGAAACCCTTAATATCGGGATGACCGCCGAGCAAAAAGCCTATTACGAAGAGGAAAAATCGGCCGTCCGCAACCTGCTGCTCGACAATATCCAGGATACGGGGACGGGGAAATCGGCCTTCGTGGTGCTGCAGGCCCTGACCCGCCTGCGACAGATCGCGATACACCCCCGGCTGATCGATCCCAAATCGAAGATCGAATCGGGCAAGTTCAACGAGATCCTCGATATGATGAAGATCCTGGTGGCCGAAAATCACAAAATACTGGTCTTCTCCTCTTTTGTCAAGCACCTGAACCTGCTTTCCGAAGAGTTTGAGCAACGGAACTGGGGCTTCAGCGTTCTGACCGGCCAAACCACCGACCGCAAAACCGTCATCGAGGATTTCCAGTCGAACCCGGCCAAAAATATCTTCCTGATCTCCCTGAAAGCCGGCGGCGTTGGACTGAACCTCACAGCAGCCGACTATATCTTTATCGTCGATCCGTGGTGGAACCCGGCTGCCGAGATGCAGGCCGTCAGCCGTGCCCACCGCATTGGCCAGGACAAGAAAGTCTTCGTCTACCGCTTTATCTCCGAAGAATCGATCGAAGAAAAGATCCAGATCCTGAAAGAGCGAAAATCGGCCCTGGCCTCCGAATTTATCACCACCGACAACCCGTTGAAATACATCTCAAAAGAAGATATCATCCAATTATTCGAATAGCGTCCGATCTGCGATGAACCGATGGCCGGGGACCGGCCGGGGCAATACCATCGCCGGACTTCCTGTACTGTCTCTGTACTCTTTCTGTACTGTATCTGTACTATAAGAGTACAGAACAGGCATTGAAACCTTATTGAAAATCTATTGAAGATACGGCGATGGCGGGGAGTTGCCCTGAATCGGGGAGTGATTTACATCCGGTCGAACAATAACCCGGAAATCGTAAGGCAGGGATATAAAAAACGAAAAGGACGATCCGGGGAGGATCTATCCTTTTACTAAAACTAACTAACTAAACCTAAACTTATGAAAAAAATGTACCACAAAGATAAAGGGCTTTCAGGTTTTGTACCAAATTTAAGTTGTTAACAAATCGTAAAAGAAAGTTAAAATATATATTACGCCTGATAATCTGGGCCTTACCGCCACTTATTCAGAAGTATAAATCCTTTCAGATGCGAAGCTGAATTTATACCCCGATTACTATCCGGCAAACTAAGGGATATTCTTTGATTCGCTCCATTTCCAATGACAGAATTCCACCGCACAAAATAGACCCTCATCCCACTACATCATTTTGGGGAGTAATATTCTATGTTATGATTTAAGTAGAAGTCCCTATAATGAGTATTAAACCGATCAAAGGGCCGAAGGTCCGACATGTGAAAGCACAGGTCGCCAGGCCTGTGGAATGGGGTAACGATAGTTAATCAAAGGCCTGTAAGGCCGGCATGTATTTAATTGACACAAAACCAATTCATCAATTCCGTTCAACACATACCGGTCTTTCAGGCCTCCGATATCCTCTATCTCTCCTTTTCACAGGGCTCACGCCCGGTGCTGTCACATAACGATCTTTCAAGTCTACCGTAGCAAATAGAATTTATCATTGAGATTCCTCTTCCCGCTTCGCTTCTGTCCCATTTCTGTCATTGGTATGCGAAGCGAGGAATCTCAGCACGAATAACTGCTAACCGATTACTTAAGTTGGAGTACAACTTAGCGCTATCCCCGATCTCAGCGGTGAATATCCAGTCGATCCCCCACTATCCGAAAATGTGTCGTCCTTACGGGACTCTTGGTCGTTGAGCAACATTCTCACACCGGGTTGAAACCCGGCGCTACAATATTGGCCGTCCCTCCGGGACTTTGGCGCATGAACTTTTGCTGACCTGTCAGTTCTGTTGAATGTATTTTTTAGAGCCGTAGGCTCGGATCATATTGTAGGGATGGATTTTAATCCATCCGCAAAAGCGAAATAAAAAGGAACCGGAGAGCTGTAGGCTCGGGGCATTTTGAAAAAATGTCCTGGCAAAGCACTGCCTCAAAAACTGAATAATAGGTTATTGAGAATAACCATTCCGCTTCGATTCATTATCAATGATTGAAATATGTAACAATGTGAGAAATCTTATCCCGAAAGAAATGGGCCGGTTTTTATCGGACAATCGCGATTTTTTCATACAATTGCCTATATTTATTCCTAACCTTTATCTGATAAAAATGATCGGGATTGGAGGATAAACGGAGATCGGAATAAAGATTTTCAACACGGTATAAAAAGCGAAAAGATGAATTTACTTTTAAAGATAGTCATCAACACCATTTCGATAATGGTCGTCAGTTATCTCCTTCCCGGAGTAACGGTAGATAATTTTTTTGTGGGTCTGGTGGTAGCGATCCTGTTAGCGCTGCTGAATCTGTTGGTCAAGCCAATCCTGATCATCCTGACCTTGCCGGTCACGATTCTTACCCTTGGGTTGTTCCTCCTGTTTATTAACGCCTTTATCGTACTGATGGCCAGCCATTTTGTTGATGGATTCGCGGTAAACGGCATCTGGAGCGCACTCTTTTTCAGTCTGCTGGTTTCCCTGGTCAACAGCCTGTTGGGCGCGAACAACTTAAAACGAGAGGATTAATCGTTCGTTATTAAGTTGACAATTTCTACATTTGCAGCCAATCAATTTTTGTTCGATGCCAATGAATCATCTGGGGGAGATTGCAGGAATCCTGACAGCCATGTGCTGGACAATCTCGGCCCTCACCTTTGCCGTAGCGACACGACGGGCCGGTTCACTGACGGTCAATATCATGCGGCTTCTGTTCGCGATGCTGATGTATATGGCCTGGTCGAGGGCGATGCGCGGGATGTGGTTACCCACCGACGCAACGCCCGAAGCCTGGAAATGGCTCTCGGTATCCGGATTCATCGGCTTTGTCGTCGGCGATTATTTCCTCTTTAAATCGTATGCCTATCAGTCGGCCAAGATATCGATGCTGATCATGTCGCTGGCCCCACCGGTCGCGGCTATCTTCGGGGCCTTGGTCTTGCAGGAAAAATTTACCTGGCTCAACATGCTGGGAATGACCCTGGTCCTGCTTGGCATTACCATCGTGATCCTCAAGCGGGAAGACGACGAAGACAGGGTTCGTCACAAGCTGAACTACCCGATTAAAGGGTTATTGCTGGCTTTTGGCGGAGCTGTCGGTCAAGGCATCGGGGCGGTCTTTTCGAAGCTGGGAATGGGAAGTTACGACCCGTTTGCCTCGAGCCAGATCCGCACTGTTACGGGTATCATTGGATTTATCCTGATCATCACCTATGCCCGGAAATGGAAACAGGTGAGCACGGCCGTCGTCAGCAGTAATGCCATGCGCCCCTTGCTGATCGGATCGTTTTTCGGCCCCTTCCTGGGAGTATCGCTGAGCCTGCTGGCTTTTCAGCACACCTCCGTGGGGGTGGCCTCCACGCTGATCGCTACCGTCCCGGTTTTTATCCTTCTGCCCTCGGTGCTCTTTATGGGAGAGAAACTGAACTGGAAAGAGGTGGCCGGAGCCTTTTTAGCGGTTGGCGGGATGATCGTTTTTTTCCTTTAGCATCCCCCACACCGCCGGATTCCAAGCAGGGACGTGATTCTGGTTTTCCATCGGGCTCCCCGTAAACTTTTGACATTAAAGAAAATGATAAAAGATTGGTCTAAAAGCATGAACGAATATTAACGCAGGAGTTTTATAAGAAAAATCATCAGTTATATTTTCGAAATAGTGTTACTTTTACAAGTTTTTAACACGAATTATTCAAAGGCTATTTGACCTTCGATTTGTGTTAGAGCGAACAATTCTTTATCGACTTGAAATAAAACAATTATCTATGGCTGGAACAGAACTTTTCGGCAATGAAGAACGAAAAGAAGTAATGGATGTATTGGAGACCGGGATCCTATTCCGGTACAATCATGATGCCCAAAGAAACGGCATTTGGAAAGCGAAGACTTTCGAGCAGGAATTTTCCTCCTATCTTGGAGCTAAACATACTCACTTTTGTGCGAGCGGAACGGCAGCCGATGCCTTGTCATTGGCCTGCTGCGGTATTGGCTATGGCGATGAAGTCATTGTCCCCCCCTATACGTTTATTGCCCCAATCGAGGCAGTAATGATGGCCGGGGCGGTCCCCGTTTTTGCCGAATTGGATGAGACGCTGTGCCTGAGCCCCGAAGGGATTGAGAAAGCGATTACTCCCCGGACCAAAGCGGTTTTATTGATCCAGGTTTTCGGGTCAATGGCGAAGATGGACGAGATCATGGCGGTCTGTCAAAAGCATAACCTGATTCTCATTGAGGATGCTGCGCCCGCATTAGGCGGAAGCTATAAAGGAAAGATGCTGGGCAATTTTGGAAAGATGTCGGCCTTCTCCTTCGACTTTTATAAAATCATCACCGCCGGCGAAGGGGGCGCTATTGCCACCAACGATGATGAGCTTTACGAAAAAGCGCACATGTATTCCGATCATGGGCACGACCACATCGGGAATGCCCGCGGGGCAGAGCAACATCCGATTCTCGGGTTTAACTTTCGCGGATCGGAACTGGGAGCAGCCGTGGTGTTGGCACAGTTGAGAAAACTGCCTTACATCATTGAGAAACAACGAGCCCACCATACCCTGTTGAAAAATGTATTGCAGGAATTCCCTGAAGTGACGATGAGGCTGGTTCCCGATGAAACCGGCGATTCGTGCGGTTTCCTCAGTTTCTTTCTCCCTAAACCGGAGCAGGCCATAAGTGTTTTTGATGAATTTCAGAAAGCTGGGATCGGGGCCTCCTACTGGTACAGGAACAACTTCCATTACCATCGTCAGTGGGGCCATCTGAAGGAGATGAAATCAATCTTCAACCTTCCGGTCATGAAAATGAATCAGGCTCCAGACTACCGGAATCTTTCGGTTCCTCAATCGGACGCCATCATGCAAAAACTGGTGATGACCCAGATCATGGTCAACTGGAACGAAGAAGAGTTGAACGGGTTGGCCGAAAAAATGAGACAAGCATTAAAAACTGCACTTAAATAAATAGATATGTTTAGAAATTATAAAACAGTAGGACGTATTATTTACGGTCGCAACAGTTTCGACCAGTTGGGCGATATCCTGAATGAACTGCGCACCGAAAATGATTCATATGTACTTTTTCTGCTGGACGATTATTTCGAGGGCAAGGAATTACAGAAAAAGCTTCCTGCTCATTCACAGGATATAGTTAAGCTGATTGGCACGATAGACGAGCCAAAGACCAAAATAGTCGATGCCATCGTTGAAGAGATCAAAGGATTAAAAGGAAAGAATCCGGTTTCAGTAGTAGGTATCGGCGGTGGTATTGTCATGGATTATGCCAAAGCAATCCGGCTGATGTTTACCAATCCCGGCTCATCGGTACAGTACCAGGGCCTGGATTTAGTTAAAAATAAAGGGGTTCACTGCACCGTGGTACCGACCATCTCGGGCACCGGGGCGGAGATCTCTATGACTGCAGTACTGACCGGTCCGGTTAAAAAACTTGGGCTTAAAGGAAATTTCACCCCTGCCGACCAGTTGGTGCTCGACCCGAACCTGATCGCTACCGTTCCCGATCCTCAACATTTTTTCACCGCGATGGACTGCTATATCCATAATGTAGAAGCCCTCAACGGACACCGCCGCACGGTAATGGGCGATTCGCTCGGAATAGAGTCGATGCGTCTGTGCCGCGAGATCTTCCTGAGCGGGGACAGTCATACCCCCGAGAATGATGAGAAACTGATGATCGCCTCCTATCTGGGTGGTTTATCCTTAACTTATTCCGAAGTTGGCGCCTGTCATGCCATTTCTTACGGTTTGGCCACGGTAACCGGGATCCATCACGGAGTAGGAAACTGTGTGGTCTTTAATCAATTGGAAGAGTTCTACCCGGAGGCAGTGAAGGAGTTTCGCGAGATGATGCGCATCAATAATATCGAGCTTCCGCAAGGGGTCACAGCCAATTGTACTCCTGAGGAAATTGAAAAAATGATCGACGTAACGCTCACCCTGATCTTTATGTGGCAACATGTTTGTGGTCCGGATTGGGAAAAGATTGTCACACGTGAGAAGCTGCGTGGATTGTTGATGAAAATGTAATTATTAGCAAATGAGAAAAACAGTTCGTGTAGGAAATATTGAATGTGGGGCTGACAAATTATTTTTGATCGCAGGACCCTGTGTGGTGGAAGATGAAAAGACGATGATGGATACCGCCGAATTTCTGGTCGGATTATCTGCTAAGCTTGATCTGCCGCTGATCTTTAAGTCCTCGTTTCAAAAAGATAACCGGAGTTCTGCCGATTTTTATTCAGGTCCCGGGATGGAGAAGGGCCTCGCGATTTTGAAAAAGATCAAAGAGCAGTTTAATGTCCCGGTCATCACTGACATTCATTATCCTGAACAGATCTTGCCGGCAGCCGAAGTGGTCGATATCATTCAAATCCCCGCCTATTTGGTCATGCAGACCACGCTGGTGATGGAAGCGGCCAGGACCGGCAAAGTGATTAACCTGAAACATGGTCAATTCCTTGCTCCGGAGAACATGATCAAACCGGTAAAGAAAGTTGAACAGGCTGGCAATGAAAATATCCTGGTAACAGAACGTGGCTACACTTTCGGATATAACGACTTAATTGTTGATCCGAGAAGTTTTTACCATCTTCGCCAGACCGGTTACCCGGTAATTTTCGATGTCACCCATTCGATCCGTAAATATGGCATCCCAAGCGCTGACCCGAAAGGGGGATCCCGGGAGTTTATCCCCACCCTGGCGCGTGCCGGTGTAGCTGCAGGTATCGACGGATTGTTTATCGAAGTTCATCCTGATCCCTCGCGGGCGCTCTGCGACGCGGCGAGCCAGATGTGCATCAGCGACGTGGAAGAGTTCCTGCAACCGTTAATCGATCTTCACAATCTTGAAGTTAAGTATAGAAAATAAATAACCAACAATAATAAGTATGGAATTTTATCTCGACTCGGCTAATATGGCCGAAATTGAAGAAGCCATGAAATTGGGTATCATTGATGGGGTTACCACCACACCAACCTTCATGCATAAAAATGGTATTACCGATATTGATGGCGCGATCATCAAATTATCAAAGATGGTTCCTGTTCTAATGATCGAAGCGCTGGGTGAAACAGCCGATCAGATTGTAGCAGAAGCGCACCGTCTATTAGCCCTCGGGTTGGATAAGAGTAAAACCGTTTTTAAAATTCCGGTAAATATTGAAGGGATTAAAGCCTGCAAACGTTTAAGGAGCGAAAACTTCCTGGTCAATGTTCACTTGGTCTATAACATCCAGCAAGCTTTTATGGCCTTAACCGCCGGGGCTACATATGTATGTGTGCTGGTGGGCCGGATGCAGGATCAGGGATACGATGCCCTGGGCTTGGTTAAACAAATAGTAGAGGCTATCGACAAATACGGGTACAAGAGCAAAGTAATGTTCTCCTCAGTCCGTTATCCCGAACATATCAAAAATGCACTGGAGCTTGGCGCCCATAACATCACCATCCCGTGGAGCATCATGAAGAAACTGGCCGACAACAGCTTCACTAAGCTGGGAACCGATCAGTTCTTCCAGCACACCCGTTTGATGACCGTTCAGGTAAAAAGCGTCATTGCCGAAGCCAATCCGGTGGTAGACACCGAATGTAAGGTCCTTGATTCTTTACTCAAGATGACTGACTCGGGAATGGGTGCTGTATCGGTAGTATCGAAAGACGGAAAACTGGCCGGTATCTTTACCGACGGTGATCTTCGTCGTCAGATGCGCAAACTGGGCGAAAGAATCCTCGAAGCCTCAGTCGGCGAATGTATGACCCCAAATCCGATCTCTATCGAGGCCGATGCCTTGCTTCAAAAAGCCGCCGATATTTTCAACGCCAACCAGGTCGATAATATCATCGTAACCGAAGATGGTAAACCTGTTGGGATGCTCGACATTCAGGATATGGTAAAAATGGACCTGATCAACTAATCAGAGATCCAAACAATCTGAAAAAGGCGGTACTCATGTTCCGCCTTTTTCGGTTTTATATAACCGGAAATATCCTTAATTTTACCTGTCAGACCTACAGGAAACAGATCAGACAGATTCCTGATTTCAGCGAATGATTCGCGACATATTTAGACAAGAAGACCTCTTCACATAAAGTAAAAATGGATTTTCTTACCTTGACCCAAAACCGGCAGAGCGACCGCAGCTATCTGGACAAGCCGGTTGAGAACGAAAAACTGGAAAAAATACTGGAATGTGCCCGGATGGCTCCCTCAGCCTGTAATGCCCAACCCTGGAAAATCATTATTGTCGATGACCCGGAATTGAGGAACAAAATTGCAGATGCCACCTCAGAGAAAGCCATCGGGATGAACCATTTCACCAAACAGGCCCCCCTGCATCTGATCATTATCGAGGAGTCGGGCAACCTTACCTCAACGCTGGGAGGATGGGTCAAGCGGAAACATTTCCCGCTGATCGATATTGGCATTCTGGCCGAGCATATCTGTCTGGCGGCAGCCGATGAAGGATTGGGGAGCTGCATGATCGGTTGGTTCGATGAAACAAAGATTCGGAAACTACTGGCAGTCCCCTCTTCAAAACGGATCCTGCTGGTAATCACCATCGGTTATCCGGCCAAAGAGACCCGGAAGAAGATCCGCAAACCCATCGACCAGATTATCTCCCGCAACAAGTATTAACCGGATCAGTGTGGCAGGACCTCTTCGATCACCGCACCGGTTGAACTGTTTGGCGGAGCAATCCCCAGAAGGGCTGCAATAGTCGGAACCACATCAGTGGCGCTGGTATGTTTCAGGGTGGTCCCTTTCTTGATGCCGGCGCCAAACCAAACCAAAGGTACCTGGTTACTGTCGGTATAATCGATCTGTTTATACTTCTCTTTCGGGAGCCATCCATCCTCGTACCTGATCAGGATATCGCCCGAACGTTTGATGTGGAAATTATTCTGAAAGGCTTCGAGAGGCCCGCCAAGGAAATTATCCGTTTCAATCTCAAAGGCAGCTTTCGCGTAGGCTATCCCTTCAAACTGATTCATAAACCGGGCAATCACGGTTTGCATATCCTGAAGATTGATCTTCCGTTTCTCCACCAGCTCACGGTCCAGGAAGATTTGCTGATGGTTGAAAGACTGAATCCACTCCCCTTCCCCGTACTTGATATTCAGAAATGATTTCAGCAGGGCGACCGAACTCTCCGGATTAAACGTTCCGGTACTCATCTTATATTTTTCCTTTAAATATTCGGCCGGGTAAGAAACACTGGTGGTTGAGGTCAGAAAGACCAGGATGCTTTCAGTGCCATAGCCATTCTCAAGATATTTCAGAAGCTCGGCGATATCTTTATCCATCCTTAGATAGGTATCCTCCATCTCGACGGAGAATGATCCGAAAGAGTACCGTTCATAATCCATTGAGGAGAAGGTTACTGTCAGCAGATCGGGGATCAGGTCGTAGCCTAACTGTTCTTTGGGGATCAACTGAATGGCGAAATCCTTGAGTAGGGTGTTAGCAAAAGGGGTTGTCTTCAGAATATTGTACTGTTCCCCTGTTTCCTTCCGCAACGAAGAAAGGTTATAGGGGAAAGTTTTGTATTTCCCTAAATATCCCACTTCCCCGAGATAGGCATCTTCGATGCTTTCGGTATAACTGATAGGATCCAGCAAGGGAGTCCAGGATGAAGCGAGATAATAATCGGCCAGTTTAAGATTATTGAAGTCGATGGCCCAATTGGGGAATTTCTCAACGTAATAGGAGCTGGAGATCATTTTACCGGAGCTCTTATCGTACCAGTAAGCCCCGTCGGCGGCATGACCGGCGGAGAAGACTGCCGGCACATCGTTCATCGCGATACTGAAAACCCTCGATTTACCCTTGGTTATCAGCTTCAGCCGGTCGCCCAGGGTCGGAGTCATCAGTTTGGCCGCCGATCGTTCTCCCTCTTTCGAGTCAGACCCCACCGTGGTATAATAACTATCCTCAATGCAGTTGGTCTCCTTATTCCTGAGCCGGTCGACCCAGTTATCAGCCATGATACCATGGCGCGAAGGAGTAGTCCCTGTTGCCAGCGTGGCCATCCCGACCGAAGGGCGTTGAATCAGGTTGTCGATATGATGATTGGCACAGATAAACCCGCGCGAATAGAGACGTTTGAAACCATCCTCCCCGAACTTGTTCCAGAAACGTTCGATATAATCGGGATTCATATCTTCCACAACGATCCCGACAATCAGTCGGGGTGCTGCGGCCGAAACCGTGGTATGACCCTGGGCCTGAACCAGGACCGGGATAAAGAGGGTAAGAATTAGAAATATAATTGTTCTGAACATGAATCTGAAAATTTGCTCAAATGTAATGACAACCAGCAATAAGACAAACTATTAATTGATTTTATAAGGCGTTTTTACCAATATTTATACGGATTCTTTGCCAGATAAGAGTTGAAATAACGCGGATCGCCGCTGACCTCAACCCCGATCCAGGAAGGGAGATCAACCACTTCATCCGGCGATTGAAGCTCGATCTCCGCCATGAATAACCCCTCGTTATCCCCCTTAAACTCGTCCACCTCCCATATCTTGCCCTTCCAATCAATCCTGGTCCTGTATTTCTCTATTACCGGGAACGGGCATAACAGAAGCATCTCCTGAGCCTCAACCGGAGGGATCTCATACTCAAACTCCTTGCGGGAAATCCCGTCAGTAGGCCCCTTAATGGTCAGATAAGCTTTTTCTCCCGCGATCCGTACCCTTACCGTTCGCTCCGCATCGGCGGCCAGGTAGCCCTGTGCGTAATGAACCGGCCGACCCAATTCGCGCCAACTATCGTTTATAACCAAAAATTTCCGTTCTATCTCTGTTGCCATTGTTATTCGATCGTTTCAAAATCAATATTCGTCATTCGTGTCACCTCCAATTCCCATCGGTGGCCGTCAAATTCCAATTATTCGGCATATCGGCTTTATTACCGCGCAATTACCAAATAAGGAGAATACAGCTACATCTTCTTATCTTCCATATTGCTCAGGTGCAGATCGAGCGCCTTCACTGAAATCTGAATCTCCCAGATGGAAAGCCCCAGCGAAATAATCAGTAAAATCAACGCGACGCCAAAAGTCCATATCGCCAACAACTGATCGCCTACAAAGATCAGGAACATCGTGACCACGCAAAGAAACAGGCTCGACACCCCGAAAATCTGCATACTCCGGGTCAGGTGCAACCGCTTGCGCAGGTTGGCGATCTGTCCCAACAGCAATTCATTCGGGTTGTTTTGGAACTTGGCATAGAGGTCCCTGATCAGGGAGGCATAACCCAAAAAACGATTGGTATAGGCCAGCAGGATCAGCGATATTGCCGAAAACAGCAAGGCCGGCGTGGTTAAGGTAAATTCTTCAATCATGGTGTTTGTTATCTGAATTACGAAAGGCCTAAAATTAAAAAAGGCCTGCCTGTCGAAGGAACGCCTTTTTTAAAGAAATGTTCAATCACCTATTTTAAGATTTCGGCAATTTTCCCGCGCAGGTTCGCCCCACGGAGGTTCTTGGCGATAATCGTTCCCGATTTGTTCAACAAGAAGCTGGAAGGAATAGAGTTGATGCCATACAATTTCGCAGCTTCATTCCCCCACCCTTTCAGATCGGAAACATGATACCAGGTCAGTTGATCCTGAGCAATCGCTTTAAGCCATCTATCCCGGTCGCTGTCGCAGGAGACCCCGAGAACGGTAAAACCTTTGGAACTGTAATCTTTCCAGGTACTGACCACATTGGGATTTTCCTGACGGCACGGTCCGCACCACGAGGCCCAGAAATCGACCAACGTTAACTCATGCTGCGAATAGATCTCCGACAGTTTGACCGGGTTGCCGATAGAATCGTTCAAGGTAAAATCAGGAGCGATCCGGCCCACAGCCACCTTCTCCAGAACAGCTACACGATCGGCTAATAGCTTGGCGCTTTGGCCCTTCATCACTTCCGGGGAAAATTTCACAAGGTACGACTGAAGCTCATCGGCCTCCATGCCATACTGGAACTTCTGAAGGATCACCGGGGCGACAAACGAAGCGCCGTTTTCGGTGACGAAGCTTTTATAGAAGCCGGTCTGCTCACGATCCAGCGAATCGAGCCGACTCTCGAGTAACGCGCTGGTCAGGCTGTCTTTATTATTCATCGCCTCCTTATATTGGGAATAGAGCGCGTCGAATTGTTTACCGAGATCCTGAATTTTCAGTTCCAAATCATGATATTCATCCTGAGTTTTTGAGCCGGTAATGGAAATACTTTTTAAATCGGAAACATTCCCGGCAATGACAATCGGGCTGTTCTCCAACATCAGGGGGATGCTGACCCGATCCTCGCCAACAAGATAATAGAGATCGGGCACCTCAACGGTTCCCTTAAATGTAAACTTACCGCCTGCCGATGTGGTCGAATCGATGGGCACGGTCATTCCGGCATTCGAAAGTTTCAAATAGACTTTACCGTCTTTCAGACCCTCAATTTCTGCTTCAACGGTAAACTTTGGCGACTGTTGGCAGGAGAAAAACAGAACCCCAAGCGCTGCAAGAGTAAAATACTTATTCATCATAATTCTTATTTTTATATTTTTATATCATTGCCGGAGAAGATAAAATTCTCCCTTATTGTCGCGATCTATCCCCATCGCCCATATCCGACTTCCCGGTCAGCTTGGCAAAATGGACCACCAGGCGGCGCCCTTCGAGCAATAGTCCCGAGGCATTGTCGACGGCCCGGTTCGCTTCATAATCATGTTCCATCTCCACGAAACCATACCCTTTACTTCGGCGGGTTTGGGGATCACGGATAATACGGACCTGGGTCACTCTCCCAAATTCCGAGAATATCCGAAAGAGCTCTTCCTCTGTCGTTTTAAAGTAAAGATTCCCTACATAAAGGTTCATCGCCCATTAGTTTTTTGTTAGCATAGAAAATCCATATTTATTCGCCCTGAGTTTTCACTCAACGCAGGCAGAAGATGATATCAGCAGAGAATAAGACCTTTTCAGTTAGAGTTGTTGTACCGCCTACCGTTGTGATCCTTTCTCCCCCCTTTATTCTGAAAACAGATAGTCCCTGATCGTACTGACTGCAATTTCACGAAATTAAACTATTTTTTGAATTTTTGCATTTGAATGGCACACAAAAAAGGATTATCTCCTTTAATTTCAGGAACAAAAGCCTGATATTCGCAAAAATCCTCAAAAATCACCCCGCAGTTTACGGTTTTCTACACCTCCGTCCCCTCACCCTCATCAGCCCTTACCAACGCCGAACCTTAAATAGTTATTTAGGGGATATTCCCTATATCTTCTGTGCTATAAATGCACAGAAGATGCACAGAAGATGCACAGAATATGCACAGAATATGCACAGAAAGTCCGGCGATGGCATGACCCTATTCGCCAAAAAGCCCAAACCGGGAACACCGGGCCCCTGACCATCATGCTCCGGGCCCCACCTCATTTGGAAACCGGATCGGGAAAGGCTCTCCCCTTTAACGAAAAGAGGATTAGGGGTAAGAACTTTTCATAAAGATGATCGGGATTATCGTAATCTGTTACGGCACGGCAGGACATCAAAAAAAATCCCGGCCTTGAAGGTCGGGATTAATGATTCAGGCAGAAGATTTTTCAGAAGCGGATCACCATCGCGCCGGCAGAATAACCTCCGCCGAAAACGGTAATACCGACAATTGAATCCTCTTTTATCTTGTTGATATTCTGAGAGAGACAGATTCCGGTGCTGGCCGAACCGGTATTTCCCAGTTGATTAATATTGGTAAAGACCTTCGAGGTTGGCAGGTTCAACTGTTTCATCAGATTGGTGATAATACGGTTATTGGCCTGATGGGGAATAACATAATCGAGATCCTCGATATTCAGGTTACAGCCCTCGAGCGATTTTTCAAGAGCCACCCGCATAAAATTGCAGGCATGAATAAATACATCGCGGCCATCGGGCATTTGAAGACCATCGATTCCGGGACGTAAATAGACCGATTCATTGCCTTTGCCGATATGGCCCAATCCGCGGGTAAAGATGTTTAAGATCTCTCCCGGTTTTTTACCCATCGCCTCATCGGAAATAAACAGGGCAGTGGCCCCGTCTCCCCAGAGGTGACCACTTTTGGCACAGCTTTCATCGCTGTAAGCGGTGTTGTGTTCCGAGGCGATCACCAGAGCCCTTGAGGCTTTCCCGGAGGCAAAATAGCCTTCCACGATTTCCACTGCATTGAGCATTGAAGAACAGGCCGAAGAGACATAAACCACCTGTGCCTCCTGAATCCCGAATTCGCGTTGAACAATATGGCCAATGGTTGCCACGGTGTCGTAAGGCGAGTAGGAGGCCGCGACGATCAGATCGACATCTTTAATATCGAAAGGAAGATCGGGGATTGCTCTTTTGACTGCTTCGACGGCCATGGTATTGGTATTTTCGGTTGGGGCAGCTTTGGAGCGGGTACTGATACCCGTACGTTCCAGTATCCATTCATCGTCGAGACCGTTGACCTTTTTAAAATACTCGTTGGTAATCCTCTCTTCGGGAATGTAATGTGAAATAGTATTGATAAACATTCTCATAGCTGAAATCTGGTTTCATTTTTAGCCGGGCTGATGATCCCTTTTAAAATGATATTATTGAATAATTTTAAAGTTTCATGGGTTGACTTGTCGAAATTCTCAAGGATAAATTCCCGTTCCATCCCTTTAAGGGAGGTAAGGATAATGGCGGCGGTAGCGTCGATGTTCTCCACGCAATAGAGTCCGCCGGCGATCCCTTCCTGAAGGATTTCGATCAAACATTGTTTTTCGTGCCGGTCAATGGCCGTGCGGTAGCCTTCGATGCGGTCGCTGCGTTTAATAAACTCCAGCCGCAGCGCCTCATTGCGATTGACAATATTCTCGATGGTTTTCATGTGAATTGCCATGATCTTGGCCATTTTTTTCGCGGTTGGGAGCTTCATCTCCACCACCGTTGACAATTGGCTGATAATGATGTCGCGCTCCTTGGTAATGACTTCATGAAAAAGTTCTTCCCTGGTTTTGAAATAAGTATAAAGGGTGCGGCGACCAAACCCTGAGGCTTTGGCGACATCGTCCATTGTGGTGTTGTTCAGGCCCCTGATAGCAAAAACGCTGAGGGCAACATCAATAATTGTAAGGCGTGTAGACTTTTTCAATACTTAAAAATTGCACAAAAACTCAAATCGTGTGCAAAAATAGTTTTTTTTGTACAGGTGCACTCGCTTTTTAAGAATGTTTAACTCAATTAACAATTGCTTAATGCGGGGAAGCAGAGGATCAGGGGAATCGGGACAATTATCATTTCCGTAATAAGGAATCGGTAAACATAGCTGATCCCCCATCCGTCACCCCAGACTCTTTCCCCTATAAGCAAACAGGATGACCGGGTTGAAACCAAGCCATAGCGGGCCCGGCAAGGCCGATAGACCGAAGATCGGGGAGTGACCTTCTTTAAGGTTTTAGGAAGGTCCGCTTCAGAACGAAGCATATAGCTTAGAGCTAACTTAACCTTTTGATGATCACTGAATAAAGATTGGTATTTCCAATATCTTTTTTATTCAACTGAAATCGATGGGGATCTAAATAACGCTCAATGAAGGGTAAGCCGGGAGCATAGTGAAAGCATCCCCCGATTATCAGGGCATTAAGGATTTCGGCATATTTCCTCGCATAACCAAGGAAGTTGCCGTCGGTACGGAGATGATGATGGTTAAAATGGTTTGAGAAACCATTATTGCTGGTCATTGTCCCCCATTTTTCGACCCCGTAATCAAATTCTAACCAATCGGCATTGAGCAGGTGCGGATTGCTCGCCGGGAAACGATCGATGCCGTAAGCCTCAATGCCATGCTCACGAAGATGCCCGACCAGTTCCCCCTGTTTCCCGCAACCGATATCCAACAATGGACCAGTCAACTGAACGGTATCGAGTTGAAGAATTTCCATCTGCAGCACCGGACTATATTCGGCACAGGTGACAACGGGGACTGATTCGGATTCGGGGTTCACGATTTTTTCAGCGAAGGGGTTGGTCTGCCGCAACCACTGCTTCAGGTTGTGATAATGTGATTCCTCAATCTGCCCGACAGCGATCTCCCCTACGGTAAGTTTATCAAACAGATCAACATAAATGGTTCGCAATGCTTTTCGGGCCTCCTCCCCGATGGAAAAGAACTGATTGACCCTTAAGAATTCCTGAATTGCCTTATCGGTAGCATAATCCACAAGCATTTCATTCGATTCCGGGTCTGGTTTCCCCATCTTCAAAATCGCGCGAATGGTTTCCCCGGTAAATTCCAGGGGACGGTCCTTACCAATAAAGAAGAGATTTTTCCCCCGGTTCGACCGGATTTGCTTATCGATGGATTCTTGCAGATGATTCATTTTTGGCCTTTTGAATTCTTAAACAAGTATTGAGTGACAAAGTTAATGAATAGATCCGAGGGTCTGACCGCCCTCCCCGATGCATTACATTCTTTGGAAGTATTATTTATAGGGACTGAGATGATCAGACGGCAAAAACCCGTCGGATAAAGATAAAAAAATCGGGGCATGATCATGAATCACGCCCCGACCAATCCTCTGTATTTCCTGTCAACCAGGACACTATATCAAACAAAATCCTTCATAGTTTTCTGTATCTGAGCGACCGCTTCGCGCATCTGCGGCTCAGTGATGATCAACGGTGGTGTGAAACGGATGGTATGTTCATGCGTGGGCTTAGCCAGGATGCCGTTCTCCTTCATCGCCAGACAGAGGTCCCAGGCTTTCTTGCCGCCAACAGGATCTATCTCAATGGCGTTGAGCAAACCTTTTCCGCGCACCTCCCTGATCAGAGGGGAGCTAAACGCCTTCATCCCGTCGCGGAAGATCCGGCCCATCATCGCGGCATTATCGGCCAGCTTCTCCTCCTGCAGGACCTCAAGGGCGGCGATGGAAACTTTAGCGGCTATCGGGTTCCCCCCATAGGTTGAACCATGTTCGCCCGGTTTGATGGTCAGCATAATCTCATTATCGGCCAGGACGCAGGAGACCGGGAAAGTACCTCCCGAGATGGCCTTGCCAAGGATCAAAATGTCGGGGCGTACCCCCTCATGGTCACAGGCCAGCATCTTACCGGTCCGGCACAAGCCGGTTTGAACCTCGTCGGCTATAAAAAGGACCCGGTATTTCTTACATAACTCAGCTGCTTTTTTCAGATAACCATCTTCAGGGACATAAACGCCCGCCTCGGCCTGGATGGGTTCAACCAGGAAGCCTGCCGTGTTGGGATTTTTCAATTCACGTTCGAGGGCTTCAACATCATTGTACGGAATATTGACAAAACCCGGGGTATAAGGGCCATAATCATTGTAAGCATCCGGATCGGACGACATGGAGATTATAGTGATGGTACGGCCATGGAAATTACCGTTGCAGACGACAATCCGGGCTTCGTTACGGGGAACGCCCTTTACCTTGTAGGCCCATTTTCGGGTCAGCTTCAAGGCGGTTTCATCGGCTTCGGCACCGGAGTTCATCGGCAACATCTTGTCGTAGCCAAACAATCGGGTGACGTATTCCTCCCATTCACCCAGAAAATTGTTGTAAAAAGCACGGGAGGTCAGCGACAGTTTCCCGGCCTGGTCGATCAGCGCCTTGATAATCTTAGGGTGGCAATGTCCCTGATTGACGGCAGAATAAGCGGCCAGAAAATCGACATATCTTTTACCTTCAACATCCCAGACATAGATCCCCTCTCCCCTTTCGAGCACAACAGGCAGTGGATGATAGTTATGGGCTCCGTATTTATCTTCGCGGTCGATGTAATCTTTGGTTTTCATCATAGCTAATTAATTGTAGTTATTATTTGGATTGATCATCCTAATCTAAAATAATTCCGGTAAAGAACCAATGATTTTCGACTTAATTGAATTGAATAAAATGAACCGCTTTTGCTATGATCTTTACGCCAAAAGTTGTAACTTTTTCTTTGCCATAAACGGGTAATAATCCAGTGGATTACCTGCGGCAAACGGAACCGGCAAGATCAGCCGACCTGCTTTTCATCGGGTTTAAATAGAGATCGTTAGGGGACAGAAAAATAGTTGTCAATCATGAAAAAGCTATTCATTTCCTTCATCCTTATCCTGATATCAGGGGCCCTGGCGTTGGGGCAACGGGGACAGATCCTGAAGAAGAATGCTGAGCTTCGATTTTTAAATCGTGCTTCAGAGGTTAACGGTCCAACTCCTGACTACAGTGATCTTCGTTTTTGGGCGGCCTCGCCGTTTAAACACGACACCAGCGACAGTATTCCCCTGTTCCTGAAAGATGAAGTACGGACCGAACGGGCAGATGTATTTTTTATCCATCCAACCTCTTTTATATCCCGAAGAACGACCACTTCCTGGAATGCCGATCTTAATGCCGAAGAGATCAATCACCGGACCGATTATCGCTCAATACTATACCAGGCCTCCGTCTTTAACGGCAGTTGCCGGATCTTTGCCCCGCGCTACCGTCAGGCTAACCTGAAAGCTTTTTTCGTGCGAAAAACGCCGGAAGCAGAAAGGGCCTTTGACCTGGCCTACCAGGACGTAAAAATGGCATTCCTCTATTATCTGGAAAACTACAATAACGGGCGTCCCATCATTATTGCTTCCCACAGTCAGGGAACCCTTCACGCCATCCGGCTGTTACAGGAACTCTTCGATGGTCAACCATTACAAAGACAGCTAGTCTGCGCCTATATTATTGGCTATCAAATCGAGAAAAATGCATTCAAAAATATACCGGTAGGCGAACGACCGGATCAGATCCACTGTTTTGTCGGGTGGCGCAGTATGGCAAAGGGTGAAATTCCCCAAATGGTGGAACGGGAGATGGGAAATTCGGTTTGTGTGAACCCGCTCAACTGGTCCATCTCCGAAAAATGGCTCTCTCCCGATTATCATTTAGGGATCATGAAAGGATTTAAAGAGGTGCAACCTAATACCGCCGGTGCCGGTATAGAACCTACCTCAAAGATCCTCTGGGTCGATTTTCAGGGAAGGATGGAAAAAAGGGCCCGTCGAGTCAAAAACCTGCATGTCTACGACTACAATCTCTTTTGGATGAATATTCGGCAGAATATAAAAGA
Organism: uncultured Prolixibacteraceae bacterium; assembly: GCA_964632305.1. Taxonomy (GTDB): domain Bacteria; phylum Bacteroidota; class Bacteroidia; order Bacteroidales; family Prolixibacteraceae; genus CAZWBR01. The sequence goes on from CAZWBR010000027.1 coordinate 43,798, forward strand.
ACGAATTGATGCTTTTTATAAAAACAGTAATTTTACAGGTAACTGATAGACTAATCACAAAAACTGTATGTTGATGAATCCACTGATCGATGACTTTATCCAATGCCGAAGAATAGCCGTGGCAGGAATCTCCCGTTCGGGGAAGAAATTTGGTAACATGGTTTGTAAAGAACTGATAGGGAAAGGATATGAGATATATCCCATCCATCCCGAAGCTAAAGAAATCGACGGATTATCCTGCTACCCCGATCTGAAAAGCCTCGACGGAAAAGCAGAAGGAATCCTGATCTCGGTTGCCCCGAAAAAGGCGATTCCCGTGCTGGAAGAAGCGGCCAGCCTGGGTATGAAAAATATCTGGTTACAGCAGGGGGCCTGGTCGAAAGAGGTACAGCAAACCATCGACCGACTCGGACTGCCGGTGATCACGGGCAAATGCATTATGATGTATGCTCCGCCAGTCAAGTCTATCCATAATTTTCACCGGGCCATCAATCGGTTCTTTGGTAAGTTATAGCCAGGGAATAGGAAGACAAGAGATCAAGCTTTCGCGGTTATTTTTACAGATCAGCACGTTTATTACAGGCTTCCGGAAACCTTCTCCGGCATGGCGCCCGTCCCTATCTTTTTCGACGATTGCCGAACATTTTTATTATCTTCGTCATAGTCCATTGATCAGCTATGAGGGGAGAACTGAAAGAGCAGACCTGTGGAAATTATTCTACTTTAACGGATCAATCTTTCTGATGATGAACAATCTTCGACATCTTGCCTTTGTTTTGTTGCTCTTTATCCTTACCCCAGGGATAGCTCAGGAACAATACGATCAAGGGTTAGGTCTTGAACAGATGACCCTCGGAGAGGTCAACTTTCTTCGAACGCGTCCGGCTGAATACGCGGAAACCCGGCTGAAAGAATATTTTGATGAAAAGGCCGACAATGGGGCTTATCGTTTCCTTCAACGTATGAAACCTGTTCACCCATTGGTTTTGAATGACACGCTTAATATTCTGGCCACCAATTACGCAAAATTGATTTCGTTTAAGAAAAAACTCTCTCACAACCTGCGTGGTACTCCGAAAGATCGGGCCGACAAAGCCGGGTATTATGGAATGATCGGGGAGAATCTGGCCGCGGGAAGCGAGGATAAATATAATGCCTTGGTTAACTCCAAAATAGCCGCGGTTGAATTTGTCAGGATGTTGGTAATCGATATGGGGATCAAAGATTACGGCCACCGGAAGATACTCGTTGAACCCGGGTTCAGGGATCTGGGGATCGGATTCAACCATGTTCCCAATGATCAATTGAAGAACTATTTCGTAATGGAATTCGGCCGTCAGCAATAACTCAACAATTAATCAGCTATCTTTAAACCGTTGATTGCTTAACAAGAAATATGATCAGACAAGTTGAAATTACCTTACCCGCTTTTCGCCGGGGCTATCATTTAGTCACGCGGGAAATCGTCTCCCGGTTGCCACAGCTTCCCCAAAGCGGATTGGTAAATATTTTTCTACGGCATACCTCAGCAGCTATTAGCCTGAACGAGAATGCCGACCCTACTGTTCGCCGCGATTTTGAGACCTTTATGAATAAGCTGATCCCGGATGGTGACCGCAACTTTTCCCACACACTCGAAGGGGCCGATGATATGGCGGCACACCTGAAGTCCTCGATTTTAGGGGCCAGTCTCACCATCCCGATCGTTGAAGGAAGTCTTGGACTGGGGACCTGGCAGGGCATTTATCTCTGTGAATTTCGAAACAGCGGCGGATCCAGAGAATTAATCGTGACCATCCTTGGGAAATAGGGAAAACACCCTGCTAATCTTTTCAAAAACACTTTCATTTTGACGATTTTATGCTATTTTTGCATGAAATTTATTACGAATACCCTCCATAAACTGATAATTTATGAACATCAAGCTTTTGCTGGGAGTTGAGGCTATTGCTCAGGGCGCCATTGATGGCGGGATCTCTGGCGTTTATGCCTATCCGGGCACCCCATCGACCGAGATAACTGAATATATACAGGGAAACAAACTGGCCATCGAACGGGCCCTCCACCGCGAGTGGGCTGCCAATGAGAAGACGGCCATGGAGAGTGCCCTCGGGATGTCTTATGCCGGGAAGCGTTCTTTGGTCTGCATGAAACATGTCGGGTTGAACGTGGCCGCCGATTGTTTTATCAATGCGGCGATCACCGGGATCAATGGCGGGATGGTCGTTGTGGTGGCAGACGATCCTTCGATGCACTCCTCACAGAACGAACAGGATTCGCGTTTCTACGGCAACTTTGCCATGATCCCTATTCTTGAGCCTTCCAATCAACAGGAGGCTTACGATATGGCCCGCACCGGCTTCGACCTCTCCGAGAGACTGGGTGTTCCGGTTATGATCCGCATCACCACCCGATTGGCCCACTCCCGTTCCGGCATTGTACCGGTCGAAGAGGCCAGGAAAGAGAATCAACTCTCGTTGCCCAACGATCCGCGTCAGTTTGTCCTTCTTCCGGCGATCGCCCGCAGACGATACCAGCTCTTGCTGGATAATCAGCAACGCTTCTTGGAGGAATCAGAAAACTCTCCTTTCAACCGCACCCTCCATGGTGACGACCGAAGTCTGGGGATCATCTGTTGCGGGGTTACAATCAACTACCTGAAAGAAAATTTCCAGATTGATTGTCCTTATCCAACCGTGAAGGTCTGTCAATATCCTCTCCCGGAAAAATTATTAAAAAAACTGGAGGCCTCCGTTGACGAAATACTGGTTCTGGAAGAGGGCTATCCTTTGGTAGAACAACAACTGAAAGGCTATTTCGGTTACGGGAAAAAGATTCTCGGGAAACTGGACGGGACTCTGCCCCGCACCGGCGAATTAAACCCCGATCTTATCGCCCGTTCATTGCAACTCGATATAAGTGAAGGCCGGCCGATCCCTTCACTACTGGCCAACCGTCCCCCGGCGCTCTGCAAGGGATGCGGACACCACGACACCTACAAGGCGCTGAACGAAGTGCTGTCTTCTTACGGCACAGGGCATGTTTTCTCCGACATCGGCTGTTACACGCTGGGCGCTCTGCCACCTTACAATGCCATCAACAGTTGTGTCGATATGGGCGCCTCAATCACTATGGCCAAGGGGGCTGCCGATGCAGGTCTTTTCCCGGCTATTGCGGTGATCGGAGACTCTACCTTTACCCACTCCGGGATTACCGGTCTGCTCGACGCGGTTAATGAAAAAAACAATATCGTGGTCGTGATCTGCGATAACGAATCGACCTCGATGACCGGGGGACAAGACTCTGCCGCGCTGGGTAAAATCGAATCAATCTGTGAAGGGATCGGCGTTGCGTCTGATCATATTCATGTGATTGAGGCCCTTCCAAAAAATCATGAGGCTTTGGTTGAACTGCTCGAAAAAGAGATCGCTTTCAACGGCGTTTCGGTAATCATCCCCCGAAGGGAATGTGTTCAGAAAGCCGCCCGAAGGAAGAAGAGCAACTGATCCTTGTCGTTATAAACCGGACCTGACGGACCGGAAGTGAAAAAAAGTGTCTACTAAAGATAAATACCGAAGAAATGAAATGTGATATCGTTTTGGCCGGAGTCGGCGGACAAGGAATCCTTTCCATCGCCACCGTATTAGGATGTGCGGCCATCGAAAATAAACTGAATCTCAAACAAGCCGAGACTCACGGGATGAGCCAACGGGGTGGCGCGGTGCAATCGTACCTGCGTCTTTCCGACAAGCCGATCTATTCCGACCTGATCCCATCGGGGCAGGCCGATCTGATCCTCTCGGTCGAACCAATGGAATCACTGAGATATCTTCCCTTCCTCGCTTCCGATGGTTATGTGGTGACTAACATCACCCCTTTCAGGAATATCGATAACTATCCCGAGATTGAGGTGGTGATGGCCGAGATTAAAAAGCAACCCCGTGTCGTTGCCATCGACGCGGAGACGATCGCAAGAGAGGCGGGAAATGCCAAGGCTTCCAACATGGTGATGTTGGGCGCTGCTTCACCCTTTATCGATATCCCGCTCAGCAGTATCGAAAGCGGGATCCGGGAAATCTTCTCCCGCAAGGGCGACGAGGTGGTGAATTTAAACCTTAAGGCGTTTCATGCCGGCAGGGATTTTGCCCTGGCTAATAAATAAACCATCCCTCTGAAGAACAAAAAGAGCCATCCTGCAAACGGTTTTGAAACTGCAGGATGGCTCTTTATTTATTGTATCGCACAGAATTAATCTTTTTTGTTTAAGGCGGGAGGTACTGACCGGTTCTGCCTTAATTGGACAATTCACTCAGGATACTGACCATGTCGGATACCCGGAATGGTTTTCCCATGAAGGCATCCATACCGACTTTCAAACACTCCTCGACATCTTCTCGCATCGTATTGGCCGTCATCGAGATAATCCTCACCGGATGGCTAACCTTCTGCTTTCGCTCAAACTCCCGGATCTGGATGGTCGCCTCTATACCGTTCATTACCGGCATCTGGATATCCATCAGGATATAATCAATCTTCCGGGTTTTAAAAATCTCAACTGCTTCAAGTCCGTTAACCGCTGTAAACACATTCGGACTGACCGACTTCAGCGAGAACTGGGCAACCTTCAGATTTATTTCATTGTCTTCCACGATCAGGAAATGTTTATCCGCCAAACCTAATTGAATGAGATCATCGCGGTGTCCGTCCGTTGTTGCTTTTTTCGGTTTACCGACGATTGCAGCCAGGATATTGAATAACTGCTGAAGCTTGACCGGTTTGTTCAGGTAATGATCAAATCCGTAATCTTTCAGTTTATCCCGTTGTACCGCATCAGTGGCCGATGATAATAAAGCCAAACGGGTTGAGCTTATTCGGGGATCAGCTTTGATTTTATTAGCCAATTCCAATCCATCCATCTCTGCCATCTGAAAATCCAGTAATGCAATGCCGATCTCCGTTCCTTCATCTTTTAAGCTGTTAAGGGTCATCAGGGCATCCTTCCCACTTTCCGCCTCGTAAACATTCATCCCCCAATTCCTCATGTATTCTCTGAAAATCCTGCGATTGGTCTTGTTATCATCAACCACTAAAACATTAAGGTTGGTAAAGGGAACAGCATTCAAAAGGATGTTGTCGGAATGAGTTTCGCCCTCATCGAAAAGAGCGGTAAAGGAAAATTCTGAACCCTTTCCTTCCTCGCTTTCCAAGGTAAAAGCTCCGCCCATCTCACTGACCAAACGATGGCTGATGGCAAGGCCCAATCCCGTCCCGCCAAATTTCCGGGTAGTCGATGTATCCACCTGACTAAAGGAGCGAAACAGTTTGTCCTGATTGTTTTTGGCAATGCCTATCCCGGTATCTTTAACTTTAAACACTATTTCGTGCTTATTCCCCACCTTTTTACCATACACTGCAGAGACCAGAACTTCCCCTTGGCGGGTAAACTTGATGGCATTATTGACCAGGTTGGTGATTACCTGTTTCAACCTCACATAATCGCCATTGACCACCTCGGGAACCGCAGCATCGACAAAGGTTATCAGATCGACCGATTTCTCGTTGGCCTGAAATACCTGCACATCGGCCACCTCTTCCACGATATTGCGGATGTTGATCGGGGCTGACTCCAGCTCCATTTTTCCGGATTCTATCTTCGAGAAGTCAAGGATATCATTGATAATAGACAGGAGGTTTTGCCCCGATTTCATGATGATATCAAGATATTCTTTCTGTTCCTGATCCAGATTGGTTCGCCTTAGGATGTCAGCCATGCCGATCACCCCGTTCATTGGAGTACGGATCTCATGCGACATATTAGCCAGGAACAAACTCTTGGCCCTGTTGGCCTCCTCGGCCCTCTCCTTCGCCTCCTTTTGTTGTTGTCGGATCAACTCTTGTGTGGTAATATCCCTCGAAATACCTGCCAATCCGCAGATCTGTCCATTCATGTCCCAGACGGGGACCTTGGTGGTCGATAACCAGCCAACTGATCCGTCCTTAAAGACCGTCTTCTCTATAACATTAACCATGGGCTGGCCACTCTCCAGGATCTTTTGTTCATTGGCACGGAACACATCAGCATATTCTTTCGCAAACAAATCATGATCGTTCTTCCCGATGATCTGCTTGAAATCTTTTCCCAGCGATTCGGCGATAGCCTTGTTAACCCGTGTCATCTTTAAATCGGCATCCTTAAAGCAGATAAAGTCCGGCACATTGTCCATCAGGATCTGCAACAACTCCTTCTCATGCTCAAGGGCCTCCTCCAACTGTTTCTGTTTGGTATAATCGCGCGAGATCCCCACCATCCCGATCAACTCGTTCTTCTGGTTAAACAAAGGGATCTTGGTGGCGCTCACCCAGGTTTTCCTTCCCTTTTTTAAATGGCACTCCATCCGGTTGATCAGCGGTTTCCCTTTACGCATCAGTTCCTGTTCGTCGGCATAAGCCAAATTGGCCAGATCGTGATCATGAAAATCAAAATCGGTCTTCCCGTGCACCTCATCAACCGATTCCTTCCCAAACGAATGCACCATTGCCTTGTTGACACGAATAAACCGCGACTCCTTATCCTTGAAATAAATCCTATCGGGGACATTATCCATTAGGAGATTCATCAACTCTTTTTCCTGCCTTAGTTTCTCTTCAGCCAGATGCTCGTTGGTCACGTCGCGGCTGATGCCCACCACCCCAATGCAATTTCCCTGTTCATCCAGGATAGGGCTCTTCGTGGCCTCCACAAAACGGTATCCGTCAGGAGTCTTAATATATTCCCGTTTCTTGATCAGGCTTCTCTTGTTTTGCATTAACTCCTGCTCATCGACATAAGCCTGGAAGGCATGATCGGGTTCAAAGAAGTCATTATCGCTTAATCCCACTGCTTTTTCAGGATCTTCGATCCCCAACAGCTTCGCTTCCGCTTTATTGATCTTGATAAACCTCGATTGCCGGTCTTTAATATAAATGGTATCAGGAATATTGTCCATCAACATCTGCAGGTATTGTTTCTCCTTTTTCAGATGTTTCTCCATCAATGTCGGTTCGGTAATATTCACAAAATAGCCCATGATGGCAACCACCTTGCCGGCATCATCCTGAACCGTCACCTCTGTTTTGCGGAAATAATCGATCCTCCCATCGTCACGAACCATTTGTTCGACAAAATTGATCACTTCCCGGCCCGATTGAAGCAGCTCACGGTCCTGCTGAATATTTCGACCGGCAATCTCTCCGGGGAACAGGTCATAATCAGTCAACCCGACTATAGCCTCCGGATTCGTCCCCCCCCGGTCGAGGCAAAACTGGCGATTACATCCCAAATATTTAAGGTCTAAATCTTTCCAGAAGAGGGCTATCGGTAATTTGTGAATATGGTGCTCTAAACTCCCAAAAGGGAAAACGTGTTCTGCTTGACTTTTTTCAGCTTTATGCAACAATTCGCTCAGTTCACGGGGGGTAAACTCTTCACCAAGCCAATCGGTTCCCGAAGTGAAAACCGTGTAACCGGGTGTTGGTTCGCCAACCACGATCAGTTTAACGTTCACCTCCTCGATCCCGGCTCCCTCGTTAAACAAAACAGGCAGATCGGGAGCGTGAATCAACAACGCGTCCGGCTGAATATGACGAAAAGCCTCCTTAAGGGAGATAACTTCATTATAATAAAAGATATTAGCCCCTTTCAGTTCCTTGACTAAAGGAATAAACTTCTCCCGGCTAAAACTACTTTCAAGATATACCAATATATTTACCATAAACCCTGCCCTTTGTAAAATCATGCGAAAGATAATAATCTTGAATCTATATTTTATCTCAACATTACTATTCTTAAACATTTTTTGGCGCTCTTCACCACAAAAACTGCCTGATTGAAAAATAGTCCAATACCGGAAAAAATAAAAAGGGGCCATAGACCCCTTTCATCTGGAAATCCTTTTCAGGATTACCGCATATCGTTAACCTCAACCCCCGGGTATTTGGCTTTATTGAATTTGAAATAGTCGTCAGCCAATACCTGATCGGTTTTCATCGTTTTCATGTTCAGGGTATAGGTGTTCCCGTCCTTGTTGTAAGTAATCGCTTTCAGGATCTGTGATTTTGTTTTATCGACATAGAGACGCACTTTATTGAATTCCTTTCCTTTATCGGTCGGGAAAAGATCGATTACCTGTGCGGTCTTTCCGTTCACCGCTTCTTCATTCACGAAAGAATATTTAAATCCCTTCTCGTAAATGGTAAAGATGTTTGCGGGATTTAATGAGCCCTCTTCGCTGGGATCATTATCGGCTACATTCACTTCATTGGCATCGGTAAGGTAACTCCACACGGTTGTTCCGTCGCAAAAAATCTCGGTCCCAAGTGCCGGCATATGCAGACGGTAATTTTTCCCTTTCAGCGCCACCCATCCATCGTTGGATTCTTTCACATTGGCGGCTTTATTTTCCAAAATAAAGGAGAAATCAATCTGAATCGTCTTGTAACTCCGGGTAGTCTGCGATAGTTTATCTAAAATTTCTTTTGCTATCGCATCCTGTTGGGCCATTACTGCTCCTGATATCAACAGCAACGCTATGGCCAATAATCCTGTTCTCTTCATTTTTACTTTATCTGAATTTAAGTATATTTTACTGATCCAATCCCTTCAATAATTGTTCCAAAGAATATTCATCCTGCAATAAAACCTGTCGGGCTTTGCTCCCTTCGTTCTGTCCCACGATTCCGGCAGCCTCGAGCTGATCCATGATCCGCCCGGCACGGTTGTAACCAATGGCAAATTTTCGCTGTATGGCCGAAGTCGAGCCGGTTTGGTTCAACACCACGATTCTGGCTGCATCGTCAAACAGTTCATCACGGTTCTTCAGGTCGATCACCTCGGAGCCTCCCTCCGAATTCTCGTCATGATACTCAGGCAGCAGGAAAGCGGTCGGAAAACCGGGTTGGTCGCCGATATAATGGGCGATCGCCTCAACCTCCGGTGTATCGACAAAAGCGCACTGCACGCGGGTCAGGCTATTCCCTGTCGAGATCAGCATATCTCCTTTACCAATCAACTGGTTCGCACCAGGAGTATCGAGGATCGTTCGCGAGTCGACCATCGAAGCGACACGGAACGCGATCCGGGCCGGGAAGTTGGCCTTGATCACCCCGGTAATGATGTTGGTCGAAGGCCGTTGCGTGGCAATGATCATGTGAATCCCCACCGCACGGGCCAGCTGGGCAATACGCGCGATTGGCAGCTCTATCTCTTTCCCCGCAGTCATAATCAGATCGGCAAACTCGTCGACCACCACGACTATATAAGGCAGGTAATGATGCCCCTTCTCGGGATTTAACCTTCTGGAAATAAACTTTTGGTTATATTCCTTGATGTTTCGGGCATGAGCACGTTTCAACAGGTCGTAACGCATGTCCATTTCAATATTCAGCGAGTTCAGCGTGTTCTTCACCTTCTGTACATCGGTGATAATCGGGTCCTCTTCGCCAGGCATCTTGGCCAGAAAATGTTTCTCGATCACCGAATAGAGGTTCAGCTCTACCTTTTTCGGGTCAACAAAGACAAACTTCAGTTGAGCCGGATGCTTTTTATACAACAACGACGAAATGATGGCGTTCAGTCCCACGGATTTCCCCTGACCGGTGGCTCCTGCCACCAGGATATGGGGCATCTTGGTCAGATCGACCACGAATGTCTCGTTAGAGATGGTCTTACCCAGTGCGAGGGGCAGTTCCAGATCGCTCTCCTGAAATACTTTGGAGGTAATGAGCGACCGCATCGAAACCACTTCGGGTTTACTGTTCGGCACTTCGATCCCCACCGTTCCCTTTCCGGGAATCGGGGCAATAATACGGATGCCCAGTGCGGCAAGGCTCAAGGCGATGTCGTCTTCAAGACTCTTGATCTTTGAGATCCGTACTCCAGGCGCCGGAACGATCTCGTAAAGGGTGATCGTGGGGCCGGTCGTCGCCTTAATCTTGACGATCTCGATATTGTAGTTCTTCAAGGTCTGAAGAATCTTGTTCTTATTGGCGATCAGCTCCTCGTCGGAAACCTGCGGATTGCCGCCTGAACGTTCTTCAAGCAGTTCGAGCGGCGGGAATTTATACCTTGAGAGATCCAGCGTCGGATCATAATCCTCCATCTCCCCTTCCGGCTCATCTTCACCGAACTCATCCGACGAATCATCCTGGTTGAGGAAGGCACGATTAGGCTGTATCGGTTCGGGGACTGCCGGTTTTACCACCGGCTCCTCTTTGAATATCTCTTCCCGTTCGATCTCCATCAGATCCAGATCATTTGCTCCGGCATACACTTTTTCCACCTTATTTCCCTCGGCAACCTTCGCAAAGGCATTATCGAAAGATTCAATGACCGGTGCCTGCGGAATCAGGAACGGATCCTCTTCCATCACCGGTTTTCCCTCCCTTTCCTCTTCTCTTTTCTCTTCCTTCTCAGCTTTTTCCCTGCGGTAAAGCATCCATTTTTTCATGGTCGGCCAGGCATTCTCAAAGGCAATAATGATACAGATGAGCATCGAACCTAAAATCAGGAAGAAGTTTCCCATCTTCCCTATCAGCGAACTGATAAACTGGCTGATATAGTATCCATAGGCTCCGCCGGGATAGAGATAGGATTTTTCATAAAGATGTGAAAAAAAGAAGGCCATGGCAATGGAAGTCCAAAGGATCAAAAAGATACCGTAGCCGAAATTTCTCGGAAAAGAGACCTTTCCTATGCGGCCCAGCCGAAGGGCAATGATGACGAAGAGATAGATAAACCCGAATGAGGCGATCCCGAATCCCTTGTTGATAAACAAATTGGCGATAATAGCGCCCCATTTTCCTCCCGCATTCTCGATCTTAATATCGGGATTGGTCAAAATCTCTTTGATAGAAATTTCAAGCAAACTCTGATCGGCTCCTTTCGAGAAAAAGAAAGAGAGAAAAGTGATCAGCAAATATAAAGAGAAGAAGAAAAGCAGGATAGCCAGAATGCCTCCAACTCTTTCCCACCGCGCCCGGTTGTCGGGCCGGCTCGAACCATTCTTCTTGGCAGAGCTTTTCTCCGGATTATCGTTTTTCGTACGGGCCATGTTACTTCGTTAAATTTAGATACAGAATTGCAGGAAAAATCATCGGGCAAATTTAACCAAAATATTGTCGGCTATCCTCTTCTTTCCACATTTTCTCATCAATCAATATTTCTTACCTTACAATATATCATTTTGATATTTAAGACGATCAACCAGTTAGACCGACATTACAATAATCCTGCCGACCTGACACACAAGACTGGCCGGCTTTTTACCGAGATATGGGAAAAGCTCATAATCCTGAATCAGAATAAATAGCTAACTTAGTTGTAGCTTAATCAAACTTTATGAGCACCAACCACAAGAAAAAACTGGCGGTAGTGGCCCTTGGCGGGAATGCCCTGCTGCGCGACAACGAACGGGGAACCATCGAGCAACAGGAGTTGCACACCTCCGAAACGATCGAGAATCTCCTCTTCTTAATCCGCGAAGGCTATAACCTGATCGTGACCCATGGCAACGGCCCACAGGTAGGCAATATCCTGATGCGCAACGATGCCGGCGAACAACTCTACGGCATCGCGCAAATGCCGCTCGACATCTGCGTCGCCGACTCGCAGGGCGGCATCGGCTACATGATCGAACGGATCTTCCGCAATATCCTCAATAAGCACGGGATCGCCAAAGAGGTGATCACCCTGGTGGGGATGGTCGAAGTGGACCCTTCCGATCCCGCCTTCAGTAATCCTACGAAACGAATTGGCTTGCTCTACAGCGAAGAGCAGGCCCGCAAACTGGAAAACGATAAAGGCTGGATCTTTAAGGAGAGTAAAAAATCTGAAAAGGGGTGGCGACGGGTGGTCCCCTCTCCTGTCCCGAAGCGGATCTTTAATCTTGAGACCATCGAAAACCTGGCTCGTCATGGTCATATCGTAATTACCTGCGGGGGCGGCGGCATCCCGGTTTATTTTGATGAAAATAAGGATATCCGCACTGTCGATGCGGTGATCGACAAGGACCTGGCCTCTTCGGTTCTGGCTACCGGGGTCGGTGCCGACGAGTTGTATATCCTGACCGACGTCTCTTTTATCTATAAGGACTATGGTCTTCCCACCCAGGAAAAGCTCGAGTTCCTTGATGCAGCCGACACGAAAAAATATCTCGATGCCGGCACCTTCGCCGAAGGGACAATGGCCCCGAAGATCATTGCCGCACTCCATTTTGTCGAGAACGGAGGCATTAAAAGCATCATCACCGAAGCCTCCAAACTGGAGGATAAATCGTACGGATCGAAAATCACGATGAAGTACGATAATAAAGACAAATCACATTAGAAATCAACAATTATCAAAATATTTAAATCATGAGCATCAACCTTCACAACCGTCATTTTTTGAAACTGCTCGATTTTACTCCCGCAGAAATTGAATATCTGCTCGAATTGGCCGCCGAACTGAAATGGGCCAAGAACAGCGGCACCGAAGAACCTCGCCTTAAAGGGAAAAATATCGCGCTGATCTTTGAGAAAACCTCCACCCGCACCCGTTGTGCCTTCGAGGTTGCCGCCTTCGATCAGGGCGCCCATGTCACTTACCTCGGCCCTTCCGGATCGCAGATCGGGGCTAAGGAATCGATGAAAGATACGGCACGCGTCCTTGGCCGCATGTATGACGGGATTCAGTACCGTGGCTACGGTCAGGTGATCGTCGAAGAACTGGCCAAATATGCCGGTGTACCGGTCTGGAACGGCCTCACCGACGAGTTCCACCCCACCCAGATCCTTGCCGATTTACTCACCATGCGCGAGCATTGCGACAAACCGCTAAATGAGATCCGTTTCGCCTATCTCGGCGATGCACGCAATAACATGGGCAACTCGTTAATGGTAGGCGCCGCCCAGATGGGCATGGATTTCCGTGCTGCAGCCCCCAAAGCCTGTCAGCCTTCCACCGAATTACAGGAAAAATGCAGGGCTATCGCGGCTACCACCGGAGCCAAAATCACAATCACGGAAGACGTTGCCGAAGCCGTGAAAGATTATGGCTATCCTGTTTTCTTTGGTTTTCCCGCAG
>CAZWBR010000028.1:0-55335 GCA_964632305.1 uncultured Prolixibacteraceae bacterium
TTAGCGTTGGATACTAAATCGGAATTAGAGAAGTTCTTACAGCAAAAAGAGTTTGATTATAAAGTAGTTCCCAATCAAAAGGAGTTTATTTTGAAAGAATTACACTTGAATATCTTTCCTACCCATTTAGTTGTGGATGAAAATGGAACAATATTAAAAGTGGTAAACAAAGCATCAGAAATGATTGCCTTTCTTGAAAATGGGAAGAAATCAACAGACAAAAAATTACAACCGCCTCCACCGCCTCCACTATTGAAATAAAAAACTATGCACAATAAAGTACATATTGCAGGGCGGGGTTCGGTGGTACGCCATCAGCGGATTCCAGTTTCGCAGTTCCTTGTCCTATCGGACAGGAACGCTCTCCGATCCCGAAAGCTTTCGGGACCGCACCGACAACATGTACCGTCCGTTAGCGGCTATTTTGAAATTAGCAACAAAAGTAAACGATGAAAAGCATTCTTTTAATAATAGCTGGAATTATGATTTATTCTTGTTCGCATAAGAAAGAATCAGATTATTGGATTAGAGAGTTTGATTCAACGGGGATAAAATGCAGATATATTGACAGTCAAGGAGAAGTAAAAATTCCTTATGGAAAATATTACCACTGTTACACAGACACATTTAAAAATATCGCTTTCGTGACTGGCGAGAAAGGTATAATAGGAATAAACAGAAAAGAAGAAAGATTATTTAACGTTTACATTTTCGATAACGGACCTGATTATATTGTTGATGGAACGTTCCGAATAACCGGACAGAATAAAATGGGATTTGCAGACACTTTAGGCAATGTAATAATTCCGACAATTTATGACTTTGCATTTCCTTTTGAAAAAGGCTTGGCATTGGTCAATATTGGCGGGCACAGTGAAAGTATAGACCCATCGGACCCTCATTGTGAATACCACACCTGGGCTGGAGGAAAATGGGGAATAATAAATAAAAAAGGTGATATGGTAAAAGACATTGAATATGACCGTGAGTGGCAAACAGGAAAAGATATACTGACTAATGACTCAGAAATTCTTGAACTGGAGAATGGAATCCTCAGAAACAAAGAATAATAAACGGCTGCTAATAAACAGGAATAGGAGTCGCGGGGCATCGGGACACCGGCCGGCGATTATTCGGTAACCCGGTCCGACCGTTACAGCACATTTTAGAACTTTACATCAAAAGACGATATGGAACAGCGAGACTACTTGAAAAAACAAATTGACCAACTTGGAATAGTATTGGCAAAAATGTTTTCCGACTTGCTTGGACTAAAAAGCAGCGGACAAATTGACATAGGACTTGAAATAACAGACCATGCACTGAAAAGCGAATTAGACTATGACATACAAGACTTAATTAATATTCCGACAGACGACTTTATTAACACACTTAAAGGGCAAAGGAATTTAACAGACGACAATTTAGACAAATTAGCTGAAATACTTTTATTAATCGCAGACAGCCGGCAAGAGGATAACAAAATGTTATATGAAAAGTGTTTGACGATTTACACGTATTTGGAAAAAACAGAAAATATTTATTCACTTGACCGGCAATGGAAAATTGAAAGAATAGAAAAGGTGCTATAGTCGAGCGGACTGCCCCTCTCCCTCTCTCGAAGCAATCGGAATTCGGGAACGGGGAGAGCTTCCGGCACCATCCGCCAGCCGGCACCTGCTTGTGGTTCTGACCACTGATACATTTCAAAAAGACACAACAGCACGATAAATGACAGATTTAATCTTGATATTTTTAATAGCGTTTTTAGCCGCGACGATTTCGGGAGCGGCTGGATTTGGCGGAGCATTATTGCTACTACCCGTGTTGACTGGTATCGTTGGGATTAAAGCAGCCGTTCCGATCCTGACTGTCGGACAGATTTTCGGAAATGCTTCGAGAGTCTGGTTCGGACGAAAAGAATTAAAATGGAAACCCATTCTATTCTTCTTATTGACAGCTATCCCTTTGACAATTATCGGGAGTTACTTATTTAGCGACATTGACAGTAAAACAGTTAAAACAGGGATTGGTGGATTTTTGATACTGTTGGTCGTTTATCGAAGGATTAAAATCAAAAAAACAGGTCTTGGAGATAAGGGGATGCTGATTGGCGGTGGATTGACCGGATTTCTTTCAGGATTGGCAGGGAGTGCAGGTCCACTTGGAGCGGCTTTCTTTCTCGGTTTAAACTTGACAGCGACAGCTTATGTTGCAAGCGAAGCGTTTACCGCCTTGACAATGCACTTGACCAAGACAATTGTTTACAATAAATACTCATTAATTGGACTAACAGAGCTTTATTACGGTCTTTTTATCGGGATTGCCATGATTTTAGGCAGTTGGACAGGAAAGCGAATAATTGAAAAACTATCGAAAGAAAAATTCATCATCCTGGTAGATATCTTACTGATAGTATCAGGATTACAAATGATTATAACAGGATAAAAAAATAACTTCTGCCAATAAACATGAAGAGGGGTCCCAGTGCATCGGGACAACGGCCGGCGATTATTCGGTAACCCGGTCCCGCCAGACAGCAGATGCCGGGGGATAGAAACGAAGCCAACAATCGGTACCTGCAAAAGTTCAGTTCGTTGTCCAATTACAAATAACCCGCATAGGTTAGTTAAGAAAATATATATGAAAAGAGTTTTACTGTTAATAGCTGATGGATTTGAGACCCTTGAAGCAAGCGTATTCATTGACGTTATTGGATGGAATCTCGTTGACGGCGACGGTTCTACCGAATTGTTTTCCTGCGGGTTTAAAAAGGAAATCAAAAGTTCCTTTAATCAAAGGTTTATTGTCGATTATTTGATTGACGATATCAAAGTAAGCGATTTTGATGCCTTAGCCTTACCCGGGGGGTTTGAGGAATATGACTTCTACAGGGAAGCCTATGATGAGAAATTCCTTAACCTGATTCGTGAATTTAAAAAGCAGAACAAGATAATCGCCTCAATTTGTGTTGCCGCACTACCTTTGGGTAAGAGTGGCATATTGACAAATAAAAAAGGGACTACCTATAATCAAAAACCGATCCGTCAGGATACCTTGAGGGCATTCGGAGTTAATGTAGTCAATGAGCCGATTGTGATTGATGACAACATAATAACTTCATGGAATCCATCAACAGCCGTTGATGTGGCACTGATCTTATTGGAATTGCTGACAACAAAACAAAATGCCGATTACATAAGAGGGATAATGGGATTTGGGGAAAAATAAATACCTTGCCGCAAGAACCAGAGATCGGAGTCGCGAGGCATCGGGACAAGGCCCTCCGCTCCCTACTCAGAACGTAATTAGCTGATTGTCTGCCCAAACAAAGCGAGCAATCTCGACCCGAATTCAATAGCCGTGATCTATTCGGACAGTAGAGAACATTAAACACAGATCAATGAGACGTATCATTCAGGCATTTTTTATCGGATTGATCCTGATCCATGGATTTGAAATTAAAGCACAAAAAACAGGTGTTGATTACACTGAGACGATAAAGCCCAGGGTCCGGGTAATTATTGACAATGATTTTGGTGGCGACCCTGACGGATTGTTTCAGTTAGCCCATCATCTTTTATCGCCGTCGGTTGAAGTGAGAGGCCTCATTGGTTCGCAAAACTACAAGGGAGGCTTATACGGCTCACCGGGCACCGCCGCATATGCCTGTGAAAAGATTAACGAGTTGTTAAGCGTCATGCGTTTAAGCGGAAAAATCCCCGTATATGAAGGAGCAAATTCGAGGTTAACAGACCTTAAGACCCCGATCATTACTGATGGCGCTAAAGCTATTGTAAAAGAGGCCATGCGGGAAGATACCAAAACGCCCTTATACATAGCTTGCGGCGCCGGGCTAACGAACATCGCGAGCGCTTATCTTTTGGAGCCTCAGATTGCCCGAAAAATAATCCTGGTCTGGATTGGCGGTCCGGAATATGACAGATTGGCTGTACCTCCACCTGGGGCAAGGGGACCGGAATATAACCTGGGAATTGACATCCAAGCGGGCCAGGTAATCTACAATGTTTCGGATATCCCAATCTGGCAAGTTCCACGGGATGCCTATCGGCAAGCCTTGTACTCTTATTCCGAATTAGTCCACAGGTTAAAATCGTATGATCCTATTGGACGATTTTTAGTTGAGAGTCTGGAAGATATCATGAAAAGAGCAGACCGTTCGCTTGGCGAAGCGTATGTTCTGGGCGACAGTCCTTTAGTCTTGCTGACCGCATTGCAGTCTTCATGGGAAAATGACCCTTCATCAAGCAGATATATAAACAAATCGGCTCCGAAGATTACCGATTCAGGTTTATACGAAGAAACGCCTGACGGTCGTAAAATTCGGGTATATACCGGCTTGGATATTCGTTTAATGTTTGAAGATTTAGTGGCCAAGATCGCCTTATCTAATCTTGCGGATTAAACTAATCCAGGGTATTGAACGTCCTCAACAGTTTTCTCCAGCAATACAACGCTGCTGATGCAGGGCACCTACACGCTCCCATTGAGTCTAAGGGGCGATAGGATAACAGACCTGTTTCAGCATGGGATCGGTAATCCTGCCCTGCCGCTTGTAATAACTGATGCAAAGAGTAGTGAGACACCTATTCAACAGCATTGGGCCTATTGTTTCGGTATGTTAGGCCATTTTGGAGAGGTCCATCATACCGGAGACATTTTTGGATCAATTCCCGGATACGATCTCAACACTGCGGCCTTTTTAGCCTGTTTTCCCCAAACAGGCCTTGTTGGGTTATCATTGTGATTCCGACAATGGTAATTAAGAGAGAAATCCCAATCCCAATTCACTTTTCTTGACATAACCAGACAATAGTGATTGAAATCTCACAATCACGCTATTGCGTCATTTGGGTTGATGATTATTGTTTTTCACACTCCATCCCTAATTATCGACAGTTCGGCAACTGTTTTTTTTGGCTTCGATGGCTTTGTTTCAACTTTGGATCGTGAAACAACAGCAATTCAAAGTCATGAGAAGAACAGTTATTACAATTATTTCCTTATTCATCTGCCTGAATCTCTTTTCCCAAATAGTGGTTATGGGAAAAATAACTGAGGCGCAGAGCGAAGTTTTAGCTGGGGCCAGTGTCTATCTGAAGGAAACCTACGACGGAACAACCAGCAACGAAAGTGGTGAATTCCTATTCAAAACCAGCAAGACTGGATCAATTATGCTGGCCGTTGAGTTTATGGGTTATGAGCCATTCTCACGAAATATGGAGCTGAAGGGCGACACCATCAGGGTAAATGCTACGCTGAAAGAAGCTTTTAACCAACTGGATGCTGTAACTATCACGGCCGGAACTTTTGAAGCCAGCGATAAAAAACGCGCGGTCACCATCACCCCGCGCGATATGTTGACTACCGCCGGAGCTGCCGGCGATGTATATGGGGCACTGCAGTCGCTTCCGGGAACGGCTACCAATGGCGAATCGGGACGTCTGTTTGTCAAAGGGGGCGATAGCGAAGAATCGCAAACCTATATCGACGGGGCCCTGGTGTCGGTTCCCTATAATTCTACGGCACCCAACATAGCCTCCCGAGGCCGTTTCAGCCCTTTCATGTTTAAAGGGACCATGTTTAGTACAGGCGGCTATTCGGCCGAATACGGACAGGCTCTCTCGTCTATTTTACTGCTCACGACCAACGACATGCCCGAAGAAGACCAGTTGGACCTGTCGTTTTTAATGGTTGGTGTTGAAGCTGCCGGAACAAAAAAATGGAACTCAGGAGCAATTACCGGTACGTTGACCTATAATAACCTGAAGCCCTACATGAGCCTGGTTCCGCAAAATTACCATTGGACAAAAGAACCTGAATCGATTACCGGAGCCGTTAGTTTCAGACAGAAGACCGGCAAAACAGGGATGTTCAAATTTTATTCGAGCTTCGATAATGGCAGTTCTTCTGTCACCCAAAATGACCTGAATGCCGATGGACAGTTAACAGATTACAATCTGTCAAACGACAATGTTTTTATAAATGCTTCGTGGAACGACAAGCTGGGCGATAGATGGGGCATCAGTGCGGCAGCCTCTTTCACCGACAATAAAGACGACATTCAATTCAATCAAACCCGTGTGATAAAGAAGATACAGGGGAACTACCTGAAGTCGGCGCTGTCGTATCCGTTCAGCGAAAAATTTATCCTGAAGTTTGGCGGCGAATTGTTTGCCAAAACCTATGCACAAAACTCACAAACAGACGGTGCCACACATGATAACAGCTTTACCAATCATACCTTCTCCGGATTTACAGAAGCACAGCTATATGCATCGTCAAAGTTTGTGACCCGAATTGGCGCTCGTGTTGAATATGCCGATTACCTGAACAGTGTCAGGTTGGCCCCACGTGTATCAATGGCATATAAGATTACCGATAAAAGCCAATTCTCACTGGCGTATGGATGGTTCTTCCAAAATCCGGTTGACGATTATTTGTTGTACACCAACCAAATAGAACCTGAGCGTGCCGATCATTACACCGTTAGCTTTCAATCGTCGTCCAACGACCGGACCCTGAAAGCTGAACTTTATTACAAGGATTACCGCGACCTGGTTAAACAAAATGGCGACGAGTTTTATTTGCCAACCAGTTACAACAACTCAGGGTACGGCTATGCTAAAGGGTTCGACCTGTTCTGGAGAGATAAAAAATCAATAAAAGACGGCGATTACTGGATTTCCTACTCCTATATCGATACCAAACGTGATTACCGCAACTTCCCGTACGAAGCCATTCCATCGTTCACCAGCAAACACAATCTTTCGGTGGTTTATAAACATTGGATCGCGGGCCTTCGCTCCTATCCCGGGGTCAATTTCAAATATTCGTCGCCGCGTGTTTACAACAACCCAAACTCGACCATCTTTAACGGGGAAAAGATGTTGCCTTACCGGAGTCTCGATCTGAGCTGGAGTTTCCTGTACCGTCAGAACATCATTTTTTACTTCGCGGCTAACAATATTACCGGTTTTAGAAATGAATTTGGCCGCACCTATTCAAGCTCTCCCGATGCTTCCGGCAGCTATACGAGCGCGGCCATTAAGCCCGGATCGAACCGTTTCTTCGTATTGGGCTGCTTCATCACCCTAACCCGAAATGGCAATGCAAATCAGTTGGATAGGATTGATTAGAGAAGCCTCCCCCAACCCCCTCCGAAAGTGTTGGTTTTAGGTAACGCTCATATAAATAGTCTGTTTGATAAAGAATAGTAATAAAGTAAAAATCAACCATGAGCTTCTTTTTTAAGCCCTCCCTGCCGGGGAGGGTTTGGGAGGGGCTCTAAAACAAAAACAATCATGAAAAAGACCATTTTATCAATCGCAGTAGTTTTGGTTAGTTTAGTTTCGATGGCTCAAAAGCCTGAGTATTTAAAAGCCATGGGTGAAACGCTTGGGCAGTTTGCGACTTGTCAGTCGGTTTCCGATTTTCAGTCTTTAGGAAATAAATTTCAAATGATTGCCAACAATGAGAAATCGGAATGGCTGCCATTGTATTACCATGCCCATTGCTATATCCTGATGAGTTTTGTGGAGCCGGATGCCGCGAAAAAAGACAGCTATCTCGATGTGGCCGAAAAATCGATTACCAGGCTCATCGAAATGGCTCCGTCCGAATCTGAAGTTTTTGCCTTGCAGGCCTTTTTCTACATAGGCCGTCTGGTCGTGAATTCTGTAGAGCGTAGCCAGCAGTACAGTGCTCTGTCGGTGCAGGCGATCGGCAAAGCATTGGCCCTGGATGCCAACAATCCCAGGGCAAGAATGTTAAGAATCAGGATGGATATGGGAACTGCGCAATTTTTTGGTGACAGTACAGAATCATTCTGCCCGCAAGCCAAAGATCTGTTGGCCAACTGGGATAATTACAAGCCAAAAACACCCTTATATCCGAACTGGGGAAAAGATCAGGTAGTCGATATCGTGAAAGGATGCAAGTGATATGGAGCCTGAGACATGGAGCAACTCATCGGATGGCCGGAGTTCATCCGATGAGTTTACCTGCAATTTGAATCGAATCCGATTAAGGTTTTCTATCCACTCTTCCATTATTACACGATATAATCCTAACTTTACAATACAAAACCTTTCAATTCCGACTGTCCAATGATGTATTTTAATGAATCTGCCAAACCGGGGAATCTGCTTGCCTCCCTCCTGGGCAGTTCGATCCTGAGCATCCTCCTAATTTTGACCTTTATGCATGAAACGCTGGTTGACTGGCAGAGCTTTTTCAGAGGGTTTTGCTGGACCTTCAGCATTAGTATTACTCAGTGGATTGGCCTGGAAATGATCTACGGGATGATAAGCCGTCGCATTTCATGGATCGAGAATCCAGTTAAAAAGGTATTTGTTCAAATATTCTCCTTCCTGGCATATTCAGCCGCTGCTTTTATCGTGGTGCAGTTTGTCAATTATTACTTTTGGATGGATGCCTTGCCGGCTGAATCGTGGGATTGGATCGCCAAGTCGCTACCCGCCACACTGATTATTTCGTTCATCATATCACTGATATTTACCGCAATTGGTTTTTTCTTAGCGTGGAAGCAATCATTTATTCAGACCGAAAAGTTGAAAGTTGAAATGATGACCTACAAATACGAATCGCTCCGAAACCAGATCAATCCGCATTTTCTGTTCAACAGCCTGAATGTGTTGAGCGATCTGGTGTATGACGATCAGGCTTTGGCCGTAAAGTTTATCCGCCAGATGAGCGATTTGTTCCGTTATGTGCTCGACAGCCGAGACAAGGAACTGGTACCACTCAGCGAAGAACTCGAATTTATCCGTTCGTTTACCTTTTTACTGAAAACGCGTTTCGAAGACAAATTGAAGATTGAAATAGATGTTCAGGCCAATCCGGAAGATTATATTGTTCCGATGACCCTACAGTTGCTAATCGAAAATGCGGTGAAACACAACGAAGTTTCCGAAGCTTTCCCGTTACGGGTTTCGCTTCGTAAGGCGGGCGATTGGCTTGAGGTGGAGAATAACCTGCAACCAAAGAGCGTCGGTGACGATTCGAAAAAAACCGGGCTGAAAAACATCACCCAGCAATTTGCGTTCTTTTCCGATAAACCCATTGAAATTATTCCTTCGGACGAACGTTACCTGGTCCGTGTGCCGATCATAAAATCGACAGAAAAATGAAAGTTATTATTCTCGAGGACGAAACAAGGGCGGCCAACCTCCTGGAGCGTTGTTTGGCTAAAGTGGCCCCGGAAATGAGTGTGCTGGCTAAAATAGAATCGGTGCGCGATGGCGTTAAATATTTGCAAACCAATCCAGAGCCTGATCTTATCTTTTCGGATATCCAACTGGCCGACGGGTTGAGCTTCGAAATCTACAAACAGGTAGCTGTACATTGCCCGATTATTTTTACCACCGCCTATGACCATTATGCCATTGAAGCTTTCCAAACCAATGGCATCGACTATTTGCTGAAGCCAATCGAAGAAGAACGACTCAGGCAGGCCATCGAAAAGGCGAATCGTTTTTCTCCGGGGCTGACGCTTGAAAAACTATTTCCGATCCTAAATCCCACGTCCAAAAAAGCTTACAAATCGCGGTTCATGGTTAAAGTGGGCGAGAAAATAAAAAGTATTCCGGTTGAAGAAATATTGGTATTCTTCAGTCAGGAGAAAGCCAGCTTTATCCGTACCCGCGATGCCCATACTTTTTGTATCGATTATGCTCTCGACCAGTTGGAAACGATGCTCGACCCCGAGAGATATTTCCGCATCAACCGCAAATACATGGTATCAATCGATGCCTGCACCAATATTTTGGCCTGGACCAACTCACGCCTCCGCCTTAAAATTGATGGTATCGACGCCCCCGACATCATCGTCGCCCGGGAACGCGTTGCGGAGTTTAAGATGTGGCTGGACAGGTGAGGCGCCTATACCCGATTTTTACTTTATCAACAATCCTCTGTACCAGACACAGATTCATTCTGCCTCTGCATGACCCCACATTGAGCATCAACAATTTGCATAACTCAGTATATTTATCAAACAAGCCTTATAGCCAGACCTTTCATTCCTTACATATACGGGAAATCCATTCTCTGTTTTGTGGAAGAAATCCATGATGCCCCCCTGCCCGGAGTCTGCTCACTTATTCTTCTGCCAATCTATCGTGCCTGATGGCATGGGCGAAACCGAATAAAAAAACAAAATTTATAAACTTATGAACTGCTTTCTCTATCATAATTTTGAAGTTGCTTAAATTTTCCGCCCATAGATTTTTTGGGTTACCTCTTCCCCCGAAGGGAGCCTAAGAATCAATAGATCATCCTTTCGGATCGGCCCATTATTTTAGATTTTAGTCATCAATTTTAATTTTTAACAGCTATTTAGTTTCAATATTTATTAGACGGGGAGTAAAAAGCGAAAATTCTTTTTGTAGTTTTGCGAATGAGTATGTTTATTTTTTTCAATAACACAAACGTATAACTGTAAAGATCTACTATGAACATTAAACGCAAAACATTGTTGCTGACGGTGGGCTTTGTAATGTTGGCAGGACTGGGATTACAAGCACAACCCGCAACACAAGGACAACCCGCAACACAAGCACACCCCGCAGCACAAGGACAACCCGGAGCACAAGGAGCTCCACAAGGTCGTCAAATGGACTATCTAACCAAAGGCGATACCACACGAACAATCGCTCCGTATTTCGTAAAGGCTACTACCAAAAAAATGACGCCTGATGCCGATGGCTTCATTCGACGTTGGTCACTGCTCGAACCAATTAACAAACCAAACCGTGGTAACACTGTATTTGTTGATAGTTATATCAGGGAAGCCTTTGCAACCGAGTATTTCCCCAATCAGTTTACCGTAGTTCCCAAAAACGGTGATAAAGTGAAAGTTGGCGATCAGGAATTGAAATGGCACGCTTTGGAAAGCAACATGTTCAATGTGAAATTATTCAGATTCGCCTATGGATTAAGAAAAGCTCATTATGGTATTATATTCTGGGCCGTTACAGTGATTAATTGTCCTGAAGAAATGAAAAATGTAAGATTGGCCGTTGGTTCAAACTCTGCATCACAATGGTGGTTGAATGGCAAAGAAGCCGTGTTGCTTTCCGGCGACCGACGCATGGTAATGGATGATTGTGTCTCGCCCCGTCTGACCCTTAACAAAGGAAAGAACATCCTCCGCGGAGCCGTGATCAATGGCCCGGGTATGAGTGACTTCTGTGTCCGCTTCCTGGATGAAAACGGACAGCCGGTAAAAAACCTCACGATTACTTTGGAATAATATAAACTAATCATCCCATTTAAGATATCAATTGTACAGAAGCTGATGTTATTATAAAGCGACCAAGTTGTTGACCACACAATCCCCAACGGGAAAAACAAACAACAGGGAAACAGATAACTATCGGCACCATCTGGCAATTAAAAAACAAATTATTTACTGATGAAATCAAGAATTAAAATATTGGGCGCAACAGCCCTGTTATCATTGTCGTTAAGCGGGACAGTGATGGCACAAGTTGGAAAACCGTTCATCCATGACCCATCAACCATTATGGAATGTGATGGAAAGTATTATACCTTCGGCACAGGCGGTGGCGGATTAATCTCCGAAGACGGCTGGAACTGGAACAGTGGCGCAGTAAGACCCGGAGGCGGAGCTGCCCCGGATGCCATAAAAATTGGTGATCGCTACCTGGTAGTCTATGGCTCAACCGGTGGTGGTCTGGGTGGCGGACATGATGGTAGAATCAATACCATGTGGAATAAAACGCTTGACCCAAACTCTCCTGATTTCAAGTACACCGATCCGATCGTTGTGGCTCAATCGGCCAATATGGAAGATAATGACGCTATCGACCCGGGACTTCTTCTGGATCCAACTACCGGACGCCTATGGTGTTCTTATGGTACCTATTTCGGGAACATTCGCCTGGTCGAACTTGATCCTAAAACCGGCGCACGTGTTAAAGGCAACAAGCCAATCGACATTGCCATCGACTGCGAAGCTACCGATCTGGAGTATCGCGACGGATGGTATTATCTTCTTGGCACACACGGAACCTGCTGCGACGGAACAAACTCAACTTACAACATCGTTGTAGGCCGTTCGAAAAAAGTAACTGGTCCTTACCTCGACAACATGGGAAGAGATATGTTTAGAGGCGGTGGTAAGATGGTTGTTGCTGCCGGCGACAGAAAAGTTGGCGCAGGACACTTCGGACGTACAATTCTTGAAGATGGTGTTGAAAAAATGTCGTTTCACTGGGAAGCAGATTTTGATCTTGGAGGACGCAGTACTTTGGCTATTCGTCCGATACTGTGGAAAAACGGCTGGCCGGTTGTAGGCCAGAATCTCAAGGATGGAACTTACGAGATTGAATCGGAAAGAAGGGGTTATGCCCTCGAATTGGTTGTTGACTTTGTTCGTATGGCAGGCGGCATGCGCGGATTTGGTCGCAATACCGACGAACCGGTAAAACCGGTTGCTGAACAACAATTGTCGGAAGTCATTGACGGTTGGCCCAAAGGCGATATCAACGTGAGAATCGGCGATTACATGTTCCGCCCGCATCAGAAATGGACCATCACAGCCGTTCCTGAAGCAGGTGGCTATCTCGGTGGCGCTTACTACAAAATCGTCATTGCAGGAACAGACCGTGCATTGGCCGCAACAGCCGATGCCGAAGTCATCACTGTTCCTTCATTTACCGGTGCACCCGAACAATTATGGCAAATCGATCAGTTGACCGATGGAACATACCGCATCATGCCTAAGGTGGTTCCTAACTCAAAAGAGAAGTATGCGCTCGTTTCCTCAGGAGACAGCACACCGACCCTTGCCAAATTTGATATGAATAGTGACAACTCCAAATGGAATTTTAAGAATCACTAATTATTATCTTTCCGAAACGAACCGGTTGCTGACAACACAACCCCAGCGGGTAAAATTTTCAACAACAGGTATAGCGAAAGCTTTCGGTACAGTAAGACAATAAAAAACATACTATTACGATGAAAGACGCAGGTTTAATGATCTGCGTCTTTCTTTTTTTGTAAAGATACACCTCAACTTACCGGCTTAAGGGGAGATACAGTATAACCCGTCTAAGAGTAATCTGCAACAGGCTCTCTTATGCAATGGATCGGTAATCCTCCCCTGCCGTACGTAATTATTGATACGAAAAAAGCCGGGATACACCTTTATGACTGCAACAGCCCACCCAAAAAGCAGGAGGACCGGCAGCTGAAAACACAGGCTACCTGGTCTGCGGGTAAACAGAGTTACCGGGTGACTCAAAGTCACCCGGTAACTTTACTCTACTCCCCGACGGCATGATCCGGCTAAACTCCTGGCACCTTGACTATTCGAATGATCGAAACCCCCGAAGGGGGCCGGAAAATCAATACCCCACCCCTTAGGGGCAGGGTAATTATTTTGACTTAGTCACCATACAAATTTCAAACAGTTTATTAGTTATAATATTTATTAGCCATGTAAAACAAGGCGAATATTCTTTTTGTAGTTTTGCAAAAAAGGATACTTATCCTTTCAAGAACAACAATCGAAAAACTTTAAAAATCGACCATGAACACTAAACGCAAAACATTGTTGCTGACGGTGGGCTTTGTAATGCTGGTAGGATTAGGATTACAAGGATTTGCCGCTGCGCCGCTGACCAGGGATGATGGTACCGCCCAGAGCGATACGACACGAAGCATCGCCAACTATTTCTCTCCGGCTACCGCGAAAAAAATGACACCCGATTCTGATGGATTCATTCGTCGCTGGTTACTCCTGGAACCCATCAACAAACCCAACCGTGGCAATACTGTTTTCACAGACAGCTACTTAAGAACCAATTTTGCTACAGAGTATTTTCCAAACCAGTTTACCGTTGTTCCCAAAGACGGCGAAAAGGTAAAAGTTGGTGATAAGGAATTAACCTGGCACGCCCTTGACAGCAAACGATTCAATGCCAAACTATTCCGTTTCGCCCACGGGTTAAGAAAACAGTATTACGGCGTAATCTTCTGGGCCGTGACCGTAGTCAACAGTCCTGAGGAAATGAAAAATGTTAGAATGGCCGTAGGATCCAATTCGGCCTCAATGTGGTGGCTTAACGGAGAGGAAGCCCTGTTACTTTCAGGTGACCGGCGCATGGTCAAGGACGATTGCGTGTCGCCCCGGCTGACCCTTAACAAGGGGAAAAATATCGTCAGGGGAGTAGTCATCAATGGTCCCGGCATGAGCGATTTCTGTGTCCGCTTCCTGGATGAAAACGGACAGCCGGTGAAAAACCTCACCATTACCTGTGAATAATATTAACTAATCATCCCATATAAAATATCAATTGTACAGAAACGGAAGTTATTGGAAAACAAACCTGTTATTTACACCACAATCTCCTGAAGGGATAATAAACAACAGCGAAACAGATAACTACCGACACCATCGGACAATAAAAAAACAAACTATAAACACATGAAAACAGGAATAAAAATATTGGGCGCAACAGCCCTGTTATCAGTGTCGTTAAGCGGGACAGTGATGGCACAAACCGGGAAACCATTTATCCATGACCCATCAACCATCGTGGAGTGCGACGGAAAGTATTACACCTTCGGGACAGGTGAAGGCGGATTATTATCGGAAGACGGCTGGAGCTGGAACAGCGGCGCTGTACGTCCGGGTGGTGGTGTCGCCCCCGATATCGTAAAAATCGGCGATCGCTATTATGTCAGCTACGCTAAAGGAGCCGGTGGCGACCACGCCAGTAATGTGTATGTCATGTGGACGAAAACACTCGATCCAAAATCTCCAGATTTTGGATTCAAAGATGAAACGCTTGTAGCTTCTTCCAGTGGATTAGAGGACTGCGATGCCATCGATCCCGCGTTTCTTCTGGATCCCACCGACGGCCGTTTATGGTTAACCTACGGCACCTATTTCGGGAACATCCGCCTTATTGAACTCGATCCCAAAACAGGGGCGCGTGTTAAAGGCAACAAAGCACTCGATATTGCCATCGACTGCGAGGCTACAGCGATGATGTATCAGGACGGATGGTATTATCTTCTGGGTACACACGGAACCTGCTGTGATGGCGCCAACTCAACCTATAATATCGTCGTTGGCCGCTCCAGGAAAGTTACCGGTCCTTACGTCGATAATATGGGAAGAGACATGCTAACCGGTGGCGGTAAGATGGTTCTTGCAGCCGGCGACAGGGTTACCGGACCCGGACACTTTGGCCGTACGGTTCTCGAAAACGGCGTCGAGAAAATGTCATGCCACTTCGAAGCCGACCTTGATCTGAGTGGACGCAGCACATTAGGCATCCGTCCGTTATTATGGAAAAACGGATGGCCGGTTGCCGGCGATAACTTCAAAGAAGGAACCTATGAGATCGAATCCGAGAGAAGAGGCTATGCCCTGGAATTGATCGTCGATTTTACCAGGATGGCCGGCGGCATGAGAGGATTCGGACGTAATACCGACGAACCGGTCAAACCCGTGGCATCACAGGTACTGGCCGATGTCATCGATACCTGGCCCAAAGGGGACATCGGGGTAAGAATCGGGGACTACATGTTCCGCCCGCACCAGAAATGGACCATCACCGCTGTTCCTGAAGCAGGAGGCTATCTCGGTGCCCCTTATTACAAGATCGTCATTGCCGGGACCGACCGCGCGTTGGCCGCTACAGCCGATGCTGAAGTCATCGCGGTGCCTTCCTTTACCGGTGCACCCGAACAATTATGGCAAATCGATCAGTTGACCGATGGAACATACCGCATCATGCCTAAGGTGGTTCCTAACTCAAAAGAGAAGTATGCGCTCGTTTCATCAGGAGACAGTACCCCGACCCTTGCCAAATTTGACATGAATAGCGACAATTCCAAATGGAATTTTAAGGCTCACTAAACATCTGTTTAATATAAAAGAGAAAGACGCAAGTTGATTTAACTGCGTCTTTCTCTTTTTTGTAATAACTCGTTCAACTTACTATAAGGAAATATCCTAACCGGCATACAAAACAGATTTACATTAACAACCTGAGTTCGGTATTAAACTGAATATTTAGCGACTGAAATACAAGAAGGTAATAAGGTTAGACAGGCTTGCATGTAAAATTTCCACGAAGGTCAGGTACAAAAAATAAGGTTTTAAAACCTTAGCCTGACTATTTTAACCTTCGCAGAAGTTCCAGGCTCACAAGAAATATTCTTATTGCATTATTTACAATGCATTAATGCATATCTAATAATTAATCGGCATTTCAATCCAGACATAATCGCGCCCAAAAATTGTTATCATTTGGCAGTTCAATACAGGCTGTTTCTGTTATCATTCGGCAATTCAATATAAACAGATAAGTTATCAATTGGCAGATTTTCTGACATAATAGCACATGCAATGGCAGACAGGGGATCACTGTCTCCATTCCACAACTAACACGCCTTTCTTTTTTGCCCGCTCTCACACGGGCTTTGCGCCTTTAACACCTCGATATATTCGCTCTGGGTAGCAATCTGGGCCTGCTGTGCCGCTATTACCTTATCCTTCTCCTTACACAACTCGCAGCCTGGCGGCTGCACATCCCCCGGCGGGCTTCCACTCTCTTCACCTCCCTTTAACATGGCTCCAGTACCGGTAAGAAGCCAATCTGCACTAATTACTTTATATCTATTGAGTATTTTAACAATTTGATCATACCCTGGTTTGTTTTTTTCTTTAATAATATTGAGTAAAACAGCCTCAGAAATGCCCGTTTCTTGGGCAAATTTATACCTTGTTATATTAAGATATTCAATCAGTTGAAATATTCTTTTATTTATGCTTAAATTTTCTTGTGTATTTTCTTGCATTACTCAATAAATATAAAGTATATTTGTCATACTAAAGTATAACAAATTTTTGAGAAATGACAAACGATGAGCTAAAAAAATTTCTGGACCGCGGCGATTACGTCAAAATTGCCCGTATCGCAGGATATACCGATTTAACCGAGGGGCGCAAATATGTTTACCGCGTCCTCTCCGGTCGCATCTCCGGCAAGAAAGGCAAGGCCAAAGAGATCATCGATGCCGCCCACGTGATCGCCGAACGCAACGCCGCCAACGGGAAGCACTGATTACAGCCATAGACCCCGGATCTCACAGCGCGACGCTGCCGATCGGATCGGCCCCGGGGTGCAGAGTTTTAAAACCTACAAATTGCACCATTATGAGCAACTTATCAATTATCGAACACCCCGATTTCGGTCAAATAAGAACCGAAATCGACAATGGAGAGCCCTGGTTCTGCGCGACAGACCTGTGTCGCATCCTTACATTCAAATCCAGTCCCGAATCTGTAATGAGAGCACTTGACGATGATGAGAAGCTAATGCGGAAACTTTCCGCATTAGAAAACAAAAAAACGACAAATCGAGGAAACTGGTTTGTGAACGAATCAGGCCTCTATAACCTGATTTTTCGGTCGAACAAACCCGAAGCAAAGGCCTTCCGTCGCTGGGTAACCGGCGAAGTACTTCCCGCCATCCGCCGCACCGGCAGCTACGCGGCCACCTATCAGGCTAACGGGCTGTCGTTCCAGGTGAGCAGCAACCGCCAGTTGGCCATCGACTTCCAGAACCATGCCTTCCGCGAACTATTGAAGGTGGAGAGCCGGGTAACGCGTACCCGCCTGGCCGGGCTGATCGATTTCTACACCTCGCAAATCAAATAATCATGAGAAAGATCGCACAAACAATCGGTAAGACCATCGTGGTGGCCATCGGCGCCACCTGCGTAATCAACCTCTGTTATCAACTTGGCCGCCTTATCGGCCTCCTAATCGCCCCGCTGTTATGAGAACGATCAACAACATCTTCACAGGATTGTTCCTGCTGATCGCTGCCGGCAGTGCGTTGGCCGTCCTGTACGGAGCGACCCACCAGATCTATGTATGCGGATTATGCCTTATTCTGGCATTCGCCTTCAATTCCGACAACCACCAAACCCGTAAGTCATGAACATGAGACAACAACAGCTCAGGACAATCATTATGCGGGTCGAACTGGCTACCAGTATCGGGTTCAATATCAGTGTGTCAGTCATGGTGGTCACCGGCATCGGCTTCGTAGGGCTATCTAAACGCACCAGGGAGCGCGTTCATGCCGATGCCCGTAAGATCTTCGCGTTCCAATGCCGCGAGGCGGGCCTCACCACCACCGAAATAGGCGACCTCACCGGTCGCGATCATGCCACGGTCATTCATCAACTGCGGCAGTATAACGACCTCTACACCTCCGATCCGCGTTTTCGCGAAATGGCCGACCAGGTCAAAGAATTAGTTAATACCCCCAAATACAAGTTGCATCATGAGAACGCTTAGTCCATCCGACATCTCCGAACGCACGGTAGAGGTCTACCCTTTCACCGGCGACTGGAACAAGGTCCTTGGTGAACCCGACATCCGCTTTAGCACGCTCATCCGTGGCGAAGCCAAGTCGGGCAAATCGACCTATGCAGCCCGCTTCGCACAGTATGTTAGCCAGTTTGGCCGTGTGCTCTACGTGAGCGCCGAGGAGCGGCTCAACAGCAAGACCCTCCAGAACCGCATCAAATATTGCGGCGTAACTTCCAATAACGTGAGGTTTGTCCATATCAAGGATTACAACCAGATCGACTCCGTTATTCGCACCGGCAAATTCCGCTTCGTCATTATCGACTCCGTACAGCATGTGCAAATGACTTATAACGAGTTCGAAGCCATGCGTTACAAATACAAAAAGCGCAAACTGTCCTGGCATCTCATCATGCAGATGGGCGTCGATATCAGTAAGTGGAAGCACGAAGTCGATGTACTGGTAGAGGTTAAACAAGGCTTTGCCCAGGTGCATGGCCGCTACAATTCGGCCAACCGGATACAGGTACTTCAGACAGCTAATCAGCAACAATCACTCTTTTAAAGATATCCTGAACGGTTTACGTCCCGGTTCGATTCCGGGACAGGAACAAACGAATTAACGATCAAGTATATGATCAACTCAGGCGACATCATCAATTATCAATCGGAAATCTGGCTCAGCCAGGAGTACATACTGAAGCACACCGGCGTCGGTTACGACTACCTGCGGGTGGCCAAGGTGAGGGCAAAACACGACGCCAATCACTCCTGGCAACATGCCGAGCTGATGAACCGCTGCTATTTCAGCTATTCATCCCTTCCGAAAAACGCGGCCAACCTGCTTAATCCACCGGCTATGCTGCTGGCTTATGCTGCCGAGTACCACGACGATGTAACCAACCTGGTTTCCGTCGCCCTCTTCAATCGCTACCAAATGTTCGTGCAGCAAAAGATGACCAACGATGTGGCCAAATCAGCCGCCGTGATCCACGAAGCGAAGGTGTACTGCGAATTGAACGGGATACCTTTCAACAAGAGCCAGTTCTTTGAAAAACTGGCCCGCGAAGTAGAGATCCAGGGATTGAAATATCTTCCAAAATCGTGGCGCAACCTTCGCGATAAAGTTCGCGATTATGCTTGCGGCACTCCAATCAAAGAACTGGTTAGCCCGAAAAACGAGGGCAATCACAACCGCGCTATGTTCGCCAACAACGACCTGATCAAGGGTTGGCTTGTCGAATTGGGCGACAGTCAGAAGAACTACTCTTATGCCTATATGTGGCGTAAGATACGCACCATCTGCGAGCAGTACGGCATTACCAATTACCCGTCGCCGCGATGGGTGAGCGATTATATGGCCAAATCAGAGACACAATTTCTTATCCAGCAGCGATATGGTTCAGGTAGCCGCTTCAATCACACCTACAGGGGTTATGTGCCAACACAATCCGCACTGTTTGCAGGTGATTGCTGGGATCTTGACGGTACCCGTGTGAACATTATCGACCACAAGGGAACCTGGATTGACCCGAAATCAGGCAAGAAAATGACCGGTCAAAAATTCCTGTACATTATCGCCGTTCGCGACGTGATGAGCGGCGATATCCTTGGATGGGAATACTGTTACGAAGAGTCTGCTCAGGCCGTAATTAACGCGCTGGCAATGGCCGTCCGCAATACCGGCTACCTGCCTTATGAGTTAAGGTATGACCGTTTCCCAGGACACAATACCGAAGATTGGCAGTGGGTCGAAAGCAACCTGCAACAGGCTGGAGTTACCATGACCCAAACAGTCAAAGCTGAAGGAAAGGCCGGTATTGAACGTTGGTGGGGAACTCTCCAGAGCGTGTTCATGATGGAATCAGACCTGTATTATGGCGAGGGTGTTAAGTCAACACGCCGCTCAGCTCACCGGAGCAAGGAATATATCACCCAAATGCGACAGCAAGCCCTGCGTAGTGGCTTCAATTTCGACGATGCCACCCGCGAAACAGACAAGATACTGGAAGCTTACCGGAGCACCCCTTACAATCGTTACTCAAGGAAATATTCAACCATCGATCAAACACCGGCTGAGCTTCATGCCGATAGCGATAAACCCAACACCTTCAAGGTAGAAGAACCTCAATTCTGTTACCTGTTCGGGTTGCGCAAGGGCGTTTCGATCCGTAATAACATGATCGTTACCCAGATCGATAACGCGACCTTCTATTACGGTATCGACGATGTTGAAGTCATTGAAAAATACACTGGAGTAAAGCTTATCAACTGTTTCGACTTTGAAGATCTCGACCGGGTCCACCTGTTCGAAGGCACCAATTTCATCGGCACGTTCGACCGGATCACACCGGCACAGCAGTACGGCCCCGATAAGGACATGAGGGCCGCTGGTAAGCTGAAAGCGATCAACGAGAAGGTAAAGAATCACCGTGCCGCCAAGAGGGCCGATATCGGCGACCGCAAAGAATCGCTGATGGACACACTGCCGGAAACATCGGTTCAGAATGTTCCCGATGAATTGGGCATCCTTCAATCGGGCAGGATCAGAAAACCAGACTACGAAGCTGCCGAGACGGCCTGGCTTCGCCAGCAATGGGAGGATGACGAAGATGTAGAGATCAATGTTAGAAATCAATATTAAACCGCCCGTAAAACCGGGTTTAAAACAACTTTAAACATGCTTACAGAAATCCAAAAAAACGAAATCCTGCAACTGGTAGAAGACGAGAAACAACGGCTCGGAAGCTATCGCGCAGTTGCGAACAAGTGCAAGATCAGTGAGGCGACAATTTCGCAACTGCGCAAAGGATCGTATGCCGCCGATGGCGACGACATCTACATGACCATCGCCATTGCTTTGGGCTACGATTTCGATAATGGCGCATGGAACATCGCGGAGACGACCAACTTCAGGATTATCAGTGAGGTACTTAGCGACGCAAAAACAGAGGCCATGTTTATCGGCATCTCGCATCGTGCCGGTTCAGGTAAGACCGCGGCATCCGACACCTTCCTGGCCAATAACCGCCGCAACGGGGCTTTTAAAATCAATTGCAAAGAGTGGAACGGAAGGTTGTTTCTCACCGAAATCATCCGCGAAATAGGCGCCGAAATGCCAAAGGGATATGCCAGCGCGACCGCGATGATCGACAGTATCGCCACAGCTTTCAAGCGGATGTCCTACATGTCGCCGCTATTGATCCTCGATCAGGCCAATTCCCTTAAGAGCACCGCGCTAAGAATGCTGATCCACCTGTTTAATGAATGCGAAGATATTCTTGGTGTCGTTATTCTCGGGACCGACAACCTGGAGTACGAGATCAAGCGGGGCGTTCGACTAAACAAACAGGGCTACGACGAGATAGACAGCCGCTTTGGGCGCAAATATATCCACCTGATCGGGGCCACCCTGAACGATACCCGCAAAGTCTGCGAGGCCAACGGCATAACCGACAAGGATGTGCAATACCGCATATTCCATCAGTGCGAACCTTCACGGGTTACAATTGAGGATGGTAAAACTATCCTCGCAATAGAAGACTTACGACGCCTTAAGAAGATGATCAAGAGCAAACGCCTTCAAACGAAACGCCATGAATCACAGTAATCCACATGCCCGCTTTTACGGCTTGTTGGCCAAACTACCTTATTCAAAAAAGGAAGATTTGGTGTGGCAATACTCCGGGATGCTCACCAACTCGCTGAGCGAATTCGCACGAAAGAACCCGCGCGGATACGAGCGAATGATTAACGAAATGCAATTATTGGCTAACACCTTGCAAATACCCGACAAACCCAATAAGGCCGAAATCAAACGGCTCCGCTCTGCCATCCTTCACCGGCTGCAAAAGCACGGCATCGATACGACCAACTGGGATAAGGTAAACAGCTTCATGCAGAACCCGCGAATTGCGGGCAAGAGGCTTTACGAAATGACCGAAGCCGAAATGCAAGCTTTCATCCCGAAGATGGAAAGCATACTTAAGAAAGACCTTGGCTATAAAACAGAATTAGACCGTTTGGCGAAAATGAACTAAAAACTTCATGGACCAAAACCACAAACTAAAGCTAAAACTGGGTAGGAAAGCGGCTTATCTGCGCAGGTGTTTACGGGTGATCGAATTGCTTGAGATACACGAATCGACGACTACAGTGCGCGTTCGTGTCTTCAATAACCACATCAGGCCTGTAATCAAGTGCAGTTATGCGCAGTTTAACAACATGCTTAACGAGCCCAATCCACAGCGACAGTTAAATGAAATTGAAGAGCAGTTAAATAATTTATAAACACGTAACATTTTAATTATCATGCTAAATTTAGAAATCGACAAACTCACTCCGGAGCAGATCAAAGAACTGGAGGCTCAACTTGAGGCTAAGAGAATGGCCGAAAAGAACCGCATCAAAGCGGAACGCGAAAATTACAAGGGATTGGTCAACGCTACAGTAAGCGAACAATTCCAGAAACTAAACCAAATCAGCTCAATGCTTAGTATTGCGAAGGCCGATATCTACCGCCAGTTTGCGGCAATCATCGAACTCAAACAGGAGCTCTACGGCGCTAAATCAGGCCAGATGAGTCACACGTTCACCGACGACGAAGGCCACAGCATTACTATCGGTTGGCGCATGATCGACGAGTTTGACGACACACTCGATCAGGGAATTGCCAAAGTTCGGGAGTACATAGAATCGCTGGCCATCGACGATAACAGTGCCCGATTAGTTGAGATGATCAACAAACTGCTGAAGAAAGACGCAAAGGGCAATCTGAAAGCTAACCGCGTGTTGGACCTTCAGAACCTGGCCGATAAGGTACAGAACCCACTGCTGATCGAAGGGGTGACTATTATCCGCGAGAGCTACAAACCTTCCAAATCGGTCATTTTTGTGGAAGCCGAACAAAAGGATACGATGGGCAAAAAACAGCCTGTGCCGCTGAGTATTACTTCGGTTGATTTCCCTGAAGGGTATGAACCTAATGTGGAGGTTTTTAAGTGATGATAGCAGCCGAACTTTCTAACGAAATAATCACTGCCACCTACACGCTGCTGATCCTCTTGGGAGTGGCAGTGCTGTTCGCAGCAATCACCATCGGGTGGCTATTCATCGAATACTTGATTGCAGGGCAGCATGACGATAACGATCATCAAACCGATGCCGGTCCTGCCGAAGCGGAGTACGATGTTACCCCTTATGAGGAAACCGAGGAGGACAATGTAATATTCTCCAGATAAACCCTGAACGGTTCGCGTCGCCGGTTCGATTCCGGCGACAGGGACAAATTTTTCAACTATATGGCATATATAACAGGCTACTACGGATGTTCGTGCCACCCATTCAATTCATGGGCTGAGTGCGATAAATATCACAAACAGAAGTTCAATGTTGGCGATAAAGTTCATAATCGACATTCAAATACCGATGGTGAAGTAATCGAGAAAACTAATTCTAAGGGTTTTTGTATCGTAAAATATGGACCATTTCGACGCGATGAACATCTGGAGCATGTTGCCAGTCTTGAAAAAATAGAACCTCAATTATCACTTTTTAAACAACTTTAAAATGGAAAACAAAGCCTACGCAATCAAAATCACGGTACATCCAAAGCCCAATGGCGAAACCAGGTATTAAGCTAAAACATTTAGCGGAGTATGCATATCCGACAGCCCGAAGAATGCCCAGGAACATGTAATTAATTTCACCCTACAGGCAGTAAACAAAAAAGGGGCGGTCAAGATAACCAGGGAAGAGGTCACGATCAAACAGTGCACTCTTTACAAAGATTTTATCCTTAAAACTAAATAATCATGGATCAACAGAGTCAATTAAAAGTAATCGCTGCAGGGTTTTCAATCATCCGGACGGACGATCAGCCTTCGCCGCGTATCAAGATTAAAGACAACGAACACCACGAGTGGTCTACGCTTAGGAAATTCGAATCCAAGGCCGCAAGAGATCGGGAATTTAAGAGCCTGTTAAACTCGGAATATATTATAAATGACTAATTATGGAATTTAAGATCTACAACAAAAAAGCCTTTTTGCTGCCCGATAGTATCAACAGCATGGCTGCCTACCATGCCAAGCTGTTCGCCGATGGGCGCTACATGTTCCGTATCCACGACTGCAATACCGGCATTCGCCTGATTGGCGAGCTGAAGGAAGAGCAGGACTTTATCGATGCATTTGAAAAGTTAACGGCACTTACAACCGCATGTTTTGAATTTGCATTACATATCGATTGTTTGCGCCATAAAATCTACCAAAATGATAATCAAGATAAACGAGCTTACAGTGAAAGTGAAGAAGATGCGGGAGCTTCAGAAGAAGTACTTCAAGTATCGTGACAGCCTTACGCTGGCTGCCTGTAAAAAGGCCGAGCGCGAAGTTGACGAACTGATCGAACAGCTCGATGGAAAAAAGAAAAACGAACCAACCCTTTTTGAACAATGATAATAGCAATTGATTTTGACGGCACGATTTGCCGTGGTAAATATCCCAACATCGATGGATTACAGCCATCGGCTTTAGAGGTAATAAATCAGCTTTACGATGCCGGACATTATATTATTATCAACACATGCCGCAGTCATGAACAGTTGCTTGCGGCTATCAATTGGATGCTCGAACAGGGGATCAAATTTCATAGAGTCAATGACAACCACCCTGCCGAAGCGGCCCGTTATAATAATAACAGCCGGAAGATCTACGCTCACGTGTATGTCGATGATAAGCAGATCGGAGGACTACCAACCTGGACAGATATCAGCAAATACGTGAAAGAACTGGAGGAAAAATGGAAAGAAAAAAACCAGTCTATTGCAGATAATTAAAAATCATTTATATTTGCCCATGCAGACTCTTTAATATATCTACATGGGGCAAAATCGACAAAGAAAACTTGAGATAAAGCCCACATGAGCCGCTTGGAACGGCATTTTCTTCGTATTCCTATGGGATATGTTAGAGGGTCTGCAGCATGTGGGCCCATTTTTTTTATAATTAATTCTTTAAAAATGCAGACCCTAAAGAATGAAGCTGGCAACTTACTGCCAATGACGGTGACAGATAATTTATCCGTCAACATCCTCCCTAACTCGCAACATGAGTTTTTAATGGAAACAAGACAGGTAGCTTATGGCTATGGCGTTTCGGCAAGCTGTCTTCGATCTCATTTCTCTAATCATACCGACGATTTCATCGCCGGTAAGCACTATGTGAATGGTGTCCAAATTTTGGACAGCGGCCACAAAACACCTCAAAACAAGATCTTCTGGACTAAACGTGGCATTGTTCGTTTGGGATTCTTTATCAAAAGCGAACGCGCAAGACTATTCAGGGACTGGGCCGAGGAGTTAATCATTCGCGTTGACGAACAGCGTGACCTTTTTGGCAACCAATTGCCCGATGACAGGAAAATGCTTCCTGCAAAGCGAAACCACAACCGGCTCTCACCCGATAGATTACTGTCGATAATGGCCGATGTATGCCGGATCGAAGACAAGGAGTTGAGGTTATCGATTCGCAACAAACTAATGAATGGAGGGGTTGCGTAATGGTGAAATTTTATCCAGACAGGTTCACTATAGAGGTAGTGACTAACTGCAACCCCATAGAATCATGGCTGAATATGCACTCCGAAATGATTGATCTGCTACAGAGTGATAATGACGAAGTTCATACCAGTCATTATTATTATCTTGAACTCATGCGAGAGATGATGCCGGATCTTAATACGGCTAAGAAGATGGTCGAAGAACAAACGATTACGGCACATAAATTGTAGTAAACCGGGGGCGGTACAGGTTATCGCCCCTTAATTATAATCTAAATGAAAACGACAATTACCATCATGTTTGCTCTGCTAATGCTGGGTGTCAAAGCACAGGACATAGCATTACTCAAGACACAAATCGACAGTGCCAAAACCTACGAAGAAATGCCAGTCTTGCCTGTTTCCGCAACAAGACTTACCGGAGAGATAATGTATAAGTTGGTAGACGGTGAATTTATTTGCACTAAAACAAGGTTGCAGCCAAACGATACGCTTACTTTATATTTCCCGTCATATGCAAAAAAGCTCCAAAATAAGTCTGGTAAATCAAATTTGGTAAGCACAAGCCCTGCGGTTAATGAAAATACATTATTTGTTGACTATGGTATGTTAATGATGAACGTAGATAAGGACTCACGGTCATTGATCAACGCATGGAGTTCGAAATATCTTGAGCTACTTAGAAATCAACCAAAAGAATCAGAAAAACCTTATATGATAACTGGCTCTCTGCCGATATGGATTGTTTTTTCAAAACAATCCGAACAACCTGTCAAAGCCTATGCAGCCGTAGAAGATTGTATCCACTTCATCAACAATACACCGTATTTCGATCAACAGATAAATCTATACTACAAACATATGTCAGACAGTTCTCGCTGGTCGCCAAATACATATGAAATACTCTCTGATTTAAACATGCCAGAACCGCTGACCGATAAATACCTGGCAAAAAAGACCATCTATGTGGCCATGCAAAGCAATTTCAATTTGGCAGGTAAAGCATTTGAAACATTGGAAGAATGCAAGGCTTACGCCGATAATTATAAGGTGAAATATATTGAGATACCGCTTTTCTACCGAAATAGAATGAGTTATGATACTATTAATCAAATTCGAAAGAGACGGTTAGGAATAAAATAACAAAACACTGAAGGTATCCAAAACTTTCAGTATTCTTGACAGAAAATGCGGATTAGCGAACTGAAGGCATTTGCCCCCGGTTGTGCGCTAACCCGCATTTTTTGCCAGTATGTAGGTGAGATGACTACTGACAGCCGGGGGCTCATTTTTTACCCCCTGTATTGATTCTTATTTTTTCACTTTTACAAATTTTAGGTATCCCTGTTTGTCGCGGACGATCTTTGTTCGAAAAGGTAGGTCCACTCTATTTGCTGCTTTGATGGTTTTAATTAGCAGGCAACCTTCAGTCCAAAACATTCTCGGAATATTGCATACCTTAAGCTGTAGATAAAGCAAATCATTGCCCGTGCGCTGACTTTTCCCAATCTCGAAATCAATGATCTCAATTTCGATACCAAGCACATGTTCAAGGGCTATTCTTTTTCCTGCAAACCTCTTCTTTAGATCGCGTGGTTTTTGTTCAGGCGTAAATAAATCATGC
Source organism: uncultured Prolixibacteraceae bacterium (assembly GCA_964632305.1). GTDB lineage: Bacteria > Bacteroidota > Bacteroidia > Bacteroidales > Prolixibacteraceae > CAZWBR01. Next base: position 27,594 of record CAZWBR010000028.1, read on the forward strand.
ATTTGCATTGTCAATGATTTCCTGTATTTCTTGATCTGTTAACCCTCTATCAGCAAGCAATGGGACAAACAAGTTTAATCCGGGCAGCTCTTCGCTCATTACATCGTCCTGCCAAGGTTGCGGAACAAAATCGGCCTCCCATTGATCCTCCCGTGCCTCTTCGTTATTAGCGGGAATAAACTGCTGATTAAAGCATAAGCGCCAGTTATTATGCGTGCTAAGCCGCTGTAATACGGGCTGCTTTACCATGCTGTAATCTTTCAAAATAATTTGGGTAGTCATGTATTAAATGTTTTATCAGATTTCTCGAATCGCAATGTTTAAGTATCCCCTTTAGGCTACCTGCTACCTGCATGTCGTAATGCGAAGGCGATGACCGATTTAATTGCCTGAGCTTTTTGCGCCACCTCAGCTTTGTTGATTTGCGCAAGTCGGTATGTTTCCGGAAAAATACATATCCAAGAAAATCGATGCCGCGCCCCTGTCGCTTCCGTTCGCCTATCTTAAACACCGCCCAGGAGGGCTTTATTTCAAGCTTCCTTTGCTCCCGTAGATAGGCAATTATTTGCTGAGCCAAATCGTGCAGCCGCTCTTTGTTGTAGTCGATTATGATTAAATCGTCGCAATACCTAAAATAGTTGGCGGCCATCCATCTCTCTTTAATAAGGTGATCTAACTCGTTAAGATATAAGTTTCCAAACCACTGTGAAGTCAGATTGCCAATCGGCAAGCCTTTGTGTGAATTGACAATCCTCGACAACAAGCACATGGTTTTTCGACATTTAACCACTTTGCCCAGAACATCAATCATGATCTCATTATTGATGTTTGGGTAAAACTTGCGAACATCCATTTTCAGGCAATACAACTCACCGGGTAGTTTCATGAGCATTTTCAGCTTTGCTATGGCCTGATGTGGCCCTCTCCCGGGTATTGTTGCATAAGTGTCGGAGGTGAATTTCGTTACAAAATATGGTCCAAGCACCTGTATGGTGGCCTGGTGTACTACCCGGTCACGATAATTGGCGCACACAGATATCTCGCGTACTTTTGCCGATTTATCCGCTTTGTTTGTTTTAAATGAATAGTAACCATCAGGAAAATAAACAGTTTCATTCAGTTCTTTATAGAGTAAATCTATGCCTTTAAACCAATCTGTGTCCCAGCTCGACATGATACGGCTGTACTCTTTACCGCGCCTGGAGATGACGTCTGCAGCTATTAAGTTTTCCATCGAGATGATCTCGTTGTAAATATTTCCACCTATTCTTTTCATTATACTTTCCTTTGACGTCTATTGCGTGCCTTCGCCGTAACAGCTACCAACCCGCGTTTTGGTGACGATGAAATTTTTCTCGCGTGAGAGGACATTAAGGGGTTATCATTTCGTCAATTGAGGCACCGACGTTCCCGTTCGCGTTGCCAGCGTTCCAGTTCGAGTTGAGGTAACCCGGACCGGCATTCCCGCCGTTGTTCGAATTCCCGCCAACGATCGCCGGTATCCTTAATGCCCTGTATTTTTTAACCGGGCGGCTGCGCCGCGGCCTCGGGTAATTCGGTTAACACAAAGGAGGCACCGCCGCTCCCGACCGCGTAGCCAGCGCCCCAGTGCGAGGCGAGGCAACCCGGACCGGCATACCCGCCGTTGTCCGAATCCCCGCCAACGAGCGCCGTATTGGTGTATGCGGTTTGCAATGTTGAATTGTAATTGTAATCACACTTGCCTGTTGTGGTAGACGCTCCTTTTTCTGCCGGTAAGATAGTGCCAGGAATGAACTCTTTTACGTATCCGTCATTTCTGCCAATCTCGCCAATTAGCCTATGATTGCCATAGTTATTGTTGGTCGTAATATCACCTGCGCTTTGAGCCATATACACTTTTTGTAATTCCCAACCTGGCTCCCATCTTACATATATACCGGAAAGAATATTCCAGATTTGTCCAAAAAACTGTTCAATAAACCGCCATCGGAATGGGTTGGTATAACTGCCAGGGATATACTCATGAACAATCTGCCCGGATGGTGTTGCAAGCGCATCCAGCAGGCCAGTGGGGGCCGCATTGGCATAAGCAGTCCCCGCATTGGTGATACCAGTATAGTAAGCCTGCATATTAAACCGTCCAGTGTCCAGGACTGAAAGCCACAGCATATTTTGATAGAGATATAATGGCGTTACCCGCCCGGCTGGGTTTGTTGCACGTGCGTACTGATCGCCGGTTGTCAGCGATATATTGACCACTGGAGTGACTCCTGAATACGACAATAGCTTACCACCAATCACAACCCCGCGGTATCGTGGGTAGCCAAACGGTTTCACTTCTTCCCATCCTGGGCGGCTACGAAAAGAAAACATGCGGTAGATGTATCCGTCGCTGTGCTTGTAGGAGGTGGTCCAGTAGTGGGGCACACGCACCATCTGCAGCTTGTTAGGGTCTGTAAGATTAGATGGCGTTCCGTCGCGCTTAAACCTGACATCGTTGCCCAGAAATTCCACCGCCGTGCCGTCGAGGTTGCATTGAAACGGCCTCATCCTGTCGAGCAATTGGGCGCGTCGGCTATTTGCCGGAGCCTGCCCGGAGCTATCCGCTTTGGCGTCGCGCACAAATTCCACCCTGTCGTCAAGCTGGCCGCTCTGCCACCGATAACCGAACGTGCCCTCGGGATAACCAGTAGGATCACAATCGGCGAAATTGCAATCGCCTAAGTCGCAAACAGCAAGGCTGCTGGCGTTCAGGTCGCAATCCATAAAATCGCACAGCATGGCCTTACGATATTATATTGCAAAATTCGACCGCCACAGTGGAGACTATCCGCACGTATTGACCCCGGATGGCGTTGGCAATATTAAACTCGGCAAGGCCATTAACCGACAGCTCGAAAAAAGGCACATTGGTAAAGTCTTTGGCGTTAACCGATCGTTGAACGGTAATTGTCCCTGCAGTGATAGTTTTTACCTGCACCGAAGCAGCTGCGTCTTCAATCATGACTGCCGGGGAGATGTATTTTCCATTTTCCTGCGAAAAAACTGAGCCTATGAATGTATGTAATCTCATAATTGTGTGTTTTTAACTGTTTACGTTTGAGCTAATAATCCAACCTTTTTCTGCCGCGATCGATTTAATTTCTTCAGATACATCAAAACCTACCGAAATATATCCATTAGGTGATCGATGTGGGCGAATACCATCAATTATCGAAGCAAGCATATTGATATCAAATCCGGGATTTAGACGGATCATTTTGACGGCATCCAATTTTGAAAGCATTGAATCAAGATTGTTGATAATAAATCCATTTGTACCAATAACAACACGAGAAGCTCTGGAGGTTATATAGACATTGGCAGTATAATTATCATAAGACGAATCAAGGCTAATTACATCTACGACATTCCCATACGGACCTATCCCATCAGAATCCTCAATGAAGAATCCATCGCTGTAGTTTATGGAAAACCATGGATCAGGAATATTCACATCCTTTGTCACATCGACCTCAATTTGATTGAATGGGTCGTTTATCCGTCTCATTTCGATACGATATAGATTACCATCCCAGCCAACTGCATAATAAATTGCCCCGTCATCAGAAGCAGTTATAATACCAATGCCATCATTTCGCAGTTTGTGAAATGTCCAATCGCCGTCAACATGAAATGTAGATGTCGCAATAAAATTACCACCAGATACCGCTATTTTCGTACCATTTCTGCTCATCCACAAAGCCCCGAAGCCGCCTGTAATACTCTCGGGTAGATAATATGCTTCTTCATAAGACATCAAATTGCCGCCGCCTTCAAAAGATGTTAGCAGACAACACCCATGCGGATCTTCTGTATCTTTGGGCATACAAATTTTCTGTCCGTCGGCGGATACAAACACATCGCCCAATATTTCAGGCCAAGCAAGGTGAGTAAAGGTAACTCCGCCATCCTTTGAAATATACACATCTCCCGGCGCATTGGTGCCGGCAATAATTGTTTGGCCGTCCTCACTAACAGCAGCCACAAACCATGTTTGTCCGGTATCTCCCTTGGGGCGGATTTCAGTCCATGTTGCACCGGCATCATCCGATTTATACAGTCTACTGTAAAGCGCCCCGGCAATTATGTGGGTTCCAAGATTGCTTATTGCAAGACAGTTTCCCCAGCTATAGTCAAAATCGCCTGCTGGACGTAATTCAACCCATGTTGCACAGCGGTCTGTCGACTTCCACAATCTCCCACCGGCATTACATGATGCAATTACCACTTGTGCATTGTAGCTACAGGCTACAGACCCCCATGTCTTATCAGTATCGCCGGCTGGCTGAGTTTCGCTCCATGTTTTTCCACGATTCTCTGAATAAAACAGACGGCCACCCTGTGTAGCGACGATAACAAACCGACCATCCGAGCCGCAGGCGATTGATATGTAGGAACCGGCGGCGGGTGCAGCTTTTACTTCTTTAATAGTCATTAAATCATCATCCATCTGGGTGGTAGCATGTATATCGTATTCAAACCCCGGAGCGACCGATAAGTCGCAACCGGTTGGCGACTGTTTCACTAAAACAGAATGGTCAGGGGAGGTTATGATTATATTCTGCAACTCGGACAACTTCATTTTTTGTTCAGTCGTAAAATTCTCATCGCTCAGCTCTTTACCCTCTATCTTATCGACCTTATTCGATCCAAGATTAGATATATCATCATTAATAGACTCCAGAGCATTGTTCACCCCTTCCTGCGATGCCTTACCATTCAGGATCGAAGAAAGATTTTCAACCGAATCCACCGGAATCGTATCGTTCTTGTGCCAGAACGAATCCCAGGTATCCCAGAATTGCGTCTGCGTTGGTTTTAAACGTGTTTTAAACCAGTTCTTAATCGTCGATAATGATTGTACTGCCATGATCGTAATTATAATTTCATGATAAATGCCAGGGCATAGAAAGGCGGCATGATGTTGACCGAATCGCCGTTACCCGCGTTGGCTGTTTCGCCGGTAATAGCCACTGTCTTTGCTTCGACCCCGGCATTGATACTATCGGCCATGCTCAAAGTATTATTGTTGTAGGCCAAGTAATTGGCCAGCGTAGTATCGTTGAGTGCCAGTGTTCCTGAGCCGTGTTTGTGTGCAGGAAGTTGCGATTCAGTAAGCGTGATTTGTTTATTTCCGCCTGAAATTCCGGCAGCATTTTCAGTTCCGGCAGAAATGACAAACTTATCTCTCAGATCGGGAGTGCCGTTGGTGCCGTCGCAAATATTCCATCCTGCCGGGACTGCCGTTCCGGCCCACATCACCACTATACCCGTTGGGATCACTGAAGAGATCTGCTGCTGAAGTGCCGGAATGGTCAACACCGGCTGGAATAGGCTCCAGGCTACTTGTCCGGCCCCTGTGCCAAAACGCGCCTGACGCGTTATATAAATTTCTGCATAAACCTGACCTTCGGCAGTAACGGATCTTTTCGTTTCTTCTACGATAATGTAACTCTCTTTAGTCCCGCCAAGGAAAGGCATCACCTCTCCAGCTACGACGATAATCCCAGCGCTGACGTTCGATCCGATCTCTGAGCATCCGCTAAGAATGAAGTTATCACCGCCAATCCCGGCAGCTTGGGCCATCAGCGAGGACATCTGCTGAAGGAAGTCGAGCGTTTCGGCACTAAGCGGAAACTTTGGGTATTTAAATAAATCAATTTGATTCATATTGTTGGTTTTAATTATTCAAACTGAATGGAGTAACGTTTACCTGCCAGCTTATAGTAGTTGATCAGCGAGATCATTTGCGGCGTAATCGACCGATCGATATCAGCCGGAACAATCACTGTAAAGTCAGTTCCTTCATCGCCGGTGAATTGTTCCGACGCAATCGGTACCACCTCAAGCCAAAGTGGGCGGTCTGTATCTTCAGGATAAATCCATGTCCAATCGTACCTGACCGTGTCGTCGATCCTGATCCGCCGCTGGCTCACGTCAAAAGCATCGTTCAGTAATGTCCTCAGGTAGCAGACCTGTCCGTTATGACCAAGATTGTACAAGTTGGTCGTTCGGTTCGCATTGAGCCTATCCAACAGTGTCGCTACAGGCTGCACCATTGCTCTAACCAGCGCGAAATTGATCCGCGTCCGGAGGAACGTGGGCAGCAGCAGCGCTATCAGTCGGTCAATGTCAATTTGAAATAGTCGCATATGCAATAGGATTAAGCACAAGGTCGCTTTCGTTGTATATTTTCATATAACCTGCAGCAGGGGTAGCTTTAGCCATCACCTGCGCTCCATCAATCGCACTGAGATGAAGCTCCGGGATAATCACTCCTGGAACGGACTGTAATCTGTCTATCAGGGCGCTATTACGGTATTCTCCATTAAAAGGAAGATTGGCAATAAAGTCGTTGATGGCCTCCAGTACTGGATTGCCGCCATCGGCCAACGAGCCCAGCGAAGCGCTAAGGATCATCGGATCATAATAGATATCGATGGTCGCCGTGAATGCGTTGGCAGCTTGATTGATCAGCTCAACCTGCACGCCGGCATCTTTTATTTCTTTCAGGTAGGCGGTCAGTGCGGCTTCCTGCTCTGCAGTCAACGGTTCGCGCCCATTCAGACCATTACCTGCCACCTTGATCACGATCCGTCCCGATTGTTCCACCGCTGCCGAATATTTCACCACCTGTTCTGCAGCTATAGTCTCATCCGTTACGCCGGTATTATCGTAAACATCTGAGTCGGTTACCAGAGCATGTCCAAATTGGAAAGCCTTTGTTTTCTGCACATACCAGAGCAGCCTATGTGGCTTGGAGGTATCGATCAGTGCGGTCACTTCGGCTTTATGTCTGTCAAAAAGAATCTCCAGTGTCCAGATCGCGGACGCAACGACAAAGAACAAGATACTCTCCACGCTGACCTTCGAAAACTGGTCCTCAAAATTCTTTGATGTGTCCAATCCGTACAGTCCGATCACCGTTTCATTCTGAATGAACAGGTCTGTAATTTCCTTTTTGATCACTGTTATTGTTCGTGCCATATCCTTCGTATTCTTTACTGTACCACAAAATCCACTTCCAAAGCCCAGAAATCAATACCCTCATCTCTTAATTCGTTCATTGCTGCAATCGTAGCGTCGGTCGCAGGCTTTATTCCGTTAACCGAGTAATATTCAAACACTGGTTTATTGACAGCATCCGAAGCGACAAGCTCCGATCCAGCCGTTAATGGATCAGTTACCGACAGGCTGTTCCGTTCAGCAATATCGAACATTGCTTCAACTGATCCGGCTGTCTGTAGCGCAAGATCGAACAGGGATTGACCATCAAGGACGACTACTTCCATTTCAGCAATGTTTTAAGACCCGCTTTAATTAGTGCACCTTTCCGCTGCCAGAGTTGATAAAGTCCAAATGCCAGGATTAAAGCAAACAGCACACGCCCGGCCTTAATCTCAATATTTTGCCAGGCTGTTAGCTTATTAACCTCTATCGGCACGTTTACCGGTATCGGAACTTCACGGTAAACAATGCTGTCCCTTACAGGTAGATAGACAATATCCGGTATGGAGGATGCCTTATAGTTGAATTGTCCATTCGTCAAAGAAAACTGGCTTTGCATCCTTTTACTCTTCTCTTCGGACAAATCCTTCAGTACGACTTTATTTTGTTCGTTACATTCCAGTAATGCGAGAATATTCAGGCTGTCAGCCGGATTAACTACCGGAACCAGGCGCTCAACGATCTTTTCTTTGTAATTGATCGGTACGGTTGGCATAACGGGTTGTTTGGCCGTTTTGCAACTGACCATTACCAACATGATCAGTAATATCTTAATTATTTTTTCCATTGATCTCGTTTTTAATTTGTTCAACTATTTTCTCCAGATTCTCATGCGTGATCCGGTCGAGCAGCTTAAGTATCTTATTAATCGACGCGGTTTGTTTATTGACATCCTCCCGTAGCTTCGCCACTTCTCTCGCCAAATCGCTGTACCTCTGTCGGTACTCATCTGCCTCCTTGCTCATCTTTTCAGCAGTATTGCGCCAAATTGTGATCGCCTTCTCGACGTTATCCAGTTCGCTCGATTCGGTAGCAACCTTGACTGTCTCTGTCTCTGCCCTGGCTGTTTCTGCCTCCGCCTGTGCTTTGGCTTTTACAGAACGCAGGGTAATAAACTGAAGCAACAGACCTCCACCCAGGAGCGCGTTGAGAATAATAGAGATTACTTCAAAAGTCATGTTTTATAATGTTTGGTTAATCCCAATTGATTTCAGCCATGTCTGCACGTCGAACGAAGGACATGCCTTTTCTTTATTAAAATAGTTGTGACCAACAATTTTGACATCCGGGAACAATCGGTGAAATGCAAGCACTTCCCGCTTTAATGATTCATTTTGTCGGATAGACCGGCTGTCGAATGGTTTTTTCGTGACCTCTGTCAGCCCCCCAACATAAACCCAATGTTGGCAAATACTATTTTTTCCGGCAACCCCATTGGTGATTTCCCACTCATCTACCCATTCATCACTATTATTTTCCACGATGGTTTCAACACCACCATTAATATGGAAGATACGCGAGTAACCAACCTGTTTCCACCCATTTCCTTTTGGTTTAGGATCGGTATGCCAGTGCCTAATCTCAGCGCTTGTCACCTCCCGACCAGATGGAGTGGCCGTACAATGAATTACCAGAAACTGCAATTTCTTTTTCATAGTTCAATATCAAATTGGGACAGATCGGCGCCTACGTTGATGCGGGGCGTCATACCGTCTGATTTTAACTCCTTTGTCATTTCTGTAATGAACTGCTGCCGCTTCTGTATCTTAACGCTTTTCAGGTAATTATCAATCCCAAATCCAAGCGTTGGATACTCTTTGAATTCGCCTTTCTGGGCTTCGATGATCATCCGGCAGCGTTGGTAATCGATATTCCCAACCACCATCCCCAATGTGATGATCCCGTTGGTGTCCCTGACAGGATTTACCTTTACATCAAGAGTATCGTTATGTAGTACAATGCCGTTCATATCTTTAACTTATGGTTCCATTACCCGCCGCAGTAGTTTGGCCTGTCTGGGCTGTCGCGCTGCCGGTCGTACTAACTGGTATTCCCTGGGCAACAGTGACGGTTCCCGATTTCACAAACAGATCGATTGCATTAGCCATCTCATCGGCAACCTTTTCGCGCAAAACAGCCGGATCGATCTCGCCGTTCGCCTCCGGAGACACGCCGTCGAAAATCGACTTCAATGCATTTTTCAAACCTGTTTTATCGAGTGCCATTACTTTAAAATTTGCTTTAAACGCTCTTTAATCGACTCAAGAACTGGTACATTCGGAGTAGTTCCAACAACCACGACAATCTTTTGAATCTCGCTGATCAATTCACTTATTACTGTCTGAAGGTTCTCGTCGTTACGGTCGAACCGGAAACCATCACCATCCAGCTCCAGCTCTGTGTCGCCTATTTTCGCCTTTATCCGCTGCACTTCTGAGCAGCGGATCACTACCGCTTCGGTCTTCATGTTTTCAATGATCGCAACCAGGACAACAGATCCTTCAGCCGGATAGACCGTAAAGAAACTCTGCAGGTCGTCGTCGATGGCATTCAGGCGGACATCAAAAAGGGAGGGTGAGCCCTGCCGCTCCACTGTGCAGGTCGATTCGCCCACATCGGTAGCCACTCCGGATAAGACCTGCTTAACCTGTAACCGACCGGATTGTTTCCGTATTGCCTGCTCAATTGCTTGTTCAAGTTCACCCATCCCTAAAACCTACTTTAAACCTGCTTTAAAATCGCCGTGAAGCGATCCATTACCAAAAAACGAACAATCCACTGGCTAAAACCTGCCGTCGCAAAAACGGCCTGTTTCGAGCCTGTATCTATATTTTATAACTCAGGCTGTTTTTTCGTGAAAAACCACCTTCGTCGTATGTGATCCCAACTTTTTCGATCAGGTACTTCCCTCCGCGATCAGACTCATCCCGGTCATCAATCACCAGGGCATCGCCTGCGTGAGTACGCGGAACTCCAAAACCGGTGATCGTACCGGTATAACCATCATAAACGATCTTCGCCGAGATGGCCTTAGCGGTGTCTGTCAATTGCGCCACCGTCAGGGGGCCAGCGAAGTTTAAAGTCCGTTCTGAGGCGTCCCTGTCCTTGCTGCCAATGATTGCCTCGGTGCGAGTACCGTTCGGATTAAGAGCGGTCGCCCTGAAGCGTATCTTGTAATCCTCTTTGCGTCTATACTTGAGTTCATTCTTTTTGACATTGCCTTTATATACCTTTTCAACCGGTGCGTTGATGATATACTTATGATCCTGCACTGACGCTCCAAAATCATAGGCCAACCCGATCCGGAGCGTACCATTCTGCAACCGACTATAAAGGCCGTAATCCTTGATCAGGTCCTGGAGCACGGCAAAAGCGCTTGCATTGTCGATCTGGAATTTTCCCAATTTCAGATCCGGAGCATCTACCGTTATCGTGGCCGGGATGATATCTGCCAATACTTGTCTCAGTGTCGCATCCCGGTAGCTTTTTACATAGTTGGTTTGCCGGAGCGGATAGGTTTCATCATCGCAGTGAATAACCAGCGGAATATCGCTGTCAATCTCACGGACGTAACCAGTAAATTCGCGAACGAACTCACCATCGTAACCGGCTTCAATAGTGACCGGATCGCCTACCTTGAATTGTTCAAGGATCTTCTTTCCGTTAAGCGCACCGTAGGCTTTCGGAATCGTGATTTTTGCTGTGTTACTGATCTCGAGGATGTTTTCACTGATCTCAAACTGAGAAACATTCTTGAGCAGTACATTGCCCAGGGTAACACGGGCATTCATATTCAGATAAAGCATCATGGTGCTAAGGGTTAGTATTGTTGCTCTCATTAGTTGCTTAATTGGTATTCGAGTGGTTTTATTGCCCTGGTGACCATCGTGTAGGCAATCGTATCTTCATATCCTTCCACAAAATCAATACTGATATCTTTGATGTAGATCGCCTCGACGCCCACTTTACCCAGGATCTCACTGGATACATTCCAGACACTGTTCACCTCAAAGATCCCATTAATCATCTCCAGCTTATCAATAGGAAATTCATGGTTTTCCATATCGATGAGCAATCCTCTCCAGGTGATCTCCCAGGGTTCGGTGGCGTAACGTTCCACTACTTCAACATCGCTGTTGTCGATCGTTGTAATGGCAAGTTTTTTTGCCCTCTTCATGCTGAGCATGGGCGGGGTTGCAAATACTTCGCTGTATTGTTCCGCCATACTACGGTAAGCGAAAAGATACTCCTGGGCATCGCGATAAAGAAGTATCTCATCAAAGGTTGCCTCCCTGTTGGCGTATGTCAGCACGTTAAGGCCGCTTTCCTTCATCACATCGCCATAACCCTGTGAGTCGAGGCGACTGCTGACGGTAGCTGTAACAAAACCAAATGCTGACTGGAACCTTGCTGAAAAATCGAACTTCATAGCTTAATACCTTTTAAGAAACCTTCACCTGCCAACCAGGACAATTCTTTAATTCTCCTGGCGTATTCATCATCACTGAGCGAGTCCGGATCTTCTTTGAAGAAGAACCGGATCATCGCGTCATACATGATAAGAACGTCATCCAAATCGCAGCTATCAGCATCCTTTAACGGTTTGATAGCCGGTAGCTGCTCTATAAGTTTTTTACAGTTGCCTTTCTTACCGGGATAAGTTCGGATATGCCGGTAAGGGCGGCAAAAAACAGACCGTCATCGGCCAATACTTCATCTTTATGGGAGAGGAGGCAAGCTTTAACCAGGATCTCCTGGGCTTTCTTCGGGTCCGAATCGATGAAGCGTTGAAACTGGCCGATAACGGTGCGCTCAGGAACCTTGGCGAGTACGGTTTTACAACCATCGGCTGGGTCGTCGCTTAGCGGGAGTTCCAACAGCCTTAATCTGTCGCGTCCAATCTTGTGGTGTTCCATTGCGCTGGCGATCATCGCCTCTGTAATTCCTTCTGGTAGGGTGTATTCTTCTTTTTTCATGGTTTAAAATGGTTTTAAATGCGGTTTAAACAACCCTGAAGGCTATGTAAACCTTCAGGGTTTTATTAATTATCAGACATTAAACTTGACATCCAGAACAAACAGTTCCAGTTCTTTTTCCAATTCGCCGTCCTGGGTTATATTGCGGCCATTGCCTGTAAATTTCGCGATGACCACATCATGGATCATCTCATTATCGGTGTTGGCAAACGTGACGTTAATCGGGAACGGGCGAATCCTGGCAATCTCGCCTTTAGGGGCTGCTTTTTCAATCTCTGAGATCACATCGAGCGGAAGAGTAATCTTCCCGTCCATCTCTTTAGCGCCCATGCGCCAGCCGCGGGGCTCACGCTTGATACCGCGCTGGTATTCGTGCGCGTATTTCGAGTTATACTCAATGGCCGATGGGTTCACATCGAACATCCCGGCCAATGTGACTATCACGTCACCGGCTGAGTACACTTCGCCAAGCCTTCTTAACATTGTCATGATTAAGCGCTTTTGAGGTTAATAATTCCAACAATTTGATTGATCGATCCGGTTGGCACGACAGCAAATTGCACGGCCAGAATCTTTTCAACCAACAGATCACTGTTCGGATCGGTGTAAGTAGCCCCTTCCGAGATCAGCTCCTTTCCGGCCAGTTTATCAAACACACCATCGCCAACCGCGTTGAAGTAATCGACCATTGAAGCTGGTAGCTTACCGTCTTCCAACATGACCTGTTTCTTTACTTCCGGCAGATAGGCAATGCGCAATGCCCGCTTCGCTTCATCCATTGTGTGGCTGAATGCGATCGTATGCTGATTCATGTTGCCGGCATTATCCTGGACAATGGGCGAGCAAACATGCCCGTCGTTCCACCAGTAGCCAGATAAGCCCTGGTAACGGATGGGAAAGACATATCCCTTTTCGTCAAGCGTAGCCAGATCGGCATAAACCTCACTGTATTTCTTATGATTGGAAAGCCCACCTGTGATCCACACGCCCAAAGCGGAGTCAGTAAGGTTTTGTGTTGCCACTTCGCCGGGGTTCCGGTTCCATGCCTGCGAAGCGATCACGCCCAGTAATGTACCCACATCGGCAAATTTCTTTCCCAGGGTCCAAAGGCCATCTGCATAGCCCCAGTCCTGACCCACCACGAGGGTGACTTTCTCGTATTCTGCGGCCATATCGCGCAAATCAGTCAGGGCGCTCAGGGTATCGCCAATGCCCCTGCCTTCAAGAATGGTATGCAAAGGCATATCCTGCCCGTCAGCCCAATCGGCAAAAGCCTGGAGAACCGGGATAGCGGCAACCACATCGGCATTCAAACCATCAACCTGCGTTTCAACATAACCGGTTGCGGGATTGAAGATAAAGGCCATATCGCTGATATTGCCTTCAGCGGCAACAGCCAGCGTTTTGGCCTGCTCGGTCATCTCGTCGATCATCACCGTCTGTGCCAGCAGCATCAGGTGAAGCTTCTTTCCTTCGCCTGCACGACGGTAGAATTCCGTGATGTGGCGATAGACATTCACACTGTTGGCCGTGTCATAATCGGCATCGATGCCCAGCGCGACGGCGTCGGAAGGGCGACGGAGTGCGTAAGCAGCGCCAAGCGTCAACTTACCCTCGACGGCGACACCGTTACCGATGAGGCCGAACTCGCGGCCATCACCGGCAACATTTGCGCCCACGCGCCCCTCTGTAATAATTATTCCTCTCAAGCTTGACATTATTCTGACTTTTTAGAGAGTGATTCAATTTTCTTGTTTGCTGCCTCTATAACTGATGTTCTGTTTTTCCCTTCAGCTTCGGCCAGCCTGATAGCTTCAACCTCAGTCATATCAATACAGCCTTCGATCGCTGCAATCACTTCGGCAGCTTTTCCAAGATCGTTAGTCGTTTTACCAGCCTTGGAATCAGCACCAATGTTAACCTGCGCATACTTCTCCTTATCGTTTGCTACGGAATTGGAAGCGTTACTTTTCAAGGTGAAAAACTCACCCTTTTCGTTAATCCAAAGCTCTTTTAAACCATGCCTTGCAGCCAGTTCGCGGGCTTCTTTTTGTTTAGCTTCTGTAATTTTCATTGCTTGTTTTTTTAGGGTTCATAGGCCCCGGATGTTTTCCATACCTTCGGGGTCTTTTACCTATCCTATGAATTCACCTTATGCCGGGATATCGCTAACGATAGCGCCAATAGCTTCGTTGACCGAAGGAAGGCAAATGAAGTAGTTACGGAAGTTGATCAGGTTGCGCTGGTTCAACGGGTCGTTCTCGGCCTTGCTCCAGTACATTTTTGTTTTACCGGTAGCCTTACGGGCACGTTTCACGTTGAAGACAACTGAAGCCTGACGGTCAGTAACTGCGGGGATGGCACCAAAAGAAAGCTTGGCTTTCGTGGATACGGTATAATAAGGGTTGGCACTGTACTCACGGATCTCGAAGCCCAATTGATTGGTGATTACACCATCCTTGAAGTTGGCGTAGCTTTTCTGGAAAGCTGTATCAGCCAAAAGAAGGTCGTTTACGTGATCTGCACACAACACCAGGCGAAGGTTTTCCAGTGGAATACCGGCAGCGGTGAAAGCAGAACGAAGGGCAATGATATCATCCCATTTCAGGCGTTTTCTCGATCCGTCTGAGGTAGCGGCTCCGGTGGTTAACAATACCGGTGTTTTGGCAGCATGACTTGCCGGAGCAAGGGCATGGATTGCCTTTTTCAGGCGGTTTCCGGCCAATGCGTCCGTGTGAGCCTCCTTAACTGCGCCCATCTTATCGTAGGTCAGCGAGTATAACTCGTCATCGGTAACCGGGGTGGCCTTGGTTTGATATTTATCCAGCGAGATGGATTTATCCTCACCGTTTAATTCCTGTATATCGATCGGGTAAGTGGTATTATTGATCAGCACATCAGGTTCGACGCCAAAATAGGTCGAATGAATCACCTGTGCTTCATCGTCGCCGGTCACATACTGACTTTTATCGGGAATGCCGTCCAGGAATGTGTCCTTTAAAGCTGCATTAAACCCTTTTATGATTTCCTTTGTCCAGACCTCACGATACACGGTGGCAAGGGTTAAGCCTCCCATCGATGGCATCGGGATCATAGAGGTTGCAAACAAAACACCGGAAGTTGGCAAGGCAGGTAGACCGGTAGCAGTAGCGACACCAACTCCCGCGACGACGCTGATCAACAGCGAGAACATAAATGAAAGAAAGATTTTTGTTTTCATCGATATAAAAATTGAAGTGAATAATTACAGTTCCGGTTCAGCGCCATATTCGGCTTTGTAAAGCGTCCTGAATGCATCGGGATCGGAGACAGGCATGGATTCGAGGGCCTTCGGATCGTGTTCCTGGTACCATGCCCAAGTTTTTTCGCCCGTAACCGGAGAAGAGGAACCTTTACCGCCTACAATTTGCTGAACAATAGGTTTTTTGCCACCTATTCCGGCTAATACGGTATTAAGAACATCAATGCCTGAAGCTACACCAATACCTTCGTAAGTCGGACGGGTTTCGGCAGTGATCTTTCCGGCTGCCTCAGCAGTATCCAATGCAGCTTTAATGGAAGCGGCTTTTTCAGCTTTGGCCTTGGTTTCGAGACCAGCCAAACGATCTTCGGTTGCTTGGAATTTTGCCTGCAATGCAGTAAGCACGGCTGTATCGGAACTCTCAGCCGTTAAGCCTTGTAATTGAAAGGCTTCGATCAACGATTTTTTCATCTGTAAATCTGATTTATTGTTTTGGGGAATATCCGAACCGGCAAGGGCGGCAAAGTGGTTGTAAGCGCCCTCCTCGGTCATATTTTCAAGTCGTTGTTTGTCCAGTGCTTTAATGGATGCCACTGTTGAAACCTTTCGCCCTGCCAGCTTGCAGGCAATCATCTCATCAGCATTCAACCAGTGATCTTTGCCGTCGAAGTACATCTTCTGGATGTCTTCCGCACTCTTTCCTGTCCTAGATGCAAGTGTTTTAATAAAGTTGCCCTGCAAATCCATCAGTAGTTTAGCCATCGACAGGTGGTCCTGGTAGTCGCCGCCCTGCGTAGAGGATGGCCTGTGGATCATGCCGAGGCCATTTTCGGCGATCGCGATATTTTCAGCCGGGACGGAGGTTAGGATCATGCAGCCCATCGAAGCGGCAATCCCGTCGATCACAATCATGATTTTCATTTTTGACCGAGAGAATGCATTTGCAATAACATTACCCTCGAACACCGACCCTCCATAGGTGTGGAAACGGAAGGTGACTTCCTGGCAGCCGTCGTTCTCAAGCGAATCAAGTATCTCTGTCATGGTATCGCCACTGGCGAACCAGCCTCCAATATTACCGTAGAGTTTTACTTCAGCTTTTGTTTTGTCAATCCGTTTAATCAGCATCGCTTTTGTTTTAAAATTCAAGGTCGCCTGCCGGACCATCCGGGACGTTTCATTCAACTATTCAGGCGACCTCTGTTTACCAGTTATAAAAAGTTTGTAGCGGGAGCCGGACTTGAACCGACGACCTCCGGGGTATGAACCCGGCGAGCTGCCAACTGCTCTATCCCGCGATATCGACAGCTAAAGTATTTCGATCAGCAATAGCCTGTATCAGCAGTAATAAAGCCGCTTTATTAAACTATAAAAGGGCTTTATTAAATCATAAAATGGTTTTATTAACGATAATCCACGCGCGTGTTCAACGGTTAACTTTGAGAACAAAAACTTTATCAATGGCAAAGAAAAAAGAGGTTAAGCGGGCAACCCCGGCAGAAATTGCCCACGCCGAAACGCTCTATTGTGAAAAGAAGTGGACACCTGAAGCAATAGCGGAAGCCTTGGACAGAGATATCAAAACCATCTACTCATGGCGCGATAAAGGGAAATGGGACGAATCGCGCGACCTGTTCGATACAGGACCAACCGAACTGAAAAAGATTTTATTAAAAGAAGCGGTACGAATTGCAAAAGGCGAAGCCCGCAAGGATGCTGATGGCAACGAACAGAAAGCGCTGGATGCCGATGCATTGAGCAAGGTAATGAAAGCTTACGACTATATGTGCCAACAAGCCAGCCCTGCAGTTTGCCGCGACGTGTTGATGGAATTTGATAATTGGCTTAGTTCTAAAGAACCAAAACTCGCCGCTGATATGACCCAGTACCACAAGATGTTTATAATCTTCAAAATTCAGCAGGATAGTGGCAGCAACTAATTACGATAAGATATTACGTGAGTACGAACTACACTGCGAGCGTATTCATAAAGCCGCCTATCTCGATATTGGCGAAACGGCTGATGAGAAATACAAGCGGATGAGGCGACTTGAAGCCAATTATGTGAAATGGTTCGAATACCATTTCCCTGATTATGCAACTTGTGAATGCGCCGATTTTCAAGTAAAGATATCCAAGACTATAATAGAAAACCCGATTATTAAGGCACTGCTCGATATGTTTCGTGGCTCGGCCAAATCGGTTCACACGGTACTTGGAATACCGTTATACCTGGCTTTGGTAAAAAAGGAAATATGGTTTATGTTGCTCATTGGCGAAAACGAGGATAAAGCCATCCGTTTATTAGCCGATATTCAGGCTAATTTGAAATACAATAACCGTCTGATTAACGATTACGGGCATCAATTTAAGCACGGTGACTGGGCAGAAGGTAATTTTACTACAAAAGATGGGGTACATTTCAGGGCTCTTGGTTTCGGACAAGATCCGCGAGGTCTCCGCAATGGCGAACACCGACCGGATTATATTGCCTGTGACGATATTGACACACTGAAGCGTTGCAATAACGACCGGTTAATACGTGAAGCTGTTGATTACATAACCGGCACACTTTGGGGTTGTTTTGACAAAGGCCATGAACGGTTTATCTTCAACAACAATCTGATTCATAAAAACTCTATAATGGCTAAGCTGATAGAGTTGTCAGTTACGGCTAATAAGGAAGCAAAAGCTGGAGGTTTACCAAAACAGTTATTTCATTTTAAAATAAAGGCTATCCTTGATGATAATTTCACCCCATCTTGGCCAGCGAAATACACCAGCCAGTATTGGCGCGAGAAACGGGCTGCAACACCTTACCGCTCCTGGATGCGCGAGTATATGTGCACTCCATTGGTTGACGGCGCGATCTTTAATCCGGAATGGGTTCAATGGAAAAAAATACTGCCGTTATCGAAGTACGATGCCTTAGTAATGTACGGCGACCTTTCCTATAAAGATAAAGGCGACTACAAGGCGCTTGTTTTGGTTGGCAAGACAGGGCGGGAGTTCCATGTGCTTCATGCATTTGTAAAACAAACCTCTCGGGCGATCTGTGCCGGATGGCTCTACGATCTTTACGAGAAAAAGCAACTTGAAAGATTCAATATCAATTATTTGATTGAGGGACTTTTTGCCCAAGATGAATTTGTGAACGACTTCGATACTGAAGGCGACAGACGCGGCTATTATGTACCCGTAGTCGCAGACAAGCAAACCAAGGGCAATAAATACGACCGTATTGAAAGTATGGCCGGACATTTCGAACGGCTAAATGTTTGGTTCAACGAGGACGAAAAGAACTATCAGGGACAGGTTAACCTGATCGATCAATTATTAGCTTTTGAGAAAGGCAGCGGCGCGAACGATGACGGTCCCGATGCGCTCCAATCTGCAATAATGGAGCTAAACAAAGCCACTTTCGTTGAGAAGTTCGATGTAAGATTAACCCCGCGATCAGCGGTTAAAAACAGATATTTCTAATGAGCCGATTTATTTTAGAAACAGATTACGCGATGCAAATAAAACAGGAGATCATCAAGCTCCTGACATCGCCAACCGATTGGTACACGTCAGCCAAACTGGTGAGAGCTGAACAGACAGCCATCGCACAGATCAAGAACCGGATAGGGAAGCGGTACGACTGTTCGTTGATCTTTGCAGTGCCGGTTGAACCCGATATCCGTGATATGTGGGTGGTCACCATCACGATCGACATCGCACTATACCATCTATACAGCCAAACCGGCATGAAGGATATCCCGGAACATCGGGCGCAACGGTACCAGGATGCGGTTGACTGGCTCAAAGATGTTGGCAATGGCATAACGCCAGTAGATCTTCCAACTGTGACTGATGCCGATGGTGAGGAATATGCTGAAACAAGAATCTGGAGCCGTACTCCGGAAGATCACAAATGGTAATAATTTAAAACCGTTTTAAATGAACTTCAAAGACATTTTTAGCCGGTCTGCGCCAACGGCAGCCGCGTCCAATAAGCCACAATCGGCGGCAAACGACATCACGATAAAGTTGATGCAAGAGTTTACCGACCGCAGCCGGAAAGATATCCGTAAATGGCGAGATGCTCTTGTAGCTGCGGAGAATCCTGAGGACCCCAGATGGTACTTATTGCAGGACCTCTTGAGTGACCTGGTGTTGGATGCTCACCTTGCATCTGTGATGGATATCCGCAAAGCCGCGACCATGAACCATCGCTTTTATGTAACCGATCTAAAAGGTGAAGTACTGCAGGAACAAACCGACTTCCTGAACAAGAAATGGTTTTTCGACTTCCTCGACGCAGTACTGGAAGCTAATTTCTATAAATTTTCAATTGTTCAGCTATTCCGTAATGGCGATGCACCTTACTTTACACTAATCCCTCGACGCAACTGCTGTCCGCAATTTGGGAGGGTATATGTAGAGGTCAGCGGAGATAAGTTTATAGACTACCGGCAGGAAAATGACGTGATTGAAATACTGGACAGCTCTGCATTTGGCGTGTTGAACGATGTTGTTCCAAATGTGATCTGGAAGCGTAACGCTTTACAAAGCTATGCTGAATTTTCTGAAAAGTACGGTCAGCCACTGATCACGGCCACCACACAGAATAAATCTGAAGTGGGCAGGATCGAAAAGATGCTCCGCCAGTTGGGCGAAGCGGCCCAGGCAGTATTACCACATGGTACGACCGTCGAGATTCATGATATGGCGCATGCAGGTGACCCTGAAAAATGCTACTTATCACAGGCACGGTTTCAGGACGAACAGGCCAGCAAGCGGATTATTGGTTCTACTACAATGGCCGATACTGGGGCGAACAGGAGCCAGACGGAAGTGCATGAACGAACGCTGAATGATAAGATATCAGCCTCGGACAAACGCTCTGTAATGTTTGTGGTTAATGATCAACTGATGCCGGTCCTCCAGTCGATGGGCTTTAAATTTGACAATACAAAAATGAGGTTTGTATTCGATGAAACCGAAGACTTAAGCCTTACCGAACATTGGAGTATTGTTAAGGAAGCAATGATTGAATATGAAATTGATCAGGAGTGGGTTGGAAAAACATTTAACATTCCGATCGTCAAGAAAAAAGAAAAGGCAAAAACGTCTTTTAATGCTGCCACATCTATGCTTCGGGCGATAGCTGTGGCCAGTGGCGTTTCTTTGCCCGAATACCCGGATCGTAATTGTATAACGGCAGTAGGTAGCTCCAAGTCGCTGACAGATCAGCTTGATGCCTTTGACCGCGAGATCGCTAAATACCTTTGGAGCGATCAGGTAAACGAAGCTGAACGCGAACGGTTATTGAAGGGCAAGCGAATTGCTGAAGAGTTACGCGAGGGGTTGTTTAGTGGCTGGGGAGATCGCCGCATTGAAGTAAACTGGAACGCCCCCGATCATCGCGCATTGGCAGCAATGGAAATGAACCTCTTTAAATTCGCTGAAGCCAAAGGCCGAGCTGAAGTTTTACTCCTGAACCGGCTGCTGATCGATAAGGAAAAGAATGAGATCCGGAGTGAAGCGGACTTCATTGCCCAGGCGATGAAGATAAACGACACCTTCAATAAAACATACCTGGCTACCGAGCGAGATTTCGCAATAGCGACAGGCCAGAACTCGGCCAGATACCTTGAATTTTTTGCCGAAAAAGACCAGATCAGTAACTGGGAATACCAGACGGTTGGCGACGATCATGTGAGGGAAGAACACCAGGCGCTCGACGGGCGTGTGTTCTCTTTTAACGATACCGAAGCGCGCAGGCTTTGGCCTCCGAATGGTTACAAATGCAGGTGCGAAGGCATTCAGTTTGTTGGCAGGCCGCGCAAAGAGGATGTGATGAGTGGAAAAGACGGGCTTTCCATAGCTTTTACAAACGAAAAGCAACTAAAAATGTTCGGTTTCAACCGGGCTGATGCCGGTGTAGTCTTCGCCGAAAACCAGATGTACCTGGGCACTCTTACCGACGAAAAAGGACAGAAATCGATAGGCAAAGCTATTAATGACTACACTTTCGCAGACTATGGCCTGAAAAAGTGGAAGGAATTTAAAGATTCCTTAAAGCCGCTGCAGCTGGATAAAACCATCACTCCTGAGAATGTGAAAGAGTTGTTTAAAGAGAATGCCGGACGCGGCAGGATGGGGTTCGATGACTACCTTAAACGCAAATTAGTATTGAAAAAAGAAACGTTCGAATCGCATCTTAAAGGGAAATACATTACTGCAGAAGAGAACCGGCATCAGTTGTTTGCAAAAATTGCCGAATTGCTCAACCAACCAGATGAAGTGTTCGGAAGGTACTTTAAAGATGGACAGGAACAGTACCGGTATATAAAACATTATGCCGACATGAGTCTGGTTATAGACACCAGGATAACATCCGATGCGAATGAAATTACGACGTGGTATTATCTGAAGGATGGTGAGGATAAAGTACGGAGTGGGTTACTGATTAAAAACATTTGAGAGCGTAAACAAAGTCCTGTTAAGGATACCGCTTAGCTCGCAGTGATTGCCGAAGCATTAATCTCCACTCCAACTCTCAAAGGTTTTCTAAACAAATTTACAACTATTTAAATAAAATACAATGCCAAACGGGGTATCAAAATTACAGCTGCTAATCGACCTGAAGAATAAACTGAAGGCTGGTTTGGATACGACCAAACAGCAGGTATCTAAAGCTACCGGACAGATGCAGTCCAAGCTTGATGCGTTCAAAGCAAAGAATATTGAGTTATTCAACGCTATTGAAAGCCGTGTCCCTGCCGTTGGATCGGCCCTTACAACCCTGATCAATCCATATGTATTGATCACAGCAGCCGTCCTGGCTGCGGGGGTTGCAATTGTCCGTTTTACCGGAATGGCCAACCAATGGCGGGAGGGGATGGCAGAGATCAATGTAACAGCCGGGCTTACACAAACAGAACTTGATGGTCTTTCCGGTAAGCTCCTGGAGATTGGCGGGCGTAATGTGGCGCCACTCGAAGAGGTACCCAAGGCATTTAACCGGATCATCTCAGCCGGTCTCGATGTAAATCAATCGTTAAAGGCGCTTGAACCAACCCTACGGGCATCAAAGGCAGGGTTTACCGATATTGAAACCACCGCAATGGCGGCTGTGTCGGTTATGAATTCATCGGGAAGGGATGTCAATGAGGTATATGATGTATTGTTTCAGACAGTCCGTGCCGGTAATGCAGAGTTCAGAGATATTGCTCAATACCTTCCGAAGATTATTCCGTTAGCCAGGGGGGCTGGCTTTGCCCTTGGCGAAACTGCCGGTGCATTCGCCTTTCTGACCGCACAGGGACAAACATCGGAACGCGCCACCACTTTGGCTCAAAACGCTTTCAAATCATTGACCGATATTACAAAAATAAAAGCGTTTAAACAGATGGGCATTGAATTGTATGATGCCCAGGGAAAGATCAAACCGCTGGTCGCCATTATTGATTTGCTAAACCAGAAGACAGCAGGACTGAGCGATCTGGCGCGTGCAAAATTTTACGGCAAACTCGGACTTGATTCGGAGGCCGCGGCATTCTTTGCTTCTGCCACACAGGATACCGAAAAGTTGAAAAAGATCATAGACGAAGTGACCAATAGCCAGGGCGCACTATCTCAGGCGTACAAGGATTCTTTAACCCCTCTCGAAAGCTGGAAAATCATTAGTAATGCACTCAAGGTGGAAATGATCAAGATAGGAAACTTATTTCTGCCGGTCCTGAGCGCTATTGGAGAAAAGATTCTGGGTGTGATTAACTGGATAAAGCAGCTCTATGCTGAGAGCGCCATCCTGCGCGACGGTTTAGCAGTGATCGGGGCTTTGTTTGTCGGGCTATGGAAAGTGGCCACCGCGCCAATCAAAGCTATTTTCAATCTCCTGGGCATGGTTCGCGAATACACCTTCTGGCTGATTGGTGGGTTAGGCAGTGTAATTGCAAAAATCACCGGGATGGAAGGTGGTTTTAGTGGGTTATATAACCGTATCAGGCCGTACCTGATATGGATCAGCGATATGGTCAAGCAGGTAGGCGGGCTGCTTTATGATGTTTTCACGCTCAATTATAAGGGCGTCAAGGATCGGATAAGTAACTTCAAGCTGCCTGATCTGGATGATATCAAGCAGAAAATAAAGATTGAAGCTGAACCTGAAGGTGATTTCAGTGGCGTTCCCGCTGGCGATAAGACCGGTGATGGTAAACCAATCGTCACCGCTGTTGGATCGGATGCCAAAACCATCGGATCTGGAAGCCAATCAAAGAATATTACCATCAATATCGATTCTTTTGTGAAAGGATTCAGTCCAACCAGTCAAAGCATCAACGGTATGAATAAAGATGAACTGGAGCGGTTTATGACTGAAATGTTTTTAAGGGTTGTCAGATCGGCAGAGACCGCCATATAATATATAATAGTATGACCAGGGTAGAAGGATTGCAGGAATTTATGCAAAAGATGGACAATGTTTCGAAGGTTTACAACCGAATTCCGAATGAAGTTGCAGCAATAGCCGTTAACTTCAGTAAGGAACGGTTTAGGGATCAAGCATGGTTGGATCAGAGCCGCGAGCCGTGGAAGAAAAGATCCAGAAGGAGAACCGGTAAAACACGAAGTCAGACCTTACTGGTGGATAAGGGAAGGTTAAAGCGTGGTATCCGAAAGATATATGCCAGTCAGCAATTGGTGGTTATCGGTACGGATGTTCCCTACGCGCAAATACAGAATGATGGTGGTACCATAAAACAAATGGTCACAGTGCGAAGCCACTCACGAACCAGAAAAGCCCGGACATTCAAAGTCAAAACGCACTCCAGAAAGATGAATCTTACTATCCCGGCGAGGCCATTTCTGGGCGCCAGTGAGGCGCTGAACCGGAGGATATTTTTACACGCATACAGTCGTTTTGAAGAAGCATTTTTAAAAAAGTAAAGCCATGTTACAACCATTACTGAGCTTATATCAAAA
This sequence comes from uncultured Prolixibacteraceae bacterium, assembly GCA_964632305.1. Classification (GTDB taxonomy): domain Bacteria; phylum Bacteroidota; class Bacteroidia; order Bacteroidales; family Prolixibacteraceae; genus CAZWBR01. Next base: position 51,816 of record CAZWBR010000028.1, read on the forward strand.
GCTTGAAAGCAGTGCGTCAATATTTACTGCGAGGGGATTGCAGCCCATCGCATTTATCGATGTGTACCGGTCGCAGCCGCTTGAACCGGAATTGTACGAATACTTTCCACTCCCGGCCATCTTTGTAGATTATACGATGCAGGGTAATGGAATCAACCAACGCCGGACGGTTAACCTGACGTTGCATGTTGTCACAGATGAAATGCCGGACGCATCCAATATCAGTGAGCAAAAGAATGATGGACTGAATCGGTTTATGTACCAGTTGAGCCTTCAGCAGATCCTTGAGGGTGTGAAGCTGGGCAAAACTACCGCACTAAAGTTCATTACTGAAAATATCATCGATGTACCGGTAATCAATTACCACTCCCAGCAGTATGAATTTGAGGCTTACATCGGCGACATGGCGGGGGATATCACAACCATTTTGGGTGAGTTTGAGCGGCTAAACATCTATGGTTCGTTGTGGAAAAAACTTTAAAAACAGCATTTCAATATAAGCACATTTGTTATCATTATACAGTGTTTGGAATTGCTTGTATTAATGATAACAGAAAGCAATCTTTTGCAATTCAATACACGCACATTTGTTATCATCGCTTGTATCTCCAATCCATTACCAGTTAATACCAATATTTATAAGGGATTTGCGGTTTTTTTCGCCAGTGTTATACCAGTGTTTATCCAATATGAAAAAAATTCGTCCTCGCTGAAAAGCTAATAAATCAACATTTTACTGAATCAAAAAACTTTGCCCGTTTTGTATTGCCCGTCAATAATATCGAACTCATGTTTATGCCAATACTCTAAATAAAAATCAGAATAACAGGTTATCGTAACGCGATGTCAACCAAAAGTCGGGGAAACAATAAATACCCCCCCGGAACCTTAGCACCCGCTGCAAAGACGACCGTACAAATCCTTTAGAAATTCGAGATTATCCAACTCATATTTCCGAATTTTCCTGACCCCAAAAAAAGCGACAAAAAGCCCGATAGGCGCTGCTACAATAAGACCAATTATTGATTCTTCCGTATGAAGCACCTCAACAAATAATTTGTTTTCATAATAAACATGAATGGATAAAACGGTCAGGACATAAAGGAGAGGGATTAAGAACAGATACAGCTTACTTAATCTCCCGGTTAACCACTTCGATAAAAGATTTATTCTCTCCTCCAACCAGCTTTTCAAAGGTTGATTATACCTGTTGCTTTGCAGTTTATACCAGGTCCACAACCCGGATAGTAATGCGATTAAGGTGACTAATCCGAGAGTCGCATTATTGAGTAAATAAATCAAATCATCTTTCCGGTTCAGTGAAGTGATGGTCAAAAAGACTAACAGACCAATACACACCACGCTTGAAATACCCGAGATAACCAGGAATTTATTAATCGTCTGCCTGCTTTTTGAGGCCAGCAACAAATCCAGCTCTTCCTTGGATTTCCGATTGATTTCCGTGTCAATAGCCCTCCAGATCTCCTGTAATTCATTATTTTCCATAACTATAACTTATTTAGATTTTGTTTAAGTAATTCTTTGGCCCTATTGATCCTCACCCCAACGTTCGACTTCGAGATCCCGATGATCTCAGCAATCTCATCATAACTCCGTTCCTCCAGATAAAGCAGCATGATTGATTTGTCAACCTCATCGAGATGATAGATAGCATCCAGTAATAATTGCAATGATTCATTCCTTGACATCTCATCAACAACATTCGATTTGTCGGGCCATTCGGGGATTGTTTCCCGGTATTCAATCCGCGACGCCTGTTTAACCCTGGAGATTGACGTGTTGATGGATACGGCATAAATCCATGAACCGATACTGTTGTGGTTTCTGAGCCCTTGAAATGACTTCCAAAGCTGATAGATGATCTCCTGAAGATTCTCTTCGCGCTCGGCCCTGTTTTTAAAGTAAACACAGCTGACTTTGTACAATATCCCCTGGTAATTTGAGAGTATTTCGAGAAATTCTTCTTTGGCAGATTTCATATTTGATCCGTTTCCTATAAAGTAAAAGATAAACAGATTTTATTACAAAAAAACATAAAATATTTCAATAGACTGAAAACAAGCGATATATTTGACAGAAATAAAAACGACGATGCGCCGCCACAACCTATTCAACTTGAGGGATTAAGTGAAATGCCGGGCGCTTCGTTCTATGTCCGAATCCTTGCCGGTCGATCGGTTTGCAACACCGACATACATGGCGTCAGTTCCTCTGAAACTTATGGGCAAGGCTATGGACGGTAAATAATTACACGACAATTAAAGAATACGGAATGACGGATAACAACCAGGACCAATGGTTTACAATTGAAAAAATTGATGACAACACCTCTGTGATCAGCGAATATAAACACTGGGAAGAAACGCACTGTTATGTTCTGAATGGAACTGAAAAATGCCTTCTGATCGACTCGGGGCTGGGAGTAGAAAACATTTGGGAACAGGTACAGAAATTGACAAACAAACCTGTGACTGTGGTGACAACACACGTTCATTACGACCACTTTGGCGGCCATCGCTATTTCCCCGACTTCTGTGTACACGAAGCAGAAACAGAATGGATTAACGGCGGATTTCCATTGACAATAGAACAGGTTCGGAATTTTTTGATTGAGGAGCCCTGCGATTTTCCAAAAGATTTTGATATAAATGACTATTATCTGTTTGAAGGGGTTCCTGCAAGAATATTAACTGATAATGACACAATTGAATTGGGAGACCGGACCATTACTGTCATACACACTCCCGGACATTCCCCCGGACATATGTGCTTTTTCGAAAAGGATAAAGGTTATCTGTACACGGGCGATTTAATCTATATCGGGGAGTTGTTCGCGTATTATCCCTCAACAGACCCTATTGCCTATATGAATTCAATCAGGAAATTGTTGCCGTTGCCAATAAAAAAAATTCTGCCGGCACATCACGATTTAAATGTCCCCTTGTCAATTATCAAGGATATGGACCAAGCTTTCTCAGAACTTTACGTGAAGGGGAAGTTAAAGCACGGAAGCGGTACATTTACTTATTCAAATTTTGCAATAAAACTTTAGGACAAAAGCCCTGACCGGAATAAATAAGTCTCAAAGCAACGGACCGGGGAGCTATGGCCCATTGAGAAAAACAACTACAACTTTATAAAAGGCACATTAACCGGCATTCCCGTGTGCCACGATTTTTTTATTCCTCACATTTCCCCCAATGTTGAATCGCAGCGAATTGTGAAGTTCAGTTCAAATACAGCGGTAAGATTTGAGAAAAACAAGCCACTCATTGGATACCACTGCAAAGGGGCCAGATTGACTGTTTTGGGAAAAGATACTCCCGTCACCTAAACTGATTGTTTTTCACCTATAGATACTTACTCTGCGGCCTCCAGGCAAACATCCCCGGGAGGTAAGAATCAGAGAAAGAGAAAATGACACACTTATTTGAATACACCCTCCTGGGAGTGTAAATTAAACTCTGTCTGATTTTTTATTCCTTCAATTCAAAACTAC